>NZ_JBVISU010000022.1:0-112501 GCF_055575355.1 Amycolatopsis sp. NPDC034160 | reverse complement strand
GGGCCTTGGGCCGAGAGTAGGGGGGGGCCGGGGCCGGGGAGGGGGGGGGGGTGTTTCGGCCCCGTTGTTGGGGGGGGGCGTTTGGGGCAAAACCCCACCCCCCCCCCCACGACCCGTCCGGACCGTCGGCGACGCCGAGTTCGTAAACGGTCGTCTGCCGGTAGGTCTGCCCCGGCCGCAGGACGGTGCTGGGGAAGTCCGGCCGGTTCGGCGAATCGGGGAAATGCTGCGCTTCGAGGGCGAAACCGGCACCGGGGCCGTACGGACGGCCGCCGGTGCCGGTGAGCGCGTCGGTGAGGAAAGCACCCGAATAGAACTGGAGGCCGGGTTCGGTCGTCAACACGGTGAGAACGCGGCCGGACACTGGATCGCAGGCACGCGCGGCGACGCTGAGCGACGTCGTGTCGCTCCGGTTGAGCACCCAGTTGTGGTCGTATCCGTGTCCGGCACGCAGCTGGGGATCGTCCAGGTGGAGGCGGGCGCCGAGCCGGGCCGGACGGCGGAAGTCGAACGGCGTGCCGTCGACCGGTTCTGGGTCACCGGCCGGGATCAGGCCCGGACCGACAGGGGAGAAATGGTCGGCGTTGAGGGTCAGCCAGTGATCGTGGACGTCGCCGGAGCCTTCGCCCGCGAGATTCCAGTAGGTGTGGTTGGTGAGGTTGACGACCGTCGGCGCGTCCGTGGTGGCCTGGTAGCCGATGGTCAGCCGGTTCCGGTTGTCGAGGCTGTAGACCACCTCAGTGGTGAGGGTGCCGGGATAGCCCTGTTCCCCGGCTGGGCTGACGCGGGTGAGCCGGACCCCGGCGGCGTCCGCGTCGGCGAGGTCGGTCGCCGCCCACACCTTGGTGTCGAAGCCTTCGCTGCCGCCGTGCAGGCTGTTCTCGCCGTTGTTCAGCGGGAGCCGGTACTCCTGGCCGTCGAGGGTGAAGCGGCCGCCCGCGACGCGGTTCGCGTAACGACCGATGATGGCGCCGAGGAAGACCCGGGCAGCGTCAGGGCGGTTGTTCGCGACGTAACCGGCGAGGTCCGCGAAGCCGAGGACGACGTTGGCGCTGTGGCCGTCGCGATCGGGCGCGTGCACCGACTGGACGACCCCGCCGTAGGTGAGGATCCGCACGGTGACGCCGTGTTCGTTGGCGAGGACGTACCGGTGCACGTCCTCGCCGTCGACGGTGCCGAGGTGCTCCTTGCCGACGGTGGGGGCCTTCGAAACCACGCTCATTCCCGAGCCTCCGATGTCCGGTTCGCCGGTCGTCGTCCGGCGTGCGCTGTTAACGCTAACACGTTGTGAGTCGGGTTCGGGTGAGTCTGCCGGGGAGGAGTGATCGGCGGGTGATGTCCTTATTGGACGGTGACACGGCCGCATGGGTGACAGCGAAAAGTCACCCCTTGTGCCCGCCTCAGGAAAGCGCTTTCCTGAACTTGCCGGAATTCGGCCGCGGACGCCAGAAATCCTTTGCAGGTTCGGCATGTCCTTACTCACTCGACGGACGCTGTGGAAAGCGGTGTGGTCGCAGGGACGGGTTCCGCGCTGCCGCTGGCGCTTCCTGTTCCGGCCGTGCACGCGGCGGAGCCTGGCGAACCGACCGAGATGCGCTGCCTCGACGGTCGCCCTCCTGGCGAGATGGTCGGGGTGACCTGGGAAGCGCCTTGGCCGAAAGGCCGCTTGCAGCCGGGTTCGCCGTTCGGGCTGCGTAGCCCGGACGGCGTCGAGGTGCCGGTACAGAGCTGGCCCATCGGATACTGGCCTGACGGCTCGCTCAAGTGGAGTGCCCACGCCGTGCCCGCCGGTATCTCGCCCGCCGCGCGGTATCGGCCACCAGACGGCGCGGGAAGATCGTGGGTGTCGACCAACGCGACGGCGTAATACGTGCTGGCCGCGATCCAGTGCCTGGCGCTGGTGGGCGACCGAGTTCCTGGGTAGCACCCGACGGGAAAGCGGTTTCCCGACGAGCGACGGAAGCTGGAGGTGGCCCCAGCACGGGCTGGAAGATGAGCCATTGTCTCGTCGTGTCCGGTCCGCTAACATCGCCGTGACACAGGACCGAATCGTTTCGACAACCCGTTTCCCTCCTTTGGTCACCGATTGATCGCCACCACCTCGAAAATAGCCGGGACAAGTCCCCGGCCATTCGTCGAAGCGCTTCGATTTTCCCGCGATGGAGTCCCCGATGAGCAGAGCAGCTCTCTTCACCCGCCTACGCAGGACGGGAATGTTCGCTATGGCGGTCGCCCTCACCATGGGCCTCGCCTCACCCGTTGTCGCGGACGAGCTGAACGCTTACCCGTTCCGCAATCCCGCGCTGCCGTTGAACACCAGGGTGGACGATCTGGTGAAGCGGTTGACCCTGGCGGAGAAAGTGTCCTTGCTGCACCAGTTCCAACCCGCGATCCCGCGACTCGGCGTCCCCGAGTTCAAAACGGGGACCGAGGCGCTGCACGGCGTCGGCTGGACGACGGAGCGGAAGAACGGCAACGTCGTGACCGCGAACGCCACGGTCTTCCCGCAGGCGATCGGGCTCGCCTCCACCTGGGACCCGGCGTTGATCAAGCAGGTCGGCTCGGTCGTCGGTGACGAGGCGCGCGGCTACCACTCGCAGGACCCGGGATTCTGGGGTCTCCAGCTGTGGGCGCCGGTGGTCAACCTGCTGCGTGATCCGCGATGGGGGCGCAACGAGGAGGGCTACTCGGAAGACCCCTTGCTGACAGGGGCCATTTCGACGGCGTACGGGAAGGGGATGACGGGCGAGCACCCTCAGTACCTGAAGACCGCTCCGGTACTGAAGCACTACTTGGCCAACAACAACGAGATCCGCCGCGACACCACGTCGTCCAACCTGCGCCCGCGGGTGCTGCGTGAATACGACGAGCAGGCGTTCAAACCGGCGATCGCGGCCGACGCGGCGACCGGCGTGATGGGGTCGTACAACCTCGTCAACGGACGGCCGGCGACGGTCAACCCCGATCTCGACGAGGTCGTGCGGAGCTGGACCGACAAGACGCTCTACAACGTCAGCGACGCGTCCGCGCCGTACAACCTGACCGGTTCCGAGCAGTACTTCAAGACCAACGAAGAAGGCTTCTCGGCCGCACTCAAAGCCGGTCTCGACGGCTTCACCGTCGACAACCAGAACCCCGCGCCCACCATCGGGATCATCAACTCCGCGCTGGCCAAGGGACTGCTCGCCGAGTCGGACATCGACAAGGCGGTGAAGCACGTCCTGAGCGTCCGTTTCCGGCTCGGTGACTTCGACCCGGACGGTGGCCCGTACGCCAAGATCGGCAAGGACGTGGTGAACAGCCCGGCGCACCGGCAGCTCGCCCGTAAGTCGGCGGCCGAGGCCATGGTGCTGCTGAAGAACGACCGCGGCGCCCTGCCGCTCGACCCGAAGCGCAGTGTCGCGGTCATCGGGCCGCTGGAGAAGACCCTGTACACCGACTGGTACTCCGGCGGGCTGCCGTACAAGGTGACTCCCGTGGACGGGATCAAAGCACGGCTGGGCGCCGGTGCGAAGGTCACCGACACCGAAGCCGTCGACCGGATCGCCCTGCGCGAAGCCGCCACCGGCAGGTATCTCAGCGGTGGGGCAGGCGACGCCGGCGCGGTACTCAAGGCCGGCGCCACCAGCGTCGGGGCCACGGAACAGTTCGACGCCTTCAACTGGGGCGACGGCGTGCTGACCCTGCGCAGTGTCGCCAACGGGAAGTACGTCGAGCGGCAGAACCTCGCCGACGCCACCAGCCCGTTCCTCAACCAGGCACCGCAGCCGCGTGACTGGTTCGTCCACCAGCAGTTCAAACTGGAGGACGCGGGCGACGGCACGGTCGTGATCAGGTACGCCGGCTACGAGATCCCGAACGCTTGGGACGGGCCGAACAGCTACCTCACCGTCGCCGCCGACGGCACGCTGACCCTGGGCTCGCCGAACGCGGCCGGTGCGACCAAGTTTCGCAAGGAACAGCTCACCTCGGGTATCGACAGCGCGGTGAACGCGGCACGATCGGCCGAAACGGCGGTCGTGGTCGTGGGCAGCATGCCGTTCATCAACGGCCGGGAAGACCACGACCGCACCACGACCGCGCTGGCGGAGACCCAGAGCGAGCTGATCAAGGCCGTGCGCAAGGCGAACCCGAACACCGTCGTGGTGGTCGAGAACAGCTACCCCACGACCTTGAACTGGGAGCAGGACAACATCCCGGCGATCGTGTGGACCTCGCACGCCGGACAGGAGACCGGCAACGCGCTCGCCGACGTGCTGTACGGCGACGTGAACCCGGCCGGTCGGCTCACCCAGACCTGGTACCGCTCGGACTCCGAGCTGCCGGACATCCTCGACTACGACATCATGAAACGCGGCACCACCTACCAGTACTTCAACGGTGACCCGCTCTACTCCTTCGGGCACGGCCTGTCGTACACGAAATTCCGCTACAGCGATCTGCGGCTGGGCAAGGCGGGTCCACAAGGGACGTTCGAGGCGACGGTGAAGGTGACCAACACCGGGAAACGTGCCGGTGACGAGGTGGTGCAGCTCTACACCCACCAGCTCGGCTCCCGGGACCAGCAGCCGAATCAGCAGCTGCGTGCCTTCCAGCGGGTGAACCTCGAGCCGGGGCAGAGCAAGACGGTGCGCCTGTCGGTGCCCGACCTCAGGCATTGGGACGTCACCCGGGGCAAGTGGGTGCTGGAGTCCTCCGTCCACGAGGTGATGGTCGGGGCCTCCGCCACCGACATCCGGCTGCGGTCGGCGCTCCCCGTCCGGGGCGAGCAGATCCCGCCGCGTGATCTGACCAAGGACACCAGGGCGATCGACTTCGACGACTACTCGGGTGTCGAGCTGGTCGACGAAAGCAAGGCCCGCGGGGACGCGGTCGGTGTCGGCGCGGGAGATTGGCTGCGCTTCAGTGACGTGGACTTCCGTTCCGGGGCGAAGACGTTCACGGCCAAGACGGCTCGCGTCCAACCGGGAGCGTCCACTGTGGAAATCCGGCTCGGGAGCCCGCGCGGACGACTGGTGGGCACGGCGCAGATCACCAGCACCGGCGACAAGTACAAGTACTCGACGACCTCCGCGACGGTGTCCGGGCTGAGCGGGCGGCAAGACGTCTACCTCGTCTTCACGTCCGATTCGAGAATCAGCACGTTCTCCTTGCGGTAGCGGTCCCGAAGTGAACGAAGGAGGCGTGCCGTGGTGAGAGTCCGGTTCCAGCTGCTCGTCGGCGCCTTGCTGGCAGGCGTCCTCGCGCCGCTGCCCGCGCAGGCCCTGCCGGGAGCTCCGGCTTGCGGCACGCCTCCGACCCGGGAACGGCAGGCGCTCTGGTACGACCGGCCCGCCACGGAATGGGAAAGCCAGACCCTGCCCATCGGCAACGGCGCGCTCGGCGCCACCGTCTACGGCGGGATCGCGCAGGAGCACCTGCAGTTCAACGAGAAATCGCTGTGGTCCGGTGGTCCCGGCGCCGATCCCGCCTACACGGGCGGCAACTGGGAGTCGCCGCGGCCCACCGCGCTGGCGGAGGCGCGGAAAGCGATCCTGGAGAAAGGACCGCAGCAGCCCGAAGCGATGGCCGCGTTGCTGGGACAGCCCAAACGGGCGTACGGCAGCTACCAGAGTTTCGGCGACGTCTACTTGGCCGGAGCCGAACCGGCCGAGGTCAAGGACTACCGCCGGGAGCTGGACATCTCCCGGGCACTGAGCCGCGTCGGTTACGTCGCCGATGGGGTGCGGTACACGCGGGAGTCGTTCGTGAGCCACCCGGACGGCGTGATCGTCGTCCGGGTGAGCGCGGATCGTCCGGGCGCGGTGTCGTTCACCACGAAGCTCACCTCGCCACACCCGAAGTCGACCGTGTCCGTCTCCAACGGCCGGATGACACTGGCCGGCGAGCTGGCGGACAACGGGATGGCGCTCGAAGCGCAACTACTCGTGCGGAACCAGCGCGGGAGCCGGACCGATTCCGCCGCCGGGGTGGCGGTGTCCGGCGCCGACTCGGTGACCTTGGTGCTGGCCGCGGGCACCGACTACGTCCACCGGTATCCGGACTACGTCGGCCTGCCCCCGCATCGGCGGGTCGGCGCGACGGTCGATGCCGCGGCGCGGAGGTCGTTCGACGACCTGCTCGCCCGGCACGAACGCGACTATCGCGCACTGTACGACCGGGTCACGCTCGACATCGGCCAGCAGACGCCGAATGTGCCGACCGACAAGCTCCTCGCCGCCTACACCGGCGGGGCGGGCGCGGCCGACCGGGCGCTGGAGGTGCTGTTCTTCAACTATGGCAGGTATCTGCTGGTCAGCTCGTCGCGGCCAGGCTCGCTCCCGGCGAACCTGCAGGGAGTCTGGAATCCGTATTCGTCGGCACCGTGGTCGTCCGACTATCACGTCAACATCAATCTTCAGATGAACTACTGGCCCGCCGAGGTCACGAACCTCGGCGAGACCACGCCACCGCTGTTCGAGTTCATCGACCGGCTTCGGCCGCGTGGCAGGGAAACCGCCAAGACCATGTTCGGAGCCGGTGGTTTCGTGCTGCACAACGAAACCAACACCTTCGACTACACCGGCGTCCACGACTGGCCGACCGCGTTCTGGTTCCCCGAATCCGCGGCCTGGTTGTCGAGGCACCTCTGGGAACACTACGAATTCACCCAGGACCGCGCCTTCCTGCGCGAGAAGGCTTACCCGATCCTGCGGGACGCGGCGGCGTTCTGGCTGGACTCACTCGTCGCCGACCCCCGGGACGGGAAACTCGTCGCGGTTCCGTCCTATTCCCCGGAGCACGGCCCGTACACCGCCGGAGCGGCGATGTCGCAGCAGATCGTGTGGGACCTGTTCACCAACGTGCTGGAGGCGGGAGAAGCCCTCGGCGGCGATCGGGCTTTCCGCGCCAGGGTCGCCGCGGCACGGGCGAGACTGGATCCGGGCTTGCGCGTCGGATCATGGGGACAGCTGCAGGAATGGAAAGAGGATCTGGACGACCCCGCCGACACCCACCGGCACGTGTCGCATCTCTACGGGTTGCATCCGGGCAGGCAGATTTCACCACTCAGCACGCCGGAACTCGCCGCGGCCGCGGAGAAATCACTGACCGCGCGCGAAGGGGGCGGAAGTGCGGGCGCACCCGGCTGGAGCCGGGCATGGAAGGCGAATTTCTGGGCTCGGCTGTTGAAGGGCGAATCGGCGTTCGCGGCCTTCCGCGATCAGCTGCGTTTCCAGACGTTGCCGAATTTGTGGGACAACCATCCGCCTTTCCAGATCGACGGCAATTTCGGCGCCACCGCCGCGGTCGCGGAAATGCTGGTGCAGAGCCAGACCGGCACGGTGCATTTGCTCCCGGCGCTGCCCGCGGCCTGGCCTACCGGGCAGGTGAACGGCCTGCGGGCCCGTGGGGCGTTCACCGTGGGCGCCACTTGGCGAGCCGGTCAAGCCGTCGAACTGCGGCTGTGCGCCGATAGGGGAGGACAGGTGTCGGTGAAGAACGACCTGTTCGAGAAGTCGTTCCGGGTCCTGGATGCGCATACGGGCAAGCCCGTCCGGTGGACGCGGACCGGAACCGACACGATCCGGCTGGACACGCGTCCGGGCGGCGCCTATCTCGTCTCGTGAGTGGCGATTCGGGTTATTGAGAAGAAGGCCGAACGTGTCGTGCTTGTGGGCGGCCTGTTCGTCGGGGTGGCGGGCAGTGCGAAGGTGTAACTCGCGTGCTCAGACACGGGACTCGCGTGCCAGGATCCCGCACTCGGGTGTTACGCCTCCAAGCACGCGAGACTCGTCTCTGAGCACGCGAGTGCGGCGCCACGTCACCCAGACCACCATCCCACCCGAACACGCCACGTTTGCCTTACCCCTCAATAGAATCAAGGGTGTCTTAGGTGCCTAGGTGATTTCGGTTGCGATCTTCCGTTGATCAAGCTCGTGCCGATCACGGCCTGTGGACCGGCACTCGGCGCACGCTCCACACCAGTGGGTAAGCAAATACGGGTCCCTCAAAAGAGGAGCCCTTCACGGACTCGGTCATCGCCACGTTTGCCTCACAGCTCCAGCAGTCACACCTTCCCCAGTACATGATGGCCCCCTTCCTTGCGCCTAGCGCAAGGAAGGGGGCCATCAGGTACTTCACGCGAGCAGAGCCGCCGCTCACGACTCAAGCGGCTCTTGACCCTTAAGCCCGCTTCCTGCGACACTTTGTCGAAGCGCTTCGATATCCGGCGCCTATTTCACCGCTATCCGCGCAATGATGCACGGAAGGAAATCCGGCCATGCGTAGTTCAGTACGATCCTTGATGAGCAGTGTCGTTATGGCGTTGGTCGCCACCCTGGTGATCGGGGGTACGGCTCAGGCCGCCACTTGGAGTTCCTCGGACAAGTGGGCGTCCTGGTCCAACAACGGTTATACCGTCCGCAACAACGTCTGGGGCGGCGGTGCCGGCCCACAGTCGATCTGGGCGAACTCCTCGGGCAACTTCGGTGTCTGGGCGAACCACCCGAACACCGGCGGCGTGAAGTCGTATCCGCATTCGGCCAAGAACATCGGCCGCCAGCTGAGCGGGCTGCGGAGCCTTTCCAGCAGTTTCAACGTATCCAGGCCAGGAAACGGCGCCTATGCCACGGCGTACGACATCTGGGCGAACAACAACGCTTACGAGATCATGCTCTGGATGAACAAGCAGGGCGCGGTGGGCGCGATCGGGTCGAAGCAGACCACGGTCTCGGTCGGCGGTCACACGTGGGACGTCTACCGGGGGAGCAATGGTGCCAACGCGGTGTTCTCCTTCCTGCGGACCTCCAACACGAACTCGGGTTCGGTGGACGTGCTGGCCATCATGAACTGGATCAAGAACCGCGGCTGGTACGGCGACGTGACGGTCGGTGAAGTCCAGTTCGGCTTCGAGATCACCTCGTCCAGCGGCGGAATGAACTTCACCTCGAACAGCTATTCCGTTTCCTCGTCCTGATCAGCTCCTGACGGGCATCGGCCGCGTACGGCGTCGGTGCCCGTCAGGGACCAATCCCGTACGGTATCGGTGTCGTCGGCCTGGGAGTGTCTTCATGCGCATGCGTCGAACGGTTGCTGTTCTCGCCATCGCCGCGTCGGTGTTGACCCCGGCGACGGCGGAAGCCGCGCCATCGGATGGGGCCTGGCCGCACGCGATCACGCTGACCGAGTCCTCCCTCCAAGGGGTGCACGGCACGGCTCCCGACGCCACGATCCGCAACGTTCTCACTGTCACCGCGAACGGGGCGGCGCTGCGTATCCGGCTGGGCAACCCGTTCGGCGGCACCCCGCTGGTCGTGCGCTCGGCGTGGGTCGGTTTGCAGCCCGCGACGCATTCGCCCGCGCTGGTGCCCGGGTCGAACCGCCGTACCACGTTCGGGTTCAGGCGGACGGTGACGGTGCCGCCGGGCGGCAGCGTCTGGAGCGACCCGCTGCCGCTGACCGTGCGGTCCGGCGACCACGTCGCGGTGAGTGTGTACGCGCCGGGCTCTCCGATCAACGACCACACCTTCCCGCCGCCGGAGACCGACACTCCCGGTTCGTTCCTGTCCGCCGGGCCCGGTGACGCCGGATCGGACGAGTCGGGGGCCGCGTACGGCGCCTTCTCGCCCGGCAACCTGTGGTGGGTGGACGCCGTCAGCGCCGTCTCCGCCGCGCGCGGCACCATCGTGGCCCTCGGCGATTCGATCACCGATGGCTACAACGCCTTCGGTGGTGGCCCGCGCTGGACCGACGTACTGGCGGCGCGGATCGGGCAACTGCCCCCGGCTCGGCGGCTCTCGGTGGCCAACGCCGGCATCAGCGGGAACACGGTCAGTGTCCAGCCGAACCCGTACGACCCGACCAACCAGTGCTGTGGCCCGCCCGCCCCGTCGCGGCTCGACCGCGATGTGCTTTCGCTCCCCGGCGTGACTCACGTACTGCTTCTGGAGGGCACCAACGACCTCGGCGGCGGCGACCACGCGCCGCCCGCGCCCGCGGCTCAGGTCATCGACGCCATGCGGACCATCGCGGCGAGGGTGCACGCCGCCGGGCTGAAGATGATCGGTGCCACGATCCTGCCGATGTGCAACGCGGCGGGCGGCTCGAAGGAACAGGCCCGGCTCGCGGTCAACGACTGGATCCGCAAGTCCGGGACGTTCGACTCGGTGCTGGACTTCGACGTCGTGCTGCGCGATCCCGTCGCTCCGACGGTGATCCGCGAGGCCTGGCGGAACGACTGCTACCACCCCAACGCGGCGGGCGATCGCGTCCTCGGCGAGTCGATCGACCTGTCGGTGTTCGGCCTGCCCCGGCCCGCCGCGCTCGCGCCGGCCCGTGACCACCGCCTCGCCGGGTAGCGAAGCCACACCTGAGGTAGCCCGTGTGAGGGAGCGAGAGGACGGTTTCACCGCCTCTTGCAGCCGGTTTGTGCTCGCCATCAAACTGTTACCCCGGACGGGCTAACGGCGCCGTATCTTTCGGGCTACCACCTCTGACGGTTAGTACGTAACGGAAGAGGGAGCAGGAAGGAGTCTCGCACCTTTCCCGCGGTCGACGCGGTCGCGGAATCACCCAAAGGTGCGGGCGAGACGAGTCCGGCGAGGCCGGCTTTCGTCAAGGCGCGTCATCGGCGCGGAACCCGGTCTTCACCGGGGTGGCGCGACATCGTGAAAAGTCGCTTGCCGTCATGGCGGCGGATACCTCTTTGTCCATGGTGGACACCTGGGTGCGTGACGCCCGGGTGTTTCCGTCGATGGACCGGCTCGGGAGAACGCGGCAATGAACACTGCCCTCATACGTCTGTCCACAATGGACATAGGAACGGGTTTTGGTCCCCGGTGTCTGTGCTTTCCACCTGCCGGGGGAACGGCTCTCGGTCTGCGCGGGCTCGCTCGTGCCTCGTCCGGTTCCGAAGTGTGGGGTGCGGAGTATCCGGGGCGCGGTGAGCGGCTCGCCATGCCGCCCGCCGGATCGATCGAGGAGCTGGCCGAGGAAATCGCCCGAGAAGCCCTCGATCGCTTCGGCAGGGACGGTCTTTCGCGGACCGTGCTGATCGGATTCAGCATGGGCGCGTTCGTCGCACTCGAAGTGGCCCATCGCCTCTATCGCCGAGGACATCAGGCGCCGTCCGCGTTGGTCGTCGCGGGGGTGTGCGCGCCGCACCGGCGAGCGCGGGGGAGAGCCGCGAGGGTCGGCGCGTTCGAGGCGGCGCGGCTGCTCGGCCGGATCGGCCCGGCCGAGTTCCGGGCCTACGTACTGGATCTCCTTCGCACCGACCTGCGGCTGACCAGCGACTACGCCGGTCCTGCGGAAGCGATGCTGTCCTGCCCGATCATCGCGGTCCGGGGCGAAGACGACCCGGTCTTCGCCGGTGGCGATGACGCCATCCGGGCGTGGCGGGATTGGACGTCCGGGCGGTTCGAGAGCCATGTCGTGTCAGGGGGCCATCTTGGAATGTTGACCGCTGGTCAGGAAGCCGGTTTCTGGGCTTTGGTCGCGGAGACCACGGTCCGGCAAGGAGCCACGCGATGAGTGAGCCATCGCCGTCCGTGGTGGACGGAGGGACACGACAGCTTCCTCAAGGGACCTGGTGCGACTTGTTCGAGCGCCAAGCTCAGCGGGCACCCTCCCGTCGATGCCTGGTCACGGACGAGGTCGCCTGGACATTCCGCGAGCTCGACGTCTGGAGCGACAGGCTCGCCCAGGTACTGCGGGACGCGGGCGCGGTGCCGGGTTCGGTGGTGGCCTGCGGGATGACGCGGTCCGTGCGCGCGGTTCTGGGAGTGCTCGCGACAGCGAAGGCAGGGGCGGCCCATCTGCCGATCGATCCCGTTTCGCCCGCCGCCAGAGTGGACGTGATCCTCGGTGACGCCCGGCCCGCCGTGGTGCTGACGGACGCCGCGAGCCTCGCGCCGCGGGCGGACGTCGTGCTGTCGGACCAGGACTGGAAGGCGGAACTCGCCGGTCGAGACGGGCTGCGGCTGTCCAGAGGCGTCGCAGGTCCGGCGTACATCATCTACACCTCCGGTTCCACGGGCACGCCCAAAGGAGTGATGGTCGGCCACCAAAGCCTGGCCAACCTGTACGGCGAACTCGCCGATCGGTTCTTCCCCGCGAGCCGTGGCCCGCAACGGGTGGCGCACGGTTTGCCGCTGTCCTTCGACGCGTCGTGGAACCCGCTGTCGTGGTTGGCGGGCGGGCACGAACTGCATCTGGTTCCCGATCCGGTCCGGATGGACCCGGAGTCCTATGTGGACTTCGTGCGGGAGCACCGGTTGTCGGTCGTGGAAGCGGTGCCCGCGCAGATGTCGGCACTGCTGGAGGCCGGACTGCTCGACGGCCGGAATCGCCCACGGCTGCTGTTGATGGGCGGAGAGGCCATCGGACAGGAGCTCTGGTCACAGCTGCGGGAAGCCCCGGACGTCACCGCGGTGAACCTCTACGGGCCGACCGAGTGCACGGTGTTCACCACTGCCTGCCGACTCGACGAGCGCGCGACGCCGTCGATCGGGCGGCCCATCGGCAACACCGCCGCGCAGGTGGTCGACGAGGACCTGCGGCCGGTGCCGATCGGGGAGCCCGGCGAGCTGCTGATCAGCGGATCTTGTCTCGCCCTCGGTTACCTCGGGTCGCCGGAGTTGACCGCGGACCGGTTCGTCACCGCGGGAGAACGCCGGTACCGGACGGGCGACCGATGCCGTCTCGCGGTGGACGGCCGGCTGGAATGGCTGGGCAGACTGGACGATCAGGTCAAGATCCGCGGGCATCGGGTCGAACCGGGGGAGACGGAGCACGCGCTGCTCGCGTTGCCCGGCATCCGGCAGGCCGTGGTCCGAGCCGAAGGCGCCGAGCCACGGCTGGTCGCCTACGTCGTGCTCGGCACAGGCACTCTCGCTGAGGTGAGTGAACGGCTGCGGGCGATGTTGCCGACCTATCTGCTGCCCTCCGCCGTGCTCCCGATCGAGGCGATGCCGCTCGGGCCGAACGGGAAGATCGACCGGACCGCCCTCGCGCCACTCGCCCCGGCACCGAGTGCGAGCGTGCTGACCTCCGCGCAGGAACTCGTCGCCGCCGCGTTCCGTGCCCAACTGGAGATTCCGGCGGTCGACGCGGACAGCGACTTCTTCGCCCTCGGCGGTCACAGCCTTTCCGCCGCGGCGCTCGCCGCACGGCTGCGGGCGCGCGGAGTGCCGTGTTCGCTGCGGGACGTATTGCTGCGCCGCACGGTCGCCCGGCTCGCCGAACTCGTCCCCACCCTTATGAAAGGAGAGTCGCCATGGACGACTACGACGTGATCGTGGTGGGCGGCGGACCGGGCGGCTCCACCGTCGCCGGGCTCACCGCCGCGGAAGGTCACCGAGTGCTGCTGCTGGACAAGGACGTCTTCCCGCGCTACCAGATCGGGGAATCCCTGCTGCCCGCCACGATCCACGGGATCTGCGCCATGCTCGGACTGCGCGACGAGATCGAGCGGGCGGGCTTCGTCCGCAAAGGTGGTGGCACCTTCAAATGGGGTACCAGCGCCGAACCGTGGACGTTCTCCTTCGCCGCTTCCGACCGGATGGCGGGGCCCACGTCGTACGCGTACCAGGTCGAGCGCAGCCGGTTCGACCTGCTGTTGCTCGACGGCGCACGCCGTCTCGGTGCCGAAGTCCGGCAAGGACACCGGGCACTCGGCACGATCCGCGAGGGCGGCCGGATCGCCGGCGTCCGCTACGCCGACGACACCGGACGCGAGCGGCTGGCGACGGCCGGATTCGTCGTGGACGCCTCGGGGCACCGCAGCAGGCTCCATCACGACGTCGGCGGTGCCCGCGAGTATTCGCCGCATTTCCGGAATCTGGCGCTGTTCGGGTACTTCGAGGGCGGCCATCGGATGCCCGCGCCCCACGCCGGGAACATCCTGTGCGCGTCGTTCGCCGACGGCTGGTTCTGGTACATCCCGCTTTCGGACACCTTGACCAGCGTCGGAGCCGTCGTCAAACACGAATCGGCGGACAGGGTGCAGGGCGATCCCGACGTGGCTTACGCCTCGCTGATCGATGATTGCCCACTCATCGCCGAGTTCCTCCGCGACGCTCGCCGCGCGACCGAACCACCTTACGACCGGCTCCGGGTGCGGAAGGACTACTCCTACGACCGGACCGTCTTGTGGTGCCCCGGAATGGTCCTCGTCGGGGACGCCGCGTGCTTCATCGACCCGGTGTTCTCCTCGGGTGTGCACCTGGCGACCTACAGCGCGCTACTGGCCGCCCGGTCGATCAACAGCACCTTGTCCGGTCTTGTCGAGGAGAGCCGCTGCTTCACTGAGTTCGAAGCCCGCTATCGTCGGGAATTCGCGCTGTTCCGGGATTTCCTAGCCACCTTCTACGAGCTGGACACCGCCGAAGACGAATACTTCCGGCACGCGCGGCGACTCACCGGCCAGCACGGTGCCGCCGACGAAGCCTTCGCCGACCTCGTCGGGGGAGTGTCCTCACAGGACTTCTCCCGCAGGATGTTCGGCGACGTGCTCGCCGAAGGAGTGCAACTGCAGTTGCGCGGGCTGCTCGGCGACGCCGCGGGCGACGAACCACCGATGTTCCCCGGCGGACTCGTCCCCACCGCGGACGGCAGGCGATGGCGGGTGCCCGATGCCTGACCTCGCGCTGCTGCTCGCGGCGCTCGCCGTACTGCTGAGTCTGGCCCGGTGCTTCGGCTGGGTCTTCACCAGGATCGGGCAACCGGCCGTCCTCGGGGAGATCATCTGCGGCCTCGCCGTCGGCGTCGCCCTGCGATCCGGGCCAGGTCTGCCCGGCGGTGTCGACACGACGCTGGACGCCCTCGCTCAGCTGGGCCTTGTCCTGTTCCTGTTCGGTGTCGGCGCCCACCTCGCGCCGTCGATGACCGCGAAACGGATCAAGACAGCCTCCGTCCCGGCACTCGGCGCGACCGTCGTCCCGCTCGTCCTCGGAGCCTTGCTGGCGCTCGTGCTCGCCGACCGGCACGCTCCAGCCGGGGTCACGCCGTTCGTCCTGTTCACCGCGCTGGCGCTGGCGGTGACCGCCTTTCCCGTGCTGGCCCGGATCCTGGCCGAACGGCGGATGCTGGACGACTCCCGCGGCCGGTGCGCGCTCACCGCCGCGGCGATCACCGACGCCACCGCGTGGACGGCGCTCGCCTTCGTCGCCGCGTCGGTCCACAATGGAGCGCGAGTTTGGCCGCTCCTGGCGACTGTTCCGTTCGTGCTGGGACTGTTCCTCCTCTCGCGGCCGTGGTTCGGGCAGGCGACGGCGCGCCTGTCCGGGCCGACGGCGGCCGTGGCCATGGTCGCCGTCGCCTGCGCGGGGGCCGCGGTGACCGACTCGATCGGCCTGCACGCGGCAATCGGCGCGTTTCTCGTCGGTGCGGCCGTCGGCCGGTCGGGGTCCCGGCACGACCCCGCCGCCCTGATCACCCCCGCCGCGTCCCTGCTGGTGCCGTTGTACTTCGTCCTCATCGGACGGAAGATCGACCTCGGTGACCTCGACGGCGCCCTGTTCGCCGAAATCCTCGCCGTCATCGCGGTCGCGGTCGTCGCGAAAGGCGGCGGCGCGTATCTAGGCGCCCGGCTCGCCGGACAACCACCCCGGGCGGCCGCGGTCTTCGCGACCTTGATGAACACCCGAGGCGTTACCGAACTCGTCTTCCTCAGCATCGGGCTCGGCCTCGGCGTCATCGACAGCGCGTTCTACACCGCGATGGTCGTCATGGCCCTCGTCACGACCGCCATGACCGGCCCCATCCTCAACCATCTCGAACGAAACAAGGTGACCCGAGATGCCTGACCACCCAGCGGAACCGTGGCGGATCAAGATGGTCGAACCGATCCACGCGCACACCCGTGACCATCGCGAGCGGGCACTCCGGTCCGCCGGCTGGAATCCTTGCCTGCTCCGCTCCGAAGACGTCTACATCGACCTGTTCACCGACTCCGGCACCAACGCCATGTCCGACAGGCAGTGGTCGGCCCTCATGCGCGGCGACGAAGCCTATGCCGGCGCCCAGAGCTTCTACGTCTTCGAAGAAGCCGTCCGCAGCCACTACGGCTACGAACACGTCATCCCCGTCCACCAAGGCCGCGGCGGTGAGAACATCCTTTCCCGCTGCCTCATCCGCCCGGGCACCCACGTTCCCGGCAACATGTACTTTCCGAGCACCCGCGCCCACCAGGAACTCAACGGCGCCACCTTCCACGACGTCATCGTCGACGAAGCACACGACGCGGGCGGCGAACACCCGTTCAAGGGCAACGTCGACCTCGCCAAGCTGCGGGCCGTCATCGCCGAACACGGCGCCGCCATCCCCTACGTCTCGCTCGCCGCGACCGTGAACATGGCCGGTGGTCAACCCATCAGCGTCGCCAATCTCACCGAGACCTGCGAACTCGCCCACGCGAGCGGGATATCCGTCTTCCTCGACACCGCCCGCGCCGTCGAAAACGCCTGGTTCGTCAAACAGCGTGAACCCGGCTGGGCGGACCGCTCGATCGCGGACATCCTGCTCGCCCTCTGCGCCCCCACCGACGGGGCCGTCATGTCGGCCAAAAAGGACTGTCTCGCCAACATCGGCGGCTGGATCGCGTTGCGCGACCCCGGCCTCGCCGAACAAGCACGCGGCCTGGTCCTGCTCTACGAAGGCCTCCACACCTATGGCGGCATGGCAGGCCGCGACATGGAAGCCATCGCACAGGGCATCGCCGAATCCGTTACCGAACAACACATCCGGGCGCGCATCGCCCAGGTCGAGTATCTCGGCCACCGGCTCGACACCGCAGGGGTCCCGATCGTGCACCCCATCGGCGGCCACTGCGTCTGTATCGACGCCACCGCCGTCCTCGCCCACCTGCCCCGCACGGCTCTGCCGGGCCAGACCCTCGCGGCCGCCGTCTACCTCGAGGGTGGGGTCCGCGGCGTCGAACGCGGCACCGTATCAGCCGGACGCGACCCGGCCACCGGCGAGAACCGTTACCCGCCACTGGAATTTCTCCGGCTCGCCCTTCCACGGCGCGTCTACACCCAAAGCCACATCGACCACGTCGCCGACACCGTCATCCGTGTCCACCGGCACCGTGACCGCATCACCCGCGGTCTCACGTTCATCCACGAACCAGCCCACCTCCGGTTCTTTCAAGCCCGCTTCGCGCCTACTGAGGGCACGAGCGTTTACGGCAGCTGAAGGGGGAAGGAACTGAGGCCGCACAAGGGGAAGGAGATCGTGTCGCGAACGCCACTTTGGCGACATTGAGGGGTAAGGCAAAGGTGTCGTGTTGCGTGCGACGTCGGCTCGCGCCGTGGCCTGATGTCCCCAATGTGGCATTGGGGACGCTGACTGTCTCCAATGCCACATTGGGGACATGCCCGCCTCCCGATTGCGTGCTCACACCGCCAGGGGTGACCAGTCTCCCTCGGCCCTCAACGAGGTGTCGCGAAAGCCGCTTCCGCAACACCGAGCCTGACCCCAGGGCATGCCAACTTGCCTATGCGGTGCGTGTTCTCGCGAAGGCGGCGCCCGCTGCTCGTGTCGCGAAAGCCACTTTCAGGACACGTGATGTCCCGAAAGTGGCTTTCGCGACACCTACGGGACGCCACCGCCCAGTGTCGAAGCCTCATGCCCGACATCTCACAGGTCTCCCGAACAGGACACCTTTGCCTTACCCCTCAATAACCCCGCATTAGCACTCGCGATCCAGTCGGGAGCCGGGTCGAGCCTCTCGAGTGAGCCCGTCCCCTTATGGCAGCGGCATCGGCCGACGCGCTCACTTCACCGGGCAGACGGAGCGGACAACGTGAGTACCTCCGCCTGCGGTGCCGCGCAGCAGCCGCTGCTCGTCGTCGCTTCGGCCGGTTCGTCGAACAGGCCCGAACCGCCGCAGACCCCGGTCTCGGTCATGCGCAGTTCGACGCGGGCGGCGGCCTCGTGGTCTCCGGCGAGCTGGGCGGCGATGCTGCGGACCTGCTCGTAGCCGGTCATGGCCAGGAACGTCGGCGCCCGGCCGTAACTTTTCATCCCCGCGAGGTAAAAGTCCTTCTCCGGATGCGCGAGTTCCTTCGCGCCGTGCGGATACACGGTGCCGCACGAGTGCACGTTCGGGTCGATCAGCGGTGCGAGCGCGACCGGCGCCTGTAGCGTCGCGTCCAGGCCGAGGCGGATTTCGGAGAGCCAGGTCAGATCGGGACGGAATCCGGACAGGGTCACGACTTCGTCCACCTGCTCGATCCGCTGCCCGGCGGACGAGATCAGGGACAGCGGTCCGTCACCGTCACGTTCGACCGCCTCGGTGCGGAATCCGGTCACCACCCTGATCTGCCCGGAGTCCACGGCCTCCTTGGCGCGCAGCCCGAGTGCGCCCCGGGCGGGGAGCTGGTCTGCCTCGCCGCCGCCGAAGGTGTTGCCCACCGCGCCGCGCCGCAGGACCCAGCTGACCCGCGTGTCGTCGTTCGCCAGTCCGGACAGCGCCACCAACGCGGTCAACGCCGAATGGCCGCTTCCCGCGACCACCACGTGCTTGCCCGCGTACCGTGCCCGCACCACCTCGTCGCCCAGATTCGGGACCCGGTAAGCGATCCGGTCCGACGCGGCGTGTTCTCCCACCGCCGGAAGTCCTTCGCCGCCCAGTGGATTCGGGGTCGACCAGGTGCCGGACGCGTCGATCACCGCCCGGACGACCACTCGCTCCTCGGAGCCGTCCGCGGAACGAACGTGCACCGTGAACGGCTCGTCGTCGCGACCGCTGTCGACGACCCTGTCCCGTCCCCGGCGTGCTACTCCGATCACTTCGGCGCCGAACCGCACCCGGTCGGCGAGTGCCTCGGCCAGCGGCCGCAGATACAGCTCGGCCCAGTCCGAGCCCGTCGGGTATGCCTCGTTGTCGGGCCGCTTCCAGCCGGTCGGCTCCAGCAGCCGCCCGGCGGCGGGGGCGACGAGTTCGGACCACGGCGAGAACAACCGCACGTGATTCCACTCCGCCACGTCCGCGCCCGCCCGCGCGCCTCGTTCCAGCACCAGCGGTTCGAGGCCCCGCTCCAACAGTTCGGCGGCCGCCGCCAGCCCCACCGGACCGGCCCCGATCACCACGACAGGCAGCTCGTTCATCCCCATGCACCTTTCATCGATCCACCTCGATTAAGTCGATGCGACGGACTGTATCGATCGGCGTCGATTGACGCAACCATCGATTCGGGTCGATACTGTGCGGTATGACCACGGTTGTGCCCGTTCCCCTCGCCGGTCTCCTCCCCGAGCGCGAAGCCGCGACCTACGCGGGATGGTTCGCCTGCCTCGCCGAACCGACGCGGGTCAAACTGCTGCACGCCGTCGCGACCTCGCCCCGAGGGCTGACCGTCGGCGCGCTGACCGAGATCCTCGGGACCAGCCAATCCACCTGTTCCCACCACGTCCGCAAACTGGCGGAGGTCGGTTTCCTGCACTTGCGCAAAGAGGGCACGGCCACGGTCGTGACGATCAACCAGGCCTGCTGCAGCGGGCTCCCGCACGCCGCCGACGCGGTCATGGGCCTGCTCGCGCCGCGTCCGTGCTGCCCGGACAACCTGCCGGCCGACGTCACCATTCGCGACCTTCACGATGACGACCGGGACGCGATCCACCGGCTCTGCGGCGAAGCGCTCGACAGGCAAGGACTGCCCGGACATCGCTGGGTCGCCGAACTCGATGGCGAGGTCGTCGGCTGGACCGCCGCCGTCCCGGTCTCGGCAGGCGAGTGGTACCAGGGTGTCGCCGAGACTTCGGTGTACGTCGGCGAAGACCACCGCGGCCGAGGGGTGGGGAAAGCCTTGCTGTTCAAACAGGTCACCGAAGCCGACGCCGCCGGGCTCTGGACGCTTCAGACTTCGGTCTTCACCGACGATCGCGCCGGTATCGCCCTGCACCGAAGTGCGGGCTACCGCACCGTCGGCATCCGCGAACGCGTCGCGCGGCTCGACGGCGTTTGGCACGACGCCGTCTTCCTTGAACGCCGCAGCCCGGTCAACTAGCTCCGGCGTGGGCCAGGTCCCGTGGCGGCGGGACCCGGCGCTTTACGCGGTGACGAGCGAGAGGCCGTAGGTCTGCAGGATCTCGTTCACCGGCTGGAACCAGGTTTCCCCGCCGGATCCGCAGTTCCCCCAGCCGCCCGAGGTGACTCCCTGTGCCTGGTCACCGGTGATGAAGGAGCCGCCGGAATCGCCGGGTTCCGCGCAGACATTGGTGCGGGTCATCTGGTGGACGGCGCCCTGCGCGTAGTTGACGGTCTCGTTGTGCCCCAGCACGGTCCCGCAGTGCCAGTGCGTCGTCGAACCCGACCGGCACACCGAAGTGCCGACCGGCGCGACCCACGATCCTCGGACCAGTGCGTCGCTCACCGTGCCCCAGCCGAGGACGACCGGCGCGGTCCACCAGCCGTTGCCGATCCGGATGAACGAATAGTCGTTGCCGGGGAACGAAGAACCGGAGAAGCTGCCCATCGCCGAGCCGTCCCAGCCCACGACCGGGCTGCCGACGCCGCCGCAGTGGCCGGCGCTGACGAAGCCACCGTGGACGGAGAAGCCGATCGAGCAGCGGGTGTTCCCGTTGATGTAGTAGGGATCCCCGCCGACGGTGCCTGCCGCGAACGGGGTGGGCGCCGGTGCCGTGACGACGGTGATCGGTCCGGAGTTCCTTGCTGTGGCGAGGAAATCTTCGAGTGCGTCACCGTGCGCGCCGGGACGTACGGCGACCACGACGGTGCCAGTGTGCACATCGGTGCGCCAGCCGCTGACGGCCGCGGGAGCGGGTTTGGTCTTGACCGACGAGTCGATCGCGGCCTTGGCGGCGTCGAGTTTCGCCGCGCTGATCGCGACAGTGGCCGGTTCGGCACCGGCCCGCCGGACGGCGGCCGCGGCCGCGGGGTCGGTCACCCCGACGACGAGCTTGCCGCGCGCCGGGTCGAACCAGGCGCCGCCGAAGGCCGCGCCCGCGGCGTCCCGGGCGGCGGGCATGACGCGCGTGGCGGTCATTTCCTGGGCGAGCCGCGTTTCGGCCTGTGCGGCGGTAAGCCTCAGGTCCCGCTGCATGGCGGCGATCAGTCCGGGGGACGCCAGTGCGACGGGTGCGAGGGCGGCGGCCGTGAGGCTCGCGGTCAGGACGGCGGCGCCGCCGAGTGCCAGGGCGATTCTTCGACGCATGGAGGACTCCTTCAAGGTCGGGGGAAAGAAACACACTGCCCGCCGAGTGTGCGTCCCGGGTACGGAGTGAGTCGAGAATTGTCCGGTCTTCTGTCTGAATCCCTTGTCCGCCAACATCGAAGAAAGTTTTTCACTGGCTTCACGGCGACAGTGGCGACAACATTCGGCTCATCCGCCCTGATGCGGCAACGACATCCGGGTTCGCGGTACCGTATGGCCGTGATGGGGGGGAGGAGGGTTCGTTGGTGATGATGATCGGTGATCGCGGAAACCTTTGCCGCCGCCTGGGCTGCGAGGACGCGGAGTTCTGGCTGGGGCTGTGCGCCCCGCATTGGGCGCGCTGGCACGACGGGCTCGATGCCCTCGACCAGTCCGACGACGAAAGGCCCGCTCCGCCGCGCAGCGTGTTCACCGCTCCGGTACAGGCGGGCAGTGTGTCGCGACGCGCGCGGGCCGTGACCGGGATGTCGTACGAAGTCAGCGCCTGACGCCTCGATTCATCGGCAGGCGTGGATACCGGCGAGGACGGCGCTCAGACTGGGAAGCCACCGCTGCCGCGGGTCGGGCGCCGTCACCCATTCCGGCGAGGAGTCGACTCGCCGGTTCCCGACCGGCAGTGGGAGCAGTGCGCCTCCTGCGAGTACCTCGACGTCCCTCGGCAACGCGGAGCGAGGGGGGATGAGGCCATCGGTCTCCGCGAGCATGGCCACGCGTCGCCCCTGTCGTGACGGGACGACGAAGGCGGGCCCGTCGCAGCCGGTGGCGGCGAGACGGTCGAGGACCGGTCCGGCGCTGAGCTTGGGGAGCGTCGCGGCGCAGATCCCGTTCTCCAGCGCCAGGAACGGCCGGGGCCCCAGCCATTTCACCGACCAGCCGAAGAGTTTGCCGTAGTAGGCGTCGAAGTTCGCGGCGGTCGCGTCCCGCGGCGTGGACTCGGTGGGCTGTACCTGCTGGTCGAGGGTCATCGTCGACGCCTTCGGCTCGGCGGAGTGGGGCGACCACAGCTTAACGGCACTGAGTGTCACTAGCAAGCCGGGCTGTTACCGTTCGGCCATGACCGATTCGTCGCGTCGCACGCCGGTCGCCCGGGTCGGGGCGACCCCCGCCGGACGGCGGCAGCTGCGTCGCTCGCTGGCCTCCGCGGCCGTGGACCTGTTCGTGGCACACGGCTACGAGGCCACCACCATCGACGAGATCGCCGCCGCCGCCGGGATCGGCCGCCGCACGTTCTTCCGGTACTTCGACGCCAAGGACGACGTGCTCTTCGCGAATCACGACGAGATCGTGGCGGAGATGGAAGAGGCCTTCGCCGCCGCGGATCCCTCGCGTGATCCGGTGGAGGTGGCCTGCGCCGCGGTCAGCCTGGTCCTCGACTCCTACGCCGCCGATCTCGACGGCTCGCTCAAGCGCTTCACCCTGACCCGTACCGTCCCGTCGTTGCGGGACAAGGAAGTCGCGACCGTCGACCGCTACCAGCGCGTCCTCGCGCGCTACCTGCAGCGGCGATTCGAGGATCAAGGCGACATCATGGCGGCGTTGCGCGCGGCCGTGGCCGCGGCGGCGATCGCGGCGGCCAACAACCATGTGCTCCGCCGCTGGCTGCGCAGTGGCGGCAAGGAAGACATCGAGGCAGGCGCCGCCGAAGCCTTCGCGCTGGTCATCGACGCGTTCCGGACCGACGGCCCGTCGACGGGCGGCAACGACGGAACGGTGGTCGCCGTGATGAGTTCGTCGGCGTCCTTGCCGGAGGTGCTCGCGCAGGTCAGCGCGGCGCTGCGCCAGGGCGACGGCAGGACGGCCGACCAGAACTGACACTGAGTGTCATTGCGCGGCGGGAACACTTCCGAGGCGGTGGACCGGCTTCGCGGGAGTACGCCCGGAAATCGCGGTCCAGCCGGTCGGGGCCTCACGCCGGGCAGGCCGAGTTCGAGTCCGGCGCTGCGGGCGCTGGTCGTCGCGGGCGGCGCGGAGTCTCGTCGGCACGGTCGCTTCCACGCGTTCCATGGCCAGGGCGAAAGCCATGATCAGCATCGGTGTCAGCAGCGCCATCCACATGATCAGAGAAGTACCCGGCCGGCCCCGGATTCAATCGGCGCCCGTCGTTCGTGGGTGATCCGGCGCTCAGCGGAGCGCGACGGTGAGCAGGACGGCGCTGTCGAGGAAGGCGGTCAGACTGTGCCGCTCGGGCGGGACGGCGGTGAGCTGGCCGCGGTCGAGGAACCGGTCGTGGTCGTGGGTGCTCAAGCAGACCCGTCCGGTGACGACGTGCAGCGTGGCGGCCGGGGGCGAGTCGTGCTCCGCCAGCTCGGCACCTTCGGTGAGCGCGATGAGGGTGACTCGCTGGGCGACGCCCGCCACCAGGGTCTTGGCGGCACGCCGGGAGTGGTGTTCGCGAGCTTTCAGGAGCAGTTCGGCGGCCAGGACTTCGACGTCCGCGACTTCGGGACGGGCGGTCATGGCGTTCAGCGTAGTGGCTGACCGACACGGTCGCAGATCGTCAGCGGCCGAGGGATCAGCCGAGGACCGTCGCGAGTGCCGAGGCGAGCCGGGCGACCGACTTGTCGGCGTCGTGAGCCAGCCGCCGCAGGACGTCCCGCGCGACGCTCGTCGGCATCTCGGCGAGTGCTTGGGTGAGACGCAACCGCGCGTCAGAGTCCGCGTCGGGTGCGGCGAGCGCGTCGACCAGGGCACTCATGATCCGGTCCGCGCGGTCCGGGTCCGATGACAATGTGCCCAGGACCTCGGCCGCCTCGACGTCGTTGGTGCCCTCGGCCACCATGCGGACGAGCGTCGGCACGGCCAAGGTCAGGCCGCGCTTGCCCAGCGCCAGAGCGGCTTGCTTGCGGACCGTCGTGTCCGGGTCCTCCAGCGCGTCCGTGAGCACCTGGGTCGCTTCGGCGTCGGGCAGGTCGGAGATCGCGAGGATCGCGCGCCGCCGGATGTCGACGTTCTCCGAGCGGGCGCCGGACGCCAAACTCGCCAGACCGTCGGCGCCCGCTCGGGCGAGGGCCCACCGCAGGGCGCCGGCGACGTTCGGATCGGATTCGGCGAGGACCGCTCCGGCCAGCAGCTCGGCGGGAACCGGCACATTTTCTGCCGGGGCGAGGACGGCCTGCTGACGGCGTGCGGCATCGGGGGAGTTGAGCCCGTGCAGGAGTCGCACGATCCGCAAGACGTCCTGCCAGTCGAAAGGTGCCGAGGCATCGACCGAACGGAGCCGTTCGAGCAGCTCCTGCTCCCGCTTCAGCCTGTCCTCGGTCCTTCGGATGAGGTCGCCGACCAGCGTGGACGGCGCGAACGCGGGATCCTCCAGCGCGCGGCCGATCTCGCTGAGCGACATGCCGAGGGACCGCAGGCATTCCACGTGGAAGATCCGGCGGATGTCCTCGGCGGAATACTCGCGATAGCCGCCGACGGTGCGACCTGTCGGCCGCACCAGCCCGAGGGTGTCGTAATGCCGGAGCATCCGGGCACTCACCCCCGAGCGGCGCGCCACTTCGCCGATCAGCATGCTGCGTCCTCACTGCCCTTCCGTGCCGAGCGCGACGATCCGTTTCGCCTCGTCGAACCCGGCGTCCGGGTCACGGAGAAGCCGCTCCGTGGCACGGGCGTGCGCACTGACCGCCGGGTCCTCACTCGCCAGCCCCTTGCGCAGGACGGGCTCGATCACGTCCCCGAGCGCGGTGAGCGCTCGGCTGAGGCTCAGTCTCACAGTACGGTCGCCGCGACCGAACTCCGCCGCCAGCTCGACGGCCAGTCCTTCCCGCTCGCCGGCGGGGACGAGGACGACAGCGGCACGCCAAGCGCTTCGGGCCACCTCGTCGTCGGCGTCGTGCAACAACGACCGCGTGATCGCGGGCCACACGGCCTTGTCCCCGATCTTGGACAGCGTGTGCAAGGCCTGGCTGCGGGCCTGAGCGAGTTCGGAACGCAGCTCCGCGCGGAGTTCGGGCACCGTGACCTCCGGCGGAAGACGGGTCAACGCCCAGGTGAGCATGTCCCGCACGAAGAAGTCGGGCTCGATCGCGCACCGTGCCAGGAGGACGTCGGCGAAGCCGGGGTCCGGGTGCGTGCCCGCCGCGAGCGCGGCCTTGAGCCGCGTCGACGAGTCGTCCGCGCTCAGCGCGTCGAGCAGCCGGGTGTCCTGTGGGGTCTTGGATGTCGTGTTGATCTCGACCACCTCCTGCACCCAGTCAAGACGTTGTCACAGTGTCAAGGTCAAGTGCGAACTCGAAGTTCTGATGGCGGGATGGCAGCGGTGTTCCCGCTGTGTCGCGAAAGCCACTTTGGAGACATGTGGTGTCCCGAAAGTGGCTTTCGCGACATGGGCAGCAGCGGCTGCGACTTCGAGGGGCAGGGCGAGTACGGCAGGAAACTCGACAATCTCACCAAGTACGTCGCTTCGTCGAAGCTCCCTGGGCGGCTTCCCCGCCGCGGCCGTGATGCGCCTTTTCGAGGACCGGCAAGACCTGAAACCGGTCGAGGCCACGGTGTCCGGAAATAACGCAGCGGTCTACGGGCGAGTCAGCTGGGTCAGGAATTCGTGGTTGGTCTCGGTTTTCCGGAGGCTGCCGAGCAGGGTCTCGATGGCGTTGTCCCGGCCATCGAGGGCCCGGCGAAGAGTGCTGACGGCGGCAGTTTCACCGGAGGAGACCAAAAGGTCCTCTCGGCGGGTGCTGGATTGCGCGAGGTCGACGGCAGGCCATACGCGTTTGGTCGCCAGCCGGCGGTCCAAGCGTAGTTCCGCGTTGCCGGTGCCTTTGAACTCTTCGAAAATCACCGTGTCGCCGGTGGAGCCGGTATCGACCAACGCGGTGGCGAAAATGGTCAGCGAGCCGCCGTTTTCGATATTGCGCGCGGCGCCGAGGAATCGTTTCGGTGGGGTGAGCGCGGTGGAATCCACGCCACCGGAGAGGATGCGGCCGGACGCCGGTGCGGCCAGGTTGTAGGCCCGGCCGAGCCGGGTCAGCGAGTCCAGGAGAACCACGACGTCCTGCCCCTGCTCAACCAGCCGCTTCGCCCTCTCGATGGCGAGTTCGGCGAGCGCGGTGTGCTCGGCGGGCGGGTGATCGAAGGTGGCGGCGATCACCTCGCCGGGTACCGCGCGGGACAGATCGGTGACCTCCTCCGGTCGCTCGCCGACCAGCACCAGCATCAGGTGGCATTCCGGGTGATTCTTGCTGATACCGTGCGCGATCGCTTGCAGCACCGTGGTTTTCCCTGCCTTCGGCGGTGCGACGATGAGGGCGCGCTGCCCCTTGCCGACCGGCATCACCAGGTCGATCACCCGGGTGGTGAGGGCGTGCGACTCGGTCTCCAGCCGCAGTCTTTCGTTGGGGTGGAGCGGAACGAGGTCGGCGAAGTCGGGTCGGCGTCGCACCGGGTGCGGGTCGCGGCCGTTGACCGCGGTCACCTCGCCGTTGTCGCCGAGGCAGATCAGGTCGCCGCGACGCAGGCCGAGGTCGCGGACCACCCTTTGCGGGACGGGCACGTCGTCGGGACTGGGCAGGTAGCCGTCCGCCCGGACGTGTGCGCGATCGCGCACGATATCGAGTATTCCGTTGATGGTCATGCTGAAGTTCTTTCTGTACTGGGAGAAACGGCGAAGGTACGCCGGAAGAGACCTTCGAGGTGAGAAGGACATTGAAAGACGCTCTCGCGGGAGGCGTTGCCTGCATCCGCCAAGAGGAACAGCACGACGGTATCCCAGCCGGCAGTTACCGCGCAACCGGGTAAGCCCGGAGCGCGGTTACGCCCGATTGCGCTGGCATTGGGGGGAACCTGTCCACGTATGGGTGGCCGGACGCGCTTTTCCTTGCCAGTTCCGGTAAAAGGGCGAAGGGTCGGTCAGGTCGAGGGTGTTGGTTGATCCGGTGCCCTCAGCTATTCGGCACCGGGCAATGGCCCCAGACTCCGGTCAGCACACACCACCTCGCAGGTCCGTGGCATCAGTCCCGGACCCTCTATCAGGTGGAAGGTTGATCATGAGATCGACAGCACGTATCAGCACAGCGGGCCGGGCAGGCCGGGCTCTGATCGGTCTGGGTACCGCGGCGGGATTCGCACTTCTCGTGCCAGGGCAAGCGTGGGCACTTCCGCCGGGATGTACCCAAAGCGGCGCCAATTTCACTTGCACGGCAGGGATTCCCGCCGGTCAGGTATTGGATGGCACCACGGGGAACAACATCATCACCATCACCGGCGGCGCTGTGAACGGCACGGTGAACGGGCTCGCCGGCAATGACACGATCAGGGTCACCGGCGTCGCCGGTACCGCGGGCACCAACGGTCCCGCGGGAGCCGACGGTAACGCGGGCACACCCGCGGGCAACGCCGGTGGCAATGGTGGGGCTGGAAACGTCGGCGGTGCCGGCGTGGGGACCAACGGGGTCATCGACGGCGGTGCCGGTACGGACAGCATCACCGTCCTCGGTGGTGCGGGAGGCAACGGCGGAAACGGTGGCAAGGGTGGCGCCGGATTCTCCAGCGGCGCCGGTGGCGCCGGCGGCAACGGCGGAGTCGGCGGGATTGGCGGCGTCGGTAACGCCGGGAGCGTCACCGGTGGTGCGGGCAGCGACACCGCTGTCTTCACCGCGGGCAGGGGCGGTAACGGAGGTCTTGGTGGGCTCGGGGCCAACAGCGGTCTTGTCGCCGGTGGTGCGGGTGCCGGCGGTATCGGTGGCGCGGGAGCGGCCGGTGGAGTAGGGAACTCCGGGACCTTCACCGGTGATCTCGCCGATCCCGGGCTCGACAGTGTCACCGCCAACGGTGGCGCCGGCGGTACCGGTGCGGCCGGGGGTGTCGGTGGTTGCGGTCACGGCGGCGGTGCCGGTGGCGTCGGTGGCGCCGGGGGAGCCGGCGGCGTCGGGAACGCCGGGACCATCAGCGGTGGTGCCGGTGCCGACACGCTGAAGGCCAACGGCGGGCTCGGCGGTAACGGTGGCGCAGGTGGCAAGGGCGGCAACGGCCTCGCCGCCGTCCAGCCCGGCGGTGCCGGGGGTGTCGGCGGTGCCGGTGGTGCCGGTGGGATCGGGAACTCCGGCACGCTCACCGGCGGAACCGGTATCGACAACATCACCGCGGCAGGCGGCAAGGGTGGCAACGGTGCCGGCGGCGGTAACGGCGGTACCGGTTGTAGTGGCCCCGGCGGTCCTGGTGGCATCGGCGGCGCCGCGGGCGCGGGTGGCCTCGGGAACTCCGGAACCATCAACGACGGCGCGGACACCATCTCCACCCCGTCCGGCGCCAGCGGCCTCGCGGGCCCCAGTGGCATCGCCGGTGTCAACAACGGCGGCGTCTGCACCTGCTGACGGGTAGACCAGCGGTGACAAACGGGCGGCGGCGGCATCTTCGGTACATCGGAGGTGTAGCCGCCGCCTTTCCTTTGGTCGCGCTCACACCGAGTGAGGGGCCGACCCGGGGGTGCGATTCCCCGGATTCAGTAACGGAAAGAGCGAGGAGACGGCGGCATCGGCCGGTATTCGCAAGAGCGCGGTGCGGCAATGGGTGCGAGATCTTCTCCAACTGTGTTCGGCACCGGAACCCTTGCACTGCGCCAAATCCACCGTGCCGCGCGCAGAGTGCCATCGCGTTCCGCCGAATTCGCGCGCGTATCGACGGCGCCACTCGTTCATGTGAACGGCCCGCCCTCGGAGATCACGCTGAGAGCGGTTGAAGCCGCCATCCGGATGACCCGTCCGGGCCGACCGCAACCTGTGCGCGTGAAGTCTCTCCGCCGCAGCGTTTTAACTCCCTGTGACTGTTACCGTGCGGAGAGCAGTCGTGATCTTGAATGAGGAGGCATTCGATGAACCGTCTTGTCAACGCGGCGTTGTGCGCGATATCCGTGGGAGCGCTGGTGCTCGTGGCGAGTCCGCTCGCCATGGCCGCGGCGGGCACCGTGGTGGTGTTCTCGACCGAAATGCAGCGGCTGGATACATACCGGAATCCCGAAGGCTGTACAAAACTCCCCGTCGCCGCGCATGTTCTGGCGAATCTGACCTCCTCCGAGCTGGTCATCCACGGAGATCCGCTCTGCCTGACCCCCGGCTTGACGGTCAACGCGGGGTACGGCTCGCACGTCACAGCCGGAAGCGGATCGTTCTCGGTCAGCCGGTGATCGTTTCGAGTGACAACGGGACCGAGAAAGGCTCAAGTGGCTGTCGATCTTGTCGTTGTAGGAGTGGGTTACGTCGGACTTCCGCTGGCGGCGGCCGCCAGCGCGGCGGGGTTGTCGGTTCGCGGATACGACACCTCGGCGCGGGTGGCGGACGGGGTGGCCACGGGCCGGTCGCATGTGCCCGACGTGTCCGCGGCCCGGTTGCGGGCCATGCGGGCGAACGGCTTCACGGTGACGACCGACCCGGCGGTCCTCGGCGCCGCGGACACGATCGTGATCTGTGTGCCGACCGGCTTGAACTCCCACGGTGGACCCGATCTCGATGCCGTGCGAGCCGCGGCGACGACGGTCGCCGAGCGATTACGGCCCGGCACGCTGGTGGTGCTCGAATCGACGAGCTTTCCGGGCACCACCGAGGAGATCGTCCTGCCGATCCTGGAGAAACACGGCCTGATCGCCGGTGAGGACTTCTTTCTCGCGTACTCACCCGAGCGGGTCGATCCGGGGAACCCCCGGTTCGGGGTACGTAACACGGCGAAGGTGATCAGCGGGTATACCCCGTTGTGCGCCAAGCATTGCGCGGCGTTCTACGGGCGGTTCGTCGACACGCTGGTGGTCGCTCGCGGTACGCGGGAAGCGGAGATGGCCAAGTTGCTGGAGAACACCTACCGCTACGTGAACATCGCCCTGGTCAACGAGATCGCGATCTTCTGCGACCAAATCGGCGTCGATGTGTGGGACGTGCTGCACTGCGCGGCGACCAAGCCGTTCGGTTTCATGCCGTTCGTGCCGGGACCCGGCGTCGGCGGGCATTGCCTCCCGATCGACCCCAAATACCTGCTGGACAAGGCGGAGCGGGAGGGAGCGCTCCTCGGCGTCGTGCACGCGGCCCGTCTGGTGGACGACCGGATGCCGGGGCATGTCGTCGAACGGGTGACGCGGTTGCTGGCAGAACACGGCAAACCCCTGCGTGGCACGAAGGTCCTGCTGCTCGGAGTCGCGTACAAAGCCGATGTGCCGGATACGCGTGAGTCCGCCGCCATCCGGATCGCCGTCCGGTTGCGCGCACTCGGCGCCGACGTGTCCTACCACGATCCGGTGGCCGTCACGGTGCCCGAGCTGGGCCCACCGGTGGAAGACCTCGACGCGGCGCTGCGTGCGGCGGATGTCGCCGTGCTGGCGGTGGCACACCGCGCCTACGACCTCGGCCGGCTGAGCTCGACAGCCCGGCTGATCTTCGACGTGACGGGACAGATTCCCGGGGAGGAGGTCGTCCGGCTTTGAACGTCCGGCCGGGTCGAGAGACGGCGGACGCGTACGTGAACTGATCCGAACTTCCGCGAAAAGGAGATGCACGAATGACCACAGCGGTCAAGAACGACAGGCTCAAGAAGCGTTTCGAGAAGTGGGACGTCAACGGGAACGGCAAGATCGAGAAGTCCGATTTCGAGGCCGAAGCCTCTCGGATCATCGAAGCTTTCGGGGAGGACCCGGCCTCACCTCAGGCCCGTGCGGTGAAGGACTCGTTCGCGACGATGTACGAGTACCTGGCGACCAAGGCGGGCACGGGCCCGAAGGGGCCGCTGAACGAGCGACAGTTCACCGAAGTGATCGAAGCGCAGATCTTCCAGGAAGGCGACGCGGGATTCGACCGGGTGGTCCGTCCCACCATCGCGGCGATCGTCGGGCTGTGTGACACCGACGGCGACGGCGAGGTCAATCAGCAGGAGTTCGGCAAGTGGCTGGCCGCGATCGGTGTCGAAGCCTCGGCCGCGGGTCCCGCGTTCCGCGCGATCGACACCAACGGAAACGGGAAGCTGACCGTCGACGAACTCGTGCGCGCGGTGCGTGATTACCACATGGGCAAGATCGACGTGCCACTGCTGGGCAAGTGACCACGGCATAGCGTTCGGTGGTGAGTGACCCGCTTCCGGATCACTCACCACCGGCCGCGGAACCGCACCTCCCGCTCCGGTTTCAACCCGATGTCCTCACCGGAAACCGGGCGCGCGGTGTGAATGAGAATGTTGTAGTGGTTGGGAAAATGGCATCCGTCGAAACCGAGCACGGTGCCGACCAGCTCGTTGCCGAGCCAGACCTCGTCTCCGCGGTCGATCACGCCGGCACGGTCGATTTCGGCGAAACCGAGGAAGGCGACGCGGTCGATCCGTGCTCCGGGAGCCGTGTCCTGGTGGTTCGTCGTGACCAGTTCGTGTACCTCTCCGACGCGAACGCAGCGGCTGGCGAAGGGTTCGAGACTCATTCCCCGATCGTCACGGTGATGGACGAGCACCTTCACCACGGTGCCGGTGATCTCCCGTTTCGGCCCGTCCTCCCGCATCGCGCTCCCTTCGATAACATTCGTCCACTATGGACAGCATGGCGAGGCCGTTGTCGTGCCGCGGTCCGCCCACGCGCACCGCGTCCGTGAATTCGCGGAGCAATCCGGCGTACTCGTGCCAGAGCGATTCCTTGAACCTCGGGAAGCCTGCCAGCATGTCGGCGCGCAACACGGTCCCGTCCGTCAGCCGGACCTCGATGTCCTTGGCCTCGCCGGGAAACGACCAGTCGAGTTCCACGACCGCGCCGTCGAGCACGAGTGTCGCCTGACGGTCGACACCGTCCTTGTCACGCTGGATCCGTACGTCGCGCAGTGCCACCGTGCCCAGGAACAGCTCGACGAGGTCGAGCGCGTTCGGTCCGTTGTCCGCCACGCAGCCGCCGCCGCAGCGTGCCGCGTCGAGGTACCAGCGGTCACGGCCGACGTGCTCTTCGATCCGCTCCAGGTACCGCACGGTCAGCGAGGCGATCGGTGCCCTGCCCGCGATCTTCTCGCGCAGCGCGCGCACGTTGCCGTTGTACCGGCGATGGAACGCGGTGAACAGCGCGACACCCCGTGCCTCGGCTCTGGCCACCAGGTCCTCGCCGTCCGCGAGCCTGGTGGCGAGTGGCTTCTCGACGCATACCGGCAGGCCCGCGTCCAGAACGTCCCGGCACACCGTGGCGTGGACGTCGTTGGGCGCTGTCACGATGACCGCGTCGAGACCTCCGGCGGCGAGCATCGCGCGATGATCGCCGTACCTCGGCACACGTAGGTCGCGCGACGCGGCCGGGTCGAGATCGCAGACGGCGGCGAGCTCGACGTCAGGCGACCGCTCCACCGCGGCGAGATAAAACCGCGAGATGACACCGAGCCCCACGACGCCGACCCGGATCATCCGGCTTTCCTCTCCAACGCGGTGGACAGTTCCGCGTACACCGCGTCCGGCACCGGCACCCCGTGTTCACGGCGCTGGGCGGCGCGCTCGCCCTCGTGCCAGCCGGGGTAGACGACCGGGGCGCCGGGATCCTGAGCTGGCCAGTCACGTACCGCGGCGAAGAGCGCGGCCGCGTCGGCGGCGAAACCGGTGCGCAGCAACTCCGGTGCGATCGCCAGCGCCATGACCCCGATGTCGTCGTCGCTTTCCCCGTCGGCGGACAGCGCGCCGAGTGCGGCGCCGGGTACCAGCGCCCCGAGCACCTCGACCAGCAGACCGAGACCGAAACCCTTGTAGGCACCCGTTTCAGGGGCGCCGCCCAGCCAGAGCAGGCGGGCATCGCCCCGGTCGAACGCGGCGGCGTCGGTCACCGGTGAACCGTCTTCGGCGGCCAGCCAGCCAGGCGGGATCGGTCTGCGTTCCCGTGCCGCGGCACGCACCCGGCCGGTCGGCACGACGGTGGTGCTCATGTCGAGGACGAACGGATGCGCGTCACCGGCGGGACAGGCCAGTGCGAGCGGATTCGTGCCGAGCATCGCGGCCGCTCCACCCGGTGGCGGAGCGATGCGCTGGCCGCCGCAGTTCGAAGCGAGCAGGCCGATCATGCCGTGGGCGACGGCCCGCGCGGCATGGTGACCGGCGCAGCCGATGTGGGTGGCGCCGCGCAACGACACCAGGCCGATGCCATGTCGCGAGGCCCTGGCGCACGCGAGTTCCATGGCCTGCGAAGCCGACCACAAGCCGAGTGTCCGGCGCGCGTCGGCGAGGACACAGGCGCCGAGATCGGTCCGCACGACCATGCTCGCCTGAGGATCCGCGCGTCCTCGGTCGAGCAGCGGCAGGTACAGCCTGGTCAGATTGATCAGGCCGTGCGAAGTCATCCCGGTGAGGTCGCCGTGGCACAGCGCCGTGGCGGCGATCGTCGCCCGCTCCTCGGGAACACCCCGGTCGACGAAGATCCTGGCGACCATGGACAGAAGGGCCTGGTAGGGCACCAGTACGGTCATGCTCCTCCATTCCGGCTGAACTCCACGACGATGTCCCGCACGAGAGCGCTGAAGCGGTCGAGGTCCGCGACGTCGGCGTACTCCCCGCTCGAGTGAGCGTTGTTGGCGCCCAAGGAGCCGGGGCCGAGGACGGCCGTCCGCGTGCCCGGGACGCCGGCGAGCCAGATGGCGTCGCAGGTGAAGCCGGGTTCGTCGTCCGGCCACCGCGGAACGAGCCTCTCCATCAGCGGGATCTCCTGCGCGGGCAGGGCGGGAAGGCCACGTTTCCGCCAGTGCACTCCGGTGATCGCCGCCGCGTCGGCCGCGGTACGGCGGAAGGGCGGCGAATCCCGGAACCGGGCGCTGAAATCGGCGAGGCCGGAGCGCAGGCCGTCCGCCAAGGCCGCGGCCAGCTTCGACGCCGATTCCTCGCTGTCGTAGGGCAGGTTGAGCAGCAGCTCTCCACGGCCGTACACCCGGTTGTGCAGATGTCCGGTGTGCAGCCCCGCTATGCAGAACCGGCCGTGCGGCGTCAGCTCGTGTGCGAGGTGCTGGGCGAGGAAACCCAGCAGGACCGTCGCGTTGTGCCCACGGTGCGGCTCGTCGTCGATCGCGTCGTCGCCGTCCACCCGCAGGCACGCGGTCATCGACGCCGAGCATCGCGGCAGGTACCGCAGGCCGGTCGGTTCGCAGAAGATGTTGAGCTCGCCGTGGAATCCGGCCTCCACGAGCGGGCGGGTGCCGAAGGTGCCCATCGCGCCGCCCTCCTCGCCGGACACCGCCTGGATGAGCACGCCGGCGTCCCTGCCGACCGCCGGATCCGCCGCGAGCGCCGCGCGGACACCGGCCAGCAAGGCCACCGCGGGTCCCTTGGCGTCGATGGCGCCCCGGCCGACGAACCTGCTCCCGTCGAACCCCGCCGGTTCGAACGGCGCCACCGTGTCGAGGTGCACGTTGAACATGACGGCCGGTGCGGTGGGCCCGATCCGGAGTACGAGACTCGGCTGGCAGGCGAGGAAGTCCGGCCCGGCGTCGCGGACCGCGGCTGGGACACCGGGGTGGTCGAGCACCGACAGGGCGGGGGCGGCGAGGTGCGGCGTGTCGAAGCCGAGCTCGGCCGCCGCGCCGGCGTAGACACGCATCGCGTCCCACAGCCGGACCTCACCGGTCGTTTCGAGCGGACCCGCCGTCGGCAGGTCGAGCAGCCGTAGCAGCAGGTCGCGGTCGTCCGGGATCACCGGAGCAGCCCGGCCATCGCCCGCCCCGCGGCGATGAACTTCTCCGCCGCGTCCGGCGACGGCTCACCCGGTTCGTGCGGCAGCATCGCCAGGTGGGGTTCCAAGGACCACGCACCGCCGTATCCGGCGGCTCGCAGCAGTTTGACGCAGTCCGCGACCCGTGCGGAGCCCGCACCCGGGATGGTGAAGCCGCGTTCGTCCGCGTCCTTGATGTGCACGTGTTCGACGTGGTCGACGATGTCGGCCAGCAGGTCGAAGCCGTCATAGCCGTGGGCGACCCCGTTCCCGGTGTCGAACAGCAGTTTCAGCGCCGGGCTCGCGACCTCGTCCAGCAGTTCGAGCATCCGTTCGGCGCTCGTGCCCGCCCAACCCGAGCAATTCTCGTGCAGCAGCGTCACGCCGTGGCGCTCGGCGCGGTCGGTGAGGACGGTGATCCGTTCGATCACCCGCGCGCGCCAGTCGGGATCGCTGAGACCGGCGTTGGGATACGACATGATCCGCAGGTAGCGGGTGCCGAGTGCCCGTGCTCGCTTGGCGAGGACGTCGAGTTCGGCGAGGTCGTGCCGGAAATCGGTGGAGATCGGCCTGGCCCAGCTCCCGATCCGGGTCGCCAGGCAGACGACGCGCAGGCCGCTGTCGGACAAGGCGGCCGACACGGTCGCGAACCGTTCGTCGGAGAGCTCGGCGATGGCGATCTGATCGACGCCGCGCAGTTCGATCGCCTGCCAGCCCAGTGCGCGGAGTACCGCGATCTGCCCTTCGATGTCCGCCGCCGCCTCGTCGGTGATGCCTGCCAGTTCCGGGTCACCCGGCACGGGTGGCCGCCACTGGGGGTTCGGGGCGCGAAACCGGTTCCGCACAGATGTTCTTGGCCACCGAGAGCAGCTGCACCACCTCGGTCGCGAAGGTGAACCCCAGCGTTTGCTCCCCGCCCAGCTGGAACTTCCGGTAGGCCTGGAACATCCACTCGGTCATCGCGTCGTCCCGCAGCACGTCATGTTCGGACCGGCCGTTCGAACTCAGGGTCAGCTGCGAGTGGTGATCGTCCCCGCTCACCGCGAAGTGCCCGACCGCGCCGCCTTTCTCGAAGTCGACGGTGACCCGCCGCTCCCGCACCGGGGACGTGAGATCCGAGCGGATCTCCGTGTGGATACCCGTGTTGTGCCGGAGGCCGACGACGGCCCCGCCCATCCGCGGGCCGAGGTTGCCTTCCACTTCGAGATCGGTTCCGGAGGCGTGGGTGACCCGTGCGGCACCAGCGAGCCGGAGCGCGAGCGCGACACCGTGCGGCAGTTCGACGTCGAAGGCCGTCGGATGACCGGGCGCCATGAGGGAACGGCGGAATCGCGGTTTGTTCTGCACGATGCCGATCGACTTCGGAGCGCCGAACCGGCCACCGCGGATCAGTTCGACCAGCCGCCACGTGAGGGTGCTGGTGAGCCACGGTTCGACGACCTCGATATGCAGTTTGTGCTTACGGCGCAGGCGGATGATCCGGGCGAGATCGTCGATGTCGGCCGCGAGCGGCTTCTCCACGATGATCTTGCGGAACCCGAGCGTGGCCAGCTCGGAGAGCACCGTGAGGCGTTCGGTCGGCGGTGTGCAGACGTGCACGACGGTTTCGGCCGGGTCGAGCCCGTCGGCGGCGGCGTCGAGCGTCGGCTCGACCACGAGACCCGGCCGCGCGGCGGCGTTCTGCCGTGGTTCACACGCCACGACGGGCGCGTCGCCGAAGAGTTGCGGAGTGCTGGAACGGAGTTTGGCCAAGACCGGGAGATGCAGTCCCGCGCCTGCCCTGCCGAGTCCCACGACGAATGAACGCACTGGTGAGCCTGCCCCTCGAGTTTCACATGCGAAATCCCGTCGCAAAACTGACATCCGGGAAGATCAACTGTCAACACTTTCTCCTTGAGTTGACCAGGAAGTGCGACTCCGCCGGGTAGCCGGATTACCTGTCCTAGGCTCGGGAACGGTTCCTATGCCCCCGGAGGTGGGTACGCTGGCGGTGTCTTTCTACAACCAATCGGGCACATTCGAGCAACTGTGGACAACAACTGAGCAGCACATTCTCGACGTGGTGGAGAATGGCAAATATTCGCACGGCCGCAAGGTCGCCGAACTCGAGGCCGCGCTCGCCGCCTACACCGGTGCGCGGTTCGTCGTCGGGGTGAACAGCGGAACGGACGCGTTGGTCCTGCTCCTGCGGGCGGCCGGCCTGCGGCCCGGCGAGGAGGTGGTCGTTCCCGCGTTCTCCTTCGTGGCGTCGGCGTCGTCGGTCGTGCTCGCGGGCGGACGGCCGGTCTTCGCCGACATCGAACCGGACGGATACGGGATCGATCCCGCCACGCTGGCGGGCGCTGTCGGCGAACGCACTCGATTCGTCATGCCGGCACATCTGTTTTCCCAGCTCGCGGACATCGACGGGGTGCTGGGCGAGGCTCGGCGGCTCGGTCTCACGGTGGTCGAGGACAGCGCGGAGGCCATCGGCATGCGCCGTCGCGGCACCCACGCCGGGCTGTTCGGGGCGGGTGGCGTGCTGTCGTTCTTCCCGACGAAGACGCTGGGCGCGATCGGTGACGCGGGCGCCGTCCTCACCGACGACCCCGCGGTCGCCGAGACCGTCGACGCGCTCCGCCACCACGGCCGGTTCGGCGCCACGATCGGCGACTTCCCGGCGATCTCCACGACGACGGGTCTGCCCGGGTCGAACAGCAAGATGGACGACATCCAGGCCGCGGTCCTCCTCGCGAAACTCACCAGGCTGGACAGCGACATCGCCCGTCGCGCGAGCCTGGCCGCCCGGTACGCGGAATCGCTCGACGGTGTGGCCGGTGTGCGCAGGACACCGGCGATCCGGCCGGACAGCGTGTTCTACGTCTACGTGATCGAAGTCGACTCGCGGGACGAGCTGGCGGCGCATCTGTCGGCGAAGGGCGTGCAGACCGAGGTCTATTACCCGACGCCGCTGCACCTGCAACCTTGCTTCGCCGACCTCGGATATCGCGAGGGTGATTTCCCGAATGCCGAGAAGGCCTGCCGTCATACCCTCGCACTGCCGCTGTATCCGGATATGTCGTCCGGCGACGTCGAACAGGTGTCTTCCGCTGTTCGCGATTTCTATCGCGGGCGGCGAACATGACGCTCCCGTTCTTCCCGGTGGATCTCTTCGACGGCGACCGGGAGGTACTGCTGGACATTGTCAAACGTGTCGGAACCGCGCCGGAACAGAAGTTCATCCTCGGCGAGTACACGGCCGCTTTCGAGGCGGCGATCCGGGACTCGATCGGCGCGGCCGACGCCATCGCCTGCGGCAGCGGCACCTCGGCGCTCATGCTGGTGCTGCGCGCGATGGACGTCGGCGCCGGGGACGAGGTGATCGTGCCCGCCTTCGGCTGCGCGCCGCTCGCGGCCGCACCTGCCCTGGTGGGTGCGACCCCGGTGTTCGCCGACGTCGACCCGTGGACGATGGTCGCCGACCCCGGCGCGGTCGCGCGGCTGATCACACCGCGTACCAAGGTGATCATGCCGGCGCACATGTTCTCGGTCATGGCGGACATGCCCGCGTTCCGCCGCATCGCCGACGGCGCGGGCGTACGGCTGCTGGAGGACTCGGCGGTCGCGCAAGGGGGAGTGCTGGCGGGTACCCCGGCCGGACGCTGGGGTGACGCGGGGGTGTACTCGTTCGTGCAGGTCAAGACGTTCGGCATGCCGGGCGAGGGCGGCATGGTCGTCACCGACGACCGCGAACTCGGCTCGACGGTGCGGATGCTGCGCAACCACGGCCAGGACGGCACGACGCGGTTCCGCCACCACCGTGTCGGCTACAACAGCCGGTTCGACGAGATCATGGCGGCGTTCCAGTTGCACCGGTTCCCGACCCTGCCGGGGCGACTCGAACGACGGACGCGGATCGGGGAGTACTACACCGGACGCTTCACCGAACTGGCGGGCTGCGGCGTGCTCGCGCCGCCACCGACGAGTGACGGACGGTGCTACTACGTCTATTCCTTGCTCTGTGAACGCAGAGACGAACTCCATGAGTTCTTGGCGGTGCGAGGAATCGGCTCGCACGTCTACTACCGGAACCCGCTGCCACGGCAACCCGCCTTCGCGCCCTATGCCCGGCAGGGTGAGGCGTGGCCGTCGGCGGAGCTCGCCGCACAGCGGTCGCTCGCCATCCCGATCTACCCCCATTTGACGGATCAGCAGATGGAACGCATCGCGGACGCGGTGTGCGAATTCGCGAAGGAGTCGTGATGCGGCAGATCACCCGGACGCCCGCGCCGAGCGAGGTGGCCGACGAGTGGCGCAGGCGGGCCGAACGGCCCGGACTGGCGCGGGTCATGCGCGCCTCCCAGCCCGCCGAACTCGCGGCGGAGACGACCGCCCGCACCATCCGGCTCGTCACCGGCCTCCTGCGGTCCGTCGGCGCGGTCGACGACGCCTTGGAGATCGGGTGCGGGATGGGCAGGCTCACCCCGTCGGTCGCGGCGCGGGCGCGGACGCTCACGGCGATCGACATGACCCCGCGCATGCTCGCGCTCGCCAGGGAGAACTGCGCGCACCTGTCCAATGTGGACTTCAGGCAGGCGACTGTCCAGCGGCTTCCCTGGAAGGACAAGCGCTTCGACGTCGCCGTCTGCGTATGGGTCCTGATGCACGTATTGGACGACGACGAGGTCGCCGAGGCGTGCCGGGCGATCGCCGCGGCGGCGCGGCAGCTCGTCCTCGTCGAATACGAGGAGGCGGACATTCCCGTCGGGCGGTTCTCGAGACTGCGGAGCCTGGAGGAATACCTTGTCCTGCTTCCCGGTGCCCGGCTGGTCGAACGACGCGAACTGCGTTACGGCGGAGACCGGTCCTTCGCCGCGTTGATCGCACTGGACGATCCGCGATGACGACACTGGCCGTCACCCGGGGCAAGGCGTATTTCCGGCTCGCGAAACTCGACATCGTCGACTACTACCTCGGTGTGGTCGTGGTGTGGACGCTGCTCGCCCCGGTGTCGAGGTTCGATCCCGGTGTCCTCCTCGCCATCGGCGTGTTCCTGCTCGGCGAGGTGTTCGTGATCGCGGCGATGGTCGCGCTGGACGATCTCACCGGATACCGCGACGGCAGCGACATCACGAACTACTCCCCGGACGACCCCAAACGCAAGCGGTACCGCAAACCGCTGGTGGCGGGAACGCTCGACGAGGACCAGGTGCTGCGGTTCGCGTGGGTGACCGGGGTGCTCGGTGCCGCGCTCTGGCTCGCGGCCATCGTGATCGCCCCCCATAGTCCTTTGTGGACTGTGATATTGATCGTGGTCACGTACTTCTTCTCCCTGCAGTACTCCTGGGGTGTGAAGCTCAGCTACCACGGTTTTCAGGAGTTCTTCATCGCGGCGCTGGGCTGGGCGCTGGTGCTCGCGCCGTACGGCCTCGCGACCGGCGAGTTCACCGGGTTCGCGCTCGCCGAGGCGTTGCTCTTCGGACTGGGACCGCTGTTGTTCGGCGTCTACTCCAACACCAACGACGTCGACGGCGATCGGCGGGTCGGCAGGCCGACGGTCGCGGCGCTGACCTCCCCGCGCGGCAACATGTTCTTCGTGATCGCCGTGTCGGCGGCCGAATTCGCGCTGATCCTCACCGTGCCCGCCCTCGGCGGCCCGTGGTGGTTCCCGCTCGCGCTGCTCCCCACGATCGTGGCGCGGGTACGGCAGGTGTGGCTCGGGTTCGCGCTGGGCGACATCATGCGGGCCCGGATGCTCGGTATCCGCATCCACCGGATCACCGTGCTGTCGCTGGTCGTGGTGAACCTGGTGGTGATCACATGACCGACGTCGACGTGGCGGTGGTCGGCGCGGGCGTCGCCGGGCTCACCGCCGCGTACCGGCTGAGCGGGTCGGGGCGCGAGGTGCGGGTGTTCGAGGCGGCGGACGTGGTCGGCGGCCGGATGACGACGGTGCGCGAAGACGGCTATCTGATCGACACGTGTGCCGAACAGCTGGCGGAACGGGGCTACCCGGCGACCTGGCGGCTGCTGGCGGAGCTGGGTATCGACAGCACTTCGGCACCCAGAATCGGCCGCGGCATCGCGATGTGGCGCGGCAGGGCCCGGTCCGGGGTCGCGCAACCGCGAGGACTGATCACCGGAGCCGGGTTGTCGGCGCGGGCCCGGCTGGACGGTGCTCGGGTGATCCGGGGAAAGTTCGACACCGAACGGCCGGAGAGTTCGCGGCTGGGCGATCGCACCGTCGCGGAGTTCGCCGCGCCGCACCACCCGGATCTGCTGAACTACTTACTGCAGCCGGTCGTCTCGGGGTTCTTCGGCTGGAATCCGGCGCGGTCGGCGGCCGCGCCACTGCTGGCCCTGCTCACGTCGGTGGGCCCGCCCCGGACCTGGCGGGTGTACAGCGACGGCATGGACACTTTCGCCCGCACCCTCGCCGGGCGCGTCGACGTCAGCACCGGGTTCCGGGTCGATCGGGTCGTCGGCGACGGGTCCGCGCCGCGCATCATCAGCGGTACGCGGGAAATCAGCGCGAAGGCGGTCGTACTGGCGGTTCCCGCCCCGGTCGCGGCCGAGCTGTACCCCCGGCACGGTTCCGAGTTCCTCAGCGCGTGCTCGTTCACGCCCGTGGTCAAGGCGCATCTGCTGCTCGACCGCCCCCTCGGCGGCCCGGACTACGCCCTGATCGTGCCGACCGCGGAGAACGGCACCGTGTCCACGGTCATCTTCGACCACCTCAAACATCCTGGCCGCGCGCCCGCCGGCCGCGGCTTGGTCACGCTCATGGCCCACCCGGCCGTGGTGCCGGAGTTGCTGGACGCGTCCGACGAGGACGTGGCGGAACGCTTGACCGGTGCCGCCGAACGTCTCGTGCCGGGCCTGCGGCCTGCCACGTGGCGCGTGATCGTCCGGCGGGTGCGGCACGCGGCGCCCGAGGTGACGCCTCGTGCGCTCGCCTTGCGCGCCGCCTTCGAGGCAGGGCTCGGCGGCACCGTCGACTACGCGGGTGACTGGGTCTACCTCAGTCCATGCAGCGAAGCGGCGGTGCGATCCGGGCTGGGGGCCGCGAAGCGCCTCGCCCGGCTCGCCGTCGACGAAAGGGCACGATGAAACCACACGACATGGGAACGTTGTTCGACGAGTGCGCGCGGACGCGGACGACCGTGCGCCTCGACCGGCCGTTCGACATCGCGCCGGCGGGCGGCGTCACCTACCCGGTCGCCCGGCTCGCCGGGCTGGTACGGGACGCGGCGGGATGGCTGCACGAAGCCGGTGTGCGGCCGGGTGACCGCGTCGCCATCGTCAAGCGCAACCACTGGGACTACGACCTGCTGGCCTGCGCCGCGGTGCGGGTCGGCGCGGTCCCGGCGAAGCTGTCCGGACACCTGCCGGACGACACGCTGGAGATCCTGGTGAAGCGCCTGGACGCGGCGGTGCTGGTCACCGATCGCCCCGGGTTGAGCGCCAACCGCATCTTGCGCGTCGAGGATTTCGCCGCCGCCCGGCCACCGGCGCCGCACCGGCGGCATGCCGACGCGCCGCTGATCATCTGCCATACGTCGGGGACGACCGGCGTCCCGAAGCTGGTGGTGCACACGACCCGGACGATCATCGAGCGGCTGGCCCGGCCGGAATCGGTGCGCTGGCCCGTGATCGGTGTCCGGCGCGACGACGTGGTCGGCAACGCCAGCGCGTACTCGCACGGCCGCACGTTCTGCTGGACGGCTTCGGCGATCTGCCTCGCGCCCCGGGAACTCGTGATCCTGAGCGAGCACTCCGCGGCGGCCGAGGTGTTCGGGCGACATCGGCCGACCGTGCTCGAAGCCCTTCCGTCGACGTTCGTGCGCTGGCGTCCCCTCGCGACCACACCGGAGAACCCGTTCCGCCGGGTCCGCAGATTCGTCAGCACCTACGACGCCGTGCATCCGCCGGTGATCAGGACGATGTTGCACGCCAGCGAGCGCAAGCGTCCACTGTGGATGCAGGGCTGGGGCCAGTCCGAAACGGGACCGCTCTCGTTTCGGTTCTTCACCAGAAGTTCCGTGCGCACGACCCGGGATCTCGGCAGACCACTGCCGGGGCTCGCCAGACTCCGGGTCGTCGATCCGGAGACCGCCGAACCGGTGCCGCGCGGCACGGCCGGGCTGGTACTGGCACGAACCCGCGCACGGTGCGTCGGCTATGTGGGGGAGCAGGACCGGTGGGCGGCCAAGGTGTCCGGGCCGTGGTGGAACACCGGCGACCTCGGGGTAGTGAGCCGGACCGGTGCGGTGACCTTGCTGGACCGTGAGGTCGACACCGTTCCAGGGACGAGCTGCCTCACGCTGGAGGACCTGATCGAGGACAGCCTTCCGGCCATCGCCGAATGCGTGGTGCTGTCCGCGGCGGGACGGGAGCCGATTCCGGTGGTCGTGACCGACACCGGACTGGATCCGGCGGAGTGGCGGGCCGCGGTGTCCGGCCTTCCGCCGATGGGGGAGCCGGTGGTGCTTCCGTGGGACGACGTGCCGAGAACCGGCACCGGCAAGGTGCGGCGCCTCGACCTGCTGGCACGGCTGACCGGGACGAGCGCGACGAACGGATCGGGAAGGTGGACGTGACCACGACCTCCGTGTTCGACAACCCTTACGTGTTCGACAACCACAGTGGACACGCCACCGAGCAGCATCGGTGCCTCTCCGAGGCGTACGACCCGTTCACTCTCGCGCGGCTCGCTCAGACCGGCGTCGGACCCGGTTGGTCCTGCCTCGAAGTCGGCGCGGGCGGCAGCGGCGTCGCGCATTGGCTCGCCGGCCAGGTGGCACCCACCGGGTCGGTGCTGGCGACCGACATCAAACCCGGGCACATCACTCCCGTGCCGGGGCTGACCGTGCTCCGGCACGACGTCGTCCACGATCCATTGCCGTGCGGCGAATTCGACCTCGTCCACGCCCGGCTGGTGTTGCAGCATCTGTCCGAGCGGGAAGCGGTGCTGCGCAAGCTGGCACGGGCTTTGAAGCCGGGCGGCTGGATGCAGATCGACGAGTTCGACATCTCCTACGGTCCGGTGCTGCTCGCCCCCGACGCCCGCGCGGCGAGCCTCTACGAGGCGTTTCTGGCCGCCAAGGAGAAGACGTTCGAGGCCGCGGGCGGGGACGGCACCTGGGGCCGTCGCGCCGCCGCGTCCATGGCCGCGGCGGGCCTGGTCGACGTCGACCCGGTGCCCACGCTCTTCCCGTGGCGGGCGGGCTCGCCGGGCGTGCGGTTGCTGATCCATCACACCCGTCATCTGCGAGACCGGTTGCTCGCCGCGGGGATGACCGACGGCGAACTCGCCGAGGTGCGCGCGGTGATGGCGGATCCGGGGTTCCGGGCGTCGTCGTGTGTCGTGTACTCCGTCCACGGACGGAGCCCCGGATGATCACCGCACCGGACACCGTGACCGTGGCGGGGCCGGTCGACCTGCCGCTGGCGGGCGAACTCGACGTACAGGCCGCCTGCGGGATCATGCAGGTGCACGGCCGGAGATTCGGGACGCCGACCCCGCTGGGGCTCGACTACGCGTCCCTCCTCGCGGTCGAACTCGCCGAAATGGGCGCCGTCGCGCTGAAACTGGCCAGGGTGCGCGGGATCCCTCTGCGCGGGGCGGCCACATCGCTGGCACAGGCCGCTTTGCTGGCGATCTCCCAGTACTTGGCGGCGGCGACGGCCGGGGACGGACACCGGGAAGCGTTCGCCCCCGGTGGCCCGCCGTTTCGTTCGGCCGACCGGGTCACCTTCGAGATCGAGACCCTCGATCCGCTTGTCTGGCAACGGTTCTGGATCTCGATCGGAGCCGACAGGAAGGCGGTTTCGACGGGCTGGCGGCCGTTCGCGCACAGGTTCGCGACCGCGACCTGTCCGCTGCCGCCGCGGTTGGCCGGGCTGCTCGCCGCGCTCCCGATCGCCGCGATCGAACGGGCCGCCGTCCACGCGGGCATGACGCTGATGCGGGTCTCAGACCGGGCGCTCGACCGGTTGCCGGCCTTCGTCGTGAGCGGGAACGGGCGCGGGCACCGGCCCGTCCGTCCGCTGGAGCTGCTTCCGTTGTCGGGCTTGGTGGTCCTCGAATCGTGCCGTCGGGTACAGGGGCCGATGGCGGGTCATCTGTTACGGCTTCTCGGCGCGACGGTGTTGCGGATCGAGCCGCCGGGCGGCGACCCGCTGCGGTGGGTACCGCCGATCGCCGGTGAGACTTCGGCGAGGTTTCGGGCGCTCAACGAGGGCAAAGAAGTCGTAGAAGCCGACTTGAACACGCCAGGCGGAAGGCGGCAGTTGCTCGAACTCGCCGCCGGGGCCGACGTGTTCTTGCACAACTGGGCGCCGGGCAAGGCCGAGCAATGGTCGTTGTGCCCGAACGATCTGGCGCGTGTCCGGCCAGGGATCGTGTACGCGTACGCGTCGGGCTGGGGCACCGAGTTCGGACCGAAACCACCGGTGGGCACGGACTACGTCGTACAGGCACACGCGGGCGTACCGCCGTCGTTGATGACGATCGTCGACGTGTTCGGCGGGATCGTGTCCGCGCACGGGATCGTGACCGCACTGGCGCGCGGCGCCACGCGGGTCGACTCGTCGCTCCTGTCCGCCGCCTGCCGGCTCAACGCGGGTGCTCGACGGCGATGTGACCGGCCCTTGACCGTGCCGGTCTGTGAAGACCTCGCCGTGCTGGCCGCGGATCCCCGCTTCGCCCGCGCGCTCAGCCCAGGGGAGTGCGTACTCGTCGCTTCGCCCTGGGAGTTCACCGTATGACCTGGGTATCCGCCACCGGGCTGGTCCTACCCGACCTCGTGCCCGCGGAGCTGCGCCGCGAGTGGGTCCGAAGTGGACACTGCCCGGACAGGGACCTGCACTCCTTGTTCCGTGACCGGGTGCGCGAGCATCCGCTGCGCACAGCGGTCATCGACGACGAGGGATCGCTGACCTACGCTGCACTCGACATCGCGGCGCGGGAGCTGGCCGCGCGGCTGGAGGCCGCGGGCTGTGGCTCCACGGACATCGTCGGGGTGTGGGAGCCCAACGGACGTGCCGCGGTGATGGCCGAACTGGCCGTGCTCGCGGTCGGCGCCGTGGTCCTGCCGGTGCCGCCGGGATCGGACCGGCTCCTCGAACGGGCGGGCGTGCGGTTCGTCATCGGCAACGGGCGAGTGGCGGGTCCACCGCGACCGCGTCGCGCGGGCCGCGTCCGTCCGCACCCGGACGCTCCGGCGCGGATCCTGGTGTCCTCCGGCTCGGAGTCGGAACCGAAGATGGTCGCCTATTCGCACAACGCCTTCGCCGGCGGCCGGGCCAACTATCTCCGCGCCGTCCACGGCGCCACCCCGGTCCCGCGCGACCTGGTCCTCGTCCAGCCGACGTCGGGCTTCGGTTCGTTCGGCGTGCCGGTGACACTGTGCTGTCTCGGCGGCACGCTGATCGTGGCGCGCCGGTTCGAACCGGGCATGGCGCTCCGGCTGATGGGGGAGCACCGGCCCACTCACGTGTTCGCCGTCCCCGCCATGTGGCGGCGGATGGCCGATCACCCCGCGAAAGTGGATACCTCCGGGCTCGCGGCCATCGTGTCGAGCGGCGACACTTTGCCGCTTTCGACCCTCGCCGCGTGTCGTGAGCGGTTCGGTGTCGACATGATCGACATCTACGGTTCGTCCGACGGCGTCAACTGCCATACGACGACTCCGGAGAACGGTGTCGGGGTGCCGGATCCCGCGGTCTGCGAGATCCGCGTCATCGACGGCGAGATCTGCGCGCGAGGTCCGATGACCCCGCTGTGCTACGTCGGCGCGCCGGAGCTGGACGCGGCATACCGGGTCGACGGCGGCTGGGTACGGACGGGCGACAGTGGCAGATTCGACGAGCAAGGCCGGTTGCACGTCACCGGCAGGCGCAAACGCGTCGTGATCCGCGGTGGGTACACGATCAGCCCGGCCGAGGTGGAGCGGGCGATCGGTGACCATCCCGCGGTGAAGGAAGTCGCTTGTGTCCCGGTGCCGGACGCTGAACTGGGGGAACGGCTCTGCGCCTGTGTGACCGTCCGGAATGGACAATCACCGGCATTGGCGGAGCTCACGGCCTTCCTCGCCGGCAACGGCGTCGCGATGGCCAAACTGCCGGAGTTCTTGGTCGTCCTCGGCGAACTTCCGCTCGGCCGCACCGGCAAGGTCTGCCACCGCACGCTGACGCGGCTCGCCGCTCGCCGCTGCGGTGCCGAGCGCGGAACTCGGGGCCGCTGATCACCCTGTTCAGCGCCCTGTCCGCCGGATAGGGTGGCGCGGTGACGAGTTTTCCCGCCGCGGCTCGTCGGGTTCGCGACACCGACCTGGCGCCGAGAGACAGGTCGCTGTCGCTGCGAGAGTGTGTGCTGTGTTTCGCGCCGTACGGTTTTCGCGCCACCTGGCACCACTTGGTCGTCAGCGCGGACGGGTCGGAGGGGGTCGACGCCGGACCGTTGCCGCTGCTGAGCATGGTGGACGAACTGGAAGAAGCCCGCTTCGTGTGGCGCGCGCAGGTCGAGGACTACATCGCGCGCCGCCGCCGGGAGAAGGCGTCCGGACGCCGGACACCTCCTCGTGCCGACCAGTGGCGTAGCTGGTCCGGAACGATCGCCTACTGCCCCGACTTCGAAAAACACCCGGCAGACCGGCTCGCCGTCGTGGTCCGGCGGGTGATCGCCGCCTCTGTCTCCGGTGTCGATCCGGTGGTGACGTGCCGCGCTTGTGGACAGTCGCTAACCGCGGACCACCCCTGTCCTGTCTGTGGCGTAGACCCCCGTCCGGCCGCGCATCGCCCCGAGTTCCGGACCTTGCTCGCGCACCACCGATGGCGCGAACTGTGGCTGCGCAGCAGAACACGCGCGGCACTCTGAGGGGTAAGGCAAGGGTGTCGTGTTGGGGAGGGTCTGTGAGACGTTGGACGTCAGGCTTCGGCACTGGGCGGTGGCGTCCCGTAGGTGTCGCGAAAGCCACTTTCGGGACATCACATGTCCTGAAAGTGGCTTTCGCGACACGAGCAGCGGGCACCGCCTTCGCGGGAACGCGCGGGCGCCTAGGTGGCCGACCATGACACCAATCGGGAGGCGGGCATGTTCCCAATGCCACATTGGAGACGGTCAGCGTCTCCCATGCGGCATTGGGGACATCCGGCCGCGGCACGAGCCGACGTCGCCCACAACACGACACCTTTGCCCTACCCCTCAAGAGAACCGGGACACCCGAGTGCGGGATCCAGGCATGCGAGTCCCGTGCCCGAGCACGCGAGTTACGCCTTCGCGCAACCCGCTATCCCGGCGAACAGGCCCGCCCACAACTACGACACATTTGCCTTACCCCTTAATAGAACCCTCATCAGCACTCACGATCGCTTCTTGAGATCGCGCGAATCACCTGAAACGAGGGCCATGGTCGCGGGGAGTGTCCGTTATGGACAGTCAGGGACGGGTTGAGCCTGATCGAGGTGTGGTGAGGTCGTTCTTCGGCAACCTGGAGGCCGACGTGGATGAGCGGGGAAGATGTGCTTGCCCGTTGATGACCACCCCGCAGGAGCCACAGATCCCTCCCGGCAGTCGTGGTCGAATGCCACCGGCGTCTCACCGCTGATGATCCAGGTTCCGCGTCACCCGCTTCGCCGAGCCGGGGCTCAGCAGGGTCGTTCGGCTCGCCAGTCGGAGGACGTCGAACCGTCCAGGGCCGTACGAGCCTTGCGTGACGCCATTACCGGCTACCGAGGCGCGCCGATCGAGTCCGACCCCTCGTTCCTTTACCGACCACTCCCTGGCTAATGCCCGCGATCGGGTCGAGTTGCCGGGAGCGTCGAGCGCAGTGGTCGCGCGAGTACTTGGACGAGTGAGGCGGGCAGCCGCAGAGTCGGCAGGAGGTGCAACTCCGCTTCGAGATCGGGGTCCACCTGTGCGCAGTCGCAGTCCAAATACTCTTCCGCCGTGAAGCATCGGTTGGCCAGATCCGACTCGAAGTCCGGGGGCGCGAGGCGGGCGAGCAGACGGATCATCGGCGCGGTGACCGCGGCGGGCCGGGCACGAAGGTCGTCCGCCATCAACCGGGCCACGAGTTCCGTCGACTCACTCTGGCCGGGGATCGAGACACCGTGCCGCTCGGATACGGTGGTCACCAACGGCTCGGTGTCCCACCCGGTCACCTGGCGGCCCATCCCGGCCAGTTCGGCGATCTCCGGATCTTCATTGCCTTCCAGCAGCATGCTGACCGCGACGTCCGGCCAGTCGCCCGGCCGCAGGCAGCCGCAGCGCTCGGCCGCCCTCGCCGCCGAGAGCGCCATACGCACCGAAACATCCTCCACTCGATGACTCCAAGCGCTCAGGGCAATCAACACCGGCACAAAGCGTACGCCTCCTTCCATCGACACGCCTGCGCTTTTCCTTCCCTCGTAAAGAGCGGGAGAATTGAGACGTCCATCCTGTTGTGCGGCGCGGCGTTTCCTGGCTTGCGCCTGCGGATCTTACCGGCCTTCGGCGCTGTGACCTGCGGGTTCATCTCTTCGTCGGGGTGATGAGTGCGTGCCTTCGCGAGCGAAGGCGGCCCGTTCGATTTCTTGGTTGCGCGCACCGGAATTTCGTGGCTGCTGAAGTGGTCCGATAGCTTCGAATTCATGGAATGGAGCTTTCGAACGGCCGAAGAACTCGTCGCCGCGTTGCGCGCCGGTGCGGTCACGTCGGTGGAACTGACCGAAGAGGCGATCGCCCGTATCGAGCGCGAAGACAAGGTGATCAACGCGATCTGTGTGCCGGACTTCGACCGTGCGCGGGCCACCGCGCACAGCGCCGACCAGGCCCGCGCGCGGGGTGAGGACCGGCCGCTGCTCGGTGTTCCGGTGACGGTCAAGGAGTCCTACAACGTCGCCGGGCTCCCCACGACCTGGGGCATGCCGCCGCACCGGGACTACCTGCCGTCCGAGGACGCGGTACAGGTGTCGCGGCTCAAAGCCGCCGGCGCGGTGATACTCGGCAAGACCAATGTGCCGTTGGGACTGCAAGACATCCAGAGCTTCAATGAGATCTACGGCACCACTAACAATCCGTGGGATCACCAGCGCACGGCGGGCGGGTCTTCCGGCGGCTCGGCGGCGGCACTGGCGTGCGGGTTCGGCGCGCTCTCCATCGGTTCCGACCTCGCCGGTTCGCTGCGCACCCCCGCACATTTCTGTGGTGTCTACGCGCACAAGCCGACGCTCGGGCTGGTGGCCACCCGCGGTATGGTCGCGCCGTCCGAGCCGGCGTTGCCCACCGACCTCGACCTCGCCGTGGCCGGTCCGATGGCGCGCACCGCCCGCGACCTCACGCTCCTGCTCGGCGTCATGGCCGGACCGGACCCGCTGACGCGCGGCGTGGCGCACCGGCTGGCGTTGCCGCCGGCTCGCCACGAGCGGCTCCGCGATTTCCGCGTCTTGGTCATCGACGAGCATTCGCTCATCCCGACCGGGGCCGCCGTGCGGGCGGGCGTGCACCGGGTGGCCGCCGCGCTGGTCGACAGCGGTGCCCGCGTCGAACGGCACAGTCCGCTGCTGCCTGATCTGACCGAAGCCGCGACGCTCTACATGCAGTTGATGATTTCGGGCTCCGTCGCGCGTTTCCCCGTCGATTCGGACGAGCAGCTGCGGGCCCGCGTCGCCGGACTGAGCGCGGACGACCAGAGTCTCGACTCCGTGCGGTTGCGCTCGATGCTGTTCAGTCACCGCGACTGGCTCGAGGCGAACAGCCGTCGTGAGGTCCACCGTCACGACTGGCGGCAGCTGTTCGCCGAGTTCGACGCCGTGGTCTGCCCGATAACGCCGACGCCCGCTTTCCCGCACGACCACGACCCCGATCCGCTGGGACGTCGCGTCGACATCGACGGCGTCGAATACCCGTACTTCGACCAGTTGGTCTGGGCAGGCCTGGCCACCATGCCGGGCCTGCCCGCGACAGCCATCCCCACGGGCCGGTCGCCCGAGGGCCTGCCGGTCGGAGTGCAGCTCATCGGCCCGATGTTCGAGGACCGCACCCCGCTGCGGCTGGCCGAACTGCTGGAGCGGAAGATCGGCGGCTTCGAGGCACCGGAGTAGGGCCTACTGGCCGGGATGGGCGTTGTCGAGGACGCCCATCCCGGCCTGCGCCGGACTTCTGGGGCACTGGCTAAACGACCCAGTCGGCTTGAGCGAAGACGGCGAGCATGTCGCTTTTGCGGACGCCGTTGGTCGAGAAGGAGCCTTCGACGCCTACCCAGCCGCGGAAAGCGCCGTTGTCGTCGAGGATCTGCAACAACGGTTTCACGTGCGAATTACCGGTGTAGCAAGGCTCGCCACGTTCCATCGCCAGGCAGGTGCACCAGTGCCACAGCGCGTCGCGCCGGTCGCCCGAGTTCACCCGGCCGAGGTAGTACTGCAAGGAACTGACGTTGGCCGGGGTGCCGCCGCCGTAGTTCGGGCAGCCGCCGCCCGCCTGGCACACCTTCGCCGATGACGGCTGCAGGTAGGTCAGGCACCAGGTCACCGTCTTGCAGGTTTTGAAGGAGCGAACCGAGAACGAACTGGCCACATCGCTCGCCGTACCACCCGTCCAACCCTTTCCGACATAACGCAGATCTCCCGGATGCGATTGCACGCTCGACATCGCACGACGGTCGGTCAACGCCGCGTTGCTGCCGTAGCCGTAACCGCTGTTGACCCGGGTGGAACTCACGAAGTTCAACCGCGCCAGCGCCTCTTGGGTGTCCACGGACCACTTGTCCGTCCAGGTCGGCGACCAGGTGATCGTGACGGTCTGCTTGCCGTCTTGGGTGCCCAGCACATAGGTGCCCTGCCGGACGTCGTCGGGAGCACCGGTGAACCCGCCCGCCGTCATGATCTCGCAGGGGCGGACCTTGTCGGTCACCTTCGGATCGGTGGTCGAGCACGACGAGTCCGGAGTGACCTTGATACCGGTCCGCTGTGTGGGCTTAGTCTGCTCCCACACGTGCATGCGCGCTGACACCTTGCCGGTGGCCGCGTCGAACGCGTAGGTGCCCAACCGGAACCAGTTACTGGTCGAGCCGGTGGTCAGGCTTCCGGTCGACACCACGAAATTGGCCCGCCCACCGGGAAGTTCACCGGCCGTGGGGATCGCGGTCGCGGGGACCGCGGCGGCCAGCAGCGCGATCACGACAAGGAAGAAAGCACGCTTCATGAACCCGGTAGCTCGGCCCCGCCCGGCAAGATCGAGGCCAGTACCCTCGTCGGAGGTCCGCGCGCTCGCCGAGTCCGGAGAAGATCGCGCAGCCCCGCTCGCGCTGCCAGGCAGTTCTTTCGGTTGGTCCTTCTGCATAGTGGCTGAACCATCCAATCTCGGGTGTTGTGTCATCGCAGGTCATCGGCGAGTGCGAAGCCGTCCATGTGCAGAGGTCGCTAGGTCAGCGAGAATCAGCTGTCGGTGTCGTGAATGTGAAGCACGCTGCCACCGCCATAACGGCTGTGACATCCGTTCGAGACCTCAGTCCGGACATAGCTGTTTCCCTTTGGTTGTGTAGGGCCGGTGGTGGCCACTGTGACCGCGACCGCTAATTTTTCACTAACTGCCACAGTTTCGGGGTCGTCAACCCAACCGCCAGATCGCTCAGGCACTTTCTCGACTAGTTGCGAAAGTGACCTTCGCGATCCCTCGTCGAGGCTGGTCACCCTAGGAGTGTGAGCGGCGAATAGGGGGCTGGGACATCAGACCGCGGCGTGAGCTGACGTCACACGCGGCACGCCACGTTCACCTTGCGCAAAGCACCCGAATCGGGCGCCGTGGCATCGAAAAGTGCCCCGCATGGACAGGCAAGAGCCCTGTCGAGCCTTTTGCTGAGAGGTAAGGCAGAGGTGGTGTGAGGTTTCGATGCTGACACAGCGGTGTTCCCGCTGTGTCGCGAAAGCCACTTTGAGGACATGTGGTGTCCCGAAAGTGGCTTTCGCGATATGGGCAGCAGTGGCCGCGGCTTCGAGGGAATGTGCCGTAGCGGTGTCGGTCACGCCACGTTGTCTTACTTCTCGATAAGTGAGCCCACTTTTGTCAACTCCATCACGAGACGACTTTGCCGGGACCCTGGCGCAAGGGGGGTTCACGGCGCAGCCGGCATCGGGCCCACGCCCGCACCATCGAGATCGCCGCGGATCCGGACGGTGAAGGTCAGCGCCGTCCGGCGGCCAGGATGACGAGGAATTGGCCGCCACCCGGTTCGATCGTCGCGGTCACCGGCAGCCCTGGTACCAGTCGGGAGAACCGGTCCACCAGCCAGTCCGCCGCTTCTCGGGCGTCCTGCTCGGTCGGGCAACGGGCCACCATTTCGCGGCCTCCCTTGCGCTCCAGTCGCCCCGCGACGGTGATCAGCGGCGCGGGTTCCACCACGTGCAGGCGGTCCGGCCAGGCGATGACCACCTTGACCGCGCCTTTGCGGGTGTTGCAGCCGCGGTGCGCGAGGCGCTCGGCGATCTTGGCCTTCCGGTCGGCGGTCCGGCTGTCGACACTGGGCCCGCGCGGATCGTTCACCGACATTCCGGGGTCGACCGGTTCGTCGCACACCCAGCATCGCCAGCCGTCGCGCTCGGCCACATCATCGAGGAGACTCACCCGAGCAAACTAGCCTGCTCGGTCGCAGCCTCGGACACCGCATCGTCGACTCCGGAGCCGAGGCCGAGTACCCAGCCTCTGTGGCACCACGGAAATTCGTCCACTTTGGACTCGAACCCAATCTGTCGGTGGCACCCGCTAGCGTGTCCGCGTTGTCGAACATCGGGGGTTTGCGATGGAGAAGTACACGGAGGTACCGACGGGGCTGGCGGACGCGCTCGTGCCGGTGGTCGCGGAGCTGGTACCGATGCTGCGAGGGCGGATCCCGCGCGGTCCGGCGGCGGCGCTCGGCAGGCTGGGCGCTCCCGATGCGAAGCCGGACGCCTTCGGCCTGGTGGTGGGACGGCTGGTAACGGGCCATGGTGAATCGGCGGCGTTGAGCCGGCTGCGTTCGCTCGGAGATCCCGTCTCCGAGCGGTTGCTCGGTGCGCTCGAACTGACCTTGGACGCGCTGGCCGTCCCCGTCCCCGCCGAGGTCGATGCGGCGGTGCCGGGGCCGGACGCGACACCGCGGTCCTTCGGCTTCGGGATGATCGGCGGGCCGAGCGCCGAGACCGTCAACGCGGTGCGCCTGCTCGATCAGCTGCGGCCGGGGATCTCCGGGCTGGTCGTGGCGCTGGCCAAGGAACTGGCCGGGCACCGGGCCGTGATGCCGCTGCTGGCGGCCCCGCCGGAGCTCACCGGCGAGGAGGAACTGGCGGCGGCGCACGGAGCGGCTCATCTCGCACTGGCCGTCGCGGTCGCCGCGCCGGTACTGAGGAGGGTGGGCGCTCCGCTCCTCGCCGGGACGTCCGCGGCCGTCGTCGGTGTCGCGTTGGGTGCGGCTTCGGCTTTGTTGAGCGAAAGCCCGATGCCGCCCGCGTATGAGGCCGCGCTGCTGGAGAAACACCGGGCCGAATACGTGCTGCCGGTGTCGGCGTCGGGTTCGGCCGAGGTGCGTGGGCACCGGTTCACCCTGGCCGAGCGTCCCCGTGTCGGCGAGGCCGACTTCAGCGGGAACGGCCTGGCCGTCGCGGTTCCTGGCGGAGTCGCCGTCCGGACCGGATTGGGGGAGGGCCAGGTGCCCGTGTCGACGCGGATCCTCCAAGAACCACCGGAGGAAGTGGAACTCGACTGGTGGGACGAGGTCGTCGAGATCTCCTGGCGGGCCGAGCGGGGTGACGCCACGTTGAGCGAAACCGACTCACGGCGCCTGAGAACACCGCCGTGGTCGGGCGACTTCCGCGTGCGGGTGCACGCGATCGGCCGAGACGGCGAGGAGCGCGAGCGCTACGAACTGATGCTCTGGCAGGCGCCGCCGGGTCCGGACATCGTGCACAAACGCGGTGACAGGCTCGGTTACGTCGTCCGCGGCGAACCCGTGCCTGACCTCGTGGCGCCACCGGAGGCCGCCTATCGGTGGATCCGCGAGAGCGTGCTCGGTGAAGCGGCGACGGTCACGGTGGTCAGGGACGCCTCGCCCACCGAGGTGCTCCGCGCTTTCGGTGCGGATCCGATCGAACCGGAGTCCGCGCAGGAGTTGGCGGAGGAATTCGACATCGACCCCTGGGTGGCCGTGCTTTCGGTCGAGGGCGGGGTGCTTGCCGTCGAGTTCAATGGTTTCCAGGGTTCGCACCGGCCGGTACTGGAGCCGTTGTCACGGGCAGGCCGGACGGCGAGCCTGTTCTGGAACATCAACGCGGTGACCCGGCTGTCCTTCGCCGACAACGGAAAGGTCCTGGCTTCGGCAGAACTCGGATACGTGGAGGAGGTCGACGACCCGGAGGTGAACCAAGCGTTGGCCGGCCTCGATTTCGGCAGCTATCGCGACAGGCTGGGAAAAGGCCTTCTCGCCGTCGAGCGGTACACCGGCTACCGGCTGCGGAAGGAAGACCTCGAGCGGATGGTCGAGGAGGGCGTCGCCTATCGCATCCTGCCGCACCTTCCCGAGCTGTATCCCGAGGCGCGTAACGCGGACGGTTCGCGCGCGTTCCCCGGTAGCGGTCCTTTAGGCGCCGAAACCGATCGGCTGGCCTTCGTACCCGAGGAAACGTTGCTGGACCTGGCCTGGCGGGCGGCGTCGGCGGTGGTCGAGCACGCCGGTGTCGCCGGAGACCCCGTCATCGCCGCCGTACTCACGGAGCGCCGGTTGAATCCGGAGGCTGAACTCTTGGTCAGGCGAGCGCAGTTACGGGCATACCGGGAACACGCCTGGGTGTGGCAGGCGCTCCACCAGGCGACCAATCCGGACCCGCTGGCCGCCGCGATCGGCTCACTGTCGGCGGCGCGATCCGCGGCCGGACCGCGCGGGGAGGGCCTGCTGGAGTACGCGCGGCGAGTGGCACGGGAATCGTAGAGCGGGCGCCCGCGAATCAGTCGTCGATGAGGAGGTGGTGCAGATATCGGTCCGGGTGGGCAAGAAAGCCGCGGGTCAGGGTGACCGCCTCGGCCTCGTCGTAACGGACTCGCTCGATGCCGCCGTCGCCGTCGATCTGCAGGATCCGCGCGCCGGGCACCGCGAGCAGGATCGGAGAGTGGGTGGCCACCACGAATTGACTGCCCTGGGCGGCCAGTTCGACGATCCGCGCTATCAACGCCATACAGCCCCGTGGGGACAGCGCCGCTTCCGGTTCGTCCAGCAAATACAGCCCACCCGGCCCGAATCGGTGGGTGACGAGGTCCAAAAAGGACTGCCCGTGGGAGCGCTCGTGCGGGGAGATGCCGCCGTAAGCGGGCAACAGCGGTGAAGATCCAGTGTCCTGGTCGAGGCGTTCGATCTCGGATGCGACGTTGTAGTAGGACTCGGCGCGCAGGAAGAACCCGGTACGCGGCTTGCGGACGCCCCAGCGCAGCACCAGCTGGTCACCGAGGCTGGACTCGGTGGCGCGGGTGGCGAACCGGAACGACTGGGACCCTCCTTCGGCGTTGAAGCCCGCCGCCACCGCGATCGCCTCGACGAGCGTGGATTTGCCGGTGCCGTTGTCGCCGACCAGGAACGTCACCCCGGGATCGAGGGCCAGCCCACCGGTCCGGGCCAGTTGCCGCACGACGGGCAGGGTGAAGGGATAACGGCCGGTGTCGGAGTCCGGTGCCAGCCGGATCGACTGGACGAACCCGCCGCCGCTGCTCACGCGAGGCTCCCGCCGGCGGGTTCGAGTGTGGCGACGCGCTCGGGGTGGCGCAGGTCGTCAGTGGTCACCGGTGGGTGTGCGGAAGCGGCCATGATCCGATTGTCCGATAGCCGCCCGGCAAAGTCCTGTAACCGCTGGCCGGCGCGACTGCTGCGGAGAGACCGCAGCGCCCGATTCGGGTGCTTTGCGCGGTTTGTGAAGGGGGTCGCAAGTGGCAATGAGGGTTCTAACCCTCATTGCCACTCACGACCCCACACGGAACCGTATGTATGGACGATTCAATCGCCAGAAAGTGAAGTCGGCGACGCCCCACGGTCTAGCAGGGTTGCAGCAGCCAGCAGAGCCGGTAGTCGGCCCGGTAGGTCGTGGACGTGGCGGGCGCGATGATGTTCTGCGTCCTCGGGCCGCCGTGCGCCCAGCCGGTGAAGGCGTACTTCAGGTTGAGCGGCGGCAGGTTCTGCGGGCTGTCCGCGCTGATCGAGTTGGTGGAACCGGCGATCACCGTCCGGGTAAACGGTGTGCGCTGCCGCGTGCCGCCGACCGTGAGCATCGCCTGGCTGGGGCTCGAAGTGAAGTTCAGTGACACCGTCTTCGGCTGGAGGTCGACGGTCCTGCTGCCGGTGCGGCCACTCGAATCGGTCGCGGTGAGGGTCAGCTGCAGGTACGACGGATAGTCGTGATCCGGTGCGACGAACGAGCCGGACGCGACGCCGGGGAAGTCCTGGACGTTGTGCGTGTGGCAGGTGCCGTTCGCCGCGCAGTGCCGGATCGCGAGCCGCCAGGACAGTGCCGACGGCGGGAGCTGACCGTCCTGGGCGTCGACAGCGCGGCCCGCGAAGGGCACCGTCTGGCCGACCGACCAGGTCAGTGTGCTCGCCGGGCCGTCGATGACCGGCACCGGATCGAGACCTACGGGGTTCCCGACGGTCACCCGCACCGTGGTGGTCGCGCTCGCGCCGTGCGAGTCCGTCACCCGCAGCCCGGCGTCGACGGTGGCGGCGGTCGTGTAGGTCCAGGTGGGGCTGGAAGCCGATGAGTCGTCGTAGGCGCCGTCGGCGTCGAGATCCCAGGCGTAGGACAGAGTGTCCCCGGCGTCCGGATCGGTGGAGCCGGTGGCGTCGAACTGGACCGTCAGCGGCGCCGGGCCGCTCGCCGGACTCGCCGTGGCCGCCGCGACCGGCGGCCGGTTGGTGCCGCCGGGGTGGCTCACGCGATGGACTTCGCCGCTGCCCAGCGCGACGTAGAACAGGTCGCCGCCAGGGCCGGTGAGCACCTGCACCGGTGCGTTGACGCCGGTCACGAACGGCACCAGACGGCTCGCACTCGGCTGACCGCCGACCGCCTGCATGGCCCAGATGCAACCCCTGGAGGAGTCGGAGAAGAACAGCGCGCCGGAATACTCGGCGGGGTAGTTGCTCCCGGCCTCGAAGGCGATGCCGCTGATCGAAGAACCGCCGGTGGGGCACGCATCACTCGCCACCACCTTGGCCGAGTGGTTGTAGGCGTAATACGGCGCCGACTGCCCGCCGGAGCTGTACAGGGACTCGCATCGGTCGAGGTTCGCGCCGTCGTAACCGGCCTGCCTGGCGTTGCCCTCGAAACAAGGCCAACCGAAGTTCTCCGCCACGCTGTCGCCGACGTCGGCGACGCGGTTGATCTCCTCCCAGGTGTCCCAGCCGACGTCGCCCGCCCACAGCTCACTGGTGCCCGGCCGGAAGCCGAACCGGAACTGATTCCGCGCGCCGTAGGCGATCACGCGCCGGGCGTTGGCGTCGGCGCTGTTCGCGAAGGGATTGTCGGGCAGGCCATCCCCGGTGTCGGGGTCGAGGCGCAGCAACGTGCCGTTGAGCAGAACCGGCTGGCCGGCGGGGCGGCGCGGCGATTGCGACCGCAGTGCGCCACCTTCAGCCGTCGGCGGCGTGAGGTTCGTCCCGGCGGGCGAGGGCGGGTCGGCACAAGGGTTCTCGACCTGGCCGTAGTCGGTGAAGCCGAAGCTGGCGCCGTCACCGCCGCCCGCGTACAGGGCACCGTCCGGTCCGAAGGCGAGAGCGCCGACCGAGTGGCTGGGGAACTGCTGGCACCAGCCCGTGACCAGCGGCTTCTCACTGACGGCCGTGCCGGCCGAACCCATGGTCAGCTGCGAGACGCGGCCCGTGACGACACAGCCCTTGGTGGTGGCACCCGGCGGGGTCGGGCAAGTGTCGCCCCACCGCGGCGGCGTGCCGCCGGGCTCCGCGTCGAGGGTGTAGGAGACGTAGACATACGGCCTAACGGGGAAGGCGGGGTCGACGGCCAGTCCGAGAAGGCCGCGGTCCCAGAAATCCTGGGTCTGCGGACGGAGGTCGGCGAAGACCGTGGCCGTCGTGTCGGCGAGCGAGTCGAAGACCTTGACCAGGCCGCTCTTCTCCGCGACGAACACCCGGCCGTCCGGCGCGAACGCGGTGGCGGTCGGTGAACTGAGCCCGCCGATCACCACCGTGTCGGTGAAACCGGCAGGCACCGCGGCTTCGGCGGGCGCCGCGGTGACGAGCGCGACCGCGAGCGCGCCGACCAGCGGACCGACGATGCCGACCGCGAGCGTGCGTCTTGATCTTCGTGGGAACAAGGGACGACGAGAATTCATCACGCGAACTCCTCCTGCGCAGGGACCGGAAAGAAGCCGACAGCTGTCCGGTATGGCGCGGGAAGACCGAAAGTTGTTACGCGTATGACAGAAATGCGTACAACTCGCTAAAACCGCCACGCTTTTGCCCGTCAGTCCTTCGCGGACGACGCGAGACTGCGCGACCGAGTCTCCGTCCGCGGCGCCGGTGAGCGCCTTACCTCAGGCCGTGATCGCGGGAGCGGGGGTGTGGGACGGGACCAGGCGGAAAAGGACCGTCGCGCTGATCATGCTGACACCGCAGATCGCGGCGAGATACCAGGTGATGCCGGTGGTCGAGCCGGTCGCGGTGAGCACCGCGGTGGCGATCATCGGCGCGAGTCCGCCGCCGAGGATCGCGCCACCCTGGAGCAGCAGCGACATCCCGGAGAACCGGACGTTGGCCGGGAAGGTGTCCGCGATGATCGCGCCCTGCACGCAGTGGGTGATCGGGATGATCAGGCCCATGCCCGCCAGCGCGAGCATGGCGAACCCGGCGCTGCCGGTGTTGAGCAACGGGAAGAACGCGAGGCACCACAGCAGCAGTGCGGCCGACCCGGCGACGAACATGGCGCGCCTGCCGTGGCGGTCGGCGATCCTGGTCCAGACAGGAATGGTGGCGAACCACAGCGCGGCCGACCCGGTCACCGAGAGGATCAGGAACTGCCGGTCGTAATGCAGGTTCTGGGTTCCATAGGACAGCGTGAAGACCATGAACACGTAGGCGACCGCCGAGTTCGCCACGCCGACCAGCAGGGTCAGCGCGAGCCTGCCGAAGCCGACCTTGAGCGCCGCACCGAGCGGGAACCGGACGACCTCGTTGCCCTCGGCCACCCGGGTGAAGGACGGTGATTCGGTGATCCGCAGCCGGATCAGCAGGCCGATCGCGACCAGGACGAAGCTCAGGAGGAACGGGATCCGCCAGCCCCACGCGGCGAACGCGCTCGCGGGTAGCACCGCGCTGGTGCCGAGGAACAGCAGATTCGCCAGTACCAGCCCGGCCGGGGTGCCCATCTGCGGGAACCCGGCGTACCGGTTCCGCTGATCGGACGGTGCGTGCTCCATCGACATCAGTGTCGCGCCAGCCCCTTCGCCGCCGAGTCCGATGCCCTGCACGATCCGCATCGCGACCAGCAGGATCGGCGCCCAGACGCCGATCGCCTGGTAGTTCGGGATCACCCCGATCAACGTGGAGCCGACGCCCATCAGCATCAGCGAGACCACCAGTGAGGACTTACGGCCGAGCCGGTCGCCGAAATGGCCGAACACCAGACCGCCGAGTGGGCGAGCGATGAAGCCGACGGCAAAGGTGCTGAACGCGGCCAGGGTGCCGACCGTGGGGCTGAGCGCGGGGAAGAACTGCTTGTTGAAGATCAGCGCGGACGCGGTGCCGTAGAGGAAGAAGTCGTACCACTCCAGGGTGGTCCCGGCGAGTGTGGCGGCGGCGATTCTGCGGGGCGCGGGTGCGTTCATCTGCGGAAACCCAATCGACTCTGGCGGCAGCCGATCACGGCTGGCGACGATGGGGCAGAAGCCTGACACCGTGAGGCATAGGCCACAAATGCCGAATCGTCGTCCTGCTATGTCCGAATGGGTATATCGCGGGGGAGTCGTGTGTGCCGCGTTCGAGACTCGCGGTGAGCGTGGGACAAGCTGGTCGTGAGTGGCGATTCGGGTTAGAACACGAATCGCCACTCACGACCGGCCCAGCTTCGGACTACCTCTGCCGCTATGCGCATTTGGGCATATCGCAGGCGCGGATACGCATTTGTTCCGCATGGCGCGGACGACCACAGTGAAGGGCATGACGCAGTCAGTGCGGTGGATCCGCAACTTCGTGGACGGCGGCTTCGCCGAGCCGGACGGGCCTGGGTTCCCGGCGATCGATCCGGCGACCGGCGTGGAGTTCGCCCGGGTGCACGAGGCGGATCGGGCGGTGGTGCACCGCGCGGTCACCGGTGCCCGCGCGGCGTTGCACGACGGCTGGGCGGACACTCCGGTGCCGGAGCGGACCGCGTTGTTGCGCCGGGCCGCCGACCGGATCGAAGCGCGGTTCGAGGAGTTCGTCGCTGCCGAGGTCGCGGACACCGGAAAGCCGGTCACCCAGGCCCGTGAACTGGACGTGGCCCGCGCGGTGGCGAACTTCCGCACGTTCGCCGACGTGATCGCGGCCGCGGGGCAGGAATCGTTTGTCACCGACCTGCCCGGAGGGGCACAGGCACTGAACTACGCGGTCCGCAAACCACTCGGCGTCGTCGCCGTGATCGTGCCCTGGAATCTGCCGCTGCTGTTGCTGACCTGGAAGGTCGCGCCCGCGCTCGGCTGCGGTAACGCGGTCGTCGTCAAACCGAGTGACCAAACCCCTTCCACCGCGACGTTGCTCGCCGAGGTGCTGGCCGAAGTCGGCTTGCCCGCGGGTGTGTACAACGTGGTGCACGGGTTCGGTGGCGATTCCGCCGGGCAGTATCTGACCGAGCATCCCGGCATCGACGGGGTGACGTTCACCGGCTCGTCGGCCACCGGAACCCAGGTGATGCGCACGGTCGCGCCCAGGGTACGTCCGGTCTCGTTCGAGCTGGGCGGGAAGAACGCGGCGATCGTGTTCGAAGACGCCGACCTCGACGAGACGCTCGATGGGCTGACCCGCTCGGTGTTCGCGAACACCGGGCAGGTGTGCCTGTGCACCGAGCGGGTGTACGTGCAGCGCTCGGTCTTCGAGGACGTGACGGCCGGCCTGGTGGAGCGGGCGCGCGGGCTGCGGCTCGGCGACCCGTCGGCGGAACGGACCACCACCGGCCCGCTGATCTCGCCGGAGCACCGGCGGAAAGTGCTGGACTACCTCGAGCTGGCCGAACAGGCCGGGGCCGAAACCCTGACCGGCGGTGGGATTCCCGAGCTCGGGCCGGAACTCGACGGCGGCTCTTGGCTGGAGCCGACCCTGTGGACCGGTTTGTCCAATGCGGACAGGCCGGTGCGTGAGGAGATCTTCGGCCCGGTGGCCGCGCTGATCCCGTTCGACACCGAAGACGAGGCGATCACTCTCGCCAACGACACCGATTACGGGCTGGCATCGTCGGTGTGGACCACCGACCTGCGCCGGGGACACCGGGTCGCGCAAGCCATGCACGTCGGCATGTCCTGGGTGAATACCTGGTTCCTGCGCGACCTGCGCTCGCCGTTCGGCGGCATGGGGCTTTCCGGTATCGGCCGGGAGGGCGGCGCGTCCTCGCTGCACTTCTACACCGAGCCGACGAATGTGTGCGTGCGGCTGTGACCGGACAGGAGGACATGATCGTGGACATCGCGAAGATCTCCGCGCTCGCCGATCGGCTGGACACCGCGCAGACCAGGTGCGCGGACACCCCGAGCCTCGCCGACGACCACGAGGTCGACATCGCCGACGCGTACGCGATCCAAGCCGCGTTGGTGACCCGCCGGGAGGCTCGTGGCGAGCGGGTGCTCGGGGTCAAGCTGGGACTGACCAGCGAGGCGAAAATGGCGCAGATGGGGGTATCCGAGGTGATCGTCGGCAGACTCACCGACGCGATGAGGATCGCCGACGGCGGCGGGGTTTCGCTGGCCGGCTTCATTCATCCGAAAGTGGAGCCAGAAGTCGCCTACCGGCTGGCCCGCGACGTCGACCTCGCCGACCCCGCGCCCGACATCGAGTCCCTTGTGGGCGCCATGGCACCCGCGATCGAGATCATCGACTCCCGATACCGGGATTTCCGGTTCACCTACACCGATGTGGTCGCGGACAACACCTCGGCCGCCGGGTACGTGCTCGGCCCTTGGCGTGCGGTCGGTGCGGTGGCGGACCGGGCCGTGCGGCTGCGGTCGGGGGACCGCGAAGTGACCGGTTCGACCGCGGCGATACTCGGCGATCCGGTGCGCGCGCTGCCCGCGCTGGTCGAGTTGTGCCGGAAACGGGACATCCCGTTGCGGGCGGGCCAGGTGGTGCTGGCCGGGGCGGCGACCGAGGCGATACCGTTCGCGCCCGGCGTCGCCGAGGCGGACATCGCCGGGCTCGGCCGCGTTTCGGTGCGGGGGCTGGCATGAGTGGACGGGTGATTTCCGGGCTGGCCACGCCGAGAGGCCGGTTCCCGCATGTGAAGGTCACGGGAGATCTGGTCTTCGTTTCCGGCACCAGTTCCCGGCGGCCGGACAACACCTTCGCCGGAGTCGAGGTGGACGAACTCGGCACCACGAACCTGGACATCCGGGCGCAGACCCGCGCGGTGATCGAGAACATCCGCGGCATCCTTCGCGAGGTCGGTGCCGACCTCACCGACCTCACCCAGATCACCACCTTCCTCGTTTCGATGAACGATTTCGGCGGCTACAACGAGGTCTACGGCGAGTACTTCGACGAAACCGGCCCGGCCCGCACCACGGTCGCGGTACACCAATTGCCACATCCGCATCTGCTGATCGAAATTCAGGCGATCGCTCGGCTGCCGAAGAACACGGAGGTTTCGCGATGACCCACATTCCCGAGGTGGTCAATTTCCAGGCCTGGATCGCCGAGCACGAGCATCTGCTCAAACCGCCGGTGAACAACCGGACCATGGCGCTCGGCAACGATTTCATCGTGCAGGTCGTCGGCGGCCCGAACCAGCGCACCGACTTCCACGTCGATCCCTACGAGGAATGGTTCTACCAGCTCAAGGGCGACATGCACGTGAACATCATGACCGGCGAAGGCCAGAAGACCGTCCGTATCTCCGAAGGCGACACCTGGCTGCTGCCGGGGGATGTCCCGCACTCGCCGCAGCGTCCGGAGGCCGACTCGATCGGCCTGGTCATCGAACGCGTCCGGGAGGAGGGCACGCTGGAGAAGTTCCAGTGGTACTGCCTCGACTGCGACGCGCTGGTGCACGAGGTGCAACTCCAGGTGCGCGACATCGTCGAGGATCTACCGCCGGTGTTCACCGCGTTCTACGGCGACGAGCAGGCCCGCACGTGCGGCGATTGCGGTGCCCTTCATCCCGGGAAGGGCTGAGATGACCGGCCTGATCGACATCCACACGCATTACGTGCCGAACGGCTGGCCGGACCTGCGTGCCGACGCCGGGCCGGACGCGCCGTGGCTACGCGCGGAAACCGAGTCCGAAGCGATGATCATGATGGGGGACAAGGAGTTCCGCCGGATCGGCGCGGATTGCTGGAACGCGGAGACCAGACTGCTGGACATGGACGCCGACGGCGTGCACACCCAGGTGGTCTCCCCGACACCCGCGTTCTTCAACTACGGCCGGACCGGCGAACAGGCGGCCCGGATCGCCCGGATCTTCAACGATCTGGTGCTGGAGATCGTCGCGCCCGCGCCGGACCGCCTGCTCCCGTTCTGCCAGGTTCCGTTGCAGGACACCGACGCCGCGTGCCGTGAACTGGAACGTTGCCTCGCCGCCGGGCATCGCGGAGTGGAGATCGGTAACCACGTCGGCGACCAGGACCTGGACAGTGCCGGGGTGGAAACCTTTCTGCAGCACTGCGCGTCGCTCGGGGTCCCGGTGTTCGTGCACCCGTGGGACATGGCCGATTCACCGAGGTTGGACCGGTGGATGGCGCGGTGGCTGACCGCCATGCCCGCCGAAACGCACCTGTCGATTTTGGCGCTGGTGCTCGGTGGGGTGTTCGACCGGATCGACACGAGCCTCAAGATCTGTTTCGCGCACGGCGGCGGGTCGTTCGCGTTCTGGCTCGGCCGGATGGAGAACGCCTGGCACCGGCGGAACGACGTGATCGGCACCTCGGAGTTCCCGCCGTCGCACTACCTCGACCGGTTCCACGTCGACTCGGTGGTTTTCGACGAGCGGGCGCTGCGGTTGCTGGTGGACACGGTCGGCGCGGAGCGGGTGATGGTCGGCAGCGACTACCCGTACCCACTCGGTGAACGTCCTGTCGGTGAGGTGGTGCGCAAAAGCGGATTCCTCAGGGAGACCGAGCGACGGCTGATCACCAGAGGAAACGCCGAGCGCTTCCTGGCCTTGTCGTGATCGGACAGTCCTAATGCGACATATCGGCGGCGACGTCGGTCAGGCTGCGGATCAGCGCGTCCACCGACGGGCTGAGCGTGCGCTGGGCGGGCAAAGTGAGGCCGACGCTGTGCCCGACGGGTTCCAATGCCAACGCGACCCTGGTGATCCGCGGGTCGTCCTCGGTGATCAGGCTGGGCAGCGCCGCGATCACGTCGGTCTCCAGCAGCAGTTGCCGCACGGTGAGGAACGAGGTGGTCTCCACCCGGTTGGCGGGCAGAGGGAAGCCGTTGCGGGTGAAGAACTGTTCCAGCTCGCGGCGCAGCGCGGTCTCCGCGCCGGGCAGGATCCACGGATACCCCGCGAGATCGGCCAGCGCGACGCCGGTCGCTCCGGCCAGCGGATGCGCGTTGCGCACCACGAGATCCACCGACTCGTCGTACAGCCTGCGCCGCTCGATCCGCTCGTCCGACGGCGCGGTCAGCCTGCCGATGATCAGGTCGACGCGGCCGGCCTCCAGCTCCACCAGCAACGCCTCCGGCGAACCCTCCCGGACCACGATGGTCAGGTACGGCCGCACGGTCTTGATCGCCGCGATCGCCCGTGGCAGCAACATGTTCGACCCGGCGAGATGGGTGCCGACCACCACCGTGCCGCGTTCCGCGTCGGCCAGCTCGGCGACGTGCCGCCCGGCCTGTTCGAGCTGGGCGAGCACCGCGCGGGCGTGCCCGGTGAACGCCTCGCCGAACACGGTCGGGGTGATGCCGCGCGGACCGCGTTCGAACAACCGCACGTCGAGGATCTCCTCGAGTTCGTGCAGACTCCTGGTCGCCACCGGCTGCGTCACGTGCAATTCGGCGGCCGCCCCGACCACGGTGCCCTGCCTGGCCAGCGCGTCGAGCAGGACGAGATGGCGGAACTTCAGTCGGCCGTCCAGCAGGCGAGGCAAGATCACCTGCCGATCCTACCCGCGAGGTGTGTATGAGCACGATTGTCCGAACCGGACCGATTCGCTACGCCACCGCGGCGAGATTCGCGCCACCGGTCGCCATCACCGCTTCGGAGCAGCGGCCGTCCAGCGGGGAGATCTGTCCGCAACCGCCTTCCCGGCTGGACCGGGTGATGGGGCCACCGCGCGATCACCACCCGCAGGGCGAGGACTGCCTCAACCTAACGATCAGCACGCCGAGCCGGGACACCGAGCGCAGGCCGGTGCTGGTCTGGCTGCACGGCGGCGGATTCTCCAGCGGTGGCGGGTTGCTGGACTGGTACGACGGCGGCGCGCTGGCCGCCGAGGGCGATCTGGTGGTGGTCGGCGTCAACTACCGGCTGGGCGCGCTCGGCTACCTGTACCTGGACGGGGTCAGCCCCGGCAACCTCGGCTTGGCCGACCAGCTCGAGGCGCTGCGCTGGGTGCGGGCCAACATCGCGGCCTACGGCGGCGACCCGGACAACGTGACCGTTGCCGGGCAGTCGGCAGGCGGAATCTCGATCCGGCTACTGATGGATCTGCCTGAGGCACGCGGCCTGTTCCGGCGGGCCATCCTGCAGAGCGCGCCGCTCGGCCTCGCCGTCCGCCGTCCCGAGGAAGCGGCGAGGATCGGCCAGGTGTTCGCCGACGCGCTCGGCACCGACCCGCGCACCGCCGGACTCACGGAGATCCTTGCCGCGCACAAGGAAACCGCGTTGACCAACCTGCGGCTCACCGGGAACCCCATGGAACCCGCGTTCGTCCCGGTGGACACGACGGCCCCGGCGTCCTTCGCGGAGAACGTCCGCGATCTCGACGTGCTGTACGGCTGGAACGCCGACGACATGACGGCGTTCCCCGGCGCCGCCGGGACCGACGAGGTCTACGTCGAACCGCTGGCCGCCTTCGGTGACAGGCTGCGCGAAGCCGGAGCGGGCGTCTGCTCGTACCGGCTCGACTGGCGGCCTGAGGCGTCCGAGTTCGGCGCTACCCACTGCGTGGAACTCCCGCTTCTGCTCGGCACGCGGCGCGCCTGGCAGGACAGTCCGATGCTGGGGAAGGTTCCCTGGCCCGAGGTCGACGCCTTCGGCACCGGGCTCCGCGCCGTGTGGGCGACGTTCGCCCGCACCGGTGTCCTCGATCCCACTCCGGTGACGGGCCACCCGATCAGGTTCGCGAAACCCTGAGTGCTGTCGAGTGTTCCGGCTGCTGTCTCGTCTGACGGCTGAGGAGAAGCCCGCGAGCATGGAGCGGACCGGCCTCAGTCCTGCGCATCTCGAATGATCTTGGAAGTCAGTGGCTAGGATGACCAGGTGAGGGACGCCGAGAGCGAGCCAAAGGCCGACGCCTCTGCACGGGACGCGCTGGTCGTGGCAGAGTTCGTAGGACTGCGTACGGAAATCACCAAACTCATCGAGCTTCAATCTCAGCTCGTTTCACTCACGGTGGTGACCGTCGGTGCAGTCCTTGGGGTCGCTGTCCAGGCGCGAAGTCCCAGCTTGGCTTTCGTCTATCCGGTTCTGGCACTTATTCTCGGCATTACCTGGCTCAACCACGCACATGCCATCAGTCGGTGTGCCTTGTATCTTTCAGAGGAATTCGAGCCGCGTCATGGCGGCGGGAAGCTGAGGTGGGAAGCCTTCGTCCGCGAAAACCCGCTGCGATTCGGCATGCTCGGATACTGGGGTGTCCGGTCCGTGTTCATGGGCAGCTCGGTGGTGGCTCTGATCATCGGCTGGTCTCTCATCCGAGCACAAGCCCTCTTGATCACCGCGGGCGTGCTCGCGTCGGTCATCTGTTCGGGCACCATCGCGCTGTTCTTGTTATGGCGCGAACCGTCCCCGCAGGGGCTGCTGGCTGAGTTCAAGCGGGCGGGGGCGTGCGAATGATCGGCTACTACGCGCACCATCTTGGTGCCGGCCATGTCCATCGGGCCGCGGTGATCGCTGCTGAAGCGAAGAGCCCGGTCATCGGGTTCTCCACCGCACCGAAGCCGGAGGCGTGGACAGGGCGATGGATCCGGCTTCCTGACGATGCCGACGTCGTCGATCCCTCCCGTGTCGAGGTGGCCGCCGGCGGGACGCTTCACTGGGTTCCCCGCCGACATGCCGGATTACGTCGAAGGATGGACCTGATCGGGAAGGAACTCGGCAAAGGCGAGATCCGCGTGATGGTGGTCGATGTCTCCGTCGAGGTGTCGGTCTTCGCACGGCTGTATGGGATCCCTGTGGTGGTCGTAGCCCAGCCCGGCGACCGCGGTGACCGGCCACATCGGCTCGCTTACGATCTCGCCGAGCTCCTGCTGGCGCCATGGCCTCGTCTTACGGCCTCGATGTGGCCGCAACGATGGCTGGACAAGACCGTCTATCTCGGTGCGCTGTCCCGATTCGATGGCCGCGCCGCGCCCGCTCTGGGACCAAGCCGGCGAGTGCTGGTCCTGTGGGGCGCGGGAGGGTCGGACGTCAGTGCCGAGATGATCGCCGGCGCCGCGGCCGCATCCCCTGGCTGGGATTGGCATGTGCTCGGAATGTCGATCCCCGAAGCTCCGACGCAAGCCAACCTGACCTGGCACGGCTGGGTGGACGATGTCTGGTGCTGGCTGACTGCCGCGGATGTCGTGGTCACCCATGCCGGCCAGAACGCTCTTGCCGAGGTGGCAGCGGCCCGCCGTCCGGCTGTGGTGATCCCGCAGAATCGTCCGCACGATGAGCAGCACGGCACGGCTGAAATGCTCCGCCAGGTCGACGTCGCGATCGTCGCGACGACTTGGCCCGAGGCGGACCAATGGCCACCACTGCTGGAACGGGCGAAAACGCATGACGGAACCGAGTGGACACGATGGTCGCCAGGTGACGGTGCGGAGCGCGCGGCGTCGGTCTTGGATGATCTGGCGAACACGGATACTTGACCGCTCGCGCAGGCAAGCCGAAATTGTCACCGCAGCCAGGGCTCCCGCTTTCAACGCTGTGGTCATTCGCTTTCTCATCATCGTGGGTCGACATGATGGCCATGCCATAGGTAATTCTGGACGAACTCGAAACTTCGATAAAATGCAAAGTGTCTTTTGATTGTTGCAGGAAAAATTTCTCCGGATCGTCGCTCGAAGTGTGTGTGATCTGACGCAGGCGGGCTCGCTACGGCGGCCCGTGCTGGCGGCCGACGGAGCCGCTGAGGGTGCAAGGAGCGCCAACTCGTCGACCAAGTGATGTGCATGATGGTTTTTTCCCAACCGGCTGACGGTACGTCAAACAGGTGTCGAAGCGATTGTGGAAATTCGATCGGTTATCGGATAAACAGGCGTTTCATCGAAATTTCATGTGCTGCCGATAGCGTCGCGAGAGATCAATAACTCGTCTTTCAGTGGAGGCGCGAGCCTGCCCGGTGGGAATGTTCGTCCGGATGCACTAATCCGACACGGCCATTTGATCGCTCGCTTTTCTTTGCCCGCATCACCGCTCGATCCCGTGCGCGACAACGCTTGTCGTTCTTTGCCGGGGCCTGCTAGCCACATTCATTGATCCAGAGGGGGTCGGGGGCATGTCTGCCTTCGCGTGGGCTCGTCCGGTTCGTCATCACCACAAGGCAGTGATGGTGGCGTTGATCTTGGCGTTGGTGGCGATGGTGGTCCCGGGGGCGGCTCCGCCCGCCTCGGTGCGCGGGGCAGGGCAGGCGTCAGGGGCGGATGGGGCGGTGGCCCCTCCGGAGCATCCGGAGGGGACCTCGTTCAATCCGAATCAGATCAAGGACATCAAAGCGGCCGATCCGGGCGCCGGGGTGAACCTGATCGCGCCACCGTCGGCGAACAACTCCGGCGATGCGCGGATGTCCTATCCGCTCGAGGTACCCAAGGGGCGGGCGGGTCTGGAGCCGAAACTGGCGGTGGCGTACAACTCCGGAGGCGCGAACGGCTGGCTGGGTGCCGGGTGGGACGTCACCATGCCGACGGTCACGGTCGACACCCGCTGGGGAGTACCGCGGTATGACGCGGCTCTGGAGACCGAGACCTACCTCCTGAACGGTGAGCAGCTCACCCCCGTCGCCCATCGGGGCGAGTTGCAGAAGCGGACGGCGGAGAAGGTGTTCCACGCCCGCGTGGAAAGCCGGTTCGACCGGATCGTGCGCCACGGGGACAACCCGGCCGGTTATTGGTGGGAGGTCACCGACAAGGCGGGCACTCGCATGCTGTTCGGCGGGGTGGCCGATACGACGTTGACCGACAAGGCGGGCCGCGTCGCGACGTGGGCGGTGCGCGAGGTCCGTGACCTCAACGAAAATGTCATGCGTTACCACTACGCCCGGGTGGAAGACGGCGGGACAGAGAAGTCGACGGTGCCGGGGAGCAACCTGTATCCGCGCCGGATCACCTACACCGGCCACGGTGACGTCGAAGGCAGATACTCGGTGACGTTCCTTCGTGACCGGGACCGGGGTGAGCCTCGCCGCGGCGATGTGCAGATCGACGCCCGGGGCGGATTCAAGAAGGTGACCGCCGATCTGCTGCGGCGGATCGAGGTCAAGCTGGACGACCAGCTGATCCGGGCCTACGAACTGAACTATCGGACCGGCGCGTTCGCGAAAACGCTGCTGGCGTCGGTGTCTCAGTTCGGTGAGGACGACAAGCTGTTCAACACCCACTCGTTCGACTATTTCGACGACGTGCGCGACCAGGCTGGCAACTACACCGGGTTCGCTGACGCCGCCGGTTGGTCGGTCCCGGATGACGACCTGGGCGTGAACATCCGAGAAGGCGAGGCGAGTGCGATCTCGGCGAACACCTCCGTCGGGTTTGGTGCGCACTTGTTCGCCGGTTACAACGTGCAGGGGTGGCCGGTCAAGCAAGGGGGCGTCGGGTTGAAGGTCGGGTTCAACGCCGGCCAGTCCGATGGCCTGTCGGCGCTGGTGGACGTGAACGGTGACAACCTGCCGGACAAGGTTTTCCGCAAGAACAGCGACGTGTACTACCGCCCCAATTTGAGCACCCCGGGAGGTGAACCGAAGTTCGGTGACACGCCGCTCAGGTTGCGTGACCTCCCGGGGATCTCGACCGAGCGGACGTTGTCGGGCACGATCGGTGTCGAGGCGTTCGTCCTCGCTATCGCCGCGCAGCTGGACTTCGTGGGGACGACGACCACGTCGGATCGGTTTTTCAGCGACGTCAACGGTGACGGCATCACCGACCTGGTCAACAACGGCGGCGTGTTGTTCGGCTACCTGGACGCCAACGGGCAGCCCGCCTACAGCCCGGATTCCACCCGCACCCCGGTGCCGGTCGGAGGTGGCGCGGTGACCGGCGAGATCGTCGGTGACCAGACCGCGCAGTTCAACCAGCAGGTCGACAACTCGCCGCTGCTGGACTCGGTGCGCCGCTGGGTCGCGCCGTTCGACGGCACCGTCCGCGTCGACGGCCGGGTGCAACTGACCGCGGACCCCTCGCCCGCGCGCGCCGCGTACACCAAAGCCGATGGTGTGCGGGTCACCATCCAGGCCAAGGACGCCGAACTCTGGGCGCAACGAATCGGCCCGGACGACCACACCGAGTTCACCCCGGCCAATGTGTCGGCGGTCGCGGTGAAGAAGGGCGACGCGCTCTACTTCCGCACACAGTCCATTCTGGACGGAAAGTACGACACGGTGGCGTGGGATCCGACGATCACCTACACCGACCTGGCGGCAGGCACGGACGTGAACGGGCTGGCGAACACCGTGTTCCGTGCGTCGGCGGACTTCACGCTCGGCGGCCGGTCGTCGCAGGTGATGGTGCCGGTGACCGGCAAGCTCCGGCTGACCGGCGACGTGGTCAAGAGCAAGGTGACCTCGGATGACGTGGCCGTGGTGATCACGAAGGGCGATGGGGTGCAAGCTCCGGCGGAGGTGTTCCGCAAGGTTCTGCCTGCCGCGTCGACCGGGACCACCACGATCGACATGAGTCTCCCGGTCAGCCAGTTCGAGAAGATGTCATGGCACATCAAGACCGACTCCTCGATCGACGTTTCCGCGGTGTCCTGGGTACCGAAGGCGCACTACACGGAGGCGCCGGGGGTGGAGTCGCTGGTCGACGACAAGGGTCAGCCGAGCCTCGTGATCAGCCCGCCGTTCGACGTGGACATGTTTCCCGCCGATACCCTCACGGCGCCGCAGCAGACCTACAAGGTGACCAAGACCGGCAAGCTGAGGGTCCGGCCGGGCGTGAAGCTCAACTTCGGCTTTCCCGGAGCGACCAAGATCGCGTTCACCGTCAAGAAGCGGGGCGGGCAGCTGCTGGGAAAGCGGGTCGTCGACATCGTCAACGGACAGTACGGCTGGCCAGGCCAGGACCTGGACGTGGTCGTCCCGGTCACCGAGGGCGACGAGCTGTATTTCGACCACTCCACAACGGATCCCTACCTGTTCGGCTTGATCGCCGAACAGTCCGCGAAGGTCACTTACGACCTCTCTTCTCCATGGCCGACGTTCAGCCCGGCGCCGAGCGCGGCACACGGCTCCGCTCAACAGGGTGCGTTCCCGCAGCCTTACCGCGGCTGGGGTGTGATCGGCTACCAGGCCAACCGCGACCGGGCCACCCAGCCCATCAAGCAGGCCGAACTCGCGATCGACCAGAGCTTCAAGGACGCACTTCCCCGGGAACCCAAGGAAGCCGACATCCCGGCGTTCGCCGCGAACCCCCGGATCAGCATGCCCCGGCTGGCAATCTTCGCTGCGAATCCGGCCAAGGGCGGCTGGGCCGCGCAGGACGAGTCATCCTGGTTCACCCCCACCATGGCGACCAGTTCCCGGCTCGGCGCGGACACCATCGACGTGGTCACCGATGCCGATGTCGCCGGTGACCGCACGGTGATGCGTCGCGGTGTGACCGGTCAGGTGTCCGGCACGCTGTCCGCCGGTCCGTTCGGGGGCACCGTCGTCGGTGGGATCACCGCCGGGTCGGTGGACTACGTCGACCTCAACGGTGACCGGTTCCCGGACGTCGTTGGCGCCAAGGAGATCCAGTTCACCGATGGCAATGGCGGGCTCGGTGCTCGTCGCGGCACCCTCGGCGGCAACGTCCGCGAAACCGACAACCTGTCCGGCAACGTGTCCTACTCCGCGGGCAGCGAGGCCGCGACACTGGCCAGCGCGCTGGGCCTGGCCGCGCCGGAAGCCGGCAGCAGCAACAACACCGCCACCTCCGGCCCGGTCCAACCGGCACTCGGGATCGGTGGCAGCCTTGGCGGCGGCGAGTCCGACACCCGCGTCGACCTGGTCGACATCAACGGCGACGGTCTACCGGACAAGGTCTTCGCCAACGGCGACGCCCAGCTCAACCTCGGCTACAGCTTCGCCGCCAGGGAACCCTGGTCAGCGGGGCCGATCAACGACGCCTCCACTCGCAACCTCGGCGTCAACCTCGGTTTCAACGTCGACAACTACGGCTTCGCCGGGGGACTGTCCGCCGAACTGAGCACCTCTTTGACCAACGCGAGCATGCTCGACGTCAACGGCGACGGACTCACCGACCGCGTCTTCACCGATGGCGCCAACCCGATCAAGGTGGCCATCAACACCGGCACCGGCTTCACCGCGCCCACTCCGTTCCGCGGCAGCTTTTCCGACATCGCCGTGGACAAGAACGCCACCCTCGGTGCGGGCGTCTACTTCACCTTCCCTGTCCCCACCCCGATCGGCACGTTCGTGTTCAACCCCGGCGTCAACGCCTCCACGAGCATCGGCCGTGCCGAGATCGGCCTGCGTGACGTCAACGGCGATGGGCTGGCCGACCATGTCAAGTCCACCCGGGACAACGAACTGCTGGTGGCGGTCAACAAAACCGGCCGTACGAACCTGCTTCGTTCGATGACGCGGCCGATGGGTGGGCGTGTCGACCTGGACTACGCCCGCACCGGCAACACCCAGGCGATGCCCGAATCCCGCTGGGTCCTGTCCCGTACCACGGTGTCCGACGGCCATGCCGGTGACGGCGCCGACACCCAGCTCACCACCTATCGTTACGAACAGGGCAAATACGACCGGCTCGAACGCGAGTTCTACGGCTTCGGCAAGGTCGTCACCGAACAACGTGACCCTGGTGCGGCCGACGCGCTGTACCGCTCGACCACCGACGAGTACCGCACCGACGGCCCGTATACCCGCGGGTTGCTCGCCCGCACGCTCTCCTCCGACGGCGCGGGTCGGCCCTTCACCGAAACCGTCAACACCTATCAGACACGCGACACCGCGCCGGGCAGCGTGTTCGCTGGACTGTCCCGAGTGGACAAACGATTCTACGAAGGCGCCGAGAAACCCGGCAAGTCCACCTACACCGAAATGTCGTATGACGACTTCGGCAACCAGATCCGCTCGTTCGACGCCGCCGACGAGGGCGTCACCGACGACGTGGAGACCACCTACGGTTACAGCGCGTCCGACCCGGCCTGCCGGGACCGTAACCTGGTCGGGACCGCGAACCTGCTCAAGCAGCGCGGCACCGCCGGCGGCGCCGTGTCGAGACACAGCGAATCCACAGTGGACTGTGTGACCGGTGCGGTGCGGCAGGTCCGCCAGTACCTCACCGACACCGTTTCGGCTGACACCGACCTGGAATACTTTTCTGACGGGAACCTGAAGTCGGTCACCAAACCGGCCAACCGGACCGGTGAGCGGTATCGGCTGGAGTACGGCTACGACACCGTTGTCGGCGTCCACATCGAGTCTATTGTGGATAGCTTCGGGCTGCGGTCGGGCGCTACGCACAACCTGAAGTACGGGCAACCGGACCGCACCACCGACCAGAACGGCCAGCAGGTGCTGCGCGGCTACGACAGCGTGGGGCGGTTGGACACGGTCACCGGACCGTACGAGATCGGTTCGGGCAGGGCCACGATCGACTTCGACTACCACCCCGAAGCCACCGTCCCTTACGCCACCACCCGGCACCTCGACCGCGACGCCGCCGGCGTGCGCGAAGACACCATCGACACCGTCACCTTCACCGACGGCCTCAGACGCGTGCTGCAAACGAAGAAGGACGCGTCGGTCGCGGACAAGCCCGGTGACGAACCGGACCAGGTCATGACCGTGTCCGGCCGTGCGAAGTTCGACTTCCTCGGCCGTGCGGTGGAGCAGTACCATCCGGTGACCGAGCCCAAGGGCGACGGCAACACCACGTTCAACGCCGCTTTCGACCCGGTGACCCCGACTCGCGTGTCGTTCGACGCGCTGGACCGTCCGGTCAAGACGGTCCAGCCGGACGAGGTCACGACCACCGTGGCCTACGGTTTCGGTCCCGACCGTGCCGGCGTCACCCGGTTCGAAACCACCGCGACCGACGGCAACGGCAAACAGAAACGCAGCTACACCGATCTGCGGGAGAAGACCACCGCGGTCAAGGAGTTCAACCCGGCCGGCGGGCAGCCGGTGATCTGGACCAGCTACGCCTACAACCCGCTGGGGCAGCTCACCGCCGTGGTGGACGACAAGAACAACACCACCCGCTCCGAATACGACGCTCTCGGTCGCCGCACCGTGCTCGACAGTCCCGACGCGGGCCGCACCGAGACGCGCTACGACCTGGCCGGGAACCCGACGGCGAAGATCACCGCGAACCTACGGCAGGACGAAAAACAGGTCGAGTACCACTACGACCACAACCGTCTCACCGCGGTCCGCTATCCGACGTTCCCAGCCAACAACGTCACCTATGTCCACGGCGCGCCCGGTGCTCCGGACAACGCCGCCGGGCGGATCACCGAGATCCGCGACGCGGCCGGGACTCTCACGCGCGGTTACGGCCAGTTGGGTGAGACCACCAAGGAAACCCGCACAATCAAGATCGCCGGACAGGCGGACCGCAGCTACACCACAGGGTGGCGCTTCGACGCGTTCAACCGCGTCCTGCAAATGACCTACCCGGACGGCGAGGTCCTCCGCTACGACTACGACACCGGCGGCCAGGTCACCCGCGCCACCGGGGCCAAGAACGGCAGCGACTACATCTACCTCGGCCGCGTCGACTACGACAAGTTCGGCCAGAAAGTCTTGCAGCAGACCGGGAACGGGGTGCGCACCACCTACACCTACGACCAAGCCGACCGCAGGCTCGCCACCCTGAAGTCGAAAACACCGTCCGACACCGAGTTCCAGAACCTCGGCTACGGCTACGACAAGGTCGGCAACGTCACCGCCCTGACCAACAACACGCCACAGAATCCGACGATCGGTGGGCCGAGTAGTCAAACTTTCGGCTACGACGACCTCTACCAGCTCACGTCCGCCAGCGGCCAGTACACGACCAAGACCAACATGCAGGACAAATACACCCTGGCGCTGAGCTATGACTCCATCCACAACACGACCGCCAAAACCCAGCAGCACGAGATCACCGGCACAACAACTCAAGCGGCGTCGCTGAACCGCGGGCAGAGTCCTGTATCACCGGTCGGCGGTGGCGGAGGGAGCCCGGCGTCGCTAGGTCCGCTGACGGTCGGACCAATCGAGCCGGTCGAGAACCCGACCAACCCGGCCGGGGTCCAGGACAAGACCAGTTATGACTACCGGTACGACTACGGCAGCGGAAAGCCGCACGCGCCGAGCAAGGTCGGCCCGATCACCCAGACCTACGACGCCAACGGCAACCTCACCGACACGGTGAACACCGCGGCGGGCGAGGCGAACCGGCGCCAGTACGTCTGGGACGAGGAAAATCGACTCGTCTGCAACCAAGACACCGCGACGACCACTGTCACGCAAACCCCGGCAGGCTGCCAGGACGCCACCGTCGCCTACACCTACGACGCGGCCGGTGAACGCGTCATCAAGAACGGCGACAGCCGATCCCTGTATCCCAACCGCGGTTACAGCGAACGCGACGGCACCGGCTACAAACACATCTTCATCGGCGACAGTCGCCTCACCACCAAAACCGTCGCCGCCGGCGGCCCCGAAAACGCCCAGTCCTACTTCCATGCCGATCATCTCGGCTCTTCCGGCTACGTCACCGACAACCAGGGCAACGTCACCGAACATCTCGAGTACATGCCGTTCGGCGAGACGTGGGTGGAGGAGAAGGCAGGGCAGAGCGGTACGCCGTACAAGTTTACCGGCAAGGAATTGGACGAGGAAACCGGTCTGTACTACCACGGTGCGCGCTATTACAACCCCAGAACCCAGCTCTGGGCGAGCGCGGATCCGGCCCTCGCCGAATTTGTCAGCGGCAGCAACGCCGCAGGCGGCATCACCAATCCGCGCAACCTCGCCACCCATACCTATGCACACAACAACCCGGTCAAACTTGCTGACCCCACCGGCAATTATCCGGTCAGTAAAGAGGAAGAACGTCGACTCAGGGAGAAATACCCCACGCAGACGATCGATAAAGACGGTAAAAGCGCGGGTCCAAAGGTGGACTATTGGGAGTTCAATATTCCCAGAAGACTTGCGGATTTGGCTGGTGGAATCCTGAATCCGAGTGCGGAGATAGATCTTTTCCAAGCGGAACGGGAAGCTAATGATCGCACGGACAAGATATTCGGATGCGGTGCCGGGTGCGGAGATCCGTACAAGGACTCCAATGCGTTCCAGCATGCCTATCTGAGCGCTGTGCTAGCGGTGTTTTTCGGGATTGACAAGTCGAAAGAATTTACTGACGCCTACGAGGCGTATGAGGGAAACAACCTCGATGACGAGTTGATGGATCTTCATAACAATGAAATGGGCAGGGTAGCTTTTCTGAGACTCAAAGAAAAGCTCGGTCGTGATCCTAACAGTTACGATCTTGACGCACTCCCTGACATCATCTTGTCCATGATGAATGATGGAATGATGATCAGGAGGGGGCACGAAAGCACATACGAGTACACGGGAACGCCAAAATGTGTTGCCCCGCCGGGTGAGCACACCACGTGCTGATCAACTGCGGGTAAGGCAATGTGATGTGCGGTAGCTGGCGTCAGCCTGCCCGGAAGGGTGCTACTCGAGGTAAGGCGCCGTGATCCGTGTGGCGTGATGAGGTCGTGAGTGATGAAGAGCATGCTAGACCTCTTTATCACTCACGACCCTCGTCGCCAACCGTGCATGGAGAGCGTTGGGACTGTTCATGACACGCCGGTCATGTTGGGTTGCCAGGAGGTCGCTATCGGGTCAGAGCGTCCTCGCAGGCCGGCTTTACACGCCTTCCGGCTTCGGGATCGGGACACACGGGAAACGACTGGTGTCGACCGAGGTCTCCTTGGTCGGCCCGCAGAGCTGGAGGCCGTCGGTGTTCGTGCCGTCCGGCAGGCTGAAGCCGACCACGCCGATCGCGGTCTCGCCCCGATCGAGGTCTTTGCCCATCAGAGAGTTCGACGACCAGCTGGCCTCGCGCCACGTCTTGTCCGCGATTTTTAGCCTGAGGTCGCTGGCGGGCCAGGCCTCGGTGTAGCAGTACTGGGGGACCTCCTTCGGGTGGTAGGGGTCGCACGTTTCCCCGGCCGTGTTGTTGCGACGAAGCTGCAGGTATTTGATCCTGGCCCGCTGCACGCCCCGATCGGCGAGTGCTCCGGTCACGGCCACATATACCGCGACGTAGTGCTTTCCCGCCTTTGCCGACTCGCCGGCCAGCTCGGGCGTCCAGACGACGTCGACGGCTTTGACCTGGATCGCCTGGTCCAAACCCGGTTCCGTGGTGACGAGAGCCTGGCCGGGGAAGTCGGTGAACTGCGAGTATTTCGGGCCGGACTGGGCTGTGGCCGAGTCATCGGACGGCGCATCGCCGGTGGTCGCCGCAGTGTCGGTGCCGCCGCCGGAGCACGCGGTGATCAGCAGGGCGAGTCCCGCGGCGAGCACGGGCAAGAACCGAGTTGACATGTGATAAGCCTCCGTCAGAGTGATGTGACAACCTAGCACTGAGTGTCACTCCGACGCGGCCGGTAGCGGCATGGTTCCCCCGGATGTGTCCACCGCGGAAATGCGGACAGTTCCTGACCGCTTCTCCTGCGACAGTGCGCTCATGCGAACCGATCACGCCGGGCCACGATGACCGTTCTCGATTCCCGGGCCCTCAACCGCGCGACCCTGGCCCGGCAGCTGTTGCTCGATCGCGCCGATCTCCCGGCGCTCGACGCCGTCGCACACTTATGCGGTCTGCAAGCGCAGGAACCGCAGGAGCCGTTCATCGGGCTTTGGTCGCGACTGCGCGCGTTCCGCCCCGCGGCACTCTCGGACCTGCTGACCGGACGACGCGTGGTGCGGACCCACCTCATGCGGCGCACCGTCCACCTTGTCACCGCCGAGGACATCTTGGCCTGGCGTTCGCGTCACGACGCCATGCTGCGCCAGCGGGTGCTCGGTACCTACCGTCGCGAACTGGACGGGATAGACCTGGACGAGCTCGCCGCGGCGGGCCGGGCGGTGCTGGCCGACGACGAACCCCGCACGATGACCGAACTCGCCAGGGCGCTCGCCGGACGCTGGCCGGAGGCGGGGCCACGTCCGCTCGGCGAACTGCTCATCGCCGGCCTTCTCCCGGTCACGCAACTTCCGCCGCGCGGCCTGTGGCGCACCAAGGCCGGAGCCCGCTATCGGCTGCTTTCCTCGTGGCTGGGCCGCGAAATCGACCCGCCCGCCCCGGACGGCACCGATCCGGTCGGCCGAGCGCTCGTCCGGCGCTATCTCGCCGCCTTCGGCCCTGCGGCCACGGCCGATCTCCGCGCGTGGAGCGGGCTCACCGGGCTGCCGTCCGCGGTGGCCGCACTGCGCGGGGAATTGCTCGCCTTCCGCGACGAACGCGGCCGGGAACTGCTGGACCTGCCCGGCGCGCCACGGCCCGACCCCGATACCCCCGCGCCGGTGCGGTTCCTGCCGGCGTTCGACAACGCGATCCTCGGCTACCACGACCGCACCCGGATCATCGACGACGAGCACCGTGGCCTGTCGGTCGCCGGTGCCCGCGTCGTCCTGGTCGACGGACGCGTCGCCGCGACCTGGACCGTCGACAGCGGGGCCGTGATCATCACGCCGCTGCGCCGGTTCTCCCTGGCGGAGGAAACCGCCGTCACTGAAGAGGGGCATGCCCTTTCGTCGTTCCTCACCGACGGAGAAAGCCATCGGGCGCTGATCGTGGCGGCATCCTGAGCACCGAACTGTTCACTATCGCCGGAACCAGCGCCGCTTCGGGGAGTTTTCTGCCGGCTGTAGTCCCAATCTTCCGGTTAGGAAGAGGGTTCCGGTCACGATGTTGCCGCGCACGGGTGGACGATCGAGCTCGGTGTTCGCGATCGCGACGTCGAGTTCGATCGCGGCGATGGTGCGGACCCGGACCCGATGGAACGCCGTACCGGTAACGGTGTTCACGGGAGTCGCGACGTCGATGACTTCGCCGGCGAACAGCGCGTGGGCGGAGGGCGTCCAGTCGGACGAGGGTTCCGCGAGCGCGAAAGTGCCGGAAGGAATGAAGTAGTCGGCGGCGAACTGCGGTCCGTCGTCGTCCTGTGCGGCAAAGTAGGCCCCGGCGTCGGCGTGCACGGCGACGTCTTCGGCCAAGGCCGCCAGCACCAGGGATCCGGTCTCGAGCCGCCCGCCGGACTGGGTGAGGACCGCTCGATCTTCGAGTTCCACCGCGATGGGACAGACCAATTCGCCTTCGACGCCGTCGAGGAGTTCGAGCATGGCTGTCTCGTCATCGACGAGGCGAATGTCGCGCACCGGTACCGCGGGTGTCGTGCCGGCCAGGCAGGGCAGGAGGAACTCGATCTCGCCGTTGCGGACCTGCGCGACCAGTCGGGCGCCTGAGGGATCGGTCCACACATGCTCGCTGATCTTCTTGGCGACCTGCCGGGCCGAGCCCGTGCTGATCAGGGAGACCACCCTTTCCTGGAACTCCTCCTGGTCGGCGACATCGATCCCGATCGCCTCGAAGTGGCTGGGCACGAATCACTCCTCTGTTGCTCGCGTGTCTGGATCCCGCACTCGGGTGTTACGGCTCCAAGCACTTGAGACCTGTCTGTGAGCACGCATAACACGACTCCGTCGCGGAAAATTCGGGAATGTCTACAATGGACAGATTCAGCGTCCGGCGGAATAGCTCGATGTGCCGCGTTCCGCGTCAGAGCATGGCGAGCCGGTCCACCAGTAACTCCGTCCTGCGCTCGGTGTCCTCCGGCGGGAGTCGTCCCGCTCGGGTCAGGATGGCCAGTCCGTGCAGGCACGCCCAGAACGTCTCGGTGAACAGTTCGGGGCGTACGCCGTCCCCAGCGACCTCGCTGAGGCACTCCAGCAGAGCGGCGAAGGCGTCCTTCAACGGCTCGGGCGTGTCCTCCTGCGCATACGCCAGGCCGCCGTCGAGCTGGAACAGGGCGTCGTAGACGGCCGGATGGCGTTCGGCGAAGGCGAGGTAGGCGCGGGCGAGGGCGGCGACCCGGGCGTGCGGGCCGTCGGCGGCGGCGGTCGCGGCCCGCATCGCCACGGCCATCTCGGAAGCGCCCTGCAGGGCGACGGCGCCGATGATCTCGCGCTTGCCGCGGAAGTGGCTGTAGAGGACGGGCTGGCTGTATTCGATGCGTTCGGCGAGCCGGCGAGTGGTGACCGCGTCCCAACCCTGCTGCTCGGCGAGTTCGCGGGCCGTCGCCACGATGAGGCGTTCGCGGTCCGCCCGTTCGCGCTCCTTGCGCTCCTGTACCGACATAAGTCGATCCTAGCATCGCTAGACAACCGAGCGACAGTAGTACTAGCATCGCCGCATTCGCTAGCAATGCTAGATTTCGGAGGGTCACCATGCTCAGCGCACTCGAGATCGTCACAACCGTGGTCGTCGGCGTGATGGTGGGGGTGGAGTTCTCCGTCCCCTTCTTCATCAAGCCGATCCTCGACGCGCTCCCCGGCGACAACGGCCTGCGCGGCCGCGTCCACGGGGCCCGGGTGGGCGGCGCCGTGATGCCGTTCTGGTACATCGGCTCGCTCGTCCTCGTCGGGACCTGGGCCGCCGCCGGATGGGGCGACGATGGCGCGGGCCTCGTCGTGACCGCCGCCGCGCTGCTGATCGTCAGCGTGCTCATGTCGATTCTGGTGCTCGTCCCGATCAACAACCGGGTCAAGAAGTGGACCGACGGCAGCCGGCCTGCCGACTGGAAGGAGCAGGTGAAGCGCTGGGACCGCTGGCACTACGTCCGCGTCGCCGTCATCATCGCCGCCTTCGCCTGCCTGGCGGCCGCCCTCGCCTGAGCCGCGGCCGCCGGGTCACTGGAACGGGGTCTGCGGACCGGCTGCCGAGATGGTCGTACGGCCCGAGATCCGGAGTTCCGCGCGGCGCAAGTCCTGCCAGTGTGCGGTTTGTGCCGGGTATTCCCGCAACCAGACGTTTTAGGCGGCGCGGAAGGCCGGGTTCGTGGAGTCCATGCCGAGTACGGTCTCCGGGTCGTCCAGCCCGCGCAGGGTTTCGGCCGGTTTCTCGCCCCGATCGACGACGCGGCTCGGGGCGATCGACGGCACCGAGCCGGCCGGGAACGCATCCGGTACGCCTGGGGAGGCCCAGCGGATCGGCAAGGAATACCTCGTCGACGGCCTGCTCCCGAACGGCGACCTCGATATCGCGCCCCACCCCCTGCCGGTGCCGACGGCGGGAACCGCGGCGGCCGCGCGTCCGGCCGTCGTTTCGCAGCACTCATGACACCCGCTGGCCCGCCCCGGTTCCGGCCGGGGCGGGTCAGCCTCGCGAAGGTACCGACGCCGCATGGGTGCCGTGGCACACACTCGCGTGCTTGAAGCCGGATCTCGTGTGCTTGGAGGAGTAACACCCGAGTGCGGGATCCGGGCACGCGAGTCCCGTCTCGGAGCACGCGAGTTACGCCTTCGCTCTGCCCTCCACCCGGCGAACAGGCCCATCCAAAACCACGAATCGGTTGCCCTTCTCCTCCAGGACGCCGAGCTCGATTCGCGGCTCGAATTGTCAGGTCTTGGCGAGAGAATCGCCAGGAGGATCGATGTACTCCACGTACAACGGTGTGGCTGCCAACACGGTGGCAGCTCGATCATTTTCGTCCTGTTGGCCGGGGAAGAGGGCGGTGACACGTGCGTAGCCTGCCATCCACGCTGCGGTGTAGTCGGTGCCCAGAGAGGCGGAGAGCGACGTCACCGCTCGTAGCTCGTCGCGGTTCGAACGATGCTTTCCGCTGGGACTTCCGGTGTCGAACGCGGCGCTGTCGTCAAGCTGATTCCCCCTCTCCTGCTGTTCGCGCACGAGTTCGAACAGGGGCTCGACCCTCCAGCGGGAGTTGGACTCGACCACATTCGAAGACATGTCCGAGGTGCCGAGCAGGTAGGTCGCCGTGCCGTGCAACAACAGCCGCAAACTGCCGCCGGTGGGGTAGCAGGCGCTCGGCTCGTTCGGGTCTGCGAAGAACACCGACACCCCGTCTCTTGTCACGCCGTAGCTCAGGGGAGCCTCGAAGTGCACCCACTGTCCTGGGCGCACCGCGGGATCCGCGAACCACTTCGGCGCCCGTGACGAGGACTCCAAGGTGGCAATAGCCGCTGCGAGGCTGGGCTTGGATGGCTTGGCTGTCTTGCCGATCCTCACTCCACCCAGGGGCGTTTTCACCTCGGCGTCCATATCCCGAAGAAGCCGACCTGCCCATCCGGACAGGTAAGGCAACAACTGCTGGAGTTTGGCCTCGGAAACATAGAGCAGCTCACGCACAAGTCCATGATGCCCCAAGTCGAAGAACCGGCCTTCGACGAACATCGACTGCGCCGAGCGGTCGGCGCATCCTCCGGACCTTGGCGCCGGTGACGCGGAGGCCCAGCGCGGCACCATCGTTGGCCCGGCGATCCCGAGCGGTACATCGAGACCCTGCGGCTCCACAGTGCCGTCGCGACGGAATGATCAATTGATGCGCTATCGTGATCGAAGTTGACGTATTTTTTCCACGAATACGTGTCGGCGCAGGTCCCGGCCCCTCGAACGGTATTCCCGAAGGACTCCGATTGTTGCGCCTGGCAAAAAGTCTCTTTGTGCAGTGTTGTGGTTGTCGGCTCCGTGACGTCGAGGTTAGACTCGGTTCGGCCGATCGAGGGGCTTTCGGCCTATCACCTGCGAAGACCTGTCGACATCGGTAGGTCGCCGTATCCGCGCGATGACGCGCGAAATGCCTGCCGTTACTGTATCTGGGGGACTTGCATGCCTGTGGCGAATGGTGAACTTCACGAATCCGTTTCAGAACGCATGACGCACCTGCTCGGGGAGGTGCTGAAAACCCAAAGCATGATCATCATACTGCTTTCCAGAATGCATCCGAAGGAGCAACCGGAGCCGGAGGAGTTCGTCAAGACGGTGATCGGCTATCCGTTGGACACCGAAGGCGCCGAGGCGGTCGGGAGGACCGTTTCCGGTCCGCGGCAGGGGCTGGGTCGCCAGCTCACGCCGCGCGAGCTGGAGGTGGTCCGGCAACTGGCGGAAGGCAAGTCGAACCGGTTGATCGCCCGGACGCTGGGTATCTCCGAGCGGACGGTCAAGGTGCACCTGAAGACGGTCTTCTCCAAGCTTCGCGTGGCGTCGCGCACGGAGGCGGTCCTGAGTGCCCTGCGGCTGGGCCTGGTGGAAACCGGCAGGTAAAAGCCCTCTTCCGAAGTTCTGGTCTCGAATCCCACCCCTGCCTTAAAGCGTTGACGCAACGGTGCGTCTATGCTTATATCGAGACTCAACGGTGCGTCTAGACAAGCGTCTGATCGCCGCTTCGAGAACTTTCCGCCCCGCTCAACACCTCGTCCTCTGAACCCACAAGGAGCGCTCCGCGTGTCGAACATCCAGACGTCGCCCGGCTTACCGCCTTCCGCCGAGCGCTCGCGCGGCCCGTTGGCGGCGGTCACCGCCTTCGCCTTCTGGGCCGTGATGGTGGGCACCACGGTGCCCACCGCGCTGTACCCGCTCTACAAGTCGCAGTTCGCCTTCGGCTCGCTGGCCGTGACGATCCTGTTCGCCGTCTACGCCGTTGGTGTCGTCGCCGGTTTGCTCGTCTTCGGGCGAGTGTCGGACCAGGTCGGGCGCAAGCCGGTGGTGTTCGCCGCGGTGCTGCTGGCCGCCGTCGCCGCGGTCGTGTTCCTGACCGCGCAAGGCCTGCCCGCCCTGCTCGTCGGTCGCGTGCTGTCCGGTTTCTCCGCCGCTCTCGTCACCGGTGCGGCGACGGCCGGCATCATGGAACTGTTTCCGTTGGCGCGCAAGGGAAGGGCGCCTATCGTCACCCTGCTGTCCAACATGGGCGGGCTGGCCTGCGGCAACCTGATCGCCGGACTGCTCGCCGAAACCGGGATCGCGCCGCTGCGCCTGCCGTGGATCGTGCACGGCGGCCTGCTGCTGATCGCCCTGGTCGCTCAGGTGTTCGTGCCCGAGACGGTGGCCGTCACCGGCAAGCTGAAGCTGGCCCCGCAAAAACTGCACGTGCCGCGCGAGATCCGCGGTGTCTTCCTGCGTTCGGCCATGACCGGTGGCGCGGGCTTCGCGGTGCTCGGCGTCCTCACCGCGGTCACCGGCATCCTGCTGGCCTCCGAACTGCACCTGACCAGTCCGGCGCTGACCGGCTTCGTCGTGTTTCTCGCGTTCGCCTGCACCGCGCTCGGTCAGCTCGTGCTCCGGCGGATGCGGCCCGCCATCGCCCTGCCCGTCGCGTGTTCGGCCCTGATCCTCGCGTCGGCGCTCGTCGCCCTCGCCGTGCTCACCGCTTCGCTGACAGCGCTGCTGCTCGCCGCGGTGGCCACCGGTTTCGGCACCGGGATCGCGATCGGCAGCGGCATGCTGGCGATCACCACGGGCGCCGCGCCCCAGCTGCGCGGCGCCGCCGTCTCCACCTTCTTCGCGATCCTGTATGGGATGCTGAGCTTGCCCGCGGTGGGCGTCGGCGTGCTCATCCAGCTGTCCGGCCTGCGGGTCGCGGGTACCACGTTCGCGATCGTGGTCGCGCTGATCGCGGCAGGGGTGCTGCTCAGCCTGACCAGCCAGAAGAAAGCAGCCGAATGACCAGCACACGTCCGTCCACCGGCAAGAGCCCCCACGGCCACGCGGGACCCCGCCGCAACGTGAGCGCCCGGCAGGCCGTGCTCGACGCCGCCGACGACCTGCTGGTGGAACGAGGTTTCGCCGGGGTGACCATCGAGGCCATCGCGAACCGCGCCGGAGTCGCCAAACAGACGATCTACCGCTGGTGGAAGTCGAAGGTCGAGATCCTCCTCGACAACCTGGAGGAAGATGGCGAAGCCGCGCTGGCGTGGGAGAACGGCGATGGGGAGCCGCTGGCGGAGCTGGTCGGCCAGCTCTCGCGGCTGCAGGCGTTCCTGCGCGACGAAGCCGCCGGTGCGGTCATGCACAGCCTCATCGGCCAGGCCCTGCACGACCTCGACACCGCCCAGCGGTTCCGGGAAGGTTTCCTGCTCGCGCAGCGGCGGCGGGATCTGGCCGGGCTGCGGAACGTGCTGGAGCGCTTGGACTGCGCGCCAACGGGCGACGCCGAGCTCGCCGACCTGCTCGACCGGCTGCTCGGTCCGATCTACTACCGGTCAGTGGTGCTCGGGATCTCGTCGAGTCCCGAGTTCCTGGAGGAGCTGGCCCATTCGGTGGTCGGGCAAGCCCGCGAGCGGCGGCGGGGATGACCCGGTCGCGGCCGGTCCGCCACCGCGTCCCGGCATCGGTGGTCGACGTCGTCCGGTTGCCGGAGCCGTTCGTGCGGATCACGCTCATGCTCGGCGGCGCCGACGGCGTGCGGTTCGACGGGCCGACCCGGTGGGTGAAGTTGTTCGTCGTCGACCCCGACACCGGAGCGCAGGTCGGGCGGGCCTACACGGTGCGACGGCAACGCTCCGCCGAGATCGAACTCGACATCGTGTTGCACGGCAACGGCCCGGTGGCTCGGTGGGCGGAATCGCCGCTGCTCGGCGAGGTCGTGACGGTGGCCGGGCCGCGCGGCGGGTTCACCCATCCGAAGCCCGGAACGCCCTACCTGCTCGCCGGCGACGAAAGCGCCGCACCGGCGATCGCCTCGATTCTCGGCTCCCTGCCCGCGGGACACGGCAAGGTGACCGTGGTGCTCGAGGGCGGTGAGCACTTGCTGCCGCCCACCGATCCGGCGAAGACGTCGGTGTGCTCGCTGCGCCGGAGCGAGGGGATGAAGAAGGGCTCGTTGATCACCCCGGCGCTGCGTGCGCTCCCGAAACCTTCCGTCGGCTCGGTGATCTGGGTCGCGGGCGAGGGCGGCGCGGTGAAGCAGGCGCGAATGTTATTTCTCGACGAATGGGGCCTCGATCGTGATGAGTTCTCGACCAAAGGCTATTGGAAATACGGTGAGCCCGATCATCGCGAGTAGCTGAGCTTTCAAGTATCTGCCTTTTCGGGCGGCCCGAAGAGGCCCTGTTCTGGCGAAAAGTTCATTTCGCGGCACGGTTCGCTGGATAAACTGGCGAGATGAAGGCTCTGAACCTCAATACGCTCGTCGTTCTCGACGCGCTGCTGGAGGAATGCAGTGTGACCGGCGCGGCGAAGAAGCTGGGCCTCAGCGCGCCTTCGGTCAGCCGGTCGCTGTCGCGGATACGGCTCGAGCTCGGTGACCCGATTCTCGTGCGGGCGGGTCGCCGGCTCGTGCCCACTCCGCACGCGCTGGCCCTGCGCGATCGGGTTCGCGGCCTGGTCGAGGAGGCGTCGGAGGTCCTACGCCCGAAGGACCCGCTCGAGATGTTCTCGATGACCCGCACGTTCGTGGTCCGCGCCAGTGACGGCCTGGCGTCGGCGGTGGTCGGCCCGCTGGTGAAACGGTTCGGCGAGAGCGCGCCGAACGCGGTGCTGCGGTTCACGGCCGAGGGCGGGGAGGACGTCGACCCGTTGCGCGACGGGGAAATCGACCTCGACATCGGGATGATCGGGCATCTCGGCCCTGAGGTCCGGGTCGAGTGGCTGTTCGACGACAGGTTCGTGATGGCCGTGCGGAAGGATCATCCGCTGGTGACCGGTGAGGCCACCCTCGAACAGGTCGCGGCCTACCCGCACGTGAACGTCTCGCGCCGTGGGCGGACCCACGGCCCGCTGGACGGCCTTCTGCAGCGCGAAGGCCTGAACCGCCAGGTGAGCCTGGTGGTGGCGTCGTTTTACGTGGCCCTCGAAGTGGCCTCGGCGTCGGACTTCGTCGCGGTCGTGCCGTCGAGGGTGCTCGGCTCGGCCATCGGCCGGTTCGGCCTCGCCGAGGTCGACCACCCGATCAGCGCGCCGGTCGCGATTTCCCAGGCCTGGCACCCTCGGATGGACGCTGACCCGGCCCACCGCTGGCTGCGCCACCAGTTCCGCGACGTCTGTCACCGGGAAATGGCGGGCTGAACACCCGGTTCGCCTCCGTTTATTCGAATCGCCCCCGTGGGTAAGAATGCCGTGGTGCGCGCGAAGTAGCGGTCGCGGGAATGCGCCCACCTTTCGGCCGGGTATTCACGGTCCCCGTTCGCCATAGTCCTTAACGGCTAGTACCAAAAGGCGGGTACTGGACCGGACCGGGGCCGGAGATGCTGTAGCGGACGGACGAATGAGACGAAAACTAGGTGGACGATGACGACCTCGCGACCCGAATCCGTGGAACTTCCTTACACCGGTGCCGAGTACCTGGACAGCCTGAAGGACGGGCGTGAGGTCTGGATCGGCGGTGAGCGCGTCGAGGACGTCACCGCGCACCCGGCGTTCCGGAACAACGCCGGTTCCATCGCGCGGCTCTACGACTCGCTGCACGATCCGGCCACCAGCAAGAAGCTGATCGTACCGACCGACACCGGCAACGGCGGCTTCACCCATCCCTACTTCAAGGCACCGCGAACGGTCGAGGACCTGCAGGCGGGCGTCGAGGCGATGACCGAGTGGTCGCGGATGACCTACGGCTGGATGGGCCGCACGCCGGACTTCAAGGCGGCGTTCCTGTCCACCCTGGGTTCCAACGGCGACCACTACGCGCCGTTCGAGGACAACGCCGCCAACTGGTATCGCAAGGCCCAGGAGAAGGTGATGTTCATCGGCCACGGGATCGTCAATCCGCCGATCGACCGCCACCGGGGGATGACCGAGCACAAGGACGTCTACCTCACCGTCGACCGCGAGACCGACGCCGGCCTCGTCGTGTCCGGAGCGAAGGTGGTGGGCACCGGCGCGGCCGTGACCCAGCACATCTTCGTCGGCAGTTACGCGCGGATCCCGGAGAACGGCAAGGAGTTCTCTGCGTTCTTCATCGTGCCGATGAACGCCTCCGGGCTGAAGATCATCTCGCGACGGTCCTACGAGCAGGTCGCCTCGGCCACCAGCACCCCGTTCGACCAGCCGTTGAGCAGCCGGTTCGACGAGAACGACGGGATCCTCGTGTTCGACCAGGTCTTCGTGCCCTGGGAGGACGTGTTCTGTTACGACGTCGAGAAGGCCAACAACTTCTTCGTCGGCTCCGGCTTCTTCTATCGCGCGATGCTGCACGCCTGCGTCCGGTTCGCGGTGAAGCTCGACTTCCTCACCGGCCTGCTGGCCAAGGGCCTCGACACCACCGGCACCCTCGACTACCGCGGTGTGCAGGGGCGGCTCGGCGAGGTCCTGTCCTACCGCAGCGTGTTCTGGGGCCTCATCGATTCGATGGTGCACAACCCGACGCCATGGCCCGACGGCACGCTCGCCCCGAACGGCGAGACCGCGATGGCCTTCCGGGTGCTGGCCACCAGCGTGTACCCGAAGATCAAGGAGATCTTCTTCAAGGACCTCGGCAGCGCGTTGATCTACAACAACTCCGACGCCGCGGACTGGGGAGTGCCCGAGCTGCGCCCGTACCTCGACAAGTACATCCGCGGCCGGGGGGTTCCCGCGCAGGAGCGGGTCAAGCTGATGAAGCTCATCTGGGACGCGGTCGGGACCGAGTTCGGCGGCAGGCACGAGCTGTACGAGATGAACTACGCCGGTAACCACGAGCAGATCCGGTTCGAGACACTGCAGGCCCAGCAGGCCACCGGCAAGTTCGACGAGTACACCGGCCTGGTCGACACCTGCCTGTCGGAGTACGACGTCGACGGCTGGAAGCTGCCGCACCTGCACGGGCCCCAGAGCCCGGCGCTGCGCGGGAGGTGAACCGTCGTGCCCGCATCGGCCGACGGCCGGGACCGCCTGCGCACGGTGATGAGCGAGCTGGTGACCGGAATCTGCGTCGTGTCCACCCTGGTGCACGGCAGACCGGGGGAGGCCGAGGACGCGGTCGTGGTGAACAGCTTCACCTCCGTCTCGCTCGACCCGCCGCTGGTCTCGCTCTACCTGCGGCAGGACTCGACCTTCCTCAACCGCCTGCGCCGGTCCGGGGTCTGGGCCGCCTCGATCCTGGGGTCCGGCACAGCCGAGGTGGCCAAGGCACTGAGCCGCCCGTACGGAAGCCGACCGCCGCTGGCCGAAGTCGGCGACTGGCACTCCGGCCCTGAGACCGGCTGCCCGGTACTGGACGGCAGTCCCGCGACGATCGAATGCGAGCTCTACCGCTGTGTCGAGCTCGGAGACCACGTCCTGGTGATCGGCTCGGTCGTCGGGCTCGACACCACCCCGGCGCCGCCGCTGGTGTTCCACCGCGGCGCCTATCACGCCCCGTTTTCCGATCTGCCGCGCTGACGGCAGCCACCTGGAGGTATCCGCGATGTCCGAAACCGCGTCGCCCCGTGTCATCTGTGTCGTAGGGGACCGCTTCCGCGATTTCGCCGAGTCGGTCGGCGCCTGGTCGCTGAGCGAACTCGTCGCCGCGATCACGGGAGGCGAGTTCGACGAAGGGCCGTGGCCGCTGCGAATCCTGATGGGGCAGGGGATCGACGACTACTCCGGCACCTACCTGCTGACCGCGCTGACGCGGCGAGGCGTCCAGGAGTCCCAGGTGAGCCTGCTGCGGTCGGAAGAGGTCATCGCCGACCGGCACGAGCTGCACAAGGGCCAGGCCCACAACGTCCTGGTGGCCAACCTCACCGAGGAGACCCCCGAGGTCTTCACCGCCGATCTCCGGCTGCACAACGACAACGAGCTGGTGGTCGACGCGCAGACCCGGCCACACGTGCAGGGGATGGTGGCGGTCGAGGCCGCGCGCCAGATGTTCGTGGCGGTGACCGAGCGGTTCTACCTCAGCCGTACTCCCGGCCGCCGGTACTACCTCGTCATCAACGCGATGAACACGACGTTCAAGAACTTCCTGTTCCCGGTCGGCGCCACCCTCCGCCTCACCGTGCTGCAGGCCGACCTGGACAAGCCTGAGCAGCTGGTGTTTTCCCACGAGGTCGTCATCGAGCAGGCGGGCCGTCCCGCCGCGGTGACCAGGATCGACTTCGCCGCGATCGACCTCGGCGTCATCGACGACAAGGAACAGCGCCGCGCCAAGCAGACCTTGGCCACGGTGCTGGAAAACTCCGCGGCCGCCCGGTGATCGCGGCGCAGGCGTCCCCGCGGGTCGCCGTGGTGGGGGCCGGCATCGGCGGGCTCGCCGCCGCGGTCGCCCTGCGCCGCCGGGGCATCGAGCCGACGCTTTACGACCAGGCCGAGGAGTTCGCCGAGGTCGGCGCGGGGGTGGCGATCGGCGCCAACGCCAGCAGGCTGCTGGAGCGTCTCGGCTTGGGTGACGCCTTGCGCGCCGACGCCGTGCTGCCGTCACACGCGCAGTTCCACCGGTGGGCCGGTGGCGAAGTGTTCTGCTCCCACGAACTCGGTGATCACTACACCGGCAGATTCGGCTCGCCGTACTACACGGTGCACCGCGGCCACCTGCACCGGTTGCTGCTGGACGGATTCGCCGACGGGGCCCTGCACCTGGGACACAAATGCGTTTCGGTCACCGAGGACGCCGACGGCGTGGAGCTGGTCTTCGACAACGGTGTCACCACCCGGGCGGACATCGTCATCGGGGCCGACGGCGTGCATTCCGCGTTGCGGGAGGCCTTGTGGGGGCCGCAGGAGGCGACGTTCTCCGGCACCAGCGGCCTGCGCGGGCTCACCCCGATCGACCACCTTCCACTGGGGCCGGGATTCGATCCGCGGAAGCCCGCGCTCTGGTTGTTCCCGGGGCCAGGGCGGCACTTCATCTGCTACCCGGTCAGCGGCGGGCGGCTGATCAACTTCCTCGGCGTGGTCCCGGACCGGCACTGGACCCAGGAATCCTGGGTCACGCGCGGCGACGTCGGCGAGGCGGTGGCGGCGTTCGACGGCTGGAACACCGTGGTCACGTCGATCCTCGCCGGCGCACGGAGCATCGGCAAATGGGCGCTGTACGACCGTGAACCACTTTCCCGCTGGAGCACTTCGCGGGTCACGCTGCTCGGCGACGCCGCCCACGCGATGCTGCCGCACCACGGGCAGGGCGCGAATCAGGCGATCGAGGACGCGGTCGTGCTGGCGGGCCGGCTCGCCGGTGTCCGTGAACCGGCCGGGATCGCCGACGCCCTGCGCCGGTACGAAGCGCTGCGCAAGCCCAGGTCCCGGCAGCTGCAGATCGGCTCGCGGACCAACGGCGAATGCTTCCAGGTCCCCGACGGGCCGGAGGCGCTGGAGCGCGACGAGCGGCTCACCCGCCTCGCGGACAACGTCGCCTGGATCCACGGTTTCGACGCCGAAACCGAACTCGGTCTCGGCGTCTGACCCCGGAACGAAAGGAACGCGGCAGATGGCTCGCGTCTACGAGATCGACGGAGTGGTCCCGGTCATCGACCCGGAGGCGTTCGTGCACCCGGACGCCGTCCTCATCGGCGACGTCCTGATCGGCCCCGGCTGCTACATCGGCCCGCTGGCCAGCCTGCGCGGTGACTTCGGCCGGATCGAGGTGCGGACCGGGGCGAACATCCAAGACGGCTGTGTCGTGCACTGCTTCCCCGGTTCGGTCACGGTGATCGGCGAGAACGGGCACGTCGGCCACGGCACCGTGCTGCACGGGTGCCAGGTCGGCCGGGACGTGCTGGTGGGCATGAACAGCGTCCTGATGGACGGAGTCATCGTCGAGGACCAGTCGTTCGTCGGGGCGATGAGTTTCGTCAAGGCGGAAACCCGGGTCCCCGCGCGTTCCCTGATCGCGGGCAGCCCGGCGAAGGTGCTGCGCGAGCTGACGGACGCCGAGATCGACTGGAAGGCCAACGGGACCCGCACCTATCAGGACCTCGCCCGGCGGAGCCTGGCGAGCCTGCGCGAAACCGAGCCCGCCGCCTGGGAAGAGCCCGGCCGCCGCGGTTTCGCCGGATCGGACGGCGCCGAACCGGTCCACGTCACCCTCCACAGCTACCGCGGCAGATAGGAGTACGCAATGCCCGAGCAGCAAGGAACTCTGGACTTCCGGACCGACCGGGCCCGGATCGACCAGCTCGACCAGTCCATCATCGCGCTGCTGCGGCAGCGGTTGGAGATTTCCCGCAGCATTCAGCAGCGGCGGACGAAGACCGGTGGCGCGCGGATCGCCGAAGGGCGTGAAGAGGCCGTCATCGGGCGCTATCGCGACGCGCTGGGCGGCACCGGTGGCGCCCTGGCCGAAACCCTCCTGCGGCTCTGCCGCGGCACCGAGCCCGGAAGGACACGAACATGACCGTGCTGCCGACGTGGCGCGCCGAGCGCGCGCCACACCAGCCGGACTGGCCCACCGGCCCCGACATCGTGGCGGTCGAGACCGAACTGGCCGGTTATCCGCCGCTTGTCGCGCCTCGCGAGTGCGACCGGCTGCGTGACCGGCTCGCCGACGTGTCGCTCGGCCGCGCGATGCTGCTGCAGGGCGGTGACTGCGCCGAGACGTTCGCCAAGGCGACACCCGCCTCGGTGCGGGGCAAGCTGCGCTGCCTGCGGGAGATGGCCGTCATCCTGGCCTGTGCCTCCGGACTCGGAGTCGTGCAGGTGGGCCGGATCGCCGGCCAGTACGCGAAACCGCGGTCCCGGCCGGTCGAGACCCGCGACGGCGTGACGTTGCCGTCCTACCTGGGCGACGCGGTGAACGACGTCGAATTCACCGAGGACGCGCGCCGGATCGATCCGTACCGGCTGCTGCGTACGTACCGTTCCTCGGCCGACACCCTCGACGAGATCAGCGCGCTGATCGGACACGACGGCATCGACCTGACGGCGCTGCACGAGCAGATCCGGGAGATGGCCGCCCGCGGTCCGCGCAACGAGCGGCACCAGGAGTTGCTCGAGAAGATCTCGGTGGCGCTGCGGTTCCTCGCCGGATACGCCGGGGCGGACAGCGATCTGCGCGCGCCGGACTTCTACAGCAGCCACGAGGCGCTGCTGCTGAACTACGAGACGGCCCTGGTGCGCACCGACCCCCGCACCGGTGACGACTACGGCAGCTCTGGCCATCTCCTGTGGATCGGCGAACGCACCCGTCAGCCCGATGGGGCCCATGTGGCGTTCGCGGCCCGGGTCCGCAACCCCGTCGCGGTCAAGCTGGGGCCGACGGTGCGACCGGAAGAGGTACTGGCGCTCGCCGAACGGCTCGACCCAGATCGGGAGCCGGGCCGGCTCACCTTCATCGCCCGCTTGGGCGCGGACCGGGTTCGTGAGCTGTTGCCACCGCTGGTGGAGCGGGTCCGCGACAGCGGTTCCCCGGCGATCTGGATCTGCGATCCGATGCACGGCAACACGATCACCGCCCCCGATGGCCACAAGACCCGCCACTTCGACGACATCCTGCGCGAGGTGCGGGGTTTCTTCGCGGTCCACCACGAGCTGGGCACCCACGCGGGTGGCCTGCACCTGGAGCTCACCGGCGAAGACGTGACCGAATGCGTCGGCAGCTCGGGCGTCGGGTTCGACGACCTGGCCACCCGCTACGAGTCCGCGTGCGATCCGCGGCTCAACCACGATCAGTCCCTGCATCTGGCCCTCGAACTCGCGATGGTGTTCGAGGACCGGGCCGCGGAGAACAGGAGGACGGCATGCGCTGTTTCGAGGACTTCGTGACCGGTGACGAGCACCAGCTCGGCCAGATCGCGATGACCGAAGAGGAGATCATCGGCTACGCCAGGCAATGGGACCCGATGCCCTTCCACACCGACGAAGCGGCGGCGAGTGCCGGCCCGTTCGGCAAGCTGGTGGCGAGCGGGAACCACACCACCGCGCACGCGACCAGGCTGTACGTCTCGCAGCTGCTCGCCGACTCGACCTGCCGGGGCTCCTACGGTCTGGACGAGGTGCGGTACCTGCGGCCGGTGTTCGCCGGTGACGTGCTCGCGGTCCGCGCCGAGGTCGAGCAGGCGGTCGGCCATCCGCGCCGCCCGGACACCGGTGTGGTGCACCTGCTGGTCGCCGCCGCGGGCGCGGACGGCGAAGACGTCCTGACCTTGCGGACCCGCGTCCTCGTCGGCCGCCGGGAAGCGGTGGCGGGATGACGCTCACCGAAGCCACCGCCCTCGTCCGGCCCGACGCCACGGCGCTGCTGCCCGGCGACGAGCCGGTGCGCGTGCTGGACACCCCCGCCGCGGCGGATCTCGATCCCGAGGTCCTGCTGCGCCTTTACCGCGAACTCGTACTCGGACGCCGGTACAACGAGCAAGCGACCGCGCTGGTGAAGCAGGGCAGGCTGGCGGTGTACCCCTCGTCCACCGGGCAGGAGGCCTGCCAGGTGGCCGCCGCACTGGCACTGTCCACTCAGGACTGGCTGTTCCCGACCTACCGGGACACGCTCTCGGTCGTCCTGCGCGGGGTCGACCCGGTGCAGACCTTGACGCTGCTGCGGGGCGACTGGCACACCGGTTACGACCCGCACGCCACCCGGGTCGCGCCGCTGTGCACCCCGCTGGCCACCCACCTGCCGCACGCGGTCGGCCTGGCGCACGCCGCGCGGGCCGCCGGGGACGACGTCGTCGCGATGGCGCTGGTCGGGGACGGCGGCACCAGCGAGGGTGACTTCCACGAGGCGCTGAACTTCGCCGGGGTCTGGCGCGCGCCGGTCGTGTTCCTGGTGCAGAACAACGGATACGCCATTTCCGTGCCGCTCGCCAAGCAGACCGCGGCGCCGACGCTCGCGCACAAGGCCGTCGGCTACGGCGTCCGGGGTGTGCTCGTCGACGGCAACGACGCGCCGGCGATGCTGGGTGTGCTCACCGAAGCCGTCGACCGCGCCCGCGACGGTGGCGGCCCGACGCTGGTCGAGGCGCTGACCTATCGCGTCGACGCACACACCAACGCCGACGACGCGACGCGGTACCGCTCCACCGCCGAAGTGGAGGCATGGCGCGAACGCGACCCGCTGGACAGACTCGAACGTCATCTGCTGGAGATCGGCAGGCTCGACACCGGGACGATCGAAGAGGCCCGCGCAGCGGCCGAGCGGATGGCGGCCGACCTACGGACACGGATGCACGTCGAGCCCGCGGTCACCCCGCTCGGCCTGTTCGACCACGTCTACGCCGAACCGACCCCCCAGCTGCTCGAACAGCGCGAATTCCTGCGCGCCGAGCTCTCCGAAGACGTGGAAGGGAATTGCTCGCCGTGACCAGTGTCCAGACGAGTCCCCGGGTACGGCCCGCTCCCGAGGACGTCGAAGAAAGCATGGCCCGCGCGCTCAACGCCGCCCTGCGCGACAGCATGGCGGCGGATCGGTCCGTGCACGTACTGGGTGAGGACGTCGGTGCGCTCGGCGGTGTGTTCCGGGTGACCGACGGCCTGACCGCCGAGTTCGGCGAAGACCGGTGCACCGACACGCCGCTCGCGGAGGCAGGAATCCTCGGCAGCGCCATCGGGATGTGCCTCTACGGCGCCCGTCCGGTCGTCGAGATGCAGTTCGACGCGTTCGCCCATCCGGCCTTCGAGCAGCTCGTCGGACACGCCGCCAAGATGCGCAACCGGACCAGGGGAGCGGTTTCGCTGCCGCTCACCGTCCGGGTGCCCTACGGCGGCGGCATCGGCGGCGTCGAGCACCACAGCGATTCCTCCGAGGCGTACTACACGCACACCCCGGGACTGCACGTCGTCACCCCGGCCACCGTCGATGACGCCTACGGCCTGCTGCGGCAAGCGATCGCGAGTGACGACCCGGTCGTGTTCCTCGAGCCGAAACGGTTGTACTGGGGCAAGCAGCCCTTCCGCCGCACCCTCGACGTGCCGCCCATCGGCCGCGCGGTCGTGCGCCGGCCCGGCCGGGACGCCGTGCTCATCACGTATGGGCCGAGTCTCGAGGTGTGCCTCGAAACCGCGGAGGCGGCCAAACCGCTGGGGCTGGACGTCGCCGTGCTCGATCTGCGGAGCCTCGTCCCGCTGGACGACGAGACGATCTGCGAAGTGGTGCGCCGGACCGGCCGCGCGGTAGTCGTGCACGAGGCGACCGGTTTCGGCGGAGTGGGCGCGGAGATCGCCGCCCGGATCACCGAGCGCTGTTTCCACCAGCTGGAAGCGCCGGTGCTGCGGGTGACCGGGTTCGACATCCCGTACCCGCCGCCTAAGCTCGAGAGCCACCATCTGCCGAGCGTGGATCGCGTGCTGGACACCCTCGCGCGCCTGCAGTGGGACGGCCGTCCGGGAGGTGTTTCCCTTGCCGGCCCGTGAATTCCTGCTGCCCGACCTCGGCGAAGGCCTGATCGAGGCCACCGTCGTCCAATGGCTCGTCGCGGTCGGCGACCTGATCGCCGTGGACCAGCCGGTCGCCGAGGTCGAGACCGCGAAGGCGACCGTCGAGGTGCCGAGCCCGCACGGCGGCATCGTCACGGCGCTCTGCGCGGCAGAAGGCGAGACACTCGCCATCGGGAGACCGTTGCTGGTGGTGGCGGGTGAAGACGGGGAAGCCCCGGTCGCGTCCGATCCCGGCTCGGGCCCGGTCCTCGTCGGGTACGGCACCACCCGGCGCTCGACGCGGAACCGGCGTGACCTGTTCGGCGGCCGGGAGCCCGCCACTCGCGACGCCGCCGCGGCGGCCCCGGCGCGCGGTGCCGTCGCGGTGGCCTCACCGGTGGTGCGGCGGCTGGCCAAGGACCACGGCGTCGACCTCACGAAGCTACGCGGCAGTGGGCCCGGAGGGCTGATCGTGCGCGCCGACGTCGTCGCCGCCACCCGGCCCGCGGCCGGCGACGAGGCCCAGCGCGTCCCGATCCGCGGCCGCCGCAAGACCGCCGCCGACCGGTTCACCCGTAGCCACGGCGAGATCCCGGCCGCGACCTGCTGGGTGGACGCCGACGCGACGGAGCTGCGCACGGCGAGGCGGCGGATCAGTACCGACGCCCGGCCGATCGGCTTGTCGGCCCTGCTCGGCCGCGTCTGCGTCGCCGCACTGGCGAGGTATCCCGAGCTCAATTCCACAGTGGACGTCGAACGCGGCGAGCTGGTCCTGCACCGGCCCGTACACCTCGGATTCGCCGCACAGGGCCGGGACGGACTGGTGGTCCCGGTGGTGCGCGACGCGCAAAAACTGAGCACCGCCGAGCTCGCGGCCGAGATGGCCCGGCTGGTCGAGCGCGCCCGCACGGGTGAGCTGTCGCCCGCCGAGATGTCGGGCGGGACGTTCACCCTCAACAACTACGGGGTGTTCGGAGTGGACGGTGCCTCGCCGCTGCTCAACCACCCGGAGGCGGCGATGCTCGGCGTGGGCCGCATCGTGGCCCGGCCGTGGGGCCACGACGGCGGGATCGAACTGCGCGACCTGGTCCAGCTCGGCCTCACCTTCGATCACCGGGTGTGCGACGGCGCCGTAGCGGGCGGATTCCTTCGCTACGTGGCCGACTGCGTGGAGGAGCCGTTGCGGCTCCTCGCGGACAACTGACCCCTGACGGCGGAAAGGACAGCGAATGCGCAACGGCGGGACGGCTCTCGACGAGACCAAGGTGCGACGCGTGCTCGACCGGATCGGTGACCGGAACGGATGGAACGCGGGGGAGGAGCCGGCGCTGGACCGGCTGCTGCGTGGCACGGACGCGCAACCGGAACCGGGCGACGTCCTCGAGGTCTACCGGGACGGCGCCTTCGCGTCACCGCCGGAGATCGGACTACTGCTGTACTCGGCGGTCCGATCGATCAAACCGGACGTCGTGGTCGAACTCGGCACCTCGTATGGGTTTTCCACCCTGCACATCGCCGCGGCCCTGCGGGACAACGGGCACGGGACCGTCTTCACCTCCGAGATCGATCCGCGCAAGGCCAGGGACGCGTCCTGGAACTTCACCGCCGCCGGCCTTCACTCCCACGTACGAGTCCTGCTGGGAGACGCCGCGACGAGCCTGAAGGGCTTCGGCGAGCAGGTCGACTTGGTGTACCTGGACAGCTGGGTGGGTTCGTACCTGGACGCGCTCACCCTCCTGCGGCCCGCGTTGCGACCCGGTGCGCAGATCTACGCGAACTCCACGCGCCGGTTCGGCGTACAGGCGCGGCCATACCTGGATCACGTGCGTGACAGCGCGAACGGGTTCTTCTCCGTGGAGGTCCCCCTGGGCAACGGCCTGGAGGCATCGACCTACGTCAGCCGCGAGCCGAGGGGGGAGTCCGTCGGAGCGATCGAGCCCGGGAAGGCCGGATGAACCGGTTCGTCACCGTCCAGTGTCCGGGCGAGGAGGTCGAGTTGCCGTCGCATCCGCCCGGCGTCGGCGTCGCGGCCTTGTTCCCGGTACAGCTCCAGAGCCCGCCGCCAGGCAGCGCGGGCAAGGGCGTGGTTGCCGAGGGCGGAGTAGGGGTGGCCGAGGTTGTCAAGGGTGTCGGCGGCTTCGGTGGTGTTGCCTACGCCGCGGTACAGGGTGAGGGCCTGCCGGTAATAGCCGATGGCCCGCCGATGGTTCCCGGTGTGATGGTCGATGAAGCCCAGGCTGTTTAAGGCGTCCGCCTCGCCGTCGAGGTCCTCGTAGCGCCGATGCAGGGCGAGGGCGGCCTGGCAGTGTTCGCGGGCGGTGTCGTACTCGCCGAGGCGGGCGGCGGTCCAGCCCACCGCGTTGAGCGCGACGGCTTCCCAGACCGGTGAGTCGACGACGCGGAAGAGGTCCAGGGCGTGGTGGGCATGCTCCAGTGCCTTCCGGTCGTCCCCCCGCTGCTCCCACGCCCACCCGAGGGCGTGGTGGGTGTGGGCCTGCTGGGCGGGCTCGTGGTGCTGTTCGGCCAGTCCGAGGGCTTCGTGCAGGTGGAGGATGGCTTGCTCATGGTGATCCAACTCGGCATGTGCGTGGCCGAGGAGCCGGTGGGCGAGGATGCGAGCGGTCGGGTCGGGCAGTCGGTCGGCCGCTTCGGTGGCGACCTCCCACACGGCCAGGTCGTCATGGTGGCGGCCCCGCCGGCGGTGGAAGGTGCTCAGGGTCCAGGCGATCCGCCACACGGTGTGGTGGCGGCGGTGAGCGGCCGCGGTGTGCTGGGCGGCGAGCAGGTGCGGGTGGTGGGTGTCCAACCACGCCCACGCGGCCGGTGGGTCGGGCAGCGGCTGACGGAGGGCGTCGGAAACGGGTGGGTCGAGCTGGATCGGCGGGCGATAGGGGTCCAGGAGCCTTTCGGCGGTGTAGGCGGTGTGCAGGTGGAAGTCGACCACGCGGTCCAGCGCGGCCCGCCGTACCGGCTCGGACAAGTCGTGGGCGAGGCTGGTGGCGTAGGCACGGATCAGGTCGTGCATGGCGTATCGGCCGCCCGCGTGCCGGTCGAGCAGAGAGTGATCCTCCAGGACATGCAAGGTCTTGCGGGTCTCGGATGGCGGGAGACCGGTCAGACACGCGGCGGCGGGCAGGTCGATGTCCGGGCCGGGAGCCGGCCCGAGCAACGCGAACGCCGTCCGCTGCCGGTCGGTGAGCCAGCGCAGGGACCAGGACAGCACCGCGGGCAGGCTCGCGGCGGGGTCGATGTCGTGGTCGAACACCTCCAGGCCAAGGTCGCGAAGTTCGGCGACGAACTCGACCAGTGGGATCTGCGGGCGGGTGGCGGTGTGACGGGCGGTGATCGCCAATGCCAGCGGGTGGCGTCCGCACAGCTCGGTCAGTTCGTCGGTCACCTCCGGCGTGGCGTCGGCCCGTCGCTCGCACAGACGCGCGGCCAGCAGCGCGCGGGCTTCGCCGCGGGTGAAGATGTCCAGGGGCAGGTGACGGGCGCCGTACCGGTCGATCAACGAGGGGAGCCTGGTGCGACCGGTGACGAGCACCGTGCACGAGGTGTCGCTGGGCAGCAGCGGAACGACCTGGTCGGCGGTGGCGGCGTTGTCCAGTACGACCAGTAACCGCTTGCCCGCGACCAGGCCCCGGTACAGCGCGGCGAGTGCGTCCAGGCCGGACGGGAGTCCACCGGGGTGGACGCCGAGGGCGGTGAGGAATCCGCGCACCGCATCGGCCGGGTCGGTCGGGCGTCCGGTGGGGCTGAACCCCCGTAGGTCGACGAACAACTGTCCGTCAGGGAAGCGGTGCAGGTTGCGGTGCGCCCACGCGAGGGCCAGCCAGGTCTTGCCGACGCCGCCCACCCCGCCGATGGTCGCGATCACCATCGACTTCGCCGCCGTCTGATCCGGCTGTTGGCGCGACACCGCGCCGTTTCGTGTGGTGATCAGGACGCGGTCCAGTTCGGCCAGTTCGGCGACGCGGCCGGTGAACAGCGCGGGTGCGGCAGGCAGTTGCCGGGGGACCGTCGGTGACCGGTCGGCGGGGTCGGGCTCGGCGAGACCGGGGTCGGCGGCCAGCATCCGCCGGTGAAGTTCGTCCAGGGCCGCTCCGGGGTCGGCGCCCAACTCCTCGGCCAGCCGGTTGCGCAGCCGCTGGTAGTGGTCCAGGGCGTCGGCTTGGCGCCCGCTGCGGTACAGGGCGAGTACAAGCTGAGCGGCCACGTGTTCGTCCAGCGGGTGTGACTGGGCGCGCGTGGTCAACTCGGGCAGGATCGTCGCGTGCCGACCGTGGCGCAACGCCAAGTCGATGCGATCGGTGTCGGCGGCGAACCGCTCTCGCTCCAATCCGTGCCGCACCATGGCGATCCACGGTGTGTCCAAACCGGACAGTGCCTCGCCCCGCCACACCTCCGTGGCCCGCTCCAGCAGTTCCAACGCGCGGCCCTGGTCGGTGTTGGCACGGGCATCGGTGACCAGGCGCCGGAACCGGTGCACGTCCACGCAGTCGGGTGCGACCACCAGGACGTAACCACCGCCGCGCCGCTCGATCACCACCTCGCCCGCGACGCCACTGGTGGACAGCAGGCGGCGTAGCCGGGATAGGTAGTTGCTCACCAACTGCCGAGCCCGTCGGGGCGGGTGCCCACCCCAGATCCGGTCCACCAACTGGTCGGTCGAGACCACCTGGTTGACCTCGAGCACCAGCACCGCCAGCACGCACTGCTGCCGGGCGTGCCCGAAGTCCACCCGCGTCCCATCGACGAGGACCTCCACCTGGCCCAGCACCCGCAGCTCCACCCTCACCGCACAGCCCTCCCCGGCCGGTCTCCGCACGACGCTGTAGCGAACTCCTGCCTAGTCCCCCCGGCACCCTGCTCGACACCACTGAACAGCCGATTCGCAAAACATTGTGTTTCCGGACGAAAACAGGCGCCCACCCTGGCTCGCGTCCCGGTCCCCATGACGAACGTAAGGAGAAGCACATGCTCAGTGGGCTCAGACGAATCGTCTGCTTCCTGTCCGTCGTGATGTTGAGTGTCGGCGCGGTCGGCACCACGTCAGCGGCAACCGCGGCGCCTGCCGCCGCGCGTGCCGCGTTCAGCGCTACCAGTGTCGAGCTGTCCACCTCCGGCGGGGACGTGGCCGCGGCTGCGATCGCCTGCGGAGTCAGCGTCGGCAACGACGTCACCATCTACGGCGGCTACCTCAACGTGACCTGGGCCATTGCGTGCCGGGACACCGCCACCGGCACTTTGACGCCCCTGGCCAGGGACATCACGATGACCATCGGCATCCGCAGAGGGGGCACCAGCATCATCCTCCCGATCAGTGCTCCCTGCGTGACGCCCGGCCCGTCCGCGACGTGCTCCCACCGCGTGCCCTACGACGGGTTCACCGGGCTGGTCGATAGCGCGATGGTGGCCAGAGTGACGTGGACGGACAACTATTCGCCGATCTCGGGAGGATTCGTCTCTCCCGGCAAGATCATCACCTGAGGCGGGGCCGCACGGTAGTGGCCGTTTCACCGCCTACCCGGCGGTGAAACGGCCACTACCAAGGCGTCGAGAACACCAGACTCGCCCGCGAACTCGTTGCCCGCAGCGGTGTTACGGACCTCACCGCGCACCGGGCACGACATACCGCTGGGCCGTGATCACACTTTCGTCGGAATCACGACAGGAGGTGTCGTGATTCGTCGAGAGCATGACTCGACGACCACCGGACAGCCCGAGCGGTCACGCGACGAGAGGGTTTCGAGTGGGATCTCAAGTCAATCCGTGCATCACGTTCAACGGCAACGCGCGGCAGGCAATGGGATTTTACCGGCAAGTCTTCGGCGGCGAGCTGGAGCTGGGAACCATCGCGGACTTCGGCTCACCGGACGCGCCCAATGCCGACAAGGTCATGCACTCTCGCCTCGACACTCCTGCCGGCTACACGTTGATGGCATGGGACTTTCCTGACGACAGGCCAGGCCACCCGCCATATCGGCCGGGCAACAACGTCGCGCTCTTCCTGGGCGGCGGCGACAGCGACCTGCGCGACTACTTCCAGAAGCTGTCTGAAGGTGGCATCGTCACCCTGCCGCTGGAAAGGCAGGTCTGGGGTGACGAGGCGGGTTCGGTCGTCGACCGGTTCGGGATCACCTGGATGTTCAACATCAGCGCCAAGCACCAGTGATCAGCAACCCGGTCCAGACGCCGATGACGCAGGTGTCCACTCCCGTGGTCCTGGCTGTCAGCACGATGATCGTGCTGCTCCGGGGCAGAACCGGCACAGCCTGACGGCTGCTGCTGCTGCCTCACCACGTCATGGGCTACAAGCTCGGCTTATGTCGTGGGGTATGTCCGCTCGGCCGCCCGTGCCGTCATGGGCCGCCTGGGCGCGGAGAGCGCGACAGCGCCTCGCCTACAGCCAGTCGTGTTCGCGGGCGTAGCGGGCGGCTTCGTGGCGGGTGCGGGTCTGGGTCTTCTGCATCGCGTTCGAGAGGTAGTTGCGCACGGTGCCCTCCGCGAGGTGCAGCTGCTTGGCGATGTCGGCCACCGAGTACCCGTCGCCGGTCACGCGCAGCACGTCGAGTTCGCGTTCGGTCAGCGGGCAGTCGTCGACGACGGCGAGGGCCGAGACGTCCGGGTCGATCCAGCGCTTGCCCTCGTGCAGGGTCCGGATGACGGAGGTGATGTGCGCGGGTTCCGCCGACTTGCTGACGAAACCCTGCACTCCCAGCTTCAGCGCCTTGCGCAGCACGCCGGGTTTGGCGTGGCGCGTCAGCATGAGGATCACCTGGTCCGGTCGGGTGCGGCGGATCTGCGCCACCGCACCGAGTCCGTCCACGCCGGGCATTTCCAGGTCGATGACGAGCACATCGGGCCGGTGCCGCAGGGTCGCTTCCACGGCCGCCTCACCGTCCTCCGCCTCGGCGAGCACGGTGATCTCCCCTTCGAGCGGCAGCAACGCCGCGAGTGCCTTGCGCAGCAGGGCTTCGTCGTCGGCGAGTACCACGGTCGTCATCGGGTCTCCTGCGGTCGAAGGTGGGGGAACGCCGCGGCGGTGAGGAAAGTGCCGTCCTGCTGCGCCACGGTCAGCTCCCCGCCGTCACCGGCCACCCGTTCGCGTAGCGTGGAGAGCCCGCTGAGCTCGGGCAGCGGGGCGTCCGGCGCGCCGTCGTTGAGGATGGTGATGCCGGACTTCGACAGCGTGATCCGCACCTGTCCGGCCTGTGCGTGCCGCAGGATGTTCGTGGTCGTCTCGCGCAGGACCTGGCCGAGCAGTTCGCTCGCCCGGGCGTCGACCTCGGCTTCGCGGTCGACGCGCACGTCGATGCCGGCGGCCTCGAAGAGGTTCTTCGCGTTCTCCAGCTCCGCGGACAGGTTGAGCCGCCGTTGCGCGTAGGCGAGTTCCTTGGTCTGGGCGATGGTGTCGGCGACCAGCGCGTGGATCTCGCGCAGCTCTTCTTCGGCCCGCCCGGCGTCCGTGCGCACCAGCTTCTGGGCCAGCGTGACCTTCAGCTTCACCACGTGCAGCGTGTGGCCCTGGATGTCGTGCAGGTCGCTGGCGAACCGCATGCGCTCCCGGACCACGGCCAGTTCGGCTTCGCGATCCCTGGCCTCCTCCAGATCCTTCACCACGCCGTAGAACCTCTTGTTGGGGAACATGACCCCGGTCACCATCGCGGTGATCCCGCTGGGCACGATGAGCCAGCTGATCAGCCCTTCGGGTAGGTCGTCGTGGAACAGCAGCAGCCTCGTCGCGCCCACCACGGCGACGAAGGCGACCAAGCCGGCCGCGGCCAGGCCACGGAGGCGGGCGAGCTGCGGCACGACGTGCGAGCCCACGATGGAGAGGCCGAAGAACGCCGTTCCGGCGCCGGCCACGAAAGCCCCGTAGACCCACACCCCCGCGCTCACGAGCAGGCAGGGGATCGCGACGCGGAAGACGTCGTTCGCCGTCCACCGTTCGAACGTCAGGAGCGCGGCCACCACGCCGAGGGCCAGGACGAAGGCGTCCAACCAGGACCGCGCGTCCACCACCATGATCAGCGCCCCGACGGTCACGAGCACCGGGGAGATCGTGACGAGGTTCAGCCGTCGCAGCCGTCGCTGGGTTTCCGGGGTGTGCGCCGTCACCGGTCCGCACGCTGTGGTCGGGGATGCATGTCGCCCAGTATTCTTCCGCGCCCGCCGCGGCACCAGTGACGCCGTGTCACATGATCACCCCAAGGAATGTCATGGCGAGGACATGACGTGAGCGCACTGCCCGGAACGTGCGGCGACGGGTGGAATCAGGGCATGTCCACACCAGTCATCGACGTTGACCGCCTCAACCTCAAGTACGGCGATTTCCACGCCGTGAAGGACCTTTCCTTCCAGGTACAGACCGGGGAGTTCTACGCGCTGCTCGGCACGAACGGGGCGGGCAAGACCTCCACCCTGGAGACCATCGAAGGCCACCGCACCGCAACCTCGGGCACCGTGCGCGTGTTCGGGCAAAGCCCCCGCGACCGCCGCGAGGTGCGGCCGCGCATGGGGATCATGCTGCAGGAGAGTGGTTTCTCGCCGGATCTGACGGTGCTGGAATCGGTGCGGCTGATCGGGAAGCTCGCCCAGCGCGTGGACCGGCCCGAGCGCGTGCTCGGCATCGTCGACCTCACCCGCAAGGCGGGCACGAAGGTGTCCCAGCTTTCGGGCGGGGAGAAGCGGCGGCTGGACTTCGCCACCGCCGTCTACGGTGCGCCGGAGCTGATCTTCCTGGACGAGCCGACCACCGGCCTGGACATCCAGTCCCGCGACGACCTCTGGACCGCGGTGGACCGGTTGCGCGAGGACGGTTCCACCATCGTGCTCACCACGCACTACCTGGAAGAGGCGCAGCAGCACGCCGATCGGATCGGGCTGATGCACCAGGGCACCTTCCACCAGGAGGGCACGGTCTCCGAGCTGACGCGGACCCTGCCGTCCGTGATCAGCTTCTCGCTGCCGACCCCCGCGCCGGCGCTGCCGCTGGCGGCCACCCGCGAGGGTGACGGCAAGTTCGTCATCGAGACTTTCGGCCTGCAGAAGGACCTGTACACCCTGCTCGGCTGGGCCCAGGACCACGCGGTGGAACTACGCGACCTGCAGGCCGGGCCGACGCGGCTCGACGACGTCTTCCGCGCCATCGGCAACGCCTGAAACCCCTACCGGACAAGGAAACCCGCCATGCTTTCGATCGCCATGAGCGAGCTGATCCAGATCCTGCGCAACCGGCTGGTGCTGGTCACCAGTTTCATCATGCCCGCCGCGGTCAGCGCGTTCTTCATCTACCGGCACGAGCTCTTCGCCTCGGTGGCCAGCCTCGGCTACGTCGCGGCGGTGGTGATGTTCACCGTGGGCGCCTTCGGCCTCTACACCACCGCGGTGACCACGCTGGCTTCACGACGGCAGAACCTGTTCCTCAAGCGGTTGCGGTCCACGGCGGCGGGTGACGCGACCATCCTTTCCGGACTGTTACTGCCACTGACCGTCATCGCGCTGGTCCAGGTGGCGGTGATCATGACCGTGCTGGCCGTGGTCACCGGTGCGCCGGACAACATCCTCCTGCTGGTGGCGGCGGTGCTCGCGACGGTGGCGATGATGACCGGGCTCGGCCTGGCCACCGCGGGCCTGACGAACTCGCCCGAACACGCCCAGGTGACCACACTGCCGGTCAGCCTCGGGGTGATCGCGGTGGCCAGCTGGGTCGGGATCGCGGGCACCGAAGACCTCACCCTGCTCAAGCGGCTGCTCCCCGGCGGCTCGGCGACCGAACTGGCCGTCAACGCCTGGAACGGCGGCGTGGCCGTGACGGATTCGCTGATCCTGCTGGCGCCCACGCTGAGCTGGGTCGTGGTCGCTGTCGCGCTGGCCTCCCGCATGTTCCGCTGGGAACCGCGCCGGTGACGAACCCCCGACGAGGAGGAATGGCATGCGCAAGTTCATCCCGGTCGTTTTCGCCGCCGTGCTGACGCTGACGGCGTCTTCGCTCCCCGCGGTGGCGGCAGTGGACACAGTGGACTGGGGCCCGTGCCCCGAAGGCATCACCGGAGCCGGTCTCGAGTGCTCGACGCTCGAAGTGCCGCTGGACTACCGCGATCCGGACGGGCCGCAGATCGAAATCGCGATCTCCCGGCTGGCCAGCGCGAACCCGGAGAAGCGCCGCGGTGTGCTGCTGACCAACACCGGCGGGCCGGGCGGGGAGGGCCTGGCCTACCCGGCCGTCCTGCGCGACACCCTGGAGCTGCCGCGGGAAGTGCTCGACAGCTACGACGTGATCGGCATCGACCCGCGCGGGGTCGCCTACAGCACGCCGGTGACCTGCGACCTGAAGCCGGAGCAGTGGTTCACCAACATCCCCCTGCACGCGCGGAACCCGGCCGACGTCACCGCGCAGGCCGAGCAGGCGAAGCTCGTCGCCGAGCAGTGCGGGAAGTCGGCGACGGCACCGCTGCTGCCGCACCTCACCACGGCGAACACCGCCCGCGACCTGGACCGCGTCCGCGAGGCGCTGGGGGAGTCCACAGTGTCCTATTTCGGCCGGTCCTACGGCACCTACCTCGGTTCGGTCTACACCACGCTGTTCCCGCACCGCAGTGACCGGTTCCTGCTCGACAGCGCGACCGGCCCCGGCGGCTGGGACGCTTCGTTCAGCCGGAAGTTCGGCGAAGGCTTCGAGGACCGGTTCCCGGACTTCGCGAAGTTCGCCGCCGCGCGGCCCGAGTACGGCCTCGGCGACACGCCGGCGAAGGTGACCGCGAAGTACTTCGACCTCGCCGCGCGCCTCGATGCGAAGCCGAGCCCGCAAGGCGTCAACGGCCAGGTGTTCCGCCAGGTCACCTTCGCCAAGTTCTACTTCGACGCGGAATTCCCGGCGCTGGCCGAGGCCTGGCACGCGCTGGACACCGGCAAGCCGGTGCCGCTGCCCACCGGGACCGCGGCGCCTGCCACTCAGGTGCCCTCGGACAACTACCTCGCCAGCCAGCTGCACGTGATCTGCAACGACTCGGACTGGCCGGAGTCGGTCGGGACCTACCAGCGCAACGTCGCTATCGACCGAATCCGGCACCCGATGTTCGGCGCCGCCGCGGCCAACATCACGCCGTGCGCGTTCTGGCCGTCGGAGCCGGTCGAGCCGCCGGTGAAGATCAGCGACCGCGGCCCGTCCACCGTGCTCATCGTGCACAACCTCCGCGACCCGGCGACCCCGCTGTCCGGGGCCAGGCAGCTGCGGCAGGCCTTCGGCGACCGCGCCCGGCTGGTCACCGCCGACCAGGGCGGGCACCTGGCCTACCTGTACCTGGACAACCCGTGCGTCCACCACCTCTCGACGAAGTTCCTCGTCACCGGGGAACGCCCGAAGAAGGGGACGGCGTGCTGATCGTCCGAAGATTTGCTGCTGGGCCGGGCCGCCCTCGACGAGGCCGCCTGCCGTAGTAGACGAGGTGCCGCGCTTCTCTCTGGACTCTGCTCGGCCGGCTCCGACTATCCGGTGGCGACGGCTCGCACACCGCGGAGGACGACGTCGAGGACCGTGTCCGCCTCGGCGCGAGCGGCCTGCGGATCGGTGGCTCTGGCGATGTACAGCGCTGAGCCGTAGAGACCGCCCAGCGCGACGTGTGCCAACGGGTCGAGCGCGACATCTGGCAGGGTGCCGGTGTCCACCAGCACGCTCAGCACGGTACGCAACATCGGAAGTTCGACGCCCTCCATGCCGCCTTCCCACGAATTGGCGGCCAGCACTGCCACGCTGTCGATGATCACGACCCGCCGGAACGCTGGCTGCAAGCAGGCATCGAGGAACGCGGACAAACCTGCTCGCACCGCGGCCCACGGATCGCGTTCGGCCATCGCCGCGGCCAACACGGCCTCGGCGGTCTCGTCCAGCACGACGTCATAGACCGCCTTGAACAACGCGTCCTTGCCTTTGAAGTGGTGGTAGAGCGCACCCTTCGCGATACCGGCCCGCTGCACGATGTCGTCGATCGCGGTCGCCGCGAAGCCCTGCTCGACGAACCGCTCCCGTGCGATGGCGATCAGCAGCTCACGCGTCGCCGCTGCTTGCCGGTCTCGAAGCCGCTTGACACTCATCGGGCAAGCATAGAGACTGACCACCGGTCGGTGAACGACCGTCGGTCGGTGAAGGAGCCGCGAAGATGAAGACACTTCCGCCAGGGCAACGCCGCGTCGAGGGATTTCCGCGTTTTGGCACACACCTGCACCGGCCGCCGCCTCCCATCCCCGAGGACCCGGTGATCGTCATCAGCGGCGCGATCCGAACCTCCGCCGAGGTGCGGCTGGCGGACCTGTCCCAGCTGCCCCGGCGCGAGATCGTGGCCGACTTCCACTGCGTTGCCGGCTGGACCGCGACCGACCTGCGTTGGGAGGGCGTGCGGTTCGCCGATTTCTATCGCCTATTCGTCGAACCCGCGCTGGAGCCCGGGATCACCGTCACCCACCTGGCGTTCGAGGGCATGGACGGCGTCGCGTCCGTGGTCGAGTGGCGGGACGCGCTCGCCGACGACGTACTGCTGGCCGACCGGCTGAACGGACGCCCTCTAGACGGCGACCACGGTGCTCCGATACGGCTGGTAAGCCCGGCGCAGTACGGCCACATGAGCATCAAGCATCTCCGCGTCGTCGAAGTGTGTTCGGCGCTGCCGACGCACCGTCTCGGTGCCGGCATCCTCGACCGGGTGATCGAGGCGCATCCGCGGGCACGCGTCTGGCACGAGGAACGCCACAGCCGCATCGCCGGACGGCTGATCCGGCCGTTCTTCCGCGCCCTCATCCGCCCGATCCGCTATCTCTGCGCGAAAGGAGCGAAGGGAGAATGAAAGCGCCCGACGACGTGGTGAAGACCCAGCGATGGATCATCGACGACATCTCGACCAGGCACCGCGATGCCTGCTCATCCCCTGCCTGAAGGGTTCAGTGTTGGGCGACGCCCGCACAGATTGCGCACACGTCAGTCCCAACCAGGAACCTCGCCGTTGTGCCGGTAACTGCTCGGCGGCAGGCCGAACTCGCGGCGGAACGCGCGGCTGAAGTGGAATTGGTCGACGTAGCCGACGGTGCCGGCGATCGCGGCGACGGACATTCCCGTGCCGGTCAGCAGCCGAGCCGCGCGGTGCAGGCGGCGGGTGCGCACCTCCCGCATGGGGCTGTGGCCGGTGACCCTCGCGTAGAGATGACTGAAGCGTGACGGTGACAGCCCGGCGATGGCGGCGAGCGAGTTCAGGGTGTGCGGGGCCTCCGGTGTCTCGGCGATGAGCTGCTGCACGCGGGCGATGCGCGGGTCAGGGCCCGGCGGTGCGGCGGGAGCACCGGCGAGGTCGGCCAGGCGCACGATTTCTTCGAGCGCGCACATGGCGAGGGCCTGCTGTTCGGGGCGGCTGGCGAAGGCCGGGAGGTGGACCGGCGACGGCGGGATGTGATCACCGGTGAGCCGGGCGTAACGGCGGAGCCGGTCGAAGGCGGCGTCGATGGCCTCCGCGGCGCCACTCGCCGCCGGTGTCAGATGGCGACTCGTCCCGAGCCACTTTCCTTGTGGTGCCCGGAAATGTGCCCACAGCAGCGACCATTCCCCGGCGTCGGGCGCGACTCCGTAGGTGTGCCGCACGCCGGGTTCGATCAGCAGAAGCTGCCCCGCGCCGGTTGTCAGGGCCGTGTCCCCGTGGTGCACGACGCCGCGCCCCCGCGTTGTCCACATGAGCAGCCAGCTCGGTGAGCCGGTCGGCCGGATCGCCTCGACGCGCTTGGTGAAGGTGCTCTCGCCGACGACGAGCAACCCGGCCGGAGGCGAGGGCGTCACAGCAGGATTTGTCATCTCCCCGGCAGGTTCAGCCATGTCCCCGATGCCCCGTCCTTCCTACAGTCGAATCCGTCGAGACCCCCACGGCGGAGGCAGAACATGAAGCAGTTGATCGATTCCAGCGACATCGCCGACGACGTCACGGCGCTACGGGAGCGCATGTCCGAGGACGGCTACCTCTACTTTCCCCGCCTGCTGCCCAGCGACTACGTCACCGGTGTTCGCGCAGACATCGCGGCCGTGCTGCACGACAGCAGGTGGCTGGCCTCCGGCACCGAGCCGCACGAGCTGCGGGCGTCCGACCGGGCGGTCGAGGAGGGCAAGTCCACCTTCTTCGGCATGTACTCCGCGGTGCAGGCGACGCAGTCCTTCCACGAACTCAGCGAACGGGAGGAGCTGCGCGGCCTGGCTCAGCGGCTGCTCGGCGAGGAGGTCTTCTGCCACCCGATGCACATCGCCCGCATCACGGCGCCGACGCCGCGGGCCACACCCACGCCCGCTCACCAGGACTACCGCCTCATCCAGGGCGCGGTCGACACCTTGACCATGTGGATCCCTCTCGCCGACTGTCCCTCCGACGCCGGCGGGCTCGAGGTCCTCACCGGGTCGCACAAGCTGGGGGTGCTCGGTGTGTCCCGGGCGGAGGGCCCCGGCGGGGTCACCGCGCAAGTGGCGGGCAGCGGCGTGGATGACTGGCGCAGCACCCACTTCGGCCAGGGGGACGTGCTCATGTTCACCAGCCTCACCGTGCACGGGGCCCGCCCCAACCTCAGCGACCGGCTGCGGTTGTCGGCGGACATCCGGTGGCAGGCGAGGTCGGAACCGGCCGCCTTCATCGACGGCTACGAGCCGTTCCGGCCGCACTTCCACCCCGACGTGCCCGACTGGCCCACCCTGACCCGGGGCTGGACCTCGACGACCAGCATCGAGATCCCGGAGGGACTGACCTATGTCCGCAAGTTCGACTCGATGAGCGAACACGTGCCGACCCCTCCGTCCCGGTTCAGGTGAGCCGACGCGGTGGCCGGCACCCCGCACGAGACTTGAGTGTCCCAAGTTGTATTGAGGGGTAAGGCAAAGGTGTCGTGTTGCGAGCGACGTCGGCTCGCGCCGCGGCCGGATGTCCCCAATGCCGCATGGGGGACGCTGACCGTCTCCA
>NZ_JBVISU010000021.1:0-149293 GCF_055575355.1 Amycolatopsis sp. NPDC034160 | reverse complement strand
CGAGGACCACGGCGGCGATCACGGCCAGGTACAGGTAATGCATCTTGTCTCGGCGACGCGGCGCCGCTTCGGGCGTTGTAGGCACCTTTGCCTCCGAGCGTGTCATCGGGCGCGCCCGTTCCACGAGGCGGCCATGAAGTCCAGTGCCGCGTGCAGCCCGCTGGTCCAGTAGGACCACTCGTGGGCGCCTTCGCGCGCGATGAAGTGATGGGGCACGGATTTGCGGGTCAGGGCGGTGTGCAACTCGACATTGCCGAGGAAGAACTGGTCGTACGAGCCGCAATCGAGGAACCAGGCGGTGCGGGACATGTCCGCGGTCGAGGACCGGGTGATGGTGTCGAGCAGGTTCCACTGCCGGTAGAGCGGGTTGGCAAGCCGGGCACGGCCCCGCAGATCCGGGCCCCAGGCACGCGCGAAGCGCCAGTTGTACTCGTTGACGGGCAGGGCCATCATCTCCTCGGCGGTGCGGTGCCCGACGCTGAAGCCGAACGCCGCGGCGAACAGACCAGGCCGCCGTAACGCGAACGACAGGGCGCCGAAGCCACCCATGGACTGGCCGCAGATCCCACGACGGGCGGCGGTGCCCCCTGCCCCATGGGCGTTCTCCACGTAGGGAATGAACTCGTCGAGGAACATGGCGGCGTAGCGGAACGTGCCGTCGGCGTCGTCCATGTAGTAGGTCACGAGCTGATCAGTCGAGGATCTGGTGGTGTCGCGGCGCGCGTCGGGCATCACGACCAAGGTCGGCGGTAGCCGTCTGGCCGCGATCGCCGCGTCGACGGTCTCGCGGACCCGGCCGAGCTGCATCCATTCGGCGTGATCCCCGGTGAGGCCGTGCAACAGGTACAGGATGGGGTAGGTCCGTGCGCCACCGCGCCGGTAGCCAGGCGGCGTGTAGAGCGAATAGGGCACGTCCGCCCCCAGGATCCGGCTTCGCATCCGGAGGACCGCGGTCTCCCCCTTCGCTCGGTCCGTGGCCTCGGCACTCGCGTTGCCGAAGAAGGTCGCGGCCGTCGCGGCCGTCGCCACGCCTAGCACAGTTCGTCGCTGAACCATGTGATGTCCTCATTTCGGGATCTCGCTCGCTCTCGAACGCGAGCCGCCGTAAACATACGCAGTTCGACTATGCCGAACAAGAGGCAGTTCCAGTTCCGCATTCCTGTCTCGACCACAGGTCAACGACCGACAGCCAGCAAGCCTGCCCGAAGTCGACCCAAATTGTTCGACATTGTCGAACAGTGTTTCTTGGCGGCAACCGGCTGCTATGGCAGGTTCAGGCTGGCCGCCGGGAGCCGGGATGTCCGGGTCTGCGCGGTCAGGTGCACTCAACGAGGAGAAAACTTGATGCGACTCCAGTTCACGACCCGCAGGAGCGCTGCGGTTCTGTCGGCGGTTCTGGCCTGTGCCGTGATCGGCGGTACCGCCCACGGTGCGACGCCCGCGCCACAACCGGCCGCGTCGGTGGCCGCCAACGCCTACGAGCGCGGCCCCGCACCGACCGAGGCATCGGTTCGTGCCCCGCGGGGCACGTTCGCCGTGTCGTCGGTGACCATCGCGCGGTCACAGGTGACCGGGTTCGGAGGCGGGACGATCTACTACCCGACCGACACCAGCCAGGGCACCTACGGCGGCATCGCCGTCGTCCCGGGGTACACCTCGCCCGAGAGCGCGATCGCGTGGCTGGGGCCGCACCTGGCGTCGCGGGGCTTCGTGGTCATGACCATGGCGACGATCAACACCCAGGACCAGCCCACCTCCCGCGGCAACCAGTTGCTCGCCGCCCTGGACTACCTCACCCAGAAATCCCCGACCCAGGTTCGCCAGCGCCTCGACAGCACCCGGCTCGGCGTCATGGGGCATTCCATGGGCGGCGGCGGCACCCTCTACGCGGAATCGATCCGCAAGACCATCAAGGCCGGCGTCCCGCTGGCCCCCTACAACCAGGACAAGACGTGGGAGTCGATCACCACACCCACCCTGCTTCTCGCCGGCACCGCCGACAATGTCGCCAGCATCTCGCAGCACGCCCGGCCCATGTACAACAGCATGACCAGCGCCCGTGAACGCGGTCTGATCAACGTCACCGGCGCCGATCACGGCACCTTCACCAGGGAGCACCCGGTGATCGGCAAGTTCTCCGAGGCCTGGATGAAGCGGTTCATCGACAACGACACCCGCTACAACCAGTTCCTGTGCCCCGCCACCACCGGCAACGGTGTCAGCGAGTTCCAGGCGACCTGCCCGATGTCCTGATCCCGCAGGCTCCTCGTTGGTGGCTGCCCGCCCCTCAGGGAGCGGGCAGCCACCGACTCCACTACGTACGTGGCGATCTCCGTAGCCTTCCGGATTCCGAAACCACCGGGAGGCCCGGAGACTGACGGTCTCTCTGTCCGGGCAACCCCCTTGCGAGGAGCCATGATCCCCGTCCGAGCCGACCGACGCGGCCGGTATGTCGCGGCCATCGACCAGGGCACGACCTCGAGCCGCTGCATGATCTTCGATCGTCGCGGCGGTATCGTCTCCCTCGCGCGCCGGGAGCACCGTCAGATCTACCCCCAGCCGGGCTGGGTGGAGCTCGACCCGCAGGAGATCTGGACCTGCGTGGAACAGAGCGTCAAAGAAGCATTGGCCTATGCGGGGATAACAGCGTCCTCGCTCGCCGCCATCGGTGTCACCAACCAGCGCGAAACAACCTTGGTGTGGGACCGGGCCACCGGGGTCCCGGTGCACAACGCCGTCTCCTGGCAGGACACCCGAACCTCGGCCACGATCGAGACCCTCGCGGCAGGATCCGATATGGACCGTTTCCGCGAGAGATCAGGTCTCCCGCTGACAACGTACTTCTCCGGTCCGAAACTGGCGTGGCTGCTGGACAACATCCCCGGCCTCGCCGCGCGTGCAGAACAGGGCGACGTGCTGTTCGGCACCATGGACAGCTGGCTGATCTGGAACCTCACCGGCGGACTGCACGCCACCGACGTCACCAACGCCGGCCGCACCATGCTGATGAACCTCACCACTCTCGACTGGGACGAGAGCATCCTGCGGGAATTCGGGATTCCCCGGGCCATGCTTCCCGCCATCCGGCCGTCGTCACACCCCTACGGCGTCGCCACCGGAGTCCTCGAGGGCGTGCCCGTCGCGGCCGCACTCGGCGACCAGCACGCCGCCTTGTTCGGCCAGACCGCGTTCTCCCGCGGAGATGTCAAAAGCACGTACGGCACCGGCAGCTTCCTTCTGCTCAATACCGGACACGAACCGGTGCGATCCGCGCATGGGCTCCTGACCACAGTGGCGTTCCAGCTCGATGGCCACCCCGCGTCCTACGCGTTGGAAGGGTCGATCGCGGTCACGGGCGGACTGGTCCAATGGTTCCGCGACACCCTCGGCCTCATCCACACCGCCGCCGAAATCGAAACCCTCGCCGCGACCGTCGCCGACAACGGCGGCTGCTACATCGTCCCCGCCTTCTCCGGCCTGTTCGCCCCGCACTGGAACGCCACCGCCCGCGGCGTGATCACCGGACTGACCGGGTACGTCAAACCCGGCCATCTGGCCCGCGCCGCCCTGGAGGCGACCGCCTGGCAAACCCGCGAAGTCGTCGACGCCATGCGCGCCGACACAGGCACCACCCTCACCGAACTACGCGTCGACGGCGGCATGACCGCCGACAACCTGCTCATGCAGCTCCTGGCCGACACCCTCGGCATACCGGTCAGCAGGCCGACCGTCGCCGAGACCACCTGCCTCGGCGCCGCCTACGCCGCCGGCCTCGCGGTCGGCTACTGGGCCGACCTCGAGGTCCTCAGGAGCAACTGGCACAAGGCCGCCGAATGGCACCCCCGCCTCGACGCACAGCTCCGAGAACGCCGCTACCGCAAATGGCGCAAAGCCGTCCGCCGCAGCCTCGACTGGATCGACGAGGACGACTGACACCCCCTGCCTGGCCATCGGGTCTGGGCACTCACCTGACACCACCGTCCACAACCGCAGCAAGGAATTCCATGCGCACCAGATCCGCACTCCGCCGCGGTCTCGCGGCCGGCCTCCTGGCACCAATCCTGGCCGGCCTGATCTCCGTTCCCGCCGCGGCCACGCCGAGCGGTGTCCTGCCCAGGGTGACCGGCCCGATCGCCCAGGACAGCCGGTCCCATGCCTTCGGCGCCGCAGCCCACCAGGCCGTCCCGGAAAACCTCGCCGCCGTCGGATACACCGAGGCCGAGTACTTCATCAGCGGCAAGGCGAACGTCTACACCTGGCCGGCGGGCGGCCCGGCCGCCGTCCGCACCCCGAATGCTCCCTACACCACACGGCTACTGGTACGGAAACCCGCGACGGGCAAGCGATTCAGCGGCAAGGTCGTCGTGGAGATGCTCAATCCTTCGAACTTCTTCGACCTCAACATCGGCTGGGCGATGCTGCGCCGTCAGCTCATCGCCGACGGCGACGCCTGGGTCGGGATCACCATCAAACCCGTGTCCGTCGCCGCGCTCCAGAACTTCGATCCCGTTCGCTACGCGCCGCTCTCCCTGGCCAACCCGCTACCGATCACCGATCCGGCCAATTGCGCCAACCCGCTCTCGCTCTTTCCCAGTGACAGCTCCCGCAGCACCGAGAACGGCCTGGTGTGGGACATCTACAGCCAGGTCGGCGCTCTCCTGCGCAGCAACCGGACCGACAACCCTCTGCGGTACCAACAACGCCACAACCCGCCGGTCCAACGGCTATACGGGTTCGGCTACTCGCAAACCGGCGGATACCTCTACAACTACGTCAACGGCATCCAGCCCCTCGTGGTTCGCGCGACCGGACGCCCGCTCTACGACGGCTACCTCGTCGCGGTCGCCGGGGGCTCCTTCGTGGGCGCCGCACCGATGAACCAATGCGACCCCGCACCACCCATCGGTGACCCCCGCAGGCAGTTCGACCACGCCGGAACACCGATCCTGCATCTGATGTCCCAATCGGACTACCTGCTGGGAATCGACTCCCGACGCCCCGACAGCGACATGCCCGGCGACCGCTACCGCGGTTACGAGATGCCCGGCGCCGGCCACGCCACCCCCGACGAACTGCACGCGTCCGCCAAACCGTCCGACATCGTCAAAGCCGGACGGCAAGTACCGGCCCCCGGCTGCGATCAGGGACCCCGCAGCCCGTTCCCCAGCCAGATCTTCTTCGACGCCGCGCTACGCAACCTCGACCACTGGGTCACGGGGAAAGCGATCCCGCCTCGCGCCGCCCCCATCACCGTCCACAACGGAACACCGGCCACCGACCGCTTCGGCAACGTCATGGGCGGCCTGCGCTCCCCCTACCTCGACGTGCCCACCGCCACGTGGTCGGGAACATCCACCGGCCCCTCCTTCTGCGCCATCGCCGGACACGTCACCCCGCTGCCGGCCGCCACCCTCGCCCAGCTCTACCCCACCCACGACCACTACGTCCGCCAGGTCGCTGCCAGCACCGCCAGCCTGGTCACAGCCCGGTACATCACCCCCGACGACGGCGCCCGGCTGATCCGGGAAGCCATGCGGGCCCCCGTCCCCGCCGACCAGGTCCCGGTTCCACGTCAGCGACCCCGGCGTTGACACCGCGGACAGGTCGGCCCTCCTCAGGAAAAGGCCAGATCGCGCGTAGCGTCGGCTATCCGGTCACGAACCTGTCGTCTGCCCGGCGGTGCCGTACGATTCGGCCGCATGTACTGGCTCGCTCGCCGCGCCGACGACACCGGGCAAGGCCACTTGACCAGCTATTTCGGGCGGGACACGGAAGGTGCCGAGGTACGCCGGCTCATCGGGGCCGGACGGCTGACCACCTTGACCGGACCGGGAGGAGTCGGCAAGACCCGGCTGGCGATCACGGTGATGCGGCAGACCGCGCCGGACTACGCGGGCGGCGCGGTGTTCGTCGGTCTGGCCGAACTCCGCGACCCCGCTTTGATCGCCAACCTCATCGCCGACCGCCTCAGCCTGCACGACCGGCCCGGTGAGACGACCCTCGACACCGTGCTCGCCCACCTGCGGAATCAGGCGCTTCTGCTCGTGCTGGACAACTGCGAGCACGTGATCGGCGCGTGCGCCGACGTGGTCGAGGCCATCCTGCGCACCTGTCCGGGCGTCGTCGTGCTGGCCACGGGGAGGCAGTCCCTCGACGTCCCGGGCGAGCGGGTACTGCCGATACCGCCGCTTCCCGTCCCACCCGAGGCCGGGTCCGACGCGCCCATGGACTTCGCCTCGGTCCAGTTGTTCCTGGACCGAGCGCGAGCGGTGGTGCCCTCTCTCCAGGTCGACGAGGACACGATCGCCGACATCGCGCTTCTGTGCCGGCGACTGGACGGTCTACCGCTCGCCATCGAACTGGCCGCGGCGCGGCTACGTGCGCTGTCACCGCGGCAGATCGCCGACCGGCTGGACCGAGGTCTGCCGGTGCTCACCACCGGTCCGCGCACCGCCCCGGAACGGCAACACACCCTGCGCGCCACCATCGACTGGAGCTACCGGCTGTGCTCACCGGCGGAGCAGGCCATCTGGCGGCAGGTCTCGGTCTTCGCCGGCAGTTTCGAGCTCGCCGCGGCCGAGTTCGTCTGCACAGGGACCGACGCTCTGAACGTGCTCGATCTGATCGACGGTCTGCTGGACAAATCCGTGCTCCTGCGGGAAGACCACGGCGACGTCGTGCGGTACCGGCTGCTGGAGACCCTGCGCGAGTACGGTCACGAGTTGCTCACCGAATCCGGCGAACTGACCGAGACGATGCGGCGCCACTGTCAGTGGTACGACCGGCTGACCGCGCAGGCCGAAGCGGAATGGGTCAGCGCCGCACAGGACGGCTGGGTGACCAGACTGAATCAGGAGCACGCGAATCTGCGGGCCGCGCTGGACTGGGCACTGCGGCAACCAGATGAGGCCGTGTCCGCGCTGCGGATCGCCACCCGGCTCGACGAGTACTGGACGCTACGCGGATCACTCGCCGAAGCCCGCACATGGCTCGAGCGGGCACTCGCCAAGACACCGGCCGACCATCCCGACCGCCCGATGGGTCTGGCAGTCTGCGCGCTGCACGCGCTCTGGCAATTCGACGTCGAGAACGCCGAGACACTGCTGACCGAGGCGGACACCCTGCTGACAGCGACCTCAGCGGAACCAGCACAGACCTTCGTCCAGCATGTACGCGCGTTGGGTGCGATGTTGCAGCGGGACTTCGAGTCGGCCGCCACGTTGTCAGCCGCCACCGCAGCATCTTTTCGGGCCCAAGGAGATCTGCGCCGCGAATTCCATCCACTGTTCATCCTCGGCGTAAGCACCTCTGTACTCGGAGATCTGGACCGGGCACGCGAGATTGTGGGACGGATGCTCGCACTCACCAGAGCAGCGGGCGAGGCGTACTACCTCAGCATGGCCGAGTACGCCTGCTCATGCGTCGAGGCACTCTACGGCGACGCCACAATCTCCATGGAAGCGTCCCGCTCGGGTCTGCGAGCAGACCTGCGAATCGACAACCGCTTCGGCGCCGCCCACCACACCGAGATACTGGCATGGGTGGCCGCACGGCAAGGCGACCACCTGCGGTCGGCGATCCTCTTCGGCGTCGCCGCCAAGCTCTGGCACCTCGTCGGGTCCTCCGCCGAGGCGGCAGGATCTCTTGCCGTGCCACATTTCGACCACCTGAACAAGGCGCGCGAGGCCCTCGGCGAAGCCCGCTTCGACCAGGCCCGTGCCGCCGGCGCGGACCTACCCGACGACACGGCAATGGCCTACGCGCTCGGAAAAACCATTGCACCCGCGGACTTGGGCTTACCGGGCGAATCGCTCACCACCCGCGAACGAGAAATCGCTTCCCTCGTCGGCGCAGGACTGTCCAACCGCGACATCGCCGCGATCCTCGTCATCTCCGTCCGCACAGTGGAAACCCACGTACAGAACATCATGACCAAGTTCGGCGTGAGCAACCGCACCCGGATCGCCACCTGGATCACCTCCACCGACGCCTCGCCGAACTGACGTCGCCGAGGACTTGGTGAGTGAGCCGGTGCCGACGTCGCCGAGGTAGCCAGTTCCCCGGGGAGCCGCCCATTTGGCCGGTCCAGCAGATTTCCGTGACGCACCGTATTTTTCGAAGATGCTGGGACACAACCGGACCAGCAACGTCCGCTCATGCCGATGGGGGTGCGTCGGCTGGTGCGGCGGTCTCGCTGGCCATACGCGTCGCGTTCCATGGCAGTCCGGCCGAGCGGCTACCGGTGGAGCCACTGCTCTACCTGGCCGGAGTGATCGGCGTCGGTGTCATCGCGGTGGCTACGATCGCCCTCACGAGACGCGGATCCACGGCTCCCTCGAGCCAGGCACGAAGAACTCCGTTGAACAGTCCCGCGTCCTCCACATTCCAGATGTGATGCATCCCCGGCACGAGCCGGGACCGCGTCTGCGGCGCGACCCGCGCGATTTCCGCGAGGGATCGTCGGACCGCCGCGGAATCCTTTTCCCCCACTGTCGCGAGCAGCGGCCCGGTATAGCGACGTAATTCCGCGGGCACCCCGCCCGCGCACACCTCGGCGGCCATCGCGGCCATGGTTTCGCGGCGCACCGAGAGGCCGTGCTCGACATATCGAGCGCGTGCGTCGCCGGGAATCCCGAAGACAGCGGCTTGGGCTCGCCAGAACCAGCGAGCTCGGGAGAACGCCGACTGCAGGCCGCAGTACAAGCGCATCCCGGCACCGGCGGGCATGAGCGGCGCGCTGGTCAGGAACGCCGAACGCACCCGGTCCGGGTGACGCGCCAGCACGCGCAACGCCGTGAGGGCGCCGAGGGAAAGGCCGACGAGATCGAACCGACCGTCGACCCCATGACCGGCCACTCTCGCGACGACGTCGTCCGCCACCCCGTCCAGTCCCGGCCAGTCCTCGCGGACCCGCTCTCCGAATCCCGGCAGATCCGGTGTGAGCACCGTCCGATCCCTGAACGCGGACAGCTGCGGCTCCCACATCCAGTTCGCGACATTGCCGCCGTGCAGCAGTACCACCGGCTGCCCCGCCTCGGCCGTCCCAGCGGAATGCGCCTCGGGGAACGCGCTCACGCGAGCTCCTCCTCGAGCGTGTCCAGCCAAGCCAGTTCGACGCGCAGGTGCGCGATCCCATTGTCCAGTGTGGACAGTCGCAGCCGAGCCGCCCGGTCAGGCGCCCTCGACTCCGCTCGAGTCCGTTCGAACTGCTGCAGCCGAGCCTGGATCTCCTCGCGATGTACCGCCAAGAGAGAGCGGAAGGCGTCATCGTCGAGATCCGCACCGAAGAACACCCGCGCGAGGAACGGATCGCGTTCGACATGACGCTCAGGCTCACTCACCAGCCACTCGGCGAGCGCCGTCCGCCCCGCGGCGGTGATGCGGTGTTCCTGCCGGTCCGGCGCCCCGGAACCGGCCACCTTCTCGACGTCGGCGAGCCCGTCCGTGACCAGGCGGGCGAGGGTGCGATAGATCTGCGCCTTGTCCGCAGCCCAGAAATGCCCGACGGTCGACTCGAAATGGCGCTTGAGGTCGTAGCCGGTCATGGGCGCGAGGGCGAGCAACCCCAGGATGAGACGGGAGAGAACCATGACCCTAGTAGACAAGTCTTCTATAGGACTTGTCAACTAGGTAAGGTGCACCGCTTCGTCGGGTCGCGCTACTTCGATGCGACCCGCCCGAGCCACAAACATGTGGAGCAATGTTCCGCTTCTTCGAACGTCCGTTGAAGCGCGATCACGCGCTACGCGAGGTACGTGCGCGCCCAGGTCACGAAGTCGGTGAGCGGGATGCCGAACTCTCGCGCGTAGCGTGGCCGACCCGGCTGGCCCACCACGTTCAGCCACTCGTGCGAAGCGCCCATCGGCGGCATTCCGGCCGCGACCGCCTGCTCCACGGTCATGTCCGGGGCGGGCAGCCGCGTGCCCAGCACGCCGGAAAGGACCTCGGCGATCTCCGCCATCGTCAGGAAGTCGCTCGCGAGCTCGAGTTCGACGCCGGAGAACCGCTGCGGTTCGGCGATGGCCGCGGCGGCCGCGGCGCCGATGTCGTCCACAGCCACCAGCGAAAGGGACGTCGACGGCTTGATCACGCTAACCAGGCCACCGTCGATCCCGCGCGGGAACAAGAACTTCATGTCGGGCAGGAAGTTCTCCATGAAGAAGCCCGGCTTGAGCAAGGTCCACTGCGGAAAGCCCGCCTCGCGGAGGCGGTCCTGGATCGCAGCCTTGGCGCCCAGCGTGGGTTTCATCGAACTCCAGCGCCCCTCGGCCCATCCGTCCGCGTCGACATGCTGACCGGCTCCCGAAACCGAGGTGTGCACGAACTGCGGCACTCCGGCCGCTTTCGCGGCTTCGATGAGGTTGACGCCTTGAGTAACTTCCCCGGCGAAATCGAACCCCTCCGCACGCAGGCCGGGCATCTGCACCGAGAAGACGGCACGGGCCCCCTTGGCCGCCCTGATCACGGAATCGACGTCGTGGAGATCGCCGACGACCAGTTCGGCACCGAGTGCTTCGACGGCTTTCGCCCTGGCCGGGTCGCGCACCAGCGCACGGACGGGAACGCCGGCCGCGAGCAGGGCACGGGCGGTCGCACCGCCCTGCCTGCCAGTGGCTCCGGTGACCAAAACGGGTGCTGAGGACATGTCCGCTCCTTCAGGCAACTAAGTGGCGGGGGCCGCCACTTATTATCCGCTACGATATGGCGGGGCCCGCCACTTACGCAAACACCGAGGTGAAGAGTTGTCCGACGGCCAGCGCGCCGACGCACGGCGCAATTACGCGCGCATCCTCGCGGTGGCCGAGGAGGAGGTCGCGGCCCACGGCTCCGGCGCCTCCTTGGAGCAGATCGCGCGGACCGCCAACGTCGGCTCGGCGACCGTGCGCCGCCACTTCCCCACCCGCCGGGCCCTGCTGGAAGCGGTCTCCGCGAAACGGATCGCGGCGCTGTGTGCCCGCGCCGCCGAACTGACCGCCGAGGACGACAGCCGGAAGGCGCTCCTGACCTGGCTCGACGAGGTCGTCACCTACTGCGTCTCCGCACGTGGCCTAGCGGCCGCGCTCGCCTACGACGGCCCCACGCATGAGAACTCCTGCTCCGCCGCCATCGAGGAAGCCGGAGCCCCGCTCCTCCGGCAGGCCGCCCGGGACGGCGCGGTGGCGCCGAAGGTCACCGTCACGGACCTGATCACGCTGATCGTCGGCATCGTCCTGGCCACCGAGCACCACCCGGATCCGGCCGCACAGGCGGACCGGCTCTTCCGGCTGGCCGTGACGGGCTTGAGCCCGCGCACGTGAAAGGGGCCGGAGCGATGTCCCGCTCCGGCCCCTGAACGGCCTCCCCTGCCTCGTACCGCGGCGGCCCGGCGAGACCACCGCCGGAACCGGTCCGCCGTGGATCACGAACTGCGATCCCGGCCAGGAGGACTCGGTCGCGAAGTTCGGGTGCCCGAACGTCCGCAGCCGGTCGGCCTCCAGCAATTCCCCTTGGTACCGCGCGGATTCCGCTTCGTACTCGACGTACGGCACCGCCGCGCCGCGGCCGACCACGACCGCCCGCGAAAGCCCTTTGTTGGCCTCGTTGGCCGTCGCGGTCAGGGTCGCACCGCCGTTGAGGGCGGTCCACGTACCCGAGATCGCGACGTTCGCCGTGGCACCCGCGGCGATCACGCCGGTCGCACCGGTCAGCGTGGTCCCTCCGACGACCAGCCGGGGCACCGAGGAGCCCGCCTCGCTCGTACCGCGGTTATGCACCGCCACGATGAACGAGACCGCCGCGCCCACCGCCGAGGTCGGTGAACACCGTGCCGTCGGCGCTTCCGCGCACGGTCAGCGTCTGGGTCCGGGATTCCCAGGCCGACGGGAGTTTCAGCACGATCCGCGAGAGCGATTTGCCGGCCCCGAGGTCGGCCTGTATCCACTGCGGGAACGCGTTGTCGCCGATCTCCAGTAGCTCTCGCTTCCCATACCGGCAGCCCAGAGATCGGTCAGGGCGCCGGGCGGGAACCGCATCACCGGAATCGGTTGTCGCGCACCCCTGGATAGCTGTCGCGAACGGCAAAGGTCACTTCGCCGACCAAAGCACGAGCCGCGCCTAGAGCACTGTGCAATGTTTCGATGTCGCATTCCGTTCCGCCCTGCCGGAGCTTGATGAGGGATACAGCGCACGTGAGAGCACTGTCCACCGCGGCCATCAGCGGATCACCGGATACTCGCAGCGCACCCCGGGCTCGTTCGACCGCGTCGACAGCGGAGCCGATCTCGACGACCGTGTCCTTCGGCCGAGCTGATCCGTCCGGTTCCGGCGAAACGCCGGGCGACAACGCCACCATCACCGTCACACCCCCGTCAACGCCATGACTCCGAGCCCCAGCAAGATCACTCCCACCAGCGAATCCAACGACCTTTTGACTCGCGGTCGATTCAGGACCGGGTGAAGACTCCCGGCCGCGAACGCGAACCCGAACAACCACAAGGCGCTCACGGTGACATAAATGGCGAAAAGCACCAGTTGGTCACCCAAGGTCGACGAAGCCGAATCCGGCAGGAACTGCGGAAGAATCGACAGATAGAACAGGCCGATCTTCGGGTTCAAGCAATTCACCAGCAGTCCGCGCATGAAGAAACCCGCGCGCCCGCGGCCGTCATGCTTCGGCGCGGCCGAGGCCGCCGAGATCGCCGAGCGCAAGGCCATGATCCCGAGCCAGATCAGGTAAGCCGCGCCGACCACTGAAACGATCCGGAAAGCCGTGCTTCCGTCGACCAGCAACGCCGACAGCCCCACCACCGACGCGATACCCCACAGGAAGATGCCGAGCACGACCCCACCGGCGGTGCGCACCGCCGCGGGGCGCCCGGCGTCGGCGCTCGTCTGGAGCAGCAGCGCCTGATCCGGCCCAGGCACGATGACCACCACCACGGCCGCGGCCGTGAAGGAAAGCACAGTAAGAATAGTCAACGGACTCCCCCGTGTTGTTCGCTTGCGCTCTGTCGCAAGCCTGCTTCTACGACTCGCGGTATACCCACTCCAAGACGGCGACCGCGCTGCCGTACTTCATACGCGCCTGTTCCCAGGCGATCGAACGATCTCCGTCGAGCACCGATCCCTTGACCTCGTCACCGCGGTGCGCCGGCAGATCGTGCATGAACACCGCCTTCGGCCAGCGGGACATGACCTGGTCGTCCACATGGAACGGACGGAAGTCCTCCCGCCAGTCCGCACTCGGCTTCGCTGTACCCGTGGTCTGCCAACGAGTCGTGTAGACGACGTCAGCCGCGATGTCGACCGTATCGAGGTCGTGGGTCTCGACGATGCGGGAACCCGAACCCGCCGCCTTCTCCTGCAGCGAGCCGAGCAGCGCGGCGTCGAGCCCGTACCCCTTCGGAGTGGCGAAAACCACCGTGACACCACGATAGGTGCTCAGGATCTTCCCGAGCGCCACAGCGGTGTTGTTCCCCTCGCCGACGTACAGCACCGACACGCCGTCCACCTGGCCGAAGTGCCGGAGTATCGCCGCCGCGTCGCAAACGCCTTGAGTCGGATGCTCCTGCGCGGCCATCGCGTTCACGACGGGCAAGCCGCCGCTGCGGGCCACCAGCCGCATCTCCTCCAGCGGGCCCGCGGTGCGCATCACCAGGCCGTCCAGCATCACACCGAACATCCGCCCGGTGTCGTGCAAGGACTCCCCGGTGTTCAACTGGAGGTCAGCGGGACCGTACGGGACGACCGAAGCCCCGAGCCGTAACGCGGCTGTCGTGAAAGCGGTCCGTGTGCGCGTCGAGGTCTTGGCGAAATAGGTGCCTAGCACCTTACCGGACAGCTTTTGTTCCATCCGCTCCGGTCGCGCGAGTACGTCGACCGACCGTCCGACGATTTCGTGCAGCTCATCGATGTCGACATCATCGAGAGAGAGAAAACCCGCCATGCGGTGCACCTGCCCATCAGCTGAAGGATAAACGGTCGTCTGTCGTAGTCAGGTCAAGATCAGCGAATTGTCCACGACTTTCGTCGAGCACACTTCCGGGAATCTCACATCCGGTCTCACGGTCAATTCTTTGGCGCGCCGCCAGTCTGGCGAATAGATCGTGTCCTCGTATCGGTCGCCGCCGTCAGGGCAGACGACGACCACGTTCTCGGCTCCGAGACCCTCACTCATCCACCGCACGGCACCGGCCACGGCGGCTCCCGAACTGCCGCCGATCCGTATGCCCATCTCGCTCGCGACCCAGTCGCACGCGGCCACCGCCTCGCGTGCGGTCACCTTCACGTTCAGGCAGTCACGCCCGGAGACGAAGGTCGAAGTCCGACTCGCGCCGATGCCGTTCAGGCTGCGAGCCGCCGGCGGGCCCCCGAGTGCCACCGATCCCACTTCGTCCACCGCGACGCAACGCCAGGGCAGCCTGTCGCGCTTGACGTAGTCCGTGAACCCGCGGAGGGTCCCTCCCGTCGACACGCCGAGGAAAACGTCGAGCTCGCCGACGGGAATGGCGGAGTGGATCTCCGGGGCGGTCCCCTCGGAGTGCGCGCGAGGGTTGGCCGGGTTCTCGTACTGATTCGGCCACACGAGGGCGTCCTCGACCGTCATCCGGTCGCGGATGTAGGCGAGCCTGGAAAGGAGGTATCCGCCGGTCTCGTCGGGATTCGTCACTTCCACGATCTTCGCGTCCGCGCTCCGCATCTGCCGGACGAGTTTGCGCGACGTCCGCGGGTCGACGACAGCCGTGAATTCCACACCGCAGATCTGGGCGTACCTGGCCAACGCGACGCCGAGGTTCCCGGACGTCGACTCGATGATCCCCCCGCAGAGGATTCCCGACGCGAAGATCGAGGAGAGCAGGGAGTGCGCCACTCTGTCCTTTATGGACCCGAACGGGTTCTCCTGTTCCAGTTTCAGCCAGAGATTCGTCGTTCTGCCGTGGTACCTGGTCACCGCGTTCAACATCGGCGTCCTACCCGGCACCGGGCCACGCAGTTCGATCAGCAACGTCTTTCCTCCCCCTGATAGGTCGCGGATCGCGCGCCCGCCGGCGATTACCGCTACGTCCGGTTCGACCGATCCCCATTGCCGGCATTCCTCGCCCAGATATGGCTTCCATCGCAGAAGGGCTTCATCAGCGAACGTCCGCAACGGCAGAGAGCGATGGTCTTGCGCTGCGGGTCGATCGGCTCGTCGGTTTGGCTGCGCAGGTCGTAGTCGCCGCAGATGATGATCGGCCCGTCTTGGCACACCACGACCGTGGCCGGGGCAGGCCTCGACGGCACAGACCCGGCTTGGACGTCCTCACCCGATCCCCTGCCGTCCATCAGGCCGCCGCCGCGTCCGTCGTGTCACGGAGAGAGGATTCGCCGCGTTCCCAAGATGAAAGCATGCTCTCGTTGGCCCGTGCGCCCAGTTCGACCGTCGCGATGGCGCCGAAGACCAAATCGGACAACTCCTTCGGGTTCTCCCGCACGAACCTGCCACACATGTCATAGGCGGCGAGCTGCTCGTGGACAGCATCGGCCACGATGTGCTCCTGGAAGAACAGCCAAGAGTCGTCCGACCCGTTCAACCGTTGCAAACCATTACGGAAATTCCGATTCACATGATGTGAACCGATTTCCGTGATCGCCAGATTTCCGAGCAGCGCACCCCGATGGCGGCCATATGTGCCAAAATAGGATATCACGTTCACCGTCGCCAGCGAACAAGCCGGGACATCTTCGAAGTACGCGCCGAACTCGGTGAGCATGCCGAGTTCGTTCATGGTCAGTTCGAACAATTGAGAATGCAGCCGGCCCGGGATGCCGCCGCCGTACTCGTCGGCCTGGATCTCCACCAAGGCCGGTTTGCCGCCACCGCGCACCCGCGGAATGGCGAGACTGTGGTGGTCCGCCTCCATGAGACTGTAGACGGACCGGTGCATGAGAAACTCATGGAACTGAGCCATCGTGGCCTCTTGCTTGATGTAGCGCGAGAGAGACCTTCCCGGACTCGGTTTCCCAAGTTCCATCAGGAATGCGGGAAGCCGCCCCACGTCCACATCCGGCAGTCGACCGACCATTTCACCCAGCTCGCGGGCGAAGCGATTTTCGAGACGCCTTCGCAGCTCGATCAGCGAAGTTTCCCATTCCCACGTCTGCGCCGAATCCCCGAAGAGACAGTACTGGGGGCCATAGCACAAGAACAAACTCACTTGCAGGTCTTCATCGGAGACGGATTCCACCTCGCCCGTCGAAATGGCGTCCAAGGCGGCTTTGCCAACCGCCTCCGGTGGGCGCTGGAGGACACGGACAAGAACCTCGCTCACCGGACCGCGATGGTTGGGCAGCAACACCTGAACTCCCTGATCGATGACGGTGGATCGACAATGGTTTCGGCGGGACGGCTCGCCGGATCACATGAGCTCCAAAATCCGCCCGGCGTCCGCGTCGTTGGCCTGGCGCAGCACCGCGCCGAACAACGCCACATCGAGAATGCCGAGCCCGAAAGGGTTCACGACGACGTAACCGGTGTCCGGTCTCCGCACCGTCGTGTCACCGGCCAGCAACTCGCCGATCGTCGCGGTGATCGAGGGTCGGCCGTCCTGCGCCTTCGCGGCGATTCGACCCTCGTTGACCAGACGCCCCAAGGGCCGCCGAGGATTTTCGGTGATCAGGCGCAGGTCGTCGACCACGAGACTGGAGGCGTCGACCAGGACCTCGTCGGTGAGGTCGCCGAGCGACACGTTGACCAAGAGCGATCCGGGTCGCACCCACTCCCGCTGGACATACCCTTCGGCGACGGTGGTCAGAAACAGCGATATTTCCGCGCCGGACATCGCTTCGGCCGGTGTAGAGGCAACGGAGAACGAGACCTTCCGGTGCCGTAGGGCCAGTTCGCCGGCCAGGCTTTCGGCAACCGGCCGCCGCACGTCGAACAGAGTGATCCGGTTCAGCTCCGGACAGCGCGCGAGGAGCAGCGCGAGGTGCACCCTTGCCTGGGTTCCACATCCCACGACGGCCAGTGAGCGCACCGCCTGGTATCCGACGGCTTCGACGGATATCGCGGTCACGGCGGCCGTCCGCACGGCGCTGAGCACGCCGACCTCCATCACCGCGGTCACCCTGGCGGTCTGCGCGTCGAAGCAGAGACCCAGGCCACCGGCCCGTTCGAGGCCGAACTCGGGGTTCGACACACTGGCGTTGATGATCTTCATGCCATAGGCGCCCGCGGAATCCTGCTCGAATACGGCGCCCGGCATGCCGATCGACCGACTGTACGCACCGTGCCGATTGGTCCAGGACAGGTATGCCTCGGCGGGCAGGATCGTCCGGCCGGCGTGATGGCTCACGAGTGCGGCTTTGACCGCAGCCACCACGTCGACCGTCGCCAGGCAGTCCACGACGTCGGCTCGACCGAGGAACCGCACCGATTCCGGAGCCGGCTTCGCGAGCACGTCGGTGAGCCACGGGTTTTCCATCATTCCTCCAGACTCGGTATGGCTCACGAGTTCCCTTGATCCTGGTACCACTGCGCGAGGCTCAAGGCGGTTTCCAGCGGGTTGCGCCGAAGCTGGGTGTCGAAGTAGCCGGTCGGCCTGCTCAGCAACTTGCGGAGGGCGCCCGCGTCGACGATGTCCAGTGCCGGCGACCGGTTCTCCGCGAGAAGGGTGCCGACCCGGTGACGCAAGTCCCTTTCGTACCTGGTGTCGCCGGTGGTGGGATATGGGCTCTTTTTCCGGTTCAGCACCGACTCGGGCAACAGACCGGCCGCCGCGCCGCGGAGCACGCTCTTCTCCCGGCCGTCGTAGTTCTTGATCTTCCACGGGATGTTGTGCACGTACTCGACCAGCCGGTGATCACAGAACGGCACCCGCACTTCGAGACCGGCGGCCATGCTGAGCCGGTCCTTGCGATCCAGCAGTACCTGCAGCCAGCGCGTGAGATGCAGGTGGCTGAACTCGCGCATCCGCCGGTCCTGCGCGTCTTCTCCCGGCAGGTACTCAACTTCGCCGATCGCCTGCCGATAGCTGTCGGCACGGTACTCCCCGAACCGCGTGTGTTCGCGAAACTCGGCGGTCAGCATCTGCTCGGGGACGAACTGCATGGTGCTGAGCCAGGGAAAGTCCGCCGTGCCGACGACGCGGGGATCGTGAAACCAGTTGTACCCGCCGAAGACCTCGTCCGCGGACTCACCGGACAGCGCGACGGTCGACTGGTCACGGATGGCCGAGAAGAGCAGGTACAGCGAGGTGTCGACGTCACCGAAGGTGAGCGGGAGGTCGTGCGCGCCGAGTACGACGTCCCGGTTCAGGTCCTCCGTCAGGGCGTCTTCCGGCAGTTCGATGGTCCGGTGTGCCGTGCCGAGGTGTTCGACGACCCGGAGGGCGTAGGGATTGTCCCGCTCGGGCCGGAATTCGCTGGCACGGAAGTGTTCGGCGCTGCCGACGAAGTCGACGGAGAACGACCTGACCGGGCCTTCTCCCGTACTGCCGAGGATGTCCGCGGCGATGGCGGTCAACGCGCTCGAATCCAGGCCCCCGGACAACAGTGTGCACAGCGGTACGTCGGTGATCAGCTGCCTTCGCACCGTGTCGAAGAGCAGCTCGCGAACGTGGGCGACCGTGTCCGCGATGTCGTCCTCGTGCGGAACAGTGGGCAAACTCCAGTAGCGGGACAAGTGGTCGCCGTTGTCGTCGATGGTGAGGAAGTGTCCCGGCGGCAACTCGAACAAGTCGCGGAACGGGGTGACCCCGGGAGTCTTGATAAGTCCCAGCAGATCGGCGAGTCCCTGGTGATCGAGCCGGGGGGTGAACTCCGGATGCGCCAGCACCGCCTTCGGCTCGGACCCGAACAGCACCGCGTCCCCGGACCGGGCGTAATAGAGAGGTTTGATGCCCAGCCGGTCGCGCACCAGGAGGAGCCTGCGTTCGCGCGGATCCCACAACGCGAAGGCGAACATGCCGCTGAGCCGCTCGACGAAGCTGTCGCCCCACTCCAAGTAGGCGTTGAGCACCACTTCGGTGTCGCCGTGGGTCCGGAAGGCGTGCCCCCGACCGGCGAGTTCGGCCCTCAACTCGCGGAAGTTGTACACCTCGCCGCTGTAGCTGAGCACGGCGAGCGGTTGCTCGGGCGAGCCCGCGACCATCGGCTGCACGCCGCGGCGCACGTCGAGAATGGCCAGCCTGCGGTGGCCGAGGCCGACGTGCTGATCCGCCCACAGCCCTTCGTCATCCGGTCCGCGGCGGGCAAGCGTACGGGTCATACGTTCGAGATCCGCGTCATTCCACTCAACGGGACGCTTCAGATTGATCCAGCCGGCGATCCGCACATGACGTTCCCTGTCCTAGAGGCATGCTGGGTCTGCTTGATTCGCTCGTCCGCTGCACCGGCGAGTCGTGCACCCTGGCAAACGTGGCATTGGCTCGGCGCGACGGGCGCACGAGAGGGGTGTTTCACCGGCCGCGACGGCGATATAGTGCAGACGAACGCGCGCCAACAACTGCCGGTAATTCATCTGATCGAGGACGGTACTCAGCGTCCAACAGGGCCCGTACCGCCACCAGAGTGAAGACGGCCGTGAATGATACGAACGTCGATGTCTCTACCGGACAACTTGCGACAGCTCGGTGTTTAATGCTAAACTTGCGCTGATTGAATAGCCAGGGGGCCTCCAGAAGATCAGAGACTGAGCTTATTTCCTGGGGAGTGAATAAACCTTGATCATTAACAGCAGCGATCGTTTGCGTCTGCTGAATCAGGCAAGTGACGAGATCCGCGATCAGCAGCGAAAACTGCCCGACAAGAGCTTCTATCTGCGGAAACTTTCCGATACCTGGCAAAGAGCCAGGCGCACCGAAGCCTACACCGGCCTTCCGGAGTACTCCTTCGCCAGGTTCGAGGAACTCGACACCACCAGCAAGTTCAACCTCAAGAAAAGCCCTACTGAATTCTTGGCAGCCCCAGTTGACGCGGCGGCGAAATATTACGAGACCACCGGGACCACGGGACTGCCGACACCGACTCCGCGACTGGCGGAGGACATAATCTGGAACACCGTTTCGGTGGCCGAAGCCTGACGTGGTCTGTTGCCGGAAAACGAACGCGTATTGATTATGCTGCCATCGGACATCGTACCCGTGGCCGACCTTATCGTCGGTGTCTGCGAGTATCTCGGCAGGCCACACGCCAGGGCCTATCCGTTCGCCACCGGCATCTCCGACTGGGACCGGCTGATCGGACTGTGCACCACCTTCCGGCCGACCACCGTTTTCGCCGCACCAGGAGTGGCACTACAGTTCAGCAGGCTCATCAAACAACGTGGGCTTTTGCCGGAACTGAGCGCCGACGTGCACCGGTTGATGTTGCTCGGCGAGGTCAGCACCGCGCCGTTCCGGACCCGCCTCGGCCGCTGGTGGGGCGCCTCCGCGCTGGATGCCAGTTACGGGAGCACGGAGACCGGCACTCTGGCCGCCGGCTGTGTCCAGGACCGGTTGCACCTGCTGACCGCGACCAACTACTTCGAACTCGCCGATGACGACGGAATCGTTCGCCCGCTGCCGGAATCCGGCAGCGGACGGCTCGTCGTCACCCCGCTCAACCTGCATGCCCGATGCGTGCTGCGACTGGACACGGGGGACGACGTGCGGCTGGGTGCCCGCTGTGACTGTGGTGACCGCGCCCCGGTCATCGAAGTCGTCGGACGCAGTTCCGACGCGGTGGACGTGCGCGGCGCGAAACTCACCGTGCGCGCGGTCGAAGAGGTGGTCTACGGCGAGACCGAGGCGACCGGCTATTTGATGGAGACCGACGCGCCGGGCGCGTTCGCCCGGTTGATCCTGGAACGGGACGTGCACTGGGATCGGACCGGGGAAGCCACCATGGCCGACCGGCTCCAGCACTCCTCCCGGGAGGTACTCGGCCTGGAGTGGGACGAGGTGCTCTTCGTCAACCAGCTGCCCGCGAGCACCAAGAGCGGCGCTTCGCAGAAGAGCTGGAAGCGATCCAACTTCCGGGTAGTGGGAGCGGGCGGATGACCGCGCACCTGGCCCCCCACGCGCCGATCGGGACCGCCGTCACCACCGGTGAAGCAGACCTGTGGTGCACCTACGCGGCGGTCCGCACGGCCGCGTGGCTGGGCCGGACCCGCGAACTCCCCGGCAGGGCGGCGACCGTCGGCTACCTGAGCAGCCGCCGCAACAGCGATGGTGGTTACGCGTGGAGCAAGGGGATGGCATCCGACGCGTGGGCGACGTTCTACTGCACTCAGGCGATTGCTGAACTCGGTGCCGAGATCCCGCGGCTCGGCTCGACACGGGATTGGCTGCACCGGACCTGGTCCGGTGACGCGTACGCGATGCTGCCCGGCCAAGCCCCGGACGTGTGGGCCACGCATTTTTCGGTGCGCACCATGGTCGAACTGTGTCAGGACGACCCGGCGGACCGTCGTCGCCTGGTCGACTGGCTACGCGCGCTGCAGGCGCCGGACGGCGGCCTCGGCTGGTCGCCGGAGCACGCCGGGGCCACGTCTTCCGACGTCCGAGCGTGCTTTTACGGGGTGATGTCCTGGCGGGCGTTGCGGGCCGCGGAACCGGATCTGGCCCTTCCCTGGGACGGTCCCGCGCTGGTTCGGTGGCTGCGGGACCAGCAACAGGCCGAAGGCGGTTTCCGGTTCGGCCCGTCGGCCGACACTCCGTGCCTGTGGGCCACCTACCGGGCGACGGGAGCGCTCGAAGCGCTGGGCGCGGCCCCTGCCGAGCGACAACGGTGCCTCGGCTGGATCCTGGACCGCCGGTTGGCCGACGGCTCGTTCGTCCGGTGGGCAGGCTATGACGTGGCCGACGTCTGGGCCTTGTTCTGCGCGATCGGCTCGTTGCGGTCGTTGGGCGCGGACACCGGCGAGCATGCGGGTCCGGTGTTGCGCAGGCTGCGCGCCATGTCCTGCCCCTCCGGTGGCTTCACCTATCGCGAACCCGACCGGGCAGGGGACGCGCTCAGCACCGCGGCCACCGCGTTGCTGACGGCGGCCGACGACCCGCGGCAGGATCAGTGGCGTACCTGGCTGGCCGGATGCCGGCTGCCGAACGAGGGCGGAATCATGTACATGCCCGCCCGTGGCAGCGAAGTACGGTGCACCCTGTGGGCTCTCGCCGCAGGTGCGGCCCACGCCGACCCCACGGCGCCCCGCGAGATCGCGAACTGGTTGACAGAGCTGCAGAACCCGGACGGCGGTTTCGGCTATTGGGAAGGCCGGGGCTCGGATCTGGTCTCCACCGCGGCGGCGGTGGAAACCCTGCGGCTGCTCGGGATCCCGGTCGCCGAGGTGCTGGATCCCGCGCGCCTGAAGAAGTTCGTGTCGGGGTGCGGTGACGAACGGGGCTATCGGCACGTTCCGGGAGCGCCTCCTACGCTTCGCGCGGGGCTGCAGGCGTTACGGGTCCGGGAACAACTGGGCGAGACCGTACACGTCGAACTGACGGGCCTGCTCGAGCGGCACCGGGTGACCAGTGGCGGATTCGCCAACGAAGGTTCGCGGATGCCGGATCTGCTCAGCACCTACGAAGCCGTGGTGACCGCGGACCGTCAGCGGATTCCCGTGGACTTCCCCCGGCTGACCGTCTTCCTCGACCGGCTCTGCCGTCCGGAGGGCACCGCGTGGACACCGCTCGCACCAACCGGCGGTGGAGTGCTGGCCGACTGCCTCGGCGTGCTGCTCCGCGACCGGATCGCGGGGCGCCGGGGGGACCTGCCCGCACTCACCTTGTCCTGAGGGAAACCCTCCGTCCTGGGGAAATCATGCCCACCATCACTATTCGCACCACGGAACTGCCCACCACCGAACGCCGGGCCATCGCCGTCCGGCTGACCCGCTGGTTCTCCGAACACGGCAGCGACCGCAGACATGTGGTCGTGCGGTTCGAACGGACCGAGGAGGGCACGGTGTTCGTCGGCGGTCTGCCGGTCGAAGCCCTTCCGCACGAAGACGAAGGACTGCATCACGCGAGTGTCCTCTGCTGCGTGTCCGTCGGGAGAAGCGAGGCCTTCTACGAAGAGTTAGCCGCCGTACTCGCCGACTCGCTCGGCATGACCGCCGGGACTCCGTTCCTCTACCTCGAGTTCCGGCCCACACCCAAGGAATCCGTGTACTTCGGCGCCCAGGGACGACTCAGTCGCGCGGACGCCACTCGAAGGGGAAACCGATGACCGCATTTTCCGTGCCCGCCCTCGACTCCCTCCGGACCCGGACCCGGACCGTGCTGGCCGGCCTGTTCGGCCCGGAGATCGACGACCTGCCCGGCGACGCGCCGCTCCCGGAAACGCTGGGCGACCGCTACGACAGCCTTGGCGCGATGGAATGCGTCACCGCGATCGAAAAGGAATTCGGCATCGAGGTGGACTTCGTCGAGCACGACGTCCGATACACCTTCGCGCAGATGGACCGCATCGCGGAGTTCGTGCACGCCCACCTGGAGGACCAGGCCGCGTTCGGAGGACCCCGATGACGGCGGCGGAGATCGAGTTCCGCACGTCCGGGCACACGGGTTCGCCCGCCGTCTGGCTCCGCACCCAGGAGCAACTCCGGGCCGAGGCCCGACTGATCGCCGACGAACTCGTCGGCGAAGTCGAGCAGATCGTCAGCTTCGCGCCGGTGGAGCACCTGTTCGGACGGTTGTTCGCGCAGATCCTGCCGGAAATCCGCGACCTTCCCGTGCACCACCTCACCCACACCCCCACCGGATTGCCGCCCGAGGTGGACCAGAAGCGGACGTTGTTCGTCTGCCTGCCGTCGAGCTGGCTGGTACTGCGGCATCTGCTCGACCGGCTCAAGGCGCTGCCCTCGGCGGTCGCCCTGCACGGAACCGGGCCGACGGTGCAGGCCACCGGCGAGGTGCTGGCAGCGCTGTCCGGTACCGGTTTCCGCGCGTTCGAGTTGTTCGGGTCCACCGAAACCGGCGGAATAGCACATCGGGAAATCGTGCCGCCCGGCATCGAAGCGGGAAGCTGGCAGCTGCTGCCCGACGTCGAGTTCGCCGATCCGAGCGAAGTTCCGGGACAGTGGCTCCACATCCGGAGCCCGCGGCTGGCCCGCCGCAGCGACATGGTGTCCAGGCCGGAAACCTGGCGGCTGCCCGACGTGATCCACCGCAGCGGCCGGTCCTTCGAATTCCACGGTCGGGCGTCGGCTCTGATCAAGGTGAACGGGGCGCGGGTCAACCTCGAAGAGCTCGCGGCCGCGTTGCGGAACTCGGTCGACGGCCTGGACGTCGCCTGCCTGCCAGTGCACGATCCCGTCCGCGCCGAGCACTACGAACTGTTCTACAGCCTCGACCGGGACCTCTCCCGCCGGCAGATCTTCGACCGGCTGCGGGCGGTCATGCACGACTTCACCCCGCCGCGTGCGGTGCACCAGGTCCGGCGCATCCCGCGGACCGCGACCGGGAAGATCGCGGTCACCGCCTTGTACGCGCTCACGCAACAGGAACCCCGCGCGGCGTTGAAAGGGGCGAGCTGATGGCGGCGGCCCGTCCACGCCCGTCGGATCCCGCCGATGCGATGGCCGGCTACGCCGAGAAGGCGGGAATCGTCTATCCCGATGATCACCCCGCGTTGCCCGATCTGCTCGAACTACCGCTCGCCGAACGGTGCGATCTGAGCGATCGGGGCGAGTGGGACGACCGGAAGTGGGCGGAGCAGAACGCGACCTGGCATTCCGTGGCCGATGCCCGGTACCGGGCGGTCACCGCACGGCGGAGTCCCGGATCGGGAACCCCCCTGATCCGCGTCGGTGTCAAGGACACCATCGACGTCGCCGGTCTGCCCACCTCGTTGGGCCTGCGCCACTATCGGCATCATCCGCCGGTGACGGCGAGCGCGCTGGCCCGGCTCGACGGGGTCGAAGACCAGGTGATCGGCAAGGTCGTGAGCACCGAGCTGAACATCGGCGTCGGCTCCGGCTGCGTGAATCCCTATTTCCCGCACATCGATCCCGCGGGTTCGAGTACCGGTGCGGCCGTCGCCGTGGCGGCCGATCTCTGTGATCTCGGGATGGGCACGGACGTTCTCGGTTCGGTGCGGTGGCCTGCCGGTCAGTGCGGCACCGTCGGGTTGCGGATGACGCACGATCCGCGGCTGCTGCACGGCATCTTCCCGTTGTCACCGCCGATGGACGCGGTCGGCTGGGTGGCGCGTACGGCCGAAGACCTGGCGTTCCTGTGGCGGCGCCTGGGATTGGGCACCCTGCTCGGCGAGGGTGGGCAACCGGTGCCCGCCCGGTATCGCATCGGCGTGCCCGCGAACGTCCGAGAAGGCTCTTGCAGTCCCGAGATGCTGGAAACGCTGGATCTGGTCGGTGCCGCGCTCGCCGATGACGGCCACGAGGTGAACGACTCGAGGGTGTCGGACGACCTCTGGCAACGCCGTGGCGACGCCTGGCAGCTCTGCGCTCGGCAGGCATGGGACGGCTACCGGCTCTGGCGGCACTGGATCACCGTGCCGTTGCACGCGAGCACCGAGCAGGCGCTGGAAATCGGTGCACGGGTGAGCGACAGCCACTACGCGGAAATCCTCGATGCGATGTTCGCCTGCAGGCAGGAAAACACCGCCCGCTTCGGCGATCGCACGCACGCCTGGTTGCTCCCGCTGGATCCCTCTCCCCCGCCCGATCTGCGGACCTGCCGGCCAGCCGCCACCACCATTCCCGCCCCCGGAGAGGCCGACTACGACCGGCGGATCGGGTACACGCCGATCGCCAGTTTCGCCGGACTGCCCGCCATCGCCGTGCCCGCTCGGCTCAGCCAGGTGAACCGCGCGCCGCTCGGTGTGCAGATCGTCGGGCCGCCCGGCAGCGAGGAACGGCTGATCGACCTGGCCAGGCGGGTACAGCTCCGGCTGAGCCCAGCCGGCCTTCGCCCCGCGTGACGACCACCACCACACTGGAGACCGCGATGATCCCCCACGCAGTGCCGGAAATCGCCGCCGCCCACCAGCCCGAATGGTCCACACCGAACGAGCTGGCCGCTGTGCGGAGCGAACTGCGTTCCAGGCCACCGCTTGTCGACGCGAATTCCTGTTACGCGCTGGCCGGAGAACTCGAGTTCGTCGCCCGCGGGGAAGCCGTGGTGATCCAGGCGGGCGACTGTGCCGAACTGTTCGCCGACTCGGAGCGGCACCGGGTCCAGACCAAGGCCTCCCAGCTGCACCACCTCTGTGACACCGCTGAATCCGCCGGGGTGCCGACTGTCCGGATCGGACGATTCGCCGGCCAGTTCGCCAAACCCCGTTCCTGCGCGACGGAAGTCCTGCCGGACGGCGCCGAAATCCCGGTCTACCGCGGCGACGCGGTGAACGGCCTGAGTCCCACGGCTGCGGCGAGGCGGGCCGATCCGGCACGCATGCTGACCGCCTACGACCTCGCGGCGAAGGGGCTGGACGCGCTCTTCATGCGGCAGCTGCTGCTCTTGGAAGGCGGCAGCGGCATCAGTTCGATGCTGGCACCGACCTACATCAGCCACGAAGCCCTGCTCCTGGACTTCGAGCAGGCGCTGCTTCGCCCGGACCCGACCCGCGGCGGCAGCTACGCTTCCTCGGCCCATATGGTGTGGATCGGTGAGCGCACCCGCCAGCTCGACCACGCGCATCTGGCCTTCGCGGAGCGGATCAATAACCCCGTCGGGGTGAAGATCGGCCCGAACGCGACTCCGGAAGAACTGATCGCCATCGTCGACCGCCTGGCCGACGGGCATCGTCCCGGTCGGCTGAGCCTCATCATCCGCATGGGCGCGGAGAAGATCGCGGACCGGTTCCCCGTTCTGGTGGCCGCACTGGGCTCGCGAGCCAGGTGGGTGACCTGGCTCTGCGATCCCATGCACGGCAACACCAGGAAGACCTCGACCGGGCAGAAGACCCGCGTCGTCACGGAGATCCAGGCCGAGATCGGGCAGTTCTGCCGGATCTTGCGGGAGCGGCGGATTCACCCGGGCGGCCTCCACCTGGAGGTGAGCCCGGACCCGGTGACCGAATGCGTGGACACGACGGCCGAGCTGAGCGGCGCGCCCGCACCGGCCAGGTACGAGTCCGCCTGCGATCCCCGGCTGAACCCGGTCCAGGCGCAGCGGGTGGTCCGGCATTTCACCCGATCGTTGTGAGTCCGCGCTCCGCTGGTTTCAGAGCGGCGAGCCGACGTCGCCGACATGCGAAACGCCATGATCGTCACACCGCGTCTGGACCTCCCCGAGGAGCAGCCGCAGCAGTGAGGAGAGCTGGCTTCGCTGCTCGCCGGTCAGCCCGGAGATCAGTTCGAGTTCCCGCGCGAGCACCCGGTCGACGGTCTGCTCCACCAGGGCGTGCCCGGCCGGGGTCAAGGTCACGTACACGCTGCGACCAGGGGGTTCGGTATGCCGCTCGACCAGCCCCTCACGTTCCGCCCGGGCCACCCGCTGCGAGATCGCTCCCGCAGTGACCAGGGTCTGTCTCGCCAGCTCCCTGGTCGTCAGGGAGTACGGCGGGGAGCTGCGCCGGAGCACGCTGAGCAGGTCCAAGGTGGCCGAATCGACATCGGAGTCGAGCAGTACCCGGCGGCGGTCCTCACCGAACAGTTTGGCCAGCTGCCACAACCTGGTCACGATCCCGATGGACTCGGTCGACGTGCCAGGGCGTTCGCGTTGCCAGGCCGCCTCGATCTCGTCCGCGGCGTCCGGCGTGGGGTCTTTCCCGGACGCTGTACTCATCCCAGACCTCCACCTCGGTTGTCGGCTATACGACATACAGCCTATCATTTAGGCCTAAACGTGAGTTCGAACCAGCGAACACGAAGGAAGGCTAGATGATTCGGACAATTCTGGTTACCGGCGGGGGCACCGGCATCGGCAGGGCCGTGGCCGCACGATTCGCGGCGTCCGACGCCGTCGTGCACATCACCGGGCGACGCAAAGAAGTGCTGGTCGCGACGGCGGCCGAGCTGGGCCCGTCGGTCCGTCCGCTCGTCTGCGACAGCACCGATCCCGAGCAGGTGACCGCCGCGCTGGCCGAACTGGACGGGCCGATCGACGTGCTGGTCAACAACGCCGGCGGCAACACCGACTTCGATCTCCCCGATCAGGACGGGCTCGCCGGGGTTCTCGCACACTGGCGGGCGAACCTGGACGCCAACCTCATCAGCGCGGTACTGACCACGACAGCGGTCGCCGACAAGCTGGCCGACGGCGGCTCGGTGATCCACATCGGGTCCATCGCCGCCGACCAGGGCGCGGGATCGTACGGCGCGGCCAAGGCCGGACTCGCGTCATGGAACATCGATCTGGCCAAGCAGCTGGGCGCCCGCAAGATTACCGCGAACGTCGTTTCGCCGGGCTACATCCGCGAGACCGAGTTCTTCCGGGACAAGCTCCCCGCCGAGCGGGCCGAGCAGCTGGTCGAGGCGACCAGCACCGGTCGTGCCGGAATCCCCGACGACATCGCCGAAACGGTGTTCTTCCTCGCTTCCGCCGGTGCCCGGCACATCACCGGGCAGACTTTCGGCGTCAACGGCGGCGCCCACCCGACCAGGTAGAGGGACGAAAATGGTTGCCGTAGCGGACGCATCGTCCTCGACCGGGCCAAGTTATCGCGACTGGGCCGGGATCGGGGTCGTCTTGCTGGCCACGTTCATGGGCCAGATCGACATGTTCATCGTGAACGTGGCCAGCCCGTCGATCCAAGTGGACCTGGGTGCCAGTTTCGGCCAGATCCAGTTCGTCATCGACGGCTACGTGATCGCCTACGCGGCCGGCATGGTGACCGGCGGCAAGCTCGGCGACCGGTTCGGCCGCAAGAAGGTGTTCCAGTACGGCGTTGCGGCCTTCACCGTCGCCTCGCTGCTGTGCGCGCTGTGCCCCACGGCGAACCTCCTGATCGTGGCGCGAGTCGTCCAGGGTGCCGCGGCGGCCGTCCTGATGCCGCAGGTGCTGTCGATCATCCAGGGCACTTTCACCCATCTGCGGGACCGGCAGCGCGCGATCGGCGCCTATGGGTCGGTGATCGGACTCGGGGTCGTCGCCGGGCTGATCGGTGGCGGACTGCTGTTGGAAGTGGACGTCGCCGGGTTGGAATGGCGGACGATCTTCCTGATCAACGTGCCGATCGGGCTGCTCATCCTGCTGGCCGCGCCGTCGACAGTCCGGGAGAGCCGGAGCGAGGTGACCGCACCGCTGGACATGGTGGGAACGGTGCTCACCGCTTCCGTGCTGCCCGCCCTGCTGATCCCGTTGTCGATCGGCCCGGAACACGGCTGGCCACTGTGGATCTGGTTCTGCTTCGCCGCCACCGGGCTGCTGGTGGCCGGCCTGTTCCGGTACGAGAACAGACTGGCCGCGCGTGGCGGCGATCCGCTGCTCCCGGCACGCGTCCTGCGGAGGCGCGGCTTCCCGGCCAGCATGGCCACGGTGACGGTGTTCTTCGCCGGCAACGCGGGCTACTTCCTGGTGCTGACCTACTACCTCCAGTCCGCGCTGCACCTGAACCCGCTGGGCACCGGTGTGGTGTTCGTGCCACTGGGCGTCGGGTTCGCGGTGGCTTCGACGGCCGGACGCCGGCTGGCCGAGCGCTACGGCACGCGCGTGCTGATCACCGGCGCGCTGCTGATGACCGCGAGCTTCCTGCCGATGCCGTTGATCGTGCAGGCAGACGCCGGAACCCAGGCCATCGCGCTCGCGGCCACCATCGGACTGTCCGGAATCGGGCAGGGACTGGTGGTCTCACCGTTGATCAGCATCGCCATGGCCCAGGTGCCCGCGGATCTGACCGGGGCGGGTTCGGGCGTGCTGAACACCGTCACACAGGCCGCGATGGCCCTCGGGATCGCGGGGATCGGCACGGTCTACCGAGTCGCGCTGGGACACAATCCGCAGGACACGGCGTCGATCCCCACCGAGGTTTTCGGCGACGCGTTCGTCGTCACCTGCGGAGTGCTCGCCTTGCTCGCCGTGGCCACCGCGGTGATGAGCCGGCTGCTCGGCCGATCGAGAATAGCGACCGAGGCAGCAGTTGAGCTGTGACCGCGAAGAAATCGGAACCTGTCGAACTCGACGGGCACGGCCTGGACCTCGCCGGTGTGCGCCGGATCGCCGAGTACAGGGCGCCGTGCGCGGTGGCCCCGTCCGCCCTGGCCGCGGTCGAGGAGAACCGAAAGTCGTTCGAGCACCTGGTGAGTCAGGGCGTTCCCGTGTACGGCGTCACCACCGGATACGGCGAACTGGTGCACCACCCGGTCGGAACCGGTGACGAGGTGGCCCTGCAGACGAACCTCGTTCGCAGCCACAGCGCCGGTGTGGGCCCGCTGTTCGCCGAGCACGAGGTCAGGGCGATGATCACGGCCCGGCTGAACGCGCTCGCCAAGGGCTATTCGGCCGTGCGCCCGGCCGTCCTCGAACGGCTGGCCACATACCTGAACCTGAACATCACTCCGGCCGTGCCGGAGATCGGCTCGCTGGGAGCCAGCGGGGATCTCGCGCCACTGTCGCATATCGCCTGCACGCTGATCGGCGAGGGATACGTCCTCGAAGACGGCGCGCGGACACCGACCGGCCCGGTGCTCGAACGGCACGGGATCGTGCCCCTCGAATTGCGGTCCAAAGAAGGCCTCGCGCTGATCAACGGCACGTCGGCGATGACCGGGCTCGGCGCGGTGGTGGTCGCCCGCGCGCTGGATCAGGTGCGGCAGGCCGAGATCATCTCCGCGCTGGTCGTGGAGGTGCTGCGCGGCTCGACGAGCCCGTTCCTCGCCGACGGACACGAGCGGGCACGTCCCCACCGGGGGCAAATCGACACCGCGGCGAACCTGCGCCTGCTGCTCGACGGTACCGAACTCGCCGTCGAGCACGGAGAACTCTCGCGACAGGCCCGTAGCGGCGAGGGCGAGGTCTACCTGCAGAAGGCGTACACCCTGCGCGCGGTGCCGCAGGTGCTCGGCGCCGTCCGCGACACTCTCCGGCAAGCCGAGTCCGCCCTGGAGATCGAACTCAACTCCGCCAACGACAATCCCCTCTTCTTCGGCGAGTCCGGCGAAGAAGAGATCTTCCACGGCGCGAATTTCCACGGCCAGCCGATCGCTTTCGCGATGGACTACTGCACCATCGCGCTCACTCAGCTCGGCGTGTTCTCCGAGCGCCGGACGCATCGGCTGTTGAACCGGCATCTGAACGACGGGCTGCCCGAGTTCCTCATCGCCGGCGATCCGGGCCTGCACAGCGGGCTGGCCGGGGCCCAGTATCCGGCGAGCGCGCTGGTCGCCGAGAACCGGACGATCGGCCCCGCCAGCACGCAGAGTGTGCCCGCCAACGCCGACAACCAGGACGTGGTCAGCATGGGCCTGATCGGAGCGAGAAACGCCAGACGGGTGCTGGCGAACAACAACTGGATCCTGGCGGTGGAACTGATCGCCGCGGCGCAGGCCGTCGACGTGTCGGACCGGTACGAACGCCTCGGTCCGCTCGGCCGGGTCACCCACGATCAGGTCCGCGCGACGGTCCCGCCCCTGGACCGGGACCGGTACCTGAGCGATGAGATCGGAGCCCTGGCCGCCGCGATCTCCCGCGGTGACTTCCTCGACGCGGTCGTCCGCCACGGAGCCGCATTGCGGTGATCGCCGCCTTCGGCCGCGCTCCAGTTCAGGAAGGGGGCCTTGTTGCCGCACAAAGATATCTTGCCCACCCGTGTCCTGGGAGCCGACGGCCCCGTCGTGTCCGCGCTCGGGCTCGGGTGTTTCGGGATGAGCCGGGCCTACGGTGCCGCGGACGACGCCGAATCGATCGCCACCGTCCACAAAGCACTCGACCTCGGCTGCACTTTCTTCGACACCGCCGAGGTTTACGGCCCGTTCGTCAACGAAGCACTGCTCGGCACCGCGTTGCGGGGACGGCGCGACGAGGCGTTCATCAGCACGAAGTTCGGCTGGGAATACGCGTCGGACGGCACCCGCGGCGAGTTGAACAGCAGACCTGACCACATCCGCCGGACCGTCGACGCGATGCTCACCCGGCTGCGCACCGACCGCATCGATCTGCTGTCACAGCACCGGGTCGATCTCAAGGTTCCGATCGAGGACGTGGCCGGCACCGTGGGCCAGTTGATGACCACGGGCAAGGTCCGGTATTTCGGCCTTTCCGAGGCCGGGACGGCCACGATCCGCCGGGCGCACGCGGTCACCCCTGTGATCGCCCTGCAGACCGAGTACGCCTTGTGGGAACGCCACATCGAGGCCGAGATCCTGCCGACCTTGCGTGAGCTCGGCATCGGCCTGGTCGCCTACTCCCCGCTGGGCCGCGGTTTCCTGACCGGAACCGCCAAACCCGCCGAGGAGTACGCCGAGGACGACTACCGCAGAAGAGATCCTCGCTTCCAGGGCGACAATTTCCGCGCGAACAAGGCCGCTGTCGATATGGCCGGAGTCATCGCCGCCCGTGTCGACGCGACCCCGGCACAGGTGTGCCTGGCCTGGCTGCTGGCCAAAGGCAGGGATGTCGTGCCGATCCCGGGTACCAAGCGACGGCGCGCGCTCGAGGAAAACCTCCGGGCGGCTTCACTTCGGCTCAGCGCAGAGGACATGGCGCTGCTCGACGCGGCAGTACCGGCGGGCACGACGAAGGGCATGCGATATCCGGAACCCGCCATGTATCTGAATGGCCTTTGAACCGGCTCAGCACCGAGGACTTTTCGCTGTCGAGACGGTCCTGAGAGCAGGCCGCCTTCCGCGACTTCGAGGCGCACCGCCCCGCCAGAACCCGCCCCACCATGTCACCCGTGACAGACACCGGGGCCAGCACCGGAAGTCTGGTGGTCGACCACGACGACGCGATCCCGCGCTGGGCCGCTTCGCCCAAGCACACACATTCGGCACAGGCATGGGCATCGCAGCCCCGCAGATCGGCATCGACCGCGCTGAGGCCATCGTCCGCACACCGGACAGCGACGCCATCACCCTGTGCAACCCCGCCATCATCGAAATCAGCGCTTCCCGCGTCGGTACTCGCTGGGGCTGCAACCGTGTTCTCTGCGGAAAGTGCGCGAGAAGTAGAACGCGTCGTTGTAGCCGATGGTCCTGGCGATCTCGGAGATGTCGCGGGACGTGGTGGCCAGCAGCTCGCGCGCTCGGGCCATCCGCAGGCGCTTGGCGTATTCGACCACGCCACAGCCCGCCGCCATCCGGAACAGGGCCGCGAAGTGCGAGGGAGACAGGCCCGCCGTGCGCGCCAGCTCTTTGACGATCACCGGCTTCGCGAAGTTGTGCCGCAGGTACTCCTGCGCCTGGCGAACCGGCTCGGTGGGCTGGCGGGCTTCGGTCAGCGCGTCCGCGGCCAGCTGCGCCAGCAGGGTCCAGCCCGCGCCGGAGGCCGAGATAAGGTGCGGGAAGGTCTCGTCCCGTTCGAGGAAGCCGATGGCGTCGTCGATCGCCGAGACGGCCCGGTAGGCGTCGCGCACCTCGATGATGGCTTCACCGCCGTCCGGCGTGACGACCGAGAGCAGCTCCGAGACCTGGGAGCCCGCGGCGTGCAGCCACCAGATCGTCCAGGGGGCGCGCGAGTCCGCCCAGTAGAAGTGCGGGCGGGACGGGGGCAGGACGAGGGCGTTTCCCGCCCTGATCACGCTCACTCTGCCGTCGACCTCGCAGTGCCCGACCCCGTCGGTGCAGACGATCACGATGGCTTCTGGTGCGCTGCGCGGACGGTGCATGCCGTGGTTGGCCGCGCTGGGGAAGTACCCGGCGTCGGTGACGAGCAGGCCCGAGGTCGGGGCTTTGCGCAGGGCCGACGCCACCAGCGGCCGCGGCAGCACGCGCAACCGCTGACCTGGGAAGCCATCGGGCAGCAGCATCCACACACCGTACAGCCGGCCGTCGAATCGTCCAGGTGACTCGGTCGATTCGGCCATCCCGCCGAACGGGTGCCCGGGCATAGCGTTGCCGCATGTCACAGGGTGAATCGACGCTGAACTTACCGTCCCGCCCCGCCGAGCAGGCCGAGGCCGGGGTCGCGGCGTGGCGGGCGGGGGTGATGATCGACAGCTACCTTCCCGAGGAGCCCGACCGGTATCCCGCCTACTTGGACCGGCGCGTCTATCAGGGCTCCTCCGGGCGGGTGTATCCACTGCCGTTCCATGACCGGATCAGCCCGGTGAAGGCCCCGGTGGAGTGGGACGCGGTGCACCTGGAGAACCACTGGCTGCGGCTGATGGTGCTGCCCGAGCTCGGTGGCCGCATCCAGGTCGCTTTCGACCGCACCCGAAACTACGACTTCTTCTACCGCAACCCGGTGATCAAGCCCGCTCTCGTCGGCCTGACCGGGCCGTGGATCTCCGGCGGAGTCGAGTTCAACTGGCCGCAGCACCATCGCCCCGCCACGTTCCTGCCGACCGACGTCGAGATCGAGCACGAGCCCGATGGCGCCGTGACCGTGTGGTGCTCCGACCACGACCCCTTCGACCGGATGAAAGGGATGCACGGTGTCCGGATGCGGCCCGACAGCGCCGTGCTGGAGTTGCGGGTGCGGCTGTACAACCGCTGCGAGCGAACCCGAACGTTCTTGTGGTGGACCAATATCGCCGCGCGAGCGGATGAGAACTACCAGTCGTTCTTCCCCCGTGACGTGCGCGTCGTTGCCGATCACGCCAAGCGCGCGACGACCGGCTTCCCCGCCGCGGATCGGGCCTACTACGGGGTCGACTACCCGGCCCGGCACGACGAGGGCGGCACGGTCGCCGGTGGCGTGCAGGTCCGCGGCGACCGCCTTGACTGGTACCGCAACATCCCGGTGCCGACCTCGTACATGTGTTTGGGCAGCAAGGAAACGTTCTTCGGCGGCTATGACCATGCCGCGCGGGCCGGGTTCGTGCACGTCGCCGATCGGCAGATCGCTGTCGGGAAGAAGCAGTGGACTTGGGGCGCTTCGGAGTTCGGTGACGCGTGGGGCCGCAATCTGACCGACGACGGTTCGGCCTATGTCGAATTGATGGCCGGGGTCTTCACCGACAACCAGCCGGACTTCTCCTTCATCGCGCCCGGGGAGACGAAGGTGTTTTCCCAGTTCTGGTATCCGATTCAGGAGATCGGTCCGGTGCAGGCGGCGACCGTGGACGCCGCGGTGCGGGTGGACCTCCGGGGCACGAGCGCGCGGGTCGGAGTCGCAGTGACCGCTGACCGCCCCGGCTGCCGCTTGGTGCTCGTCGACGGCACTGGGGCCGAGGTCGCCGAGGTGCGCGCCGACATCGCGCCGGGCAAGCCCTTCCAGGAGAGCATCCCGCTGACGTGGCCCGCTGATCGACTCGTGCTGCGCGTCCTCCACGGTGACGAACTGTTGGTGGAGTGGGATTCCCTGGTCACCGGTGCGGACGATCAGGTCACCCCGGCACGCGAGCCCGCCTCGCCCGAGGACGTGCCGACCGTGGAAGAGCTGGCCGTGATCGGCGCGCACCTCGATCAGTACCGGCACGCGACGCGCTCGCCGGAGCTGTACTGGCATGAGGCATTGCGCCGCGATCCCGCGCATGTCGCGGCCAATGTCGGGCTCGCTGGGCGTGCGTATCAGCGTGGTGACTTCGCCGAGGCGGAGAAGTTGTTGCGGACAGCCGTTTCCCGGCTGACGACGTTGAACCCCAACCCGGTCGACACGACCGCGCTGTACTGCCTCGGTCTCGTGCTGGAGCGACTCGGCCGGGCCGACGAGGCTTACGACGTATACGGTTCTGGCTCCTGGGCGCGTGCGTGGCGGGCACCGGCGGGCTATCGCATGGCGCGCATCGACGCCGCACACGGGCGGAACAAGGAGGCGCTGGCCAGGCTGCAGGATGTGCTGCGCACCGAGCCGGAGCACCTACAAGCCCGCGCGCTCCGGGTGATTGTTTTGCGCCGTACCGGAAAAGACGGTCAAGCGGCAGAACTTGCCGAAGCCACCCATGCGCTTGATCCCCTGGACTGGTGGACGCGCGATCTGCTCGGCCTGCCTCTCACTACGGACGCGCAGACCTGCCTTGACATCGCACTGGAGTACGTCGGCGTCGGTGAGCACGATGCGGCGCTGCGGGTGCTCGACGTCGCCCGCGAGCGGGAGGGTTCTCGCGCGATCGGGCAGACAGCGGCCGGGCCGTTGCTGGAGTACCACCGAGCCGAGGTGTTGCGCGGACTGGGCCGAGACCACGAGGCGAGTGAAGCCGTGGGGAGGGCGCAAAATCTCGACGCGACGTGGTGTTTTCCTTCGCGGTTGGACGACGCGTTGGCGTTGGAGCGTGCGGCGAATACTGACGACACGGACGCGCGGGCTCGCGCGCTGCTCGGACACTGGCTCTACGCCAACGGACGTCCTGATGACGCGTGCGCGGTCTGGAATGCCGCAGTGGCGATCGACCCGGATGATCCCGTCGTGTGGCGGAATCTGGGGCTCGCGGCCTTCAACCACCTCGGTGACGCCGACCAGGCATGCGCGGCCTACGACTCCGCGCTCGCCGTCGCGGGCGACGACGCCAGGTTGATCTTCGAGCGTGACCAGCTCAGTGCGAGGCGCGGAGTGCCGCCCGGGCAACGGCTGGATTGGCTCCTGCGGAACCGCGCCCTGGTCGAGACGCGGGACGACGCCACCATCGAACTCGCACACCTGCTGATCACCGCCGACCGGCTCGACGAGGCCCGCGAACTGCTGCTTGGCCGCACCTTCCAACCATGGGAGGGCGGTGAGGGCGACGTGCTGCGCGTGTGGGACCGGCTGTGCCGCTCGCAATCCACAGTGGACGACGCGTTCGCGCCGCCGGAATCCCTCAGCGAGGCAAGGCATCCGCTCGCGAACACCGCTCAGCTGCACTTGATGCGGGGTGACGTGCTTGGTGACCGGATGGCGTGGGAGCTGGCCGCCGCGCAGCAGGGCGACTTCCTGGGAATGAGTACCCAGCCCTACTCCGAGGCGACCTACTCTTCGGTGCTCGCGCTGCGCAGGCTTGGTCGCACGGAGGAAGCCGACCGGCTCACCGAGGCATTGCGCGCCTTCTGCGACACGGTGGAGGCGAGCCCGGCGACCGTGGACTACTTCGCGACTTCGCTGCCGTCGATGTTGTTGTTCACCGAGGACCCGGCCGCCGCGCAGCTGCGCCGAGTAGGTTTCTTACGGGCGCAGCTCGACATTCTCGACGGGCAGCACGCACGCGCAGGCGACCGGTTGGCCGCGCTGCTGGCTGAGGACCCGCACCACGTCGACGCGCTGGACCTCGCCCGATCGATCCGGACTCCGACGCCGTGACGGCGTCTGTGCACCGTCACCACGCGCGGGAGTCCTTACACATCAGGGATGTCCGCCACAGTTCCGGTCGCGGCCGCGTCGGCGTAGTTCGCGAGGCGCTCGGCCATCGGGACCCCGGCGCGATGGGCTCGCCGACCGGTGCCACCGCGCTGCCACGGCGCCGGGCCGGTCAGCGGACGGAACTCGACTCCGGCCGCCGCCAGCCGGCCGAGGTGGCGGGGCAGCCGCCGGAGGAGATCCTGCGTGCGGGAACCCCAAGCTATCTCCGCGAAAGCACACGTTCGCGGGTACAGGAGGTAGTCGACCAGTCGTGGGTCCTCGACGAGCTCGGTCCACATCTGACACTGGATCCCTTGCACACGAGCACTTTCGGCCTCGGACCAGTCCTGCGGGATCGGCTCCCACGAGGCGACGTCGCCGAGGGTGACCGGGCCGCCGATCGCGAGTGGCTCGTCGGGGTGGGCCTCCTGGAAGTAGTCGAAGTAGGTCGGCATGACCGGCGAGAGCACGACGTCGTGACCGGCTGCCGCCGCCCGGCGGGCGACCTCCGCACCACGCCACGCCATGACCAGCGTGGTGGTCGATCCCGCGTCGGCGGTGCTTCCTTGCGCGGCAAAGCTGTCGTCCCACGTGACCGGTGTTTTGCCGTGCTCAGCCAGCATCTGCCGTACTTCGGCCATCAGGGCGGCGAAGATCTCGGCGCTTCCGGAAAGCCTCCGCTTGTCGGCGAACGCACGCACCACCGGGTCGGTGTCCCACGCCCGCAGGACGGACTCGTCGCCACCCACGTGCACGTAAGGGGACGGGAACAACGGGAGCAGTTCGTCGAACAGGAGACGCAGGAACTCCAGGGACTGCTCCGACGGAGCCAGGAGTGCGTCGTGCACGCCCCAGTTCGTGTGCACCGCGCGATCCGGCACGGACGGGGACCCGAACTCCGGGTAGGCGGCCAGCAAGGCGCCGGTGTGGCCGGGAACGCCGATCTCCGGGATGACCGTGATCGCGCGGTCCGCCGCGTAGGCGACGACCTCGGCGAGGTCGTCGCGGGTGTAGTAGCCGCCGTGCGGCGTGCCGTCGTGGACGACCTCGTCGGAGTAATGGCTGACCTGGCTCGTCGCCCGCCAGCTGCCGACCTCGTGCAGGCGCGGGAAGCGAAGGCTCTCCACCCGCCAGCCCTGGTCGTCGCTGAGGTGCAGGTGCAGCGTGTTCAGCTTGTGCGCGCTCATCAGGTCGATGTGGCGCAACACTTCCCGCTTGGGCAGGAAGTGCCGAGCGACGTCGAGGAGCATTCCTCGCCAGCGGAATCGTGGACTGTCCTCGACGCGGACGACTGGTGCGACCCACCGGGTGTTCGACGGCGCGGCCTGCCGGTAAGCGGCGTCGGGAAGGAGCTGGCGCAGGGTCTGCACGGCATACACGACACCGGAACGGTCCGCCGCGGTGATGGTCACTCCGGCCTCGGTCACGTCGAGCACATAACCCTCGGGAGGGGTCACGCCCGCGCGGACCAGCACCTGCAGAGCTGCGGGTTCGGTGACCACCTTGCTGGTCATGGGCACCAGCGCGATCGCCCGCAGGACCGCCGCCCGTTCCTCCGCCGGCACGTCCAGGCGCACCGGGAGTTCGGCCGGAAGCTGGAGCACACCCGCGCCGAGCAGCACCGAATGCGGTTGGGGAACGAGGTGCGCTGCCCGCTGTCGCGCGTCGTCCTGGCTCATGGTCGCTGCCTCCTGTATGCGTGCACATGTTTCTTTTTGTTCACTAGACATCTAGAGTGAGCATCTAGTGCTCATTTTAGGCCTATTATGCGCATAAACGAACGAGAATCACCACGAAGGGACGCCGATGTACCTCCAGATCGCCGAGGTTGCCTGTGTGCCGGCTCGGGCGCGCGTCTTCGAGCAGGGCTGGCAGTCCTGGAGTCCTACCGGCACCTACCCGGGCGACGCGACCTCGCCCCGGCCGTCCTCGGCGCAGATCGCGGCGAGCTGCTTCCGCTTCGACCGGCCGATGCCGGAGTCCGGCTTCCAGAGCGAGGGATTTATCGTGATCGACCCGGGCGACGGCGGCCCGGTGCGGTCGTGGTCCGCGGTGGATCACTCCGCCGAAGTCCCCTCCATCCGCGTGCAGGCGCTCGGGGACCGGCTCGTCGTCTCCAGCCTGGGCACTGTCCGGGAGACCGAGCACGCCGACCTCCCGCGCGCACTTGTCGCCTGGGCCGAGGAGGTGGCGGCCGCCGGTGGCGTGACGGCGGTCCGTCCGCTCGGTCCGGGGTGGAGCAGCTGGTACGGGCACTGGAACAAGGTCACCGAGCAGGACATCGCCGACACGCTGGTGCACGCCGAACGACTGGAGCTGCCGCTGGAGATCATCCAGCTCGACGACGGCTACCAGAGCGCGATCGGGGACTGGCTCGACATCCGGCCGGGCTTCGGATCCCTTGAAGGAGTGGCGAAACGCGTCGCCGACACCGGGCGGCGCGCGGGCATCTGGCTGACGCCGTTCTTCGTCGCCGCCGACAGCCGGGTGGCGACCGAGCATCCGGACTGGCTGGTGCGGGACACCCCCGCGATGCGCGAATGGGACCGGGACATCGCGGTGCTCGACGTGACGCACCCGGGCGCGGCGGAGCATCTCGGCGACGTGTTCAGGTCCCTTGTCGCGACCGGGTTTTCGTTCTTCAAGATCGACTACATCTACGCCGGAGCGCATCCCGGCCTGCGGCACGCCGACGTGTCGGGGCACGACGCCTACGTGGCGGGGATGCGGATCATCCGCGAGGCAGTCGGGCCGGACTCCACCGTTCTCGGCTGCGGCGCGCCGATGCTGCCCAGTGTGGGACTCGTCGACGCCATGCGGGTCAGCCCGGACACCGCGGTCGCCGTCGAACCCAAGTCCGGGGACGTCAGTCAGCCCTCGCAGCTCGGCGCGCGGCTGGCCGGGGCCGCGCGGGAGTTCATGCACGGCCGGTTGTGGGTCAACGATCCCGACTGCCTGCTGGTGTCTCCGCGCGTGGAAGACCGCGCCGGCTGGGCGGATCACGTGGCCTCCAGCGGTGGGTGGAGGTGTTCGAGCGATCGCCTCGCCGACCTCGACGAGTGGGGAGCCACGCGCACCCGCGAGTTGCTCACGCCGTCAACCGGTCCTGCCTGATCTCTCCGGAAAGGAGTCCACCATGGCTCAGGTCCTCACGGTGCCGACCCCGCCGCCACCGGTCTCGCCCCGGCCGGTGCCGCCACGGGGACGTCGTCGGCGGGCGCGGGAAACCCTGACGGCCTATGTCTTCGTGGCCCCGAGCCTATTCGGCGTCGTCGCGTTCCTGTTGCTGCCAGTCCTGATCGTCGCCGGGCTGAGCCTGTTCGACTGGAAGCTGCTGGCCACGCCGGAGTTCGTCGGGCTGGCCAACTACGAGCGGCTCTTCGCCGACGGCGGGATCGGCCACTCGCTGCTGGTGACCATCGCCTACGTGGTCCTGACCATCCCGGTGCAGACGGTGCTGGCCTTGTTGCTCGCACTGCTGCTCAACCAGCGAGTGCGCGGCGTGAAGATCTTTCGCGCGATGTTCGTCCTGCCCTGGATGGCGACGCCGGTGGTGATGGGACTGGTGTGGGGCTGGATCTTCGACCCGGCCAACGGCGCGGTCAACTCTTTCCTGGAGATCTTCGGGATCGCCGGGCCGAGTTGGCTGTCCTCGTCCGGCCTCGCGCTGCCCGCGGTGGCGTCGACGCAGGTGTGGCAGTTCGCGGGCTATAACATGCTGTTCTTCCTCGCCGGGTTGCAGTCCATCCCGAAGGACTTCTACCAGGCGGCCTCGCTGGACGGGGCGTCGCCGGTCCGGCAGTTCTTCTCGATCACACTGCCGCTGTTGCGCCCGACGCTGTTCTTTGTCCTCGTCACCAACGTGATCGGCTCGTTCCAGGTCTTCGACACCGTTTTCGTGATGACCAACGGCGGTCCCGGCAACAGCACCGAGGTCATCAACTACACGATCTATCAAACCGCGTTCCGGCAGTTCGAGTTCGGCTACGCCTCCGCCATCGCGATGGTGCTGTTCCTGATCATCCTCGCGGTCACCATGGCGCAGGTCCGGTACTTCAACCGCACCACGACCTACGACCTGACCTGAGAGGGGCCGACCGTGACCATGACGACCCGGCGACGGCGGCCTTCCCGCCGCGCCGCCCTCTACGCGACGCTGATCATCGGGGCGGCCATGTCGGTCTTCCCGTACTGGCTGATCGTCTCGACCGCGTTGAAACCGCGTGGTGAGCTCTTCGAGGCGGCACCGTGGGCGCCGCCGTCCTCACCGACGCTAGAAAACCTCGGCGCGCTGCTGGGCTCGGACTTCGCGCGGTCCATCCTCAACACCTTCATCTTCGTCACCGTCCTCACCGTGGGGCAGCTGATTTTCACCACGCTGGCGGCGTATGCGTTCGCGCGCTTGGACTTCCGGGGCCGCAACTCGCTGTTCTGGCTGTACCTGGCCACCCTGATGGTGCCCAACGTGGTGACCCTGATCCCGCTGTTCCTGATCATGCGTGAGCTCGACTTGGTGAACAGCTGGTACGGGCTCGTCGCGCCGTACGTCTTCGGCACGCCGTACGGGATCTTCTTGATGCGCCAGTTCTTCCGCAGCATCCCGCGCGAGATCGAGGAGGCCGCGCGGATCGACGGCGCGGGGCACCTGACCATCCTGTGGCGGATCATCCTGCCGCTGAGCAGGCCGATCCTGGCCACGCTGGCGATCGTCACGGTGATCTCGTCCTGGAACAACTTCCTGTGGCCGCTGATCATCACCAGCAGCGAGGACACTCGCGTGGTCACCGTCGCGATCGCCGCCCTGCGCTCGGAGATCGGCATCGACTACACCCGGATGATGGCAGGCAGCCTGCTCACGCTGCTGCCGATGCTGCTCGTCTTCGTCTTCTTCCAGCGCTACATCGTCCGGTCGGTCGCCCTGACCGGACTCAAGTGACACGAAGGAGTGTCCCCATGAAACTCTCGGCTTTCCGGCGGAAGATGCTCAGCGCGCTGACAGTCGGCGCACTGGTCGGGCTGGTCGCCGCCTGCGGCGGCAGCGGCGACAGCAACGGCAAGACGACACTGACCTACCGAATCTGGGACGAGCAGCAGCAGAAGGGGTACGAGAAGGTCTTCGAGGCGTTCAAGGCCAAGCACCCCAACATCGATGTCAAGATCGAACTTCAGCCCTACGACCAATACTGGACCAAGCTCGTCACCGAGATGGTCTCCGGAACCGCGCCCGACGTGTTCTGGATGACGCCCGCGAACTTCCCCGAACTGGCGACGCAGGGCGCGTTGATGGACGTCTCCGCCGCCGTGGAGCAGTCCGGCCTGGCCAAGGACAAGTACCACCCCAACGTCGTGGATTCTTTCACCTACAAGGGAAAGATGTACGCCGTCCCCAAAGACTGGGGCGTGCCGGGGATGCTCTACAACAAGCAGGTCTTCGCCGAGGCGGGCGTCGAGATGCCCACCGAGCCGCTGACCTGGGCGCCTGACGGGTCCGGGACGTTCCTGCCGTTGATGCAGAAGCTCACCGTCGACGTGAACGGCAAGCACCCCAATGAACCCGGCTTCGATCCGGCCAAGGTCAAGCGGTGGGGCTTCGCCTCCTGGAACCACTCGGGCACGCAGTGGCTGAACTGGATCCCGAGCAACGGCGGCACGACGATCACCAAGCCCTACGGCACGTTCAACTTCAACGAGCCCGATTCGGTCGAGGCGTTGCAGTGGGGCGTCGACCTGATCAAGAAGTGGCACGTGTCCCCGCCCGCCGAGCAGACCAACCCGCCCGCGGGCCGGGCGACCGAGATGTTCCAGCGCGGCGAGGTCGCGGTCTTCCCGGCCAACAACGCGCTGCTGCCCTTCGTCGCCCCCAGCTCGACCTTTCCGATCGGCACCGCATCGCTTCCCGCGGGCAAGGCAGGCCGCGTCGTGATCATCAACGGCCTCGGCGAGGCGGTCTACTCCCGCACCGAGCATCCCGACCAGGCCAAGCAGCTCGTGTCGTTTTTGGCCACCCCGCAGGCGCAGGCGATCATGGCCGAGGGCGGCTATGTCTTCCCGGCCATCAACGACCTCGCCCCGCGCTACGTCGAGCACTGGAAGGCCAAGGGCATCGACACCCAGCCGTTCCTGGACGAGGCGCGCGGCAAGACGGTGAATTTCCCGATCGTGTCCGGCTTCGCCGCGGCGGAACCCAAAATCAACCAGATCTTCAACGACATGTACCTCGGATCGGTCAACGTCCCCGACGCCGCCGTGGAGGCTGTCAAACAGGGCAACGCCCTGCTCCGCCCCGAGAAGTAAGGAGGTCTGCCATGTCCGCATCACCCAAGAGATGGCGCACGGCGGCGATCGTCACCGCCGCGTCGCTGGCCGTCTCACTGGCACCGGCCGCGACGGCCGAGTCCGCGCCCGGAGTGCCCGTGCAGCTGCTGTCGATCACCGACCTGCACGGCTACTTCGGCGAGTACACCACGACCGTGCCCGGCTCGCGTGCCGGTGAGCCAGCGATAACCGTGGGTGGCGGGGCGTATCTCGCCTCGCACCTCAACCGGCTGCGTGCACCGGAGAACTCCGTACTGTTCTCCGCGGGCGACGACTTCTCCGGCTGGCCGTCGGAGACCGCGTGGTTCTGGAACGAGCCGACGATCGAGTACATGAACATGATCGGCGTCGAGTTCTCCACCGTGGGCAACCACGAGATCGACCGAAAACCGGCCTACCTCAAGCACATGATGGAGGGCACCTGCCAGGGCCGCCCCGATCGCGACCTCTGCTTCACCGACTCGACCGGGAAACGCTTCCAGGGCGCGGACTTCGACTACTACTCCGCGAACGTGATCAACGAAGCCACCGGCCGGCCGCTGGTCGAGCCGTACCACGTGCGGCAGGTCGACGACGGTCGCGGCGGCACGCTCCCGGTGGGATTCATCCACGCCACGACCACTCACACGCCGGAAGAGCAGCTCTCCTACTGGCCGAGCGAACTGAAGTTCCTGCCCGAGGTGGAGACGATCAACCGTTACGCCGAGGAGCTCCGCGGGCGGGGCGTCCAGGCCATCGTCGCCGTGGTGCACGAAGGGTTCTCGCAAGCGAACGGTGCGGGGTACAACGACTGCACCGCACCGTTCGGCCCGCTTGCCGACATGAACAAGCAGATCAGCCCGGCGGTGGACGCCATCGTCGGCGGGCACTGGCACGCGCTGGTGAACTGCATGCTGCCCGACCCGGCCGGTAATCCCCGCCCGGTGGTGGAAGCGGCGAACCACGGCAGGCTGATCAACGAGATCAACTTGGAGCTGGACCCGGCTACCGGCGATGTCCGCCGCGACCGGACGAAGTCGGTCAGCCACGCCAACACCCGTGATGTCGCACCGGATCCCGAGGTGCAGCGGATGGCGAAGTACTGGAAGGACCGGCTCCCCGCGCGGGGTAACCAGCAGGTCGCCACGGTCAACGGCGACCTTACCCGCACCTCCGGCACCGACGAGGAGTCCACGCTCGGCAACGTCACCGCCGATGCGTTCCTCTGGGCGGCCAACAAGGACGGACAGGCCGACCTCGCGGTCGCGATGCCAGGAATCCTATTGCGCGACATCCCTTTCGCTCCCAATCCGGCCAATCCCGCTGACGCGCCGGGACGGGTGCTGTTCTCCGAGCTGGTCTTCGGCACGGTCTACGAGAACGGCATCGGCCCGGCCGTCGTGCGCGGGACGGTGACCGGCAAGAAACTCGACGAGCTGATCGAGAGCCAATGGCAGCGGGGGCCCGACGGCGTCGTGACGTATCGGCACATGGCCGTTTCCGACAACGTTTCCTACACTTACGACCCCGGCGCCCCGCTCGGGCAGCACGTCGATCTCAAGAAGATCCGGATCAACGGGAAGCCGGTGAAGGCCGACCGCGAGTACCGGATCGCGACTCTGGCCAACAACTTCTTCGCCCGCAACGCCACACCCGGGTTCACGGCGCTTTTCGAGGCCAGGAAACAGGATCGGAGCATCTACTCCGGCGCGGACGCGCTCTGGAAGTACCTGGAGGCGAGGTCACCGGTCCGGCCGCCGAAGCTCGACCGGGTCCGGCCCGTACCTGGAAACCGACCGGCGTAGTCCGGTGCCAACGGCTGTCGACCGGTCCTGCTGCCGGGCCGCGTCTCTCACGGTGTGGATTTTGGGGCGTTATTGAGGGATAGGGCGAAGGTGTCGCGAAAGCCACTTTCGGGCCATCACATGTCCTGAAAGTGGCTTTCGCGACACGAGCAGCGGGCGCCGCCTTCGCGGGAACGCGCACCGCATAGGTGCCGACCACGACACCTGTGCCTCATCCTCACTAACCCTCTTTATCTTGAGGGGTAAGGCGAAGGTGGCATGCCCTGGGGGCAGGGTTGGTGTTGCGGAAGCGGCTTTCGCGACACCTTCTTGAGGGCTGGGGGGAGGCTGGTCATCCCTGGTGGTGTGAGCAGGCAATCGGGAGGCGGGCATGTCTCCAATGCGGCATTGGAGACTGTCAGTGTCCCCAATGCGTCATTGGGGACATCCGGCCGCGGCGCGAGCCGACGTCGCACGCAACGCGACACCTTTGCCTTACCCCTCAATAACGGGTCAGCCGGAGACCACGGTCCCGCCCTGGATGACGTGCCGGAACTTCTCCGGTTCGGCCAGGACACCGATGTCCGCCAGCGGATCGCGGTCCACGACGAGCAGATCCGCGTGCGCGCCGGGAGCGAGCGTGCCGATCTCGCCGGTCAGGTTCAGCAGGTCCGCGGCGGTCGAGGTCGCCGACCGGAGGATGTCAAGCGCGGGCTGGACCTCGCCGCGCAGCCGGAATTCGTGGTTCTGGTGCCGGTGCATCCCGCCGAGGAGATCGCTGCCGTAGACCAGTTTCACCCCGCCGCGAGCGGCTCGCTCCAGTGCGGCCATCCCCGCACCGAGCACCTCGTCGACCTTGCGCCAGCTGGCTTCCGGCAGCCCGTGCTCGCGCCCTTCCTCCTTCAACGCCCAGTACGTGACCAGGGTGGGAACGAGATACGCGTCGTGCCGGCGGAACAGTTCGACACTGAGATCGTCGATCAGGTTGCCGTGCTCGATCGACCGCACGCCCAGTTCCAGCGCGCGGTTCACCGCACGAGCGGTGTAGGCGTGCGCGGCGACGTAGCGGTTGGCCGCTTCCGCCTCCTCGACGATCGCGCGCAGTTCGTCGGCGGAATACTGCGTCGAGTCGATCCGGTCGGTGGGGGAGGCGACACCGCCGGAGGCCATCACCTTGATGTGGTGCGCTCCCTTGCGGAGTTCGTCGCGCGCCGCCGCGCGGACCGCGTCGACCCCGTCGGCGAGCCTGCCGAGACCCGCGCAGCACGGGTGGTCGTCACTGGCGTTGGCGCCGCGGGTCCGGCTGTCGCCGTGCCCGCCCGTCTGACTCAGCGCGCGTCCGCAGAACAGCAGTCGGGGACCCCGGAACAAGCCCTCGGCCTGCGCGTCGGCGAGGCCGTAGTCCGCGCCCGAGGCATCGCGGACCGTGGTGAAGCCGCGGTCCAGCATCCGGCTCATCGTGCGCGCGCTGTGCGCGGCCACATAGGACGGTGACGACGAGGCGAGCGATCCGAGATCCGCCGTCGACGCGGTCACGTGCACGTGGGCGTCGACCAGACCGGGCAGCACGACCGCGCCGCGCAGGTCCTCGGTCCGGCCGTCACCGGCGGTGAGACCCGTGCCGATCTCGACGATGCGGCCGTCCTCGCACCGGAGGTCGCCCTCGGTGTACTCGCCCTTGGCCGGGTCGAGCAGCCGGGCGTTGCGCAGCAGCAGTGATCCGTTCATCGCGTCTCCAGGATTTCGCGCAGGGCCGGGACCGCCAACGGTGCCAGGGAACGGGCCGCCACGACGGAATCGTCGTCGTAGCTGCCTTCCGCGTCGAGGATGTTGAGGACGCCGAGCGTGCGGCCGTCGTCCACCACCGGCACGTTGATCACCGCGCCGCAGCCCAGCCGCTCGATGAGTTCGTGGTCGGCGAAGATCTCCCGTACCGCCGCGCTGTCCGCCCCGAAATAGGGTTTCTGCCCGGTGATGCACCGGTCCAGCCAGCCCGCGGCCACCTCGACGGTCTTCTCGCCGCCCACCGGGTATTCCGCCGGGTGGCTGCTGTGCACGCGTCGTAGCGCCTGTCGTTCGGGCACCCACGCCAGTACGGTGAACAGGCGCACGCCGATCGTGGCGCGGGTCTTGTCCTCCACAGTGGACAGTGACACGGTCACTTCGTCATCTCCTTCGCGGTCTTCACGGGGGCACCGTGCTCGGTCAGTTCTTCCAGGGAGCGACCGGCGGTGGACAGGCCGAACACGACCACGCACACCACCCCGGCCGCCAGGACGGCGGTGGTGAGGCCGAAGACACCGGCGAAGCCGAGGCTCGCCGCCGACAGGCCGATGATCGTCGGGGCCAGGATGCTGCCGACCCGGCCGAACGCGCTGGACAGCCCGGTCCCGCTGGCGCGGATCCAGGTCGGGAACACCTCGGGGGTGTAGGAGTAGACGCCGGCGTAGGTGCCGTTGAGGAAGAACGACAGCACCGCCCCGGCGAGGGTGATCGACCACGGCGCGTCCATTTGGCTCAGCCAGAACGCGCTCACCGCGGAGCCCGCCAGATACAGCGCGATGGTGTGCTTACGGTCGAGCCGTTCGGAGAGCCAGGCGGCGGAGAAATACCCGGGAATCTGGGCCAGGTAGATGATGATGGAGAACTCGAAGCTCTTGGTCACCGTGATCCCGCGCTGCACGAGCAGCGTGGGGATCCAGGAGAAGAAACCGTAGTAGGAGAACGTGATCACGAACCAGACGGTCCAGATCACCGCCGTCCGGCGTGCCATCGCGGGGCTCCAGAGGAACTTCAGCGCGCTGAGGAGATTGACCTTCGGCGTCTCCGTCGCCGGCTGGGCATCGGTCTCGGCCACGGCCGGAAGTGCCTGCCCCGTCGCCTTTTCGACGTCGCGTTCGAGTTTGATGACGATCTTCTCCGCCTCCGCGTGCCGCCCGTTCGCGACGAGGAACCGCGGTGATTCCGGCAGGGACCGGCGCCACCACAGCAGCATGACGATCGGCAGCGCGGTGATCAGCTGAGCGACGCGCCAGCCCTCCGGCACCGTCGGGACGACGAAGCGCCCGATCAGCGCGGCGGCCACGAACCCGAACGAGAAGAAGCCTGCCAGCGCGCCGACGAACCAGCCGCGTCGTTTGGCGGGGACGAACTCCGACAGGAACGGGGCGATGATCGCGCTTTCGGCGCCCGCGCCCGCTCCGGCCAGCACCCGGGCGCCCAGGAAGATCTCGTAGTTGGGGGAGAAGGCGGCGAGTACCGAGAACACCGCGTAGAAGGCAAGGGCGTACATCATGACCTTCTTGCGGCCGATGCGATCGCCCAGCAAGCCGGCCGCGATAGCGCCGAAGAGGAAGCCGAACGGCGTCGCCGAACCGATCAGCCCGAGCTGGCCGTTGTCGAGGTCCCAGGCAGCTTTCGCGCTCGGCAGGAGGAAGGCGACCACGGCGGAGTCCATTCCGTCGAAGGTGTAGCCGAGTCCGCCGATGAGCAGGAGTTTGTAGTGGGGGCGGCTCAAGGGGAGCCGGTCCAGTCGTGCCAGAAGCGTCATGGGGAACGCCTTCCGTGTTCGGGCGACGAAGAGTGCGGACAACGTATACTGCGTTTCGTTAAAACTGCAATGGTTGTTGCACGTGGCTCGACGAGCACTATGCGTTACCGTGACGCGGTCGAGGGAGGGTGTGCGTGGCAGAGACGGGAACCGACGACGGTTTCGAGGCATGGCTTCGGGATCGGACGCCGGAACGCGGGTTGCGCCCGAAGTCGGCCGCCGTGCTCGAAGTGCTGGTCTCCCAGCCGCGCCGGGCGTCGTTCGGCTCGACGGCCGAGCTCGCCCAGCTCGCCGGGGTCAACGTCGCCACCGTCACCCGGACCGCACAGGCGCTGGGTTTCGCCGGCTGGCCCGCGCTGCAACAGGAACTGCGGGCGCGGTACATGTCCTCGCTGAGCGCGCCGCAGGTGGCCGAGGAACACCGGGACGTCGACTCGCCGGGTTCGGCGTCGCTGCGCCGCGACCTCGACAGCCTCGCTCTGCTCAACCGCCGGTTCGACGAGGACGAGATCCGCAACGTCGCCGAGGCGGTCGCCGCCGCGCGCCGCACCGTCGTCATCGCCGATGGCAGTTACGCAGCCGTGGGGATCGCCTTCGCGCACAACGCGCGGCTCGCCGGTTACGACGTTCACGCGATCACCGCCGGCGACGCCGAACTCGCCAACGCCACGGCGAAACTCACCGCCGACGACGTGCTCATCGCGATCAGTTTCTGGCGGCTGTACGAAAGCACCGTGCTCGCCGCGAACGAAGCCAAGGCCAGGGGAGCGCGCGCCTTCGCCATCACCGACGCGGCCAGCCCCGCGCTGGCGGGCGCCGTCGAGCAGGTGCTGATGGTGCCCGCCGAGGGCGTCACCTTCTTCCCGTCCTTGACCGCCGGAATGAGCCTGGTGCAGGCCATCGTCGCGCAACTCGCCGCCGTCGATCCCGCCCGGACCAGTGAGTCCATCGAAGCGGCCGAGGCCATGTGGTCGCGATTCGATCTGCTGCACCGTCGTCCTTCGGGTAAGCGGGCCTCCGGCGACTGACCCGTCCGGGGTCGGCCGAACGGACAGCGCGGAAAAGGCCGACCGGTCGAGGTGCCTCCGCCGGATGACCGATCCGCCGCACCCGCCGGACGGCGATCCTGGTTACAGGCCGCCGAAACCAGGCGGCACGGGAATCAGGAGGCGGAAATGACGATCGTCGCGACCCTGGGCGCTTACGCCGGACTCGCCCTGCTGGCGCTGATGGCGGTGACCCCGCTGCTCGTCGAACTCGACCAGCGCTTCCCGGTCACCCGCCGGGCGAAGGCGGCCGACCGGGAGCGTCGGATGCCCGCCAAGTTCGCCTCGGCGTGACGCAGAGCACAGACATCGCTGTGGGGCTACCTCACGTGAGTGATTCCACCCCGGCCAAGTCGTAACTTTGTGTCGCGTCGTGAAACGCTGAGTGACGTGACCGTGGATTGCTGTTCCAACGCCCAACCCGCCGACGCGTTCGCCGAGTTCCGGCACAACGTCGACGAACTGACCCAGGCGTTCATCGACGCCTGCCGTCAGGGCCGTAGTCCCGGGGACGCCACGCTCGACCTGTTGCAGCGGGTCCACCGCGAAGACCGCAATTGGGTCGTCGTCCACCTGACGTTCGCCATCGCGGCGCTCGCGCATCAGCGTGCCCTCGCTTCGGCCGATGCCGTCACCCGGCCAGGTGGCGTAACGGGTGCGCCGGAGCGGGCGTTGCTAGCTTCCGCGAGTGACTGATCCGACCGTCTCCGCGGTCATCGCGGTGTTCGCGGGCTTCGTGTTCGCGGGCCTCCTGGCCGTCCCGTACATCGCGGCGAGTTACCGCCGCCGCGGCGAACTCGGGCTCTGGCGGGTCCTGCTGGCGTTCGGATTCCTGGTCTACGTCATGTCCTTGTGGACCTACACGTTGCTTCCCATCCCGCAGACGACGGCGGCGTGGTGCGCCGAACACGCGGCGAGTCACCTGCAACTGCGACCGTTCCAGTTCATCGCCGACATCCGCCGCGAACAGCTCGGGAACGGCCTGCGGGCGTTCCTGCGCAATCCCGCGCTCCAGCAGGCGGTGTTCAACGTCGCCTTGTTCGTGCCGCTGGGGATGTTCGTGCGGCACCTCTTCCGGCGGAGCTTCCCGGCCACCGTCGCGATCGGACTCGCGGTCTCGCTATTCATCGAGTGCACCCAGCTCACCGGGGTCTGGTTCCTGTTCGAGTGCCCGTACCGGCTGGCCGATGTCGACGACCTGCTGACCAACACCCTCGGCGCCGCCGTCGGCTTCGGACTCGCTCCCTTGCTGCGGCTGTTGCCGGGGAACGAGCCGTCCGCGCCGCCCGGGATCCCGCGACCGGTCACCGCCCGCCGCCGCCTGCTCGGAATGGCCGTCGACGTCGTCTCGGTCATCCTGCTCGGCACCACCATCGGGTTGGTGACGACCTTGTTGGCGGGCGAACCGAACACCGTGGTCACGGCCCTGATCAGCACGCTGCTGCCCGCGGTGCTCCTGCTGCTCGTCGTCCCTGTCGCGGGGAACGGCGCCAGCTTCGGCCAGCGGGTCGTGTTGCTGCGCCCTGCCGGACCGGACGGCGGGAAGCCGGCCGGGTGGCGGATGCTCGTGCGGTTTCTCGCCGGTTCCGGCGGCTACTTCACCTTGCTCACCCTGGCTTCGGTGGTCAACGACGGATTCGAGCCGTTGGCGAATCTGCTGTTCTTCGCCAGCGGCATCCTCGCGATTCGACCCCAAGATCACCAAGGACTGTCCGGTCTCCTCGCCGGTTTGCAGGTGGTCGACGCCCGGACGATTACCCGATCGGGTCTATCCTGCCGTTCACGCGAGTCATTCCACCTGGTAGCGGACGCGGACCGGAACACTCCCCGCCGTGGACGTGGAGTCGATGGATGACGTGGCCGACTGCCTGCTCTCGGTGGCGTGGAACATTCTCCCACTGACGGGAAAAACACCCGCTCGCGCGGGAAACCGGCCGCACGAGATCCGGTCCTTCCTCGTCGACGCCTGCCACGACGCCGGGATGCGGGCCCGCGAATGGGCGGCCGCGCACGGAGTGGGGACCCAGGAGGACCTCCGTCCCTTCCTGCGGCTCGCCGAGGTCGCGGTGGACACGAATCTGTTCCTGAGCATGGTTTCCGGCACACTGATCGCCGACGACGAGCGGATCCGCCACCGGTGGGCCGAAATCGAGACGCTGGTCGGCGAGGCGCGCGACCTTACCGGGCAGATCGAGGAATTCCTTGACAGGCACGCGGCTTTGCCCTGCCCCTGATACAGCCCCGTCGAATTCGACGGGGGCGGCCGGGGAACTCGGCCGCCCCCTGCCAGGGTGATCAGTCCTTTTCGAGGGTCAGATCGTAGCGGTCGAGCACCTCCTTGACAGGCTGGAAGAAAGTGGTGCCGCCTTCGTCGCAGTCACCGGATCCGCCCGAGGTCATCCCCTGCGCCTGCACGAGTTTCGTGCCGGAACCCGACGAAGGACGGCTGACGAACGAACCGCCGGAGTCGCCCGGTTCGGCGCAGGCGTCGGTCTGCGTGAGACCCTTGACGATGTTCCCGTTGCCGTAGTTCACCGTCTGGTCCAAGGCTTCCACCCGCCCGCACTGCCAATGGGTGGTGATCCCGGACCGGCAGATCCGGCCACCGACCCCGACGACGTCGGCGCCTTCGATCCGCACGTCCGAACCGTCCTCGTACCGATCGACGCGGGGCGGGGTCGAGACGTCCGATTGGGTCACTTCGACGGTCCCGTAGTCGTTGCCGGGGAAGGACGACCGCGCGACCTTGCCGATCGTGCCGTCGACACCGCGTACCGTGCCGCCGAGTTCGGTGCAGTGGCCCGCGGTGATCACGTAATGGTCATCGTCGTCGTAGGCGTTGAACCCGACAGAGCAAGCCCCGCCGCTGAAGTAGAGTCCCTGCCCGCCGATGACCGCCCACAGCGGCCGCGGCGCGCTCTTCACTTGTGCCACTCGGACCGGGACTCCGGCGGCCGTCGCCCAGGCCCGGCCCGCGGGGTCGCCGCCCACCACGCTCACCACGACCTCGTTCGTGGGCGCGTCGATGTACCAGCCGGCGACCGAAGCGGGCACGCCGGCGGCTCTGTTGTCCAATGTGGACTGGATCTTCTTCAGTTCCGCCAGGCTGTGCCGTAGCGGTTTCGGGATCGCGCCCCGCCGCGCGGATCCGCGCCGAGTGGCTCGCGTCGGTGGTGCCGACGACCAGCTCGCCGGTCGTCTTGTCGAGCCAGGAACCGGCGAACGCGGCGCCGAGCGAACCGCCGAGGCGCTGCTGCGTGGCGGCCAGCGCGGCCGGGCCGGCCGCTTCGCTCTGCACCGGAGTCGCCGCCGAAGCCGGGGTCGCGAACGCGGTCGCGGACGCCGCGGCGCCGAGTAGGGCGGCCATTCTGCGCAGAGGACGTCGAATCACGAAAGCCTCCAAATATTGCGGAATTCGTTGCGGGGTGTGTACTGAAGACACGCTCCTCATTCGACGTTACGACAAGGAAGTACCGGTAGAATGCCGCCATTTGAGTTGCACCGGTGGTTCCCCTTTCCGGCTCAGTGGGCTCGAGTGTTTCCGGATCTCCTCACTCTTGTGAGTGGAGCCTGCACGATTTACCGTCCCTGATTCGCCGATCGGCAATCGACAATCCGCGACGCTCGTGCGCTCATTCGGGAAACGATCGCTCGCGGGGAGGGTGGGCACGTCACCTGATGGTGATCGTGCTGAACCCATTTGTTCGAATCGGTGACGAACGTGTCTCTTTCGCCCGGCCCTCGCGGAAGCGGCCAGCCGACCCGGCCGCCGTGACAGGCCCCCTGGTGCGGTGTTCACTTCGTCAGCTAGGTTCGGGTCGTCAACTGGGGTGGCACGGCTTCGTCGTGCCTGGACAAGGAGTTTCAATCACAATGTCACGTACTTTGACGCGGCGCGCCGTGGTCGTCGGCGTCACCGCCGTACTGCTCGGCGCGTCCACCGCGGTCGCGAACGCGGCCGATCCGACCGTCTTGATCCCGACCGGCAAGTATCCCGAAGCCGTTGTGATCAGCCCGGACGGCAAGAAGGCCCTCGTCACCAGCCCGCCGGACGCGACCGTGACCGTCGTCGACACCGCGACCAACAAGGTCACGAACACCATCGCGGTCCAGCGTGGTCCCTTCGAAGTCGCGTTCACCCCGGACGGGTCCAAGGCGTACGTCGCGAACGCCTACGCGAACGCCGTCTCGGTGATCGACATGGCCTCGGAGACCATGGTCGCCTCCGTGTTCGGCGGCGACTACCCGACCTCGCTCACGGTGTCGCGTGACGGCGGCCGGGTCTACGTTGCCGGACGGGAAGCGGTCCACGTACTCGACACGGCCACGGACACCGAAGTGGCCGCGGTCAAGCTCGAAACCTCCGCCTACGCGCTCGCCACCGCGCCGGACGGCACGAGGATCTGGGCAGCGACGGAGTCCGGCGAGCTCACCGCGATCGACACCGCCACGAACACCGTGACCGACGCGGTGAAGACCGGCTCAGGCGGCGACGTGGTGCTTTCCCCGGACGGAACACGCGCCTATCAGAACGGTGGCAGCGCGCTCGTCGTCGTCGACCTGGTCGCGCACGAGGTCGTCACGCGCGTGCCGGGGCTGCAGAACGGCCACCGACTCGCCATCAGCCCGGACGGAAGCCGGGTCTATGCGGGCAGCAGGGCGAGCGACACGACGCAGGGCACGCTCGCCGAGTTCGACACGCGCACGAACACGCTGGTGCGCAAGCTGCCCGCGGGCGCCTACCCGTACGGCATCGCGGTCACCCAGGACGGCACGCACGCCTACGTGGTGCTCGCCGGGCAAGCGGCCGTCGCCTACATCGATCTGCGGAGTTGATCTCGCTGCGTCGTGAGTGGCTGGCGTGAAGTACGTGATGGCCCCCTTCCTTGCGCTAGGCGCAAGGAAGGGGGCCATCACGTACTGTCGGCCCGGCCGCTAACGGGCTCATTCCGCCGTAGGTAGCTAAAACACCCTTGGCTCTGGCCCGAATCGCCACTCACGACAACGCTCGTCACTCAGGCGTATCTGCGGGTGCTCGGCCGAACCACTCGGCTACCCGGTGTCGAAGGCTGCGGGCGGTGAGGCGTTGTTCTCCTGCGCGCGACCCGCCGCGCTCGACGCGAACTCGGTCAGCGTTTCGTGGAAGACCGAGTGCGACCTCGCCGGTGGTTCCAGCGGTGGCCCGTGGCTGCGGAACTTCGATCCCGCCACGGGAAAGGGGACCATTTTCAGGATCACGAGCCGGGGAACGATGAACAAGGATCTCGTGACCCTGGACCTGAGCGGTGCCGCGCTGAGCGAACCCGTGCGCAAGCTGTTGGAGAGCGCGGGGACCCACCTTTAGCTTGCCCCTCAGCTGTGGTTCGTTCGACCGACAGTGCGCCGCTACGCGTGCCGGTAACTTGTGGCCGACCCCGACAACACCAGAGGAGCACCATGACGACCACCCGGCGCGTTCTCACCGTTCTGGCCACCGCAGGCCTGGCCGTCTCGGTCCTCGGCGCGGGTTCCGCCTCCGCCGCGACCAAGGGCAAGATCTACATCTCCAACAACTGCGGCAAAGCGGTTCCCACCACGATCCACCGCGGCGGTTTGATGATCGCGGGTACCGGGGCCGCCCCGGCAGGCAGCTACTTCGGCTACCCCGTCGACCCCGGCACCTATCAGGTCCGCGTGCCCGCGGGGAACAAGGACGTGAAGATCCTCGACCTCGGCAGCAAGGCGCACTCGGTCATCGTCAGGGCCTGCTGACCGCCACCGAGGACACGAAGTCGCCTGCGCCCCGCCTCCCCCGGCGCCCCGGCATCTTTCGAAACGCGGTCGATTCCTTTCGCCATGACCGGGGTCTACCTGAGGGGAGACGCGGCCCGCGTCTCCCCTCAGGTACGCCGAGAAGCTAAGGCTGACCGCCGACGACCGTTCCAGCGACCATGCAGCGGACTTCCCTGGCCGGTCCGCGTGACCTGCGCCTGATCACCGACGCGTCGGTGCCGAACCCCGGAGCGGGTGAGGGTCCTGATCCGCGTGACCGCGGCAGGCGTCAACTTCGCCGACGTCTCCTGCCCGCTCGCCAACGGGCGATCCTCGTCCTGCGCGAAGTGCTGGCTTTCTCCGCGGCCGAGACCGCGGAGACCCTCGGCACCACTACGGCCGCGGCCAAAGCGGTCTGCAGCGCCGCGACCGCGACCGATGTTGACGATCCCACGCTGGTCGCGATGTCCGGCTTCCCGGAACACTGGACCTCATAAAATCACTCCCGGCCGAGCAACCCCGGCGCGCTCACCCCCGGTTGTAGGAGGTGTGAGCGAAAACCACGGGAGGCCTGGGTGAAGCGGTCCGAAGAAACGGCGTACCGGGAGTACGTCACGTCTCGGATGGAGGTGTTGCGGCGGACGGGCTATCTGCTCTGCCGCGACTGGCATCTCGCGGACGATCTGGTGTCGATCACGATCACCAAGCTCTATCGGCATTGGAAGCGGGCGAGTGGCGTCGACCATCTCGACGCGTATGTGCGCCGGATCCTGGTGCGCTCTTGGCTCGACGAGCGCGGGCGGTCGTGGCGGCGTGAGGAACTGTCGGGAGATCTGCCCGAACCGGCGGTGGAGCTGAACTCCGGGGTGCTCGACCGGGCGCAGCTGTTCGCCCTGCTCGAAGCGCTGCCGCCGGGGCGCCGGGCCGCCGTCGTACTGCGCATCTATTGCGACCTCTCGATCGAGGAGACGGCCGCGATTCTCGGCTGTTCGGCGGGAACGGTGAAGAGCCAGACCGCACGGGGCCTCGACACGTTGCGTGCGCGGCTGGCCGAAACCACCCTGAGCTGAAGGAGACGAGATGACCAAGGAACGGATCGACGAGATCATCGGCGCGACCCCGCCGTCCACTGTGGACGTCGACGCGATCGTGGCGCGGGAACGGAAGACGGCCTGGCTTCGGCCCAACCCGTGGGTGGTGACGGCCGCTGGCGTGGCCGCCGTCGCCGTCGGAGCGGCTTTCGTCCTCGCGCCCGGACCATCCGGGACGGTGAGTCCGGCGGCGGGACCTTCCTCGGCGCCGGAACTGCCGGAACCCTGCAAGATTCCCACCCTGATGGGCCCGGTGCCGACGGAGAAGCCGGCCGACGCGACGACGCGGCTCACCGGTGTGCTGACCGCCGCGGTGAACACCCGGCTCGCGGCGGGGACGACACTGGCCCCCAGCGCGGCAAACTACCCCGTGGCGGACCCCGGGCGCGGGGCGCTGGAGGTCGTCCATTCGGCGAGGCCGGTGACCAACGGTGGCGGTGGCATGTGCAGTGGGGGAGAGGACGAGTTCCTCGCGGGGGCGGCCACGGTCAGGTCGGGTAAGAAGGGGAGCGTCCAAGTGACGCTGGGACGACTGGGCGGTCGCCTGAACATGCCCGCCGACTGTGTGAATCAGGCCCCGAAGGGCATGGAACAGGTGTGTCGCCAGTCGATCGGGCCGAAGGGGGAGGTCATCGTGGCGACCACGTTGACCTCGAATGGCGGTGGGCCGTCGATCCATCGGGTCGAGGTCGCCCGCGCCGACAAGATCGGGGTGATCCTCGAGGCCTCGAACGCAGTCGACGCCAAGCGCGACCGGAAACCGGACAGTCCGGTGCCGCCCCTCGACCTGGAGCAGCTGACCGAGATCGCGCTCGACCCGGGGTTGACGCTGTACCCGTGAGCCGCCGCGATGTCCATTGTGGAAGACGGTGAGGAAGGCAGCGCGAAGCCCGCCGCCCCGGCAGGGTGCCGGGGCGGCGGGCCCGGCCGGTCAAAGCCAGTCTGCCTCGATGCCGCGGGCTCGCAGCGTCTCCAGTGCCTCGTCGTTGCCCGTGTAGAGCAGGGTCATCGACTTCAAGTTCGGGAAGTGCCGCACGTCGGCGAATTCGTCGACATCGAACAGACCGTCCTCGCCATCCCAGTTCGGCGCGATCTGGAGATAGATCTCGTTGCCACCGTCCATCTCGATCTCGGTGATCTTCTCCGCGAGCTCGACCGGGACCTCGAGCGCCTCGAAGTAGGCCAGAGCCTCAGGCACCGCCTCGACGCTGCCGCCGTCGAAGGTGACGCCCTGCGTGGCGGCGTAGTCACGCAGGTCGAACCGTGGCAGGAGGCCCTGGGTGTACATCAGCTCCTGGACCACGGCGAGCTTGAAGTTGAGGTCCGTGAACGGGATCGGCTGGCTCATGGCCGAACCATACAAGCGGTGAAGTGCTCGTTGTCACATCGGCAGTTGTTCATTCGTTTGGCGGCGACGAAGGTTCCGGGCTCAGTCCGACCAGCTGACCAAGCCGGCGTAGCCGAAGCCCTGGTGGCCGCAGCCGGTCCAGGTGACGAGGTAGCCCTGGGCGCGTTTCTGCTGGGCCAGCTGGGAACCTGCCGCGTCGCACTCGGCGAGGGTGAACCCGGTGACGGTCTGCTGGTAGTACGCGGGCACGGCCTGCGCGGGCGTGGCGACGGCGATCGACAGGGCGGTGATCGCTGTGGCGGCGAACAGTTTCTTCGGCACCGGATCAGCCAAGCACATGGTCCGTCGCCGCTCTGCGGGTAATTTCCGCGGCATTCGAGCGCTTCTCGGGGCGGAGGCACCTGACGACAGGAGTGAAATCCGGCAAAACGGGTAAACCTCGGTATGACTGAGGGTCGAGTGGCGGTGTTCGCGCCGTCTCCGCAGCTGACGGTGACGGTGGAAGAGTTGGACGGGGCGCCCGACGTCCACGTACACGCGGGCGGGCAGGGGGTATGGCAGTCGCGGATGATCCAGGCCCTGGGCGCGCGGGCGGTGTTGTGCTGCGCGCTCGGCGGGGAGACCGGGCGAGTGCTGCGGCATCTGATCGGTGTCGATGCCGAGGTCCGCGAAGTCGCGGCGCGCAACGGTGCCTACGTGCACGATCGGCGCGACGGCCGTCGTGACGAGATGGTGCGGATGCCCGCGGACGCGTTGACCCGGCACGAACTCGACGATCTGTACGAGTTGACTCTCGTCCAGGGGCTGCGCGCGGACGTCGCCATCCTCAGCGGGCCGGACGGGGACGACGTGCCGGTACCGCATTCGGTGTACGAGCGACTCGCCCGGGATCTGGGCACGCACGGCACGCCGGTCGTGGTGGACCTGTCCGGGGAACGGCTCGCCAAGGCGCTCGCGGGCGATCCGGCGGTGATCAAAGTCAGTCACGAGGAAATGGTCGAGGACGGGCTGGCCAAGTCGGATTCGCTGCCCGATCTCGCGGACGGTTGCCGTGAGCTGGCGTCGGGTGGCGCCCGCGCGGTGGTCGTGTCCCGCGCGGCCGAAGAGACGCTCGCTTACCTCGAAGGACGGCTGGTCCTGGTGGAGTCACCCGACCTGAGCCCGGTCGACACCCGCGGCGGCGGGGATTCGATGACCGCCGGGCTCGCGGTCGGCCTCGCGCAAGGCCGGTCGCTGGAGGACGCGGTGAAGCTCGGGGCCGCGGCCGGCGCGATCAATGTGACACGACACGGTCTCGGTTCGGGTAGCGACGGCGCTGTGCGGGAACTCTCCGGACGAGTACGCCTGAAACCGTGGGAGGCCTCCTGATGCGTGCCCTGATCACCAATGACGACGGTATCGATTCCCCGGGGCTGGCCGCGCTGGCCCGGGGAGCCGTGGACCACGGCTGGACCGTGGTGGTCGCCGCGCCCGCGGCGGAGGCCAGCGGAACCAGCGCGGGCCTGACCGGTGCCGGGGAAGAGGGGCGGGTCACGGTCGAACGGCGGGAACTGTCCGGCCTCCCCGACGTCCCGGCGTTCGCCGTCGCCGCGCATCCCGGGCTGATCGCCTTGGCCGCCGCGCAGGGAACGTTCGGCGAGCCACCGGAGATCGTGCTGTCCGGGGTGAACCACGGGGCGAACGTCGGGCGCGCGATCCTGCACTCCGGCACGGTCGGCGCGGCGCTGACCGCCTCGATCAACGGCGCCAGGGCCCTCGCGGTGTCCCTCGACGTGGGATTGGAACCCGGGCCGCGACCCCACTGGGACACCGCCGTCGCCGTCGCAGCGACCTTGTTCGACAGGCTCGCCGCACTGCCGCCCGGCACGGTCCTGAACCTCAACGTGCCCGATCGTGCCGAGGCGGGGCCGCCGAAACGCACCGGGCTGGCCGAATTCGGTGCGGTGCGCAGTCACGTCCAGAACGGCGAGGACAGCGCGTTCACCGTCACCGCCCTCACGATCGAGGGCGAGTTGTCACCGGACAGCGACGCCCGTCTGCTGAGTGAGGGCCACGCGACGGTGACCGCGCTGAAGTCGGTCACCGAAGACCCCGACCTGGTCTGGTGATCACCAGCATGCCTTCTGACGACCGGGAAAACGTGTCCGCCGCGGCGCTCGCCGAGCTGAACCCGGAGCAGCGAAAGGCGCGGCTGGGCTTGGCGCTGCTGCCTCTGGTGCAGAAACACCAGCCCATCCTGGCCGTGCACGTCACGAAGAAACTCCTGGAACTGGCCGACGACGAGGTGCTCGCCTTGCTCGAGAACGACGCGCGCCTCGAACGGAAGATCGAGGAAGCGACGACCGAACTCGCGCACCGGCGGGTGGAGTGAGAATGCCGCCTGCTGTCGATACTGCGGCTAGCCGCCACCAGTTGTCACAACGCTCGTGCTGGGTCAGGGGGCGGCCAACGGAAGGTCCATGATGCCGGTGGCTTGCGACCAGGCACAACGCCAGGTGCCGCTGGCATGGGTGTAGACGTCGGTGTGCCAGGCCTCGTGCCGCGGGATGTCCGCGCCGTCGACGGTGAGTTCGATGACGCACCGGTAGCGGAGGACGACGACGTCGGTGCCGACGATGGCGTCCACGTCGCCGGTCAGCCCCAGTTCCCGGTAGGCGACCCGCCCGGTGGTGAGGAGATCCAGGTATTCGGTTTTCGTCCACACGGTGCCGGTCGGGTTGCACAACCGGTACTCCGCGGCGTGTAAGCGGTCGTAGGTGCCGCGGTCCACGTCGAGGAGACAGCGGATCCGCTCCTGCTCGGCCTTGATCACTTGGCCGGCCACATCGTCGGTCATACCCGCTCCTGTTCACTCGTCGGTCTGTGCCGGTGCCGAGCCCTTGAGCATGGCCGTCGGCCACACGGCATCGGGGGACCAGGAGTACATCACGGCTCGCTGCTCGCACCTGCGGCCTTGAACCGCCCTTGTCCGCGAGGGGCCGTTCCCGCGCGATGTCACGGACAGCGATCACGGCCGCCATCAGATCGAGTTCGGACTTTCCCCGGACGGCGCTAGCGGGGCATTTCGGCGTGGATCAAGCTGAGCCGATGTCGGAAATGCTCGTACCGCCGGGGTTGTCGGCTCTGGAAGCACTGAAGTACCAGGGCGATCCGCTCGCCGACGCCGTCGTCGCCGAGGTGGTGACCGGTGAGCGAACGGGTGCGGTGAACGAGGTGCTGGCGCATTTCCGGGACAACGATCAACCCATTCCGGAGGAGCTGCCGGAATCGGTGCGCCGGTATCTGATCGAGACCGACACCCCGCCGGCGTGGGCGGATCTCGAGCGAGTCGCGGGCGCGTACGAATTTTTCGTCGACGACGGTATGCACGTCGCTTCGGTGCTGTCCTTCGGGGCGATGGTGAACTGTTATGCCCAACCGCGGCCCTCCCGCGTCCTGTCGCTGACCCACCGGCTCAATCAGCCACATCGACGGCTGTCGGAGACCTCCCAGTTCGTGCTGAACCTCATGGGCCGCGACCCGTTCGGGTCCGGTGGCAGCTTCGTGCCCACGATCCAGAAGACCAGGCTGATCCACGCGGCCGTCCGGCATTTCATCACTCGGTCCGGTGAATGGGACGTCGAGGCGGACGGCGTCCCGCTGTGCCAGCAGGACATGCTGGGCGCACTGCTGATCTTCTCGGTACAGGTCATCGACGGGATGCGCCGGATGGGAATCACGGTGTCCGACCGGGAAGCCGAGGACTACTACTACGTCTGGCGGGTGACGGGCGCGATGCTCGGTATTCCCGCCGAAGCGATGCCGGAAACCCTGAGGGAGGCCCAAGAACTCAACGCCGGACTCGTCGAGGCAAGTTACGGCCCCTCCGCCGAAGGCATCGAACTGACCCGTAATCTCCTGCGCCTGTACGAAAACATGGTGCCCGGCACCGCGTTCGACGGCGTGGTCGCCGCGATGGTGCGCCAAGTCGTCACCGAAGACGTCGCCGACTGGCTCGAAGTGCCACGCTCACGTGGCTGGGGTCGCGCCGTCGACGCGGGCGCGCGCGCCATGCGACTCCTGGAACGGGCGGAGGACCACAGCCGGATGGCCACGGCGGTGCTCGACAAGGCGGGCAATCTCCTGCTCGGCGGCAGCGTCCGCACCCTCACCGACGGACAATCCACCGCGCTGACCATCCCCGCCGACCTCCGGGAAAAGTGGCTTGCCGCAGGGGTTTGCCCCGTCGCACCTCAGCGGACTTGACGGGCCGAGAGGGTTCCGACGGCGATGAGCACGGCGCCCAGTAGCAGGAAACCGAGATCGTAAGCGAGCTGATGGGGGCCTGGGCGGACGTGGTGAACACCGAGGATCAGGTGGTCGACCGTGCCCTCGACGAGATTAAACACACCCCAGCCCGCGAGCGCCCCGCCCCAGAGGACCCGAGCGGGCAAACGATCTCCCCGGTTCAGCAGGACGACGCCGGAGAGTACGAAGATCAGGCACAGCAGGTGGAACAGGCCGTCGCCGACCATGTTCAGGTGCAGGTCTTCGGGGTTGTCCGGGGGGAACCAGCTCGACAGCAGGTGATGCCAGCCGAGGATCTGGTGCGCCACGATGCCATCGACGAAACCGCCGAAACCCAAGCCAAGGAGTAAGGAAGACGCGGGGAGCCTCATGCGGACAGGGGTAGCCTGAGCGCCCAGGGTCAAACGCCGATTGCCGGATCCCGCGGAACCCTACGCTGACCGTGCCTCTGTCTCAGGCCCCCGGTAGTGACGCATGCGGCTGAAGGCGAAGAGGACGCAGCTGATGGTCAGGCAGGCTCCGCAAAACCACATGGCGGTACGGAGTCCGGCGAAGGCGCCGAGGTAGCCACCGAGCAGACCGCCGAGGGGGACGGCGCCGTCGATGACCAGGCGGTACGACCCGGTGACGCGGCTCAAGTGATGGGAGGGCACGATTTCGGCGCGGATGCTGAGTGCGTAGACGTTGAACACCGCCAGGCCTGCCCCGTGAAGTACGAGACCGGTGAGCAGGATGGTGATCACCGCGGCCGGTGCCCCGGTCGCGGCGGGTACGGCGAACAACGACACCGAACTGATCGCCATGGCGAGCACGGTGGCGCCGCCGCTGCCTGTTCGCCGTCCGATGCGGCCGGCGAGCAGCGCGCCGGCCAGTGCGCCGGCGCTCCCGGCCGCCAGCAGCCCGCCGAGCAGGCTCGCCGACAATCCGAGGGTCTCGATGCCGTACAGCAGGTACAGCGTCAGAATCGCTTGTTCGAAGCAGTTGAACACCGCTGACTGGACGGCGAGGGTGCGCAGATGGCCGTTGCGGAAGGTGAACCGCACTCCTTCACGCATGTCACGCCACAGCGATGGGGACTTCCGGGGCGGCGGCCGCGGTTCGACTCGCTTGATACGACCGATGCCGATGGCCGCGAGCAGATAGGTCATGGCGTCGACCAGCAGGACGAAAGGGGCGGCGAACATGCCGACGAGCAGGCCGCCGAGCCCCGGTCCGCCGATCTCGGCGATGGAATAGGTGGATTCGAGCCGCGAGTTCGCCGATACCAATTGGTCTCGCTCGACCAGCGTCGGCAGGTAGGACACGTAGCCGATGTCGAAGCACACGGTGAGCGCGCCGATGAGCGCGCTGATCACCAGCATGGCGGCCAGGGTGAGCCAATCGGCCAGGAAGAGAAGGGGGATCAAGCCGAGCAGGGCCGCCCGGCCGAGGTTGGTCAGCACGAGCAGCGGGCGGCGGCGGTGGTTGTCCAGCCACACCCCGGCCAGCAGCGCTATCACCAGGACGGGCGCGGTCTGCGCGGCCCTGAGCCAGCCGAGTTGTTCAGGGCCGGCGTCGAGGTACAGGATCGCGATGAGGGGTAGCGCGAGGAGGGTGATCTGGCTACCGACCTGGGACAGTGTCTCGCCGCCCCAGAGCTTGGTGAAGTCGGTGTTGTGCCAAAGGCTCCGGGAACGGCCGGTATCGGCCTTCCCGTCGGTCACGGCGGGTCCATCGCCCAGCCGCCGAGGTCCCACTGCGACGACGGGGCCAGGTTCGGAGCCGTCTTCGGGTTGTCCGCGTACCGGCGGTAGAGCTCGGTGTTGTGCTGCCTGATCTTTTCGGCGGCGTTCGTGAGCGCTGCCTGACCGGAAAGCTCGACCAGCCACAGCGGCCGCAGGTCGGCACCGCGGAATGCTTTGGACACGGTGTTCTCGATCCCGGCGTGCAGCCGGCCGGCGCCGATTTCGACACCGCGGCGAAGGGTGCTGTAGTACATCAGGTTGAAGTATTCGGACGCGTCCTGCAGCAGTTCGTAGTCGAAACCGACCCAACGCACGTACAAGGTCCCGTGCCAGGGGTAGTAGAGACAGAAGCCCGCGAGTTCCCCGGCCGCGGTATGGCAGAGGGCGACCGTGGCGTCCTCCGGCAGGGTCTTCGCGTGATTCTCCAGCGCTGCCAGCTCGGTCTCCGGGTCGGTCCGGTGGCCGTACCGATTCAGCGTGGCGGCGGCGAGCCCGCCGAGGTCTCGGTAGTGGTCGGCGAGCTTGGCGTGGGACACGGTATGCCCGGCCTGGTCGAACTTTCGGATGTCCTGCCGGACCATGCGGCGGCGGTTGGCGGACAGCGACGCCAGCCAGGCGTCCCAGCCGCCGTCCGGAATGCTGATCCAGGCGTCGACGTCGAGCAGGACCGGCGGTGCGGTGACGCCGGCCTGGTGCAGGGCACCGGCGTCCTCGGAAGTCAGATACATGGCGACACAGGATCGATCCGGACCCACCCGGTGCCGCAGCCGGTCGATCAGGTCGGCGACCGCGTCGGTGGCCGGTTCGCGGCCTCCGCTGAGCAGATTCGTCTGGTACCCCTCCCGAGAGCCGACGAGCAGTCCGGACTCGTTGATACGAGGCAGTTCGCGTTCGGTAAGCCCGCTGTTCCAGTGGTACCGGGACCAGGACGGCAGCGCACCGGCGGTCACGGTGGGCACCGCGCAAACCGGCTCGTCACCGTCGAAGACGACCACGGCGTCGCTGGGGGATCCGTAGTCGGTTTCGCAGAATCGCAACCAGCCGCTCGACGAATAGAAATGCGGTCCGGCAAGGCGATCCCATTGTTCGGCGGTGAGCCCGCCGAAAGTGGCATCCGGGTTCATAACATCTCCGGTGACGTGTGCTGGCAACGGGCGAGCTCCTCGTGCAAGGCGCGCAACCGCGGGCCGTAGAATTCGGCGTCGTCTTCTGTCGCGGGGTACCACAACGACCACAGTCGCTCTTCGCGGAAGCCGTACTTGCGCTTGAAGTCGTCGTTGCCGCGGCCGAATTCGATCCGTCGCCAGCCGTTTTCCCGGTCGGGGGACAGTAGTTCGTAGAGCAAGAAGAGGTAGGGACTCGCCTCCCGCGCCGCGGCGTGGTCCATACCACCGACCCACAGGTGCAACTGCCCGTCGTGCTCCAGCGCCAGGAAACCCCCCACCGTGCGCCCGTTGAGTTCCGCCCGGAACAGCTTGCCGTAGGGCGTGGCGAGAACGGCCTGCATGGTCGGCAGGTCGTAGAGCACCGGCCAGCCGTGCCGGGTGGCCGATCCGTTGGCGAAGCCGATGATCTCTCCGATGGCGTCGGCGCTCGGACTCTGTTCTTCGACGATCCGCACCCCGGCTTCGGTCGCCCGCCGCCAGCGCCGCCGCCAGTCCGTACGGGCGCTCTTCGAAAGATCGCCCATCACGGGGTCGGCGCCTTCTCCTGGGACACGGTAGTAGGTGTTGTCCAGGCGCACGGTCAGGGCGGGAGGGCGGCAGGCGCTCCAGCGGCGCGCGAATGCCTCACGGAGGTTGAGCACCAGGACTCCGTGTGCTTCGCGATCCCGTGCCCGGTCGAGGGCGTCTTCGACCACGTTGGCGACGGCGGCCTTGTCGGCGGCCAGGTACTCGGGGCCGAACACCGAATACACCGACCCGATCGTCACCAGTGGGCGTTTCCACGTCGGTCCGGTACCGGTGTCGATTTCGTACCCGTGCCAGAACGGCGAATATTCGAGCAGGTAGGTGGGCGGATCGTGCTCGCGCAGCACCTCCTGTCGCTCGATCGTGGAGGCGGCCCAAGTGGACGTCCACGCCCGGGTGTCGTAGACGCTGCCTCTCGAATCAGTGTCCATTTGCCTCTCCCGCTCGAAATTCGGCGCCGGTCACTCGGCCGTACTCGCCAGGCCGCCCGCGGTCTCCCCGCCGTCGATCACGATCGCCTGGCCGGTGATGAACGCCGCGTCCGGCGACACCAGGTAGGCACCCAGCGCGGCGATTTCGGCGGGCCTGCCCCATCGGCCCAGCGGAATCCTGGCTTCGCAGGCCTTCAATTCCTCCGTGCTGTATTCGGCCTCCTGCATCGGGGTCAGCACGTAGCCGGGGCAGATGGCGTTGACGCGGATCCGCGGCGCCAGTTCGAGCGCCAGGGTCTGGGTCAGTGACAGCACACCGGCCTTGCTGGCGTTATAAGGGGCGTATCCCGGCATGCCCACCAGCCCGCTCACGGAGGCGGTGTTGATGATGATTCCCGACCCGGCGGCGGACATCCGGCGCGCGGCTTGCTGGGCTACCAGGAAAACACCGGTCAGGTTCACCGAAAAGGTGTTTCGCACCTGGTCTTCCGTCGTTTCCAGGAAGGTGGCGCGTGCACTGATCCCGGCATTGTTGAACAGGACGTCCAGCCCGTTCCAATGGCTGTCGAGGTCTGCGAACGCCGCCCGTACCGCGTCGGCGTCGGCGACATCGGCCGTCAGCCCGAAAGCGATCCGCGGCTCGTCGCGCACTGCTTGTGCCAAGGCGTTTTCGTCGCGATCGAGAATGGCGACGTCCGCACCGTCGTCGACGAACCGGCGCACGATCGCCGCGCCTATTCCAGAGGCCCCGCCGGTCACCAGGACTCGCATGCCGCCACCCTCCCAGCCGGTTGGCATCCGTGGCCGTCGAACAAGCTAGCACGCTTGTCCGCCGAAGACTCGTCGATCATGAACGCCCCGCCTTTCGGCGCATCGTTTACTGTTGGCGCATGTCTTTCCCGGTGAGCGAAAACCTGGTGATCGAGCGGTCGGAGCGCTACGGCTGTGACCTCGGCGAGAATCTGGTGGAATACCTGGAGTGGTACCGGCGTGCTCTGGTCCGCAAATGCACGAATCTGTCCGAAGCCCAGCTCACCACTCCGGTGCGGCCGGTGACCTGGTCTCCGCTGGGCCTGGTGCAGCATCTCGGCTGGGTGGAACGCCGTTGGCTGCAGTGGGGATTCGCCGCCAGGCAGGTCGAGCCGTACCCCGACTGGGTGAGCGGTGTCGACCATTCCGCCGAATTCGTCATTCTTTCCGCTGACACTCCGGCGGAGGTGTTCAAGCGGTACGAGGCTGAGCTGGACATTTCTCGCGAGGTGATCGCCGGTGCCGAGATGAGCGACGTCGCGGCCCTCGGCGGCCGATTCACCCGACCGGAAGAGGCGCCCGCTCTCGGCGACATTCTTCTCCACCTGGTGCAGGAGTATGCCCGGCACGTCGGCCAGCTCGACGTCGTTCGACAGTCGATCGACGGCGCGATCGGTGAATGACCTCGGGTTCAGTCCAGACCGAGCATGGCTTCCATTCGGTTCACTTCGGCGTCGAAGGCCACTTGAAAGGCTCGGCCGGTGGGCGCGATATCGGCGAATCCGGCTGTCACGTCCAGTCTGCCGGCTATCACCGTGAGGTTGACCCAGCCGACGGCGATGTCGCCCCAGAACAAGGGCAGGGCGTAATACCCGAATCGCCGTTTCTTCGGCGGCGTGTACGCCTCGAAACGGTATTGCCAGCCCCACAGGTGCTCGAACCTGGTGCGGTCCCAGACCACGGGGTCGAAGGGGGCGAGGAAACGGACCCGGCGCCGGCTTTCTCCCGGCAGGCAGCCGACCGGTGTCAGATAGGTGACGCCTTCGACGTTGTCGCTCCGCAATGCTCCCCGGTGCAGCAGATCGGTGACGACGCTGTCGTTCCCCGGCAGGGCGCCACCGTTGTTGCGCAGTTGCGTCAACGCCCGTCGCAGGCCGGCGGCCGACACGGGAGCCAGGAGCCTGGTCATCAGCAGCGTCAATTCGGCGAGGCGTTCGGCGGGCTCGAGCGCTTGCACCACCGGAGGGCGCGGAGCGTAGACCTTGCGGTTGTCGAGCCTGCCCGAGACGCGGGCGAAGCCGTGGTAGTGCAGGTATTCCAGCGCGCGGGTGGTCGCCGAGGACACCCCGCCCCAGTCGTTGGTCTCCGGTACCCGTCCCAGCGTCGTGGCCGCTTCCCGCGGGGTCAACCGCCCGCGTTCGCGGAGCAGGCCGAGCACCATCGAGGCCAGCCCGGACGGCTCGAAGGAACCACCGCCCCGCGGGTGCAGCAACTCGCTGTACGCCGACGGCAGGACGCCATAGGTGTAGAAGTAGTCCTCTTCCAGGTTCGACGAGGGATAACAGCGGTCCAGGTCGCCTGCCCGGAAGCCGCGGACTCGCTGGTGCAGGATGAGATCCTGGGCGCGGGCCGGACGGCGGATCGGGTCGTACTGGACGAAACCGAGTGCCGCGACGGCGGGTTCGAGTGCGCCGGGTGCGGGCAGGGACGCGGCTGCCGCTCGTAGCCGCTTCAGCGCCGCTGAACGCCGGGTGGACATTGTGGTTCTCCCGTGTTCGCTCGGCACTGAGCCACCGAGGGTAGTACCCGCCGTCCGGCACCGCGGGCCCGCCTCAGCGTTCCCAGGGCACGACAGGCCCGTATTCGGCCACGGGTCGACCGTGGTAAGCCTGCGCGACCGGCGTACTCCACTCGTAGTGCCAGAATTCCCACGGATAGGGCGAGAAACCCGCTCCGGTCATGGCCCAATAGAGCAGTCGCCTGCGGTCGCGGAAGAGCAGTCCGCCGTTGCCGGGGTTCTCTTCGTAGTACCGCAGCCACGACACGTCGTCGAACTCGTCGAAGCCCGCGCCGAGGTCCAGCGGCTCACCATCGGTGTCGCACAGCGTGAGATCCACGGCTCCGCCCGTGGAATGCGGAGGTGGCTGGGCCCGGAACTCCGCTTCCGAGCGCGGTGGTGGGGCCAGGTAGCGTTCCACGACTTGTTCACGGCCTTCTTCCGGCAGCGACGCGCGAAACGCTTCGACGATTTCCGCCTGCGTCCGCAGCGGACGCAGCCCGTCCCAGATGAGCAGGTCGATCCCGGAGGGCAGCGAGGCGGTGACCTGCCGGAGCTTGTCGAGTACGCCCGCGCGGAGCTGGATCCGTTCGGGCGCCCCGGGAATGCCGCGAGCGTGGTAGGCGGGCGCCGCGTGGATACCGTTTCCGGGTTCGACGGTCACCACTGGGTCGTTCGACTCGTCGATCCGGACGTCCTCCGGCCGGCCACGGGGGTTTACCGGCGGAATGGCGATGTCCATGGGGCTGCCTCCGTTCAGGGGAACCACACGTCGTGCAAAACGGCGCTTAGCTGGTCGGGCAGCTCGACGACCGGCGGGGGCGCCAGTCCTTCCGGAGTAGCGGAGTAACCGAAGGCGTAGGCGCCGACGTTGGGCACGAGCAACGGTGCGCCCGGTTCGAGCGGGGGCAAGTCGGCTTGACGCCGGACCACGTCGAACGAGTCCATCAGAGGGCCCACCACGTCCGCGGGCCGCGCGGGCGGCCCCGGCCTTGCGCGGACCATCGGCGGGTCGGCACCGAGTCCGATGAAGCACGACTCGAACAGTGTGGCGTAGGCGCTGGCGTCCACGTGCACCAACCGCCGTTCACCCAGTACACGATCGGCGATCACCCGGGTGAACAGGATGAGCGTGGGTTCGCTCAGATACCGCCCCGGCTCACAAAGGAAGTCCACTTCGTCACCGAACCGGCGGGCGAGCTGATCGGCGATGCCGAGGAAGAATTCCGGATGCCGCCGGTGGAACTGCCGTTGAGCGCCGGGGAAACCGCCGCCGATGTTGATCATCGGCACGAACAATCCCCGTGCGGCGAGCTTCCCGTGCAGTTCGGCGACCAGGTCGACGCCGAGCCGGAACGGGGTGCCCGCCTCCAGGTCCTTCCCCGCGGCGCCCACGAAGAACGAAAGGGCTTCGACCGTCGCTCCCGCGCCGGCCACGGTGATCGCCAGATCTTCCACCGCCTCGACGGTGTTTCCGAAGCGGACGACCGACCTCGCCGACTGCCCTGGAGCAGGCGGTAGTACCCGGAGAGTCACCCGCGGCCGGTCGATCACCGAGCGCAGCACCTCGAAACCACGTTCGTCGTCCACCACGAACCGGGTCACGCCCAGCGCGGCGGCGGCGTGCAGGGTTTCCCGCGGCAGCATCGGGTGGACGAGGGCGATGCGTTCCGGCCGCACGCCGAGACCGAGCAGCGTCCGCAGATGGGCGAGGTTGGTGACATTGAATTCGTCGACCAGACCGGCCAGTTCGGTGAGCAGCCGTGGAGATGCGTTCGCCTTGGTGGCGTACGAAACGCGCATGCCGAGGCCGCGGCGGAGGCGGTCCACCGCGTGATACGCCATTCCGGGCGCCAGCAGCAGCGCCGGGCTCGGCACGGATTCGGCGTCGGCCCACTGGATGATCCGCTCGGCCTGTTCCGGTGCGGGCAAGTGCGTCTCCTCAGCTGTGTCCGGGGCCGCGCAGCAGGTAGCCCAGTTCCAAACCGGTGGAGTCCACCGTCTCGTCCGTGGTGACGAACGCGACCGTGACCAAGCCCGCGTCCTCGAAGAGCTCGTCCCAGAAGGACTTCTTCTCCAATTGTTGTTCAGTAAAGGAATGGATGAGGTAATACGGGTTCCAGAAGTTCTTGGCCAGACCGTGCCGCATGATCGCGGGATCGGCGATTTCGTCGGCGACTTCGATGACCACCACGTTCAACGCCGGGAACGCCTTGACCAGTCCCTGAAGCAGTTCGACCACCGCCGTGCGCCCGCGCTGGGCGAGGATCTCGTGCAGGACGAAGGCGAGCACGGTCAAGTCCGGACGGCAACTTTCCGGTGGAGCGGCGAAAAAGTCCGTGGCCGAGGCGTTGATCACCTGGACCCGGTCGCTCAGCCCGGCTTCCGCGACCAGTTCACGGGCCTCCCGGTAGCCGCCTGGATCCGGTTCGACCCCCCAGGCCCGCAATTCCGGCATCGATCGGCAGAAGTCCACGAGATACAACCCGTTCCCGCAACCGAGATCGAGTAGTTCCTCGCAGTCCGCGCCCGCCCGCGACAGCAGTTCCCGGGTCATGGGCATTCCGTCATACCGGGATACCTCGCAACTGCCGAGCCCGACATAGCGGCCTTCGCGAGTGCAGTACGCGGAGCCAAGGCGAAGTGCCGCGCCCATTTGGGACAGTGTCGAGGTGTAGCCGCCGATCATGATCGTGTACCACGCCCGGAATTCCCCGTATCCCCGGCCGCGCGTGGTCAACCTGGCGGTGTCGCCCTCGAAGGCGATCACGCCCTCATTGGCCAGGTAGCGTAGGAGGCCGGTCAGGCGCTCCGGCTCCAGGGAAAGCTCCTCGGCGAGCGCGTCCGGCGTCCGGCCGCCGGGCTGGGCGGCCAGCGCGTCGAACACGCCGGTGTCGAACAGGTGGTGCAGGGCCCCGGCCAGGAAATGCTCGGCGATGGGGCGGATGCCGTCGATGAGCCGCTGCTCGAAGCCGGAGTCGGTGACGGGCCGGGGGTAGACGTGGGGAAGCACGGGATCCTCCGCTGGAGAACTGGGGGCGGTCATCGGCGCGCCGGATCGTTGTCTTTGGAGAAGTTCCCGTGCCGGACCAGGTCGTACAGGCGTTTGCCGGTCGGCGCGGGAGTGAAGAAGAAGTCGGAGCGCTGCGGTTTGCCCAGTACCCCGTATCGGAAGAAGTCGCGCAGGGTGGCCGCCCAGTACCGAGGCCCGAGGCGCGCCAGCAGCCCGGCGTAGTCGGCGAATCCCATCGGTTCCCCGAACCAGTGGTTGATCGAGATCGAGGGGCTGCGCGAACGGATGTCGTGCCAGCAACCCCGCGGCATGAACAGCACGTCGCCGGGGTTCATGGTGGCGGCCAGCAACGGAGCCTCTCGCAGGCGGGGAAACCGGCCGAGGTCGACCTCCGCCAGGTCTACCTGACTGTTGACCAGGTTGTCCGGGAACGGGTAGGCGGCCATGCTGTGTTCCCAGGGCAGCAGCACGACGTGCTTGTGACCCCAGATCTGGCAGAACAGGTTGTCCTTGAGGTCGGAGTGGAACATCGATCTGGTCCCGGCCGAGCCGATCCACGCCCGGGTGTCGCCGGTGCCGTCGTCCGCCCGGCCGAGGAGGGTGGCGAAGTCGTAGTCCGCGCTGGGAAGGATGTCGGCGACACGCGTGTACGCCAAATAGCACGGTTTCGTGGTCGTCGTGGTCATCATGGTTTCGACGAACGACGCGAACGTGAGCGTGCGCTCGTAGGCGCTTTGCTGGTCCGGCATGAGCACACCGTCGGCGGGCAGACCCATCAGCGCGGTGACCGTCGTCCCGCCGTGGCGCTTGATCAGCTTCTGTGGCGTCCAGTCGGTCCTGGCGGGCCAGTCTTCGATCATGCCGGTCAGGATCACCGGCTGGCGGCGACGGGTGATCAGCTCGTCGATCTCGCCCGCGGACGGTCGTTCCAGCCGGGGCACCGGTCGCACGGTCAGGCCCGAGGCCCGCATGGTGACTTCTTGTGGATCGGGTTCCGCTTCGGCCATTCCATTTCCCTTGGTTCGCGGTGGCGCTCAGCGCAGCACCGACGCGGGCACTTGGGCTTCGCCGTCGGCGACCAGGAGCGGCATCCCGGTCAGGCTCCAACCGTCGACGCCGCTGGTGACGACGAGTTCCGCGTCCGGGACGAACCAGCGGCATCGGTGCGGCCAGAACCGGGTCGATTCCTCGCTGGTCAGTCCGAGTGCCCGCAGCACGAAAGCCATGGCGATGACCCCCGATCCACAGGCGAGGGTCTCGCGGTCGATAGCCCGTTCGTAGGTGCGGTACTCGACGGCTCCGGCCGGGAGCCGCCGGGCGAAGTTCAGATGCACGCCCTGCGGGAACAGATGGCGGTAGGTGTCGTTCACGTGGCGCCCCAGGTGATCGACCAGCGCCAGCGTGGCACGGACCTCCGGGGTCGGTGGCTGCCCGATCAATTCCGGTCCCTGCCCGCCCGGCTCGATGAAGAGCACCTTCTCCAGTTCCTCCGGCAAACCGTGCCCACTGATCAGGGCGAGATGCGGTTCCCCGGTGAAGGTCAGGTAACCGCTCAGCGGCAGGACCGGGGGCAGATCCCCAGCCCATGCCGCCTCCGCGGGCAACGGGACCTCGATTCCGGTCACGTGGTCGATACGGGAAGTCGGTGGTGGCTCAGCGCGGTTGAACAGTTCGGCAGGCGCGGGCCGGGGCTCACCGACGTTGATCCACGTGGTCCCCTCCCGCTCGCCGGTGCCGAGCCGGACTGGTCGCGGGTCACCGGTCGGCACTTCGGTGAGCACGACCGCGGTCCGGTGACCATAGCGGGCGTTGAGGAACGCCGCGGTGCAGAGCAAGCCGTTTCCGCAGGAAAGCGTTTCCGTGCCGTCATGTTCGAATATGCGGAATTCGAAGTCGGCTGTCCCGCTCGCCGCGTTTCCCGTCGCGACCACCGAGTCTGCCGCCGTATTCGTGCTCAGCCGGGTCAGGTAGAGCACGTTGTCGGTACCGCCGAGGCCGAAGGCGCCGTTGAGCAGCCACCTCGCCAGCGAGGCGCGTTCGCTGTCACTTGGCAGCGGATGCGCCGTCTCGTCGACGATGAGGAAGTTGTTCCCGAAAGACGTGTATTTGTCGAACGGGACCGGGGTGGTTCGCATGCTTCGCCCTCCCTGCTCGGTTCAGGCCTGCCTGGACAGTGGGCCCACGGCGACGGGATAGGCTTCGTCGCCCTGAATGAGCGATTTGACCCACGCCCGGACAGGGGTGTCGGCAGGCGGGAATTCCGACCCGTAAAAGTTCTCGCAATGCCGCGCGCGTAGATCGCGATCTTTCCCGGAGTACTCGGCTCGGCGGTGCATCATGCGGATGTTGTCGATGACCGCCACCCGGCCGCGCTGCCAGTGCAGATGTTGTTCGGCCGCCAGCGCCTTCCGTTGGATGAGTTCCGGCAGTTCCGGGGGGACCGGTGAACCGTCTGCGAAGGACATTCCGTAGAAGGAGGGCTCGGTGATGGCCTGCAGCATCGTGTTGCTGAAACTGTCGGTGCCGTCCACGGTCTTCGTCACAATGGGGGCACGGTAACTCACATGGACGTCATCGTTCGGCAGAAAAGTGTACTCCAGGTGAGGGACCTGCCGGAACGCCGCCGCCAATTCGTCCTTGGCGTCCGCTCCGACGGCCTGCTGCCACAGTGCCGCCGCCCATCGTCGATCGAAGCGCAATTCGTTGCGGTAGCACATCTCCCGCCACGGTTCCTCGAGTCCGGCGAGCAACCGCACACCGTCGACCACTCCGGTCGGTGCCCCTCCGTCGCTGCCTTCGAACACGCACAGGAACCACAAAGTGTCCGGGCGGTAGGGATTGTAGGCATCCTCAGCGTGAAAACCGAGCGCTTCGCCGCCCGGCGGGTAGTGCACTGTCCTGGTGTTGGCGCACTCGCCGAACTGCGCGGAAAACGCCTCGAACTCGGGCACGGTCACCTCGAAACCGGTGAAGGCGATCCAGCCGTGACGGCTGAGTAGATCGCGCACCGACCGTGGGTCGCACTCATGAATCTTTTCGGATCCCTCGGCGAGTACCTCGCAGCCCACGTCCTGAAACTCTGTACGCATGGGACGGTTCCCCCTGACAATGATCAAATCATTGAGAAGTGCCGATATGGCGCACGCTACCCTTCTGTCAAGAACCCGGCAACCGGGGCAATCGTGTGCCGGCCGGGAAACTCCTCAATGGACAATTGATGCCGCCGCATGAATTCGATCAAGAAATATGGTCACCGGCAACGCCCATACTTTTTGCCGGTGGCGAATCGCGCGGAAGCTGTGTTACCGTCCGAATCGGGGTCCTGCAACGGAAGCGGTCGACTCGGTGTTCGCTGCGGTCCCCATGATCGTCCACTAGGGGATGGCATGCACATGGACAGCAGGTTGGTCACGCTCGAACCCGGTAAAAAGATAAACGGCCCGCAGTGGGTACGTGAACAGTCGGGCAAGTTCGGCACGTTGCTTTCCCGCGGTGACTATCCGTGCAATTTCGGCCGGACCGCGCTGTTGCGCGGAGATCTTTACGCCACTTGGGTCAATGAGGCCGAGCCGACGCACCTGCCGGACGACATGCGGCGCTTTGTCCACGCCGCGCTGAGCCATCCGGACCGGCGGCAACCGTTGGCCGTGTTCGTGCGGCCGCGTGAGTCCGAACGCACCCAGTTCGACTACGACCGGCGTTTCTGGTCCATCCTGGCCTATCTATTGGATCACGATGGCGAGTCGTGGCCGTCAGACGTCCCACGGGATCCGGGCGAGCCGGGCTGGCAGTTCTGCTTCGCCGGGCAGTCGATCTTCGTGTTCGCGCTGACGCCTTTGAACGAACGGCGGCTTTCCCGCAATCTGTGCGACTGCCTTGTGCTGGTGTTCCAATTGCGCAGCGTGTTCTCCGGCATCGAGGTGGGTACGGCGGCCGGAGACATCGCCCGGCAACGGATCCGGGCGCGACTGGCCGCTTGGGACGAAGTGGGCAGGCATCCCAGCATGGGCGATCACGACGAACTTTCCGACGACGAATGGCGTCAGTACTTTCTCACCGACAGCAACGAAGACCTTCATCCGAAGTGTCCATTGGCCGACGACTGAGAAACCCGGCTCGATCAAAGGGGGAGACGAGCATGAGCCTGACCGAGCCCGGCCGCGCGGTCATCAGTTCCTATACCGAGTGGGATCCGCTCGAGGAGGTGGTGGTCGGCAGACTCGACGGCGGCGTGTTCCCCACCTGGCAACCGTCCATGGCCGCGGTCATGCCCCCCGGTGTGACGGGACTGCTGCGGCATCGAGGCGGCCAGCCCTTCCCCGGCGAACACCTCGAAATCGCTTGCCGCGAGCTTGACGACTTCGCCGATATGCTGGCGCGTGAGGGGATCGAAGTCCGGAGGCCGGGGGTCGTCGACCACTCGGCGGAATTTTCCACCCCGCATTGGCGCACCAACGGCGGGCTTTATGCCGCTATGCCGCGAGATCTGCTGCTGGTCGCCGGCACGACCATTGTCGAGGCGCCGATGTCCTGGCGCTGCCGCTACCACGAGGTACACGCCTACCGGGAGCTGATCAAAGCCTACTTCCAGGCGGGGGCGGGCTGGCTGCAGGCGCCGCAGCCACTGTTGACCGACGAATTGTTCCGCGCCGAGCACGACCGCGAGTCGGCCGGCTACGCGATCACCGAGTTCGAGCCGGTGTTCGACGCGGCCGACTTCCTCCGTTTCGGCCACGACATCGTCGCCCAGCAATCCCACGTGACGAACGCATTCGGCATCCGATGGCTCGATTGGGCGCTGGGAGACGAGTTTCAGGTGCACCGCATCACGGTGAACGACCCGCACGCCATGCATATCGACGCCACTCTGGCAGCGCTCGCGCCCGGCGTGCTGCTGGTCAACCCGGAGCGGTACCTCCACAGTGATCTGTTCAAGGACTGGAAGATCATCGAGGCGCCGGAGCCGACGCTACCGGCGGATTGGCCGATGTACTTCTGCAGTCCTTGGGTGAGTATGAACGTACTCTCACTGGACGAACGGACAGTCGTGGTCGAGCGGCAGGAAAAGCCACTCATCGACGTGCTCACCAGCGCCGGGTTCGACTGCCTTCCGGTGGACTTCCGGCATGTGTACAGCTTCGGGGGATCCTTCCACTGCGTCACCGCGGACATGCGCCGGGCCGGCGGGCCGGAAACCTATCTGACCTGACGAGGAGACAGCGATGCGGACCATCCGGATCGACGGACCCCGCCGGTGCGCGCTCGCCGACAAACCCATGCCTGCCATCGACCGGGACTACGCACTGCTTCGGGTTCAAGTCGCCCCGATGTGCAACGAATACCTGGCCTATCGCGACGGGATCTACCTGGAGCGCAACCGGCCCGATTCCTTGGGGCACGAGATGGCGGGCGAAGTGGTCGCCACCCAGCCGGGATCGCGGTTGAAAACCGGTGACCGGGTGGTGGCCCTGTGCGGCTATCCCTGCGGAAACTGCGTTCCCTGCCAAGACGGGTACTACGCGCACTGCAGCGCTCCGGACGACCCGCGCCAAGTGTGCGGCAGTGAGTCAGGGGAGTGTGGGTTCGCGCAGTACGCGATCAAGCCCGAGCACCTGCTGGTGCCCATTCCCGACGACTTGAGCTACGAGCACGCCTCCATGATCTGCTGTGGACTCGGACCCACTTACGGGGCGCTGCAACGAACCTTGCTGCACCCCGGTGATTCGGTGGTGATCACCGGTTTGGGCGCCGTCGGTTTGGGCGGTGTGCTCAACGCCAAGGTCAGGGGCGCGCGAGTTGTCGGTGTGTCGCGAAGTCCCTACAGGGCGGCTCTGGCGGAAAAACTCGGGTGTGACGCCGTGGTGGACCCCTCCAGCACGGATGCCCGGGAGGCAATCCTGGACCTCACCGGCGGACAAGGTGCGAACGCCGTGCTCGAGTGTTCGGGACAGCAACCGTATCAGCGTATCGCCCTCGACTGCGTAGCCCGGCTCGGCACCATCACCTTCATCGCCGAAGGGGCCCTTCTTCCCGTCCACATCGACGATCATCTGGTGCAGAAAGGAGTTCGGTTGCAAGGCAGCCTCGATATCAATTTACGCGACGCCCAGCGCCTGCTGAACGTGATCCGCGCCGTTCCCGGCGAACTCGATCACTACATCACCCACCGTCTCCCGCTCGACCGGATCACCGACGCGTTCGAGGCACAGATCGCTCGTGAATGCGGAAAGATCTTGCTGTATCCCTGGCCGGCATGAGCAGGAGGCCGCGGTGACCGCCGGGACGGAATTGGCCGCACTTGCCACGGAATACTCGCGACCGATGCGCAGGTTCCTCACCGAATTCGGCAGCCATTCGCTCGGCGCACTGGTGGAACACCTGCACAACCAGCCGACCCGAGGTTGGCAACCGCGCGAAGATTTCGTCCGGGTGGTGCATCGAGAGGCGACATGCTTGTACGGTCCGCACATCGCCGACGCGGCACGACGGGAACTTCTCACCGCCGCCGCCGTGCCCACCGCCAACCATTTCGGCGTGGACACCTTCGCCGATTCCGTGCAGGGCACCTTGCTGTTGGCGTCGGCCCGGCCGGATTGGCGGCGGCACGCATTGGTGGTGCTGGGTTTCGGCTCCATCAGTATGAACAACCTGACCTATCCGATGGGACTCCGGCTCTACGACGATCCGGGAGACGGCGCGCTGGAACGGATACCGCTGCGGTTTCCCGTGCTGCCGAACCGGGTGAAGCGCAGTACGGTGCGGGCCGCGGGGCCATGGGATCGGACCATGCTCACCCGGGCGTTGGCCCGACTGCGGAACGCGGCTCGCGAGGACAAGCTGACTCCGTTCACGGCTCGCTCGGCCACCGAAGTCCTCTCCGAACATTACGGCGATGAAACCGTCCTCGGCTTGCCCAGCTACGCCGAACAGGCCGCCCAGGTCACCGCCGCCCTGTGGCGGCGCCTTTCCGCGCATGGCGACCTGCCGCCCTTGGTCAGCATCCAAATCGAAGACGTCTGCTCCGCATTGCTCGAAGAGGATCTGCTCAATCCGTCGAGTCTGGCCACAATCATCCTCTTCGAACCGGCTACTCGTCGTCGGCTGCTGTCCGCTTTGGACGGTCGAAAGGGCTGCTGGAAATTCGGCGACCCACCCCTCGGAACTGTGTTCTTCTGGGCGTTGGACAGGCAGGGCCGACGCGTTCCCCTGACCATGACCGGCCTCGACCGGCCGGTTCCCAGATTGGTCGGCGGCGGCGCGAGCTACGACTTCACCCCCGCCGCGGTTCTCGACGGTTTGCGGACCGGCTCCCTTTTGCCGTCCCTGTTCAGCTGTTTCCTGACTCTCGCGTTCGCCCGCGGTATCCCCTGCGTCGGTGGGTACTTCCAAGCCGAGTACCTCCCCGTGATGCGACGAGGACTGCTCGAGGCCCTGTCGGTCGCCTCGGAGCTGTCGCCGCTCACCGAAGCCATCACCCGAGTCCCAGTGGATCTGTGCCTGGCAGGCCTGCAGGGCGTCACCCGCGTACTCGGCGATGGCAGCGCGATCCCCGCCGGGCCGGTCGAGATCGTCGGTGCGGGCGGGCTGTCCTCCGAAGAACTCGGCCGCCTGCGTGCGCTGCCGGTGCGGGATGCCTGCTTGCTCGCCTTTACCGAGGTGCTGCCGCATGTCGTGCCCCCAGAACGACTTCGCGGCCGATGGCAGCTCCACCTCGCCAAAGAGAACGCCGCCGGACGCGGTATCCGACTCCGCACTGCGGAACCTCCGCACCCTCTCGCACACCGACATCGTCAACCGCTTCTCGACTGGGGTTCTGGTGAAAGGTAAGTCGTGTGGGTTGTCGGCCGCGCTCTTCCCTGAGCCGCCGAGTTGCTAACGTGGCCGAATGGGATTTCTGGACCGGATGCGCCGTACCCGAAAGCGACCGACTCCGGCTGACACCACGAGTACGTCGCCGCCGAATCCGGCCGAACCGTCGATCGACGACCTGTATCTGACCCTGCGGGCTCCCGCCTTCCGTGATCCTCACAGCGGCGACCCCGGCCCGCTCGACCCGCACGGTGACCTCATCAGGGCCGCGGTGCTCCGGGGCGACACCGCGGCGGCGTGGCAGTTCCGGCCGGAACTGGATCTTTTCCAGCCGTGGCTGGTCTTCGAGGAACCGACCGGTGAGAACCGTGTCGTCACGCCGGAACTGCTGGAGAAACTGGGTGCGGACCGGGAGACCGCGATCGAGCGGGCGCGGGCCACCACCGCCGGACTGCTCGGTGGAACCGGCGGGGCCGAGGTGAGGATCGGTGACGGCGGCCCGGCGAAGAGCTTCGCCGTGCGGTCCGTGCGGAGTTCCCGCCGCACCATTCCGCTCGTGGCCCCGGCCATGCTGGAGCCGTGGCGGAATCGGGTGCCGGGCGAACTCGTCGTCCTGCCCGCCTGCGACGACGACATCATGATCATCGGTGCGGACGGCGAGTATCTCGAAGTCATGGTGAGCAGCGCGATCGACCGCTTCCGGTATTCGGGAAGCCGGCGGCTGTCTCCCGCGCCCTACGCGATCGTCGACGGCGCACTCAGCCCGTGGCGGCCGCCGGAGGATTCACCGGCATACCCGACGGTGCGTGAAGCCGAGGTGATCCAGCGGGTCGTCGCGTACGCCGATTTCATCGACTACCTCCGTGAGCACCTGCACGGTGTCGAAGCGGACGTCGCGGCGGCGCAACGGGGCGAGAACGCGAAGACCTCGCTCCCGTTCAGCTACAGCTCCACGACCCTGGTCGGCCCGACCCAGTACCTTCCGTTCGTCGAGTACGTCGGGTTCGAAAACCTGGACCCCCAGCAGGACGACTGGGCCTGGATCCCCTTCGACAGGCTTCGCGACCTTCCCGGCGAGACGATGACGCCCGCCTGGCAGTACGGCCTGCCGGTCGTCCGCTTCGAGCCACCCGTGGACCCCGGCACCCGACGGCAGATCTCTACCGCGCTTCGCGAGTACGCCGAAAATCCTTGGTGACGGCGTAGGTTGTGGAAGGTCTATCGCGCCTCGCGGATGCTGAACGTCGTGACGCAGAAGCCACCGTCCGCCGTGCGATCCGCGATCACGGTGCCCCTGGCGGGCCGTCCTTTGACGACTCCGGTGACGTCGGCCAGGACGAACTTGGCGGTTCCGCCCGCCCTGGTGATCTCGACGCGGGAACCCAGTGGGAGAAGTGAGTCGATCTTGTCGTCCATGAACCGCTTCTGCGCCTCGCAGGCCGCCGCGATCGCCCCCGCCCTGTCGCTTCCTGCGATCTTCGCGAGGAAGTCCATGACCACCTGAACACCCTCAGCGGGTGGCTTCGGAGCCGGGCGTACGGTCACGGTGACCCTCGGTCGGGTCGTGCGGCTGGCTGTGGTCCTGCTCGGGCTGCTCGTCGGAGTGGAGGTCGACGCCGAGCTGGAGGACGGGGTGGGCAACGCGATCCCAGCGCTCTCGCGGAGCAGGAACCCCGGAGCGGCGAAACCGGTGACGCAGAAGGCGATCAACGCGATCACCCCGACCAGGATCCCGATGGCCACACCGGGTTTGACGGCCGAAGACGGAGTGTTCTGCTGGTCGGGCAGGCGTGGATAGGTCATCGGATTCACCTCTCGTGCGGATCTGAATCGGCGATCCGACGGAGCCTTCGGGGGGTAGGTTCCGATCCTTTCGGAAACCTTACGTATCTGAGTAATTTGTTCCCTGACAAGGAAAAACGTGCCTCCGCCAGATATCGGCGATCTTCGCTGGGTAAACTGTCGATGAGGCCTGAAGCAAGGGCTGGGCCGCTGCCGACCAGTTGACCAGTGGCGGTCAGTGTGCCGAGGTCGGTGCCACTCGTGTGGGCGCCTGTGGCACGCTGGGCTGGAGATCGCCTGCCCGGTTTGCTCGACTTATAGAGGGGTAAGGCAAACGTGGCGTGTTCGGGCGGGATGATGGGTTGGGTGACGTGGCGCCGTACTCGCGTGCTTGAAGGCGTAACACCCGTGCTTGAAGGCGTAACACCCGTGCTTGGAGGCGTATCACCCGAGTGCGGGGTTCGGGCACGCGAGTTCCGTCTCTGAGCACGCGCGTTACGCCGTCGCCCTGCCCCTCACCTTGGCGAACAGCCCGCCCGCAACCACGACACGTTTGTCTTTCTTCTCGCGATACTGAGAGAGGATCACATGGAATCTCTATGGACGACACTGGGCGTCGTGGCCGTAGTGGTGGTCGCTGTCCTCGTCGTGGTCGCGCTGTTCCTTGTGGTCAAGCTGGTGCGGAAGCACCGTGAGGTCCATCGACCGGGCACGCCGGTGCCGACCAAGGTCGCCTACTGGGTTTCCCTGGCTTACACGGTCTTCCCGTTCGACTTGTTGCCCGACCCGGTGTACTTCGACGACATCGTGGTCCTGTCCAGCGGGCTGATCTTCGTCAGCAGGTCGCTCACCAAGAAGGCGCGCGACGACCGCCGGGCGGACTGAAGCACGGCCCACCGGCGTCGCGGGCCGTGTTCCTCGCGTGCTGCGATTCCACGTTGTGGCCGAGCACGCCCCCGGTCTCGGCCGCCGGGCCGGTCGCTTCTAGGTCGGCCGCGGATCCGTCCATAGAGGAATCGGGACGGACGCGCCACTGCCGGGCCGAGGGCGAGCCTCGGCGGTCAGGATCGAGAGTTGAGGACGTGGTCGACGGCTGCGTGCAGCGTCTCGGTTTCGTTGGCCAGGATCGATTCGTCGGAGGGCAAGGCTCTCGCGATGGCAAGTCCGTTGAGGACGGTCACGAGGAATCTGGCGCGTCGCCGGTTGTCGCCCTCGGCTAGCGCGCCTTCGTTGCTCAGGACGGTCAGCCAGTGCTCGACACGGCGTTGCGCTTCCCGGTCGATAGCCAGATATGCTGCGCGTTTCTCGTCGGTCGGTTCAGGCTCGATGTACGTCTTGAAGATCTCGGCCCAGCCTGCTCGTGCCTGTTCGCCCACGCCGGCAAGGGCGAGCACTTGCCGCAGGCAATCGATCAGCCGGTCCCGTGCCGGCGCCGATCGGTCGTGGATCCTGTCGTCGGTGGTGATCACGTCGTAGATGCCGGTGAGCACGGCGTCCTGCAGTGCGCGCTGCGTCGGGAAGTGATACCTGAGCGAGCCGGTGCTCACCCCGGCCCGCGCCGCGACCGCCCGCACGCTGAGCCGCGCACCCGGATTCTCGCCGAACATCGCCATGGCCGCCTGAAGGACCTTGTCCCGGCTGCCGGTACCCGCTTTCCGCTCCACCGCCACCTCCTCTAACACACCGTACTAGCACACTGTGCTACAGTCGCCACCGACCGCACTAGCACAGTGTATTAGAAGCTGTGGCGAAGCGGTCGGCATGTGGTTGCCCGACTAGCGAATGGACGTGAATCCATGCACCGCCTCCGCAGACCGTTCCAGATCGTCCGCGCTGACCTTCGGGCGTATCTCCTCGTCAACGTGTTCGTCTACGGGATGCTGCTCCTCGGCATGGCACTGGGATCGCTCTTTCCGGCCCTGCGCGCCGCGCGGGTCGCCTCGTTTACGGGAGGCGGTCAGGGGGAGCTCGTCAACGCCGTCGTCGGCAACGGCTGGCTGTTCGGCACGGTCATTTTCCTCGTCAACGTATTCCCGACGGCGCTGCTGCTCATCACCCTCCCGTCACTCGTGGCGCCTTTCGCCGGGCTCGCGGTGTTCGCGGTCAAGACGATCGACCTGGGCATCACGCTTGCCCCCGTCGACTCGATCTCGCGTCTGACCCTCATCCCGCATTCCCTCACGCTGCTCATCGAGTTCCAGGCCTACGCGCTCGTGATGTTCGGCGCGTACCTGCTCGGCAGGTCATGGCTCCGGCCCGCGACAGTCGACGCATCCACCCGTCGGCAGGGATACGTGCGCGGGCTAACCCGACTTGGCTGGCTCTGGCTCCCGGCACTCGGGCTCTTCGTCATCGGGGCCGTGTATGAGGTCGTCGAGATCTACTTCCTCGTGCCGCTGGTGCTCGCATCCTGATCGTCGAGCACCCCTTCGCCTGGTGACGACTCGCACCATGCCGGGCGGCGCTGTCCCCGTCCTGACGTTTCGTTTTCACCGAATCGATCTCCGCCGACGATGTCGGCGGCCTGAGGAGGCACTGTCATGTACGAGTGGGGCCGACGTCGCGCGGCGAAGCGGGTGAAGCCCGGTACTGGGCGGGAACTGAAGCCATTCCGCTGGTGGCAGCCATTCTCGCGATCGCTGTACTCGCTGGCACTCGAGCATGACGGCGGGCGCGGGGTGTACGTCGTCGACGTACCTCATCGCCGGCGGTTCTGGGCGAACGACGGCAAGGGCTCCGCCGACCTCTACCTCGACGGCCGTCATCACGCCGAATCCAAGCTCCCCGCAGCCTTCCCCGTCCCCGGCGGCACGATCGAGGTCGCGGAATCTCCGTTCGGGCTGAAGCGCTGCCACTACACCACAGCGGCAGGGGAGGAGTATCCGCTGACTCCGGAGCACACCTCGGCCGAAGGACGCCGGGCTCAACTCGCGCGCAAGCATCCCGCACTAAGCCGTGCGATCAGTGTCACCTCGGTCATCTTGCTCGTGATCTCGGTGCTCTTGCTCATCCCGCAACTCGCCGAGGTCGCCTTCAAACTGCCGCCCGTCGCGGCGCGCTTCGGGACCTTTGTTTCGCCCGTCTCCCTGCCGGCGTGGCTCAACTCTTTGCTCGGCATCGGCGCCGCGCTGGCCAGCATCGAACGCGCACTCCGCCTACGCCACAACCGGTTCCTCGACACCGTCGGCTAGAAGCCGAGCACGGCGGCTACGAATGTCGACGTTCAGGCCGATCACGAGAATGATGACTCCGTCGCTGTCGCCTGGCATCCTGCGCCGGTCGGCGGTAAGAGGCATGCTGGAGGGCGTGGCTTCGTCTGATGGGGAACGAGTACACGTGAGCTCACGTCGCCGTCGCGGGTGGATAGTGGCGTATTTCGTAGGGCTCGCCGCACTGTGCTACCTGAGCGCGGTCGGGATCAACTACCTGTTCGGTCGCACGGACATCTGGTTTCACGGGATCGTCGGGTTGGGTCCGTTCACCGGCGGGATCGCTGTCGAGTGGTGGAATCGACGTCGGCGTCGTCAGGAACCCCCGTGACGATCAAGGCACGGATCAGCGTCTCGGCGAACGGGCTCGACGAACCTGAGCATCGGCATGCGCCGGCGGTCGACACCCGACGAGGTGGAACCCCGCCGTCTTTCGCGAGGCCGTCTACGGCACACCTCGTGGCGAGGACTGTGTGAGGACAAGGCCAGGGTGAAGTCGTGGCCCCGCGACGAGACACCTGCTTCAGGATGCGATCCCTCGACGTCATTGTGAGAGCGATGCTCGCAATCGGCCGATGACCCGCAGGATCTCGCTGCGGTGCTGAGCGGACTTCAGCCAGGCCGGAAGCCGGGCCAGCATGGTCAGCTCGCTTGCAACCACAGTGGTTGCCGGAAGTACGGATCAACCTGACAGCCCCACCGCAGGATCGGTGAACCGGCCATGCGCCGTGGATGGCTTAGCGTTCACTCCGCCATTGTGCCCACTGGCTCCGTCCTGACGCATGCTCTTTGCCCAGCAACGGCGGCGGAACTGCCCCGCAGACACGCCGCCGGAGTCATCGTCGCGGGCGCTGGAGAAAGATCGCCGGAATTTTCGATGGGCGTGTTCGGCCACTCGAAAACGGGTATCAGGGCATGGTCAACTGTGGGAAGGCCTGGGGGCGAGAACCATGAACCTGACGGGGAAAAGGCTCCTGGCCAGCGGCGGCGCCGGATCCAGCGGTAGCCACGGCGTCGATCGACTGTTGGAAGCGAAGGTAGCAGGGATGGTTGTCTACTCCGGGCTGACCGTCTTGGCCGATCGGCCCGACATTCGCGGCTTCGACCGCGTCGGCGTGGGCACGACCCTCCGGGAGGTCGTGTCGACGCTCAGCGACTTGACCGGTCGTCCCATCGAACCTGAGTACCGGGAGGCCGCCGTCCCGGCGAATCTGGTCACGAAACGTAACGGCGGCAAAGACAAGGCTGCTGACCTTCTCGGGTTCTCCGCGGGGCCGAACTCGCCGATGGCCTTCGAAGTCCGGTCGAACGGCGCGATCGGACCCGCGTCGGCGGCGTACCGTCGCGGTAGCCCGTGCCCACGCCACCTCACGTCCGACGTCCACGCCGAGCGCTGCCGGTGGGACTCCGTCCGCTGCGCCACAGCCGGTTCCGCTGGCTGTGGGTGGCGGGCGTTGCCTCGTTCTTCGGTACATGGATCCACAACGTGGCCGCCCGGTGGACGGTGGCCACGCTCTCGCCGTCCCCGTCCCCGTCCCCGTTCCTGGTCACGGTCGTGGACGCCCTCCAGGCGCTGCCCATCGTCCTGTTGTCCGTCGCCGCCGGAAAACTGGCGGACACCCGGGACCGCCGGAAATTGCTCATCGGCATCAACCTCGCCCTGATGGTGGTGTCGCTGGTCATGGGCCTGCTGGCAGCACTCGGTCAATTGCGGATCCCTGCGCTCTTCGTACTCACCGCGCTCATGGGCGCGTTCGTGGCGTTGGACAACCCGGTATGGCAGTCGACCGTCCCCCGGCAGGTGCCCGACGAGGATGTCCACGGCTCGGTGGCGCTGGTGAGTACTGGCTACAACGCCGCCCGGACGCTGGGGCCGACCATCGGAGCCTGGCTACTGGTCGTCGTCGGCGCGCCGACGGCGTTCTTCCTCGACGCCGCGAGTTTCGCTCTGATGGCGGTGCTCGTGTGGCGGTTGCTGCCGCCGTCGGAGAAGAAACGAATCCGGACCGAACGGGCCCGGCCGCTTCGCGATCCGGTCGTCCGCAAGCTATACGGTGTCGCCTTCCTGTTCTCCCTGTTCGCGATGCCGTCTATGTCACTGCTTCCTGTGGTGGCGAGGGATTCCTTGCAGGGCGGTGCGCTGGGCTTCGGCGGGCTCCTCAGCGCGTTCGGTGCGGGCGCCATCGTGGCTGGGGTCTTCGTCGCCGGGCTCGCGGCCAAACTGGGCTACAACCGGTTCGTCGCGCTCTGCTGTCTGACCGGTGCAGCAGGAATGACCGTGCTGGCCTTCTCCTCTCACCCTGTGCTCGCCCTCATGGGCGCGGCGTTGAGTGGTGCCGGCTGGCTTGGCGCGATCAGCATCACGAACTCGACCGTCAACACCTCGGCCTCGGACGAGACGCGAGGTCGGTTGCTCGCGGTGTACTTCATCTTCGCCTTCGCCGGGCAGTTCGGCGGTTCCCTGCTCGGCGGGCTGACGGCGCAGGCATGGGGGCTGACGGCAACCTTCGTGCTGTTCGCCGCGCTACTGGCGGTGCTCGCGGCCGGGATGGCCAGGCTCGGCGAAATCCGACTGTGACGACTCGAGAAAGCTCCTCCGTGAAATACACGAGGAGACCGGTCTCGACGTCGAAATCGACCGGCTCACCGGTGTCTAATGTGGACGAATGCGGTGAATACCTCCCGTACGACTCGTACCGCGGCGGCTGAGCGACGCCGAGGCCATCGACCCAGGCTGTGGGTTGAGAGGGACAACTTGCCGGCCGGCCGAGTGCGGGCGTTCGTGCTGTGACCGCCCCGCGGGCCCGGCGTCGCCCAGCGAGATCGTACGGGAGTAACGGGGCGAGTCGTGTTACGGAACTCCAGCCGCTGGAGGGAAGCCGAGCGCGGTCTCCGTCCGTTGCTTTTCATGCCGGAGACAAAGAAGCAACGGGCATTCGAGTGAATCAGCTGCCTCGCGCAGTGAGTGACGGAAGGCGGTCAGGGAGCAGTGAACTTTTAGAAGACTTTTGAAGACAACTCTCTGTAGTATTTCACGCGGATTTCACCGGGCTTCTGCCTTGTCGTCATTGCCAAGTTTGTTTGACAGCGTCTTTGATATTCCTTTACTTTGGTTGGGCGATGATCAATCCACATCGTGTTCCCCGAGCACTCCGGAGGCAAGCTATGAACGAGCTGGTCAAGAAAATCGCCCAGGACAGTGTGTGGACCAAGTGGGTCGCCGCGAACTCGGCACCCGCCGCGAACAAGGACGGATGCATTTCGCGCGCCAAGCAGGGCTGTATTTCGCGATCGCAGAACCGCAGCTCCTGACGGACTCCGGGCCGGTGGCCGGTGACCGCGATGCGGTCGCCGGCCACCGGTGCGGCATCACACGACGGGTGACCATGACAAGCCAGTTCACGACCGGCACGGCCGAGATGCTCGACCAGGTCCGCGATATCCCGCTTTACCGTGATTCCGTACGCACCGGCGAGTTCCCGGTGCTGGAGAAAGCCACTATCGCGGACGGGTTCCCGGACAACTGGATGACGCCGAAGCTCAGGGCGGCCCTCGATTCGGGGGAGGCCGAGTTCGTGCTTTCCACCGGCACGAACCATGCGCGCATGCAGTTGATCCGGCCGCCGTACTTCCTGCTCAAGTCCTACTACCGGCTTTGGAGCGAGCATCCCGAGCTCGCGCGCACCTGGGAACTCGGCTGTCCGCGGGTGTCGATCACCACGGTGCTCGCGACCGAGCACGTGGCGAGGGTCAACGCCAAGGCCCGTGGTGAGAAAGCCGCCGAACACCCGAGTCTGGCTGATCGGCGACTCGACGACCGCACCGTCTACGTCAACCAGACGCTGGATCCGGCATTGTGGCGCCGCGGCGAAGTGGAGCGCATGCTCGACGAGATCGAGCAGACACGGGCAGCCCACGCCGACGGGCGTTATCACCTGGACTGTTCGAGTTATCACCTCGCCCACCTGGTGCTCAAGGCGCGTGAATGGGGACTGGACGACCGGTTCCCCGAGCCGGACAGCATCATCCACGCCTACGAGTACACCCCGGACAACGTGTCCCGTTTCCTGCGCGAGCGGTTCGCTTGCCCGATCGTCGATCTGTTCGGCAGCACGGAACTGGGCTATCTGTATTACAGCGACGGCCAGGACACCTATCGTCCGTACCTTGACCAGATGAAGGTCGAGCTGATCCCGGTTGAAGAGGGCAGCAGCCTGTTCAGCTTGATCGTCTCCAGTGTCCGCAATCCGTACATGCCCCTCATTCGCTACCGGTCCGGCGACTGTGCGCGAACTATCGACGGCAGTCCCGATCCCACCCGGATATCGCGTTTCTGTGGCAGGGAGAAAGAACTCGTCCGGGTCGGCAGCACCCTCGTCTGCCACGGTGATCTCGATCGCTGGATAGGCGAATGCGCACCCGCGATCTTTCTTTATCGGCTGTGCGTCGGTGAGGGCTCCGACGCGCAGCTGGAATACACGACGTTCGACGGCGCACCGATCGCTCCGGCGGCTTCCGCCACCCTCGTCGCTGCCTTGTCGGACAACCTGGAGATGTCCGTGACACCGGTATGGCGCGAACATATCCCGATCGGAAAATCGGGAAAGTACGCCTGGCTGCACCCGGATTCCCGAAACACTTAGGAGTATCGTGTCCCTTGTCTCCGAGGCCGATCTGCGTTCTCTGCTCGGCGAGCCGCTGTACACCGAGGTGGTCGAGTACTTCACCGAGAAGACCGGTGAACCGGCCGAGTACGTGGCACGCCAAACCCTCGAATGCCTCCGCTACCTCTATCTGGTCTCCGCGCACCACGAGGAACTCGCCGGCCTGTTTCTTCCGGTCGAGCAGGAGATCGACGAGATCTGGCACTACCTGATCCTGCAGACCAGCGAATACCGGGAATTGTGCGAGCGGCTCCCCGGCCGGTTCTTCATCGAGCACCGCAGCATCAGCTACGGCGAGTACCAGGAGGAACCGCCACGCGAACAGGCGGCTGCCGAAGCTCTGCGTTGGATTCCTTTGTACATCAGCGAATTCGGCCCCTTCGACGAAGGCGCTTTGCCACACTGGACGATGGTGCGGTTCCTGGTCGAAGAGCTGGGCATGTCTCTCGAGCAGATCGCCGGACTCGACGCGGCCGTCGTCAGCTGACCGCCTTGCCGCGGAAGACATACGCGACCGCGATGCAGGTGAGCAGTTGCGCTACGAGGACGAAGCCGAAGGCCGTCGCGTGGCCGTGACCCAGCGCCACTGAGAACACGGTGCCGAGCACGGCCACACCGACTGCCATCGACCCCTGTTGCGTGGTCACCAGCACTCCGCCCCCGACACCAGCGTAGGCGGTCGGCACCGCGCCGAGCACCGAGATGTTCGCGGCGCCCACCACCAGTGCCTGCCCGAACCCGATCAGCACCAGCCCCGGTAGCACGGTCCACACGACGTCACCTGGCCGGCCCAGCCACCCCAGCGGCAGCGCCGCGAGAAGCCATGCCACGCCTAGTCCCTGTAGCAGCGCGCCGCCGGGGACGACCCTGGCGGCGAACCTGGCGCGCAGCGGCGGAACGATGAACGAACCGATCAGGAACGCCAGTGACATCGGGACCACGGCCAGCCCGGCGGACAACGGGGTGAGGCCGAACCCGTGCTGCAACGTCAAGGGCAGGGCGAACAGGAAACCGCCCCACGCCGCGAGGAACGGTCCGAGCATCAGCAGCCCGCCACGGACCCGCGGCTCGGTGAGCACAGCGGGCGGCAGGAGGGGCACCCTGCCGGACTGGGACACCCGGTTCTCCGTGCGCCACAAAACGATGGCAGCCACCGGCGCGAGCAACAGCGGCACGATCGCCCACCACGGCCAGCCGAGCAACGGGCCGCGGTTGACCGGCACGAGTACCAGCAGCACCGTCGCGCCGAGCAGCGCCGTGCCCCGCAGATCGACGCCGACCGGGTGATCGGACCTGGATTCGGGTACCAGGATCAACGCCATGACCACGGCGGCCAGGCCGATCGGCAGGTTGATCAGGAACAGCAGACGCCAGGACGTGCCCCACAGATTCGCCTGCAGAAGGACACCGCCCAAGAGCAGGCCCAGGATCGCGGCCAGTCCGCTGACCGCGGCGTAGAGACTCATCGCACGGGCACGGCGTGCAGGCGTGACAGTGGCCTGGATGGTGCCGAGCACCTGGGGCGGGATCAGCGCCGCCGTGGCGCCCTGCGCGATCCGGGCCGCGACGAGCCACCCCGCGGACGGAGCGAGCGCGCACAGAAGCGAGGTCAGCACGAATCCCAGCAACCCGAACACCAGCACCCGACGCCGCCCGAACGCGTCGCCGAGCCGCCCGCCGAGCACCAGCAGCAAGGTGAACGCGATGCCGTAACCCGCGACGACCAGTTCGAGATCGGCGTTGCCCGCGCCCAGATTCCCGGCGATCGTCGGCAGGGCGACGTTGACGATGAACGAGTCCATCATCGGCAGGAGCGTGGCCAACAGCACGACGCCGAGCCCGAGGGACGACAGCAACGGGTGCCCGGCGCGCACGGGGGGAGCGGCTTTCTGATGGCTCATCGCGTCACCGGACCGGGCTCGCTTTCGCGGACAGAGTGAATCCTCGGTATCCGTCCGCGGCCACCGAATCGCAGATGCGGCGGTACACGTCGAGTCCACCGGCGTACGGCATGAACACCCGAGCCTTGCCGGGGATGTTGGCGCCGAGGTAGTAGGAGTCGGTGTGGTGGTAAAGCGTTCGGCTCGCGGCTGCGGCCACCTGGTCGACCCAATCGACCTGGGCCGTCGGCTCGGCCTCCGCGAACAGCCGGTCTGTCGAGCGCAGGGTCAGCAGCAGATCCCTGATCCATTCGACATGGTGTTCGATCGCCCGGAGTACGTTCGACAACACCGTCGTACTTCCTGGACCGGTGATGGTGAACAGGTTCGGGAATCCGGCGATCGCCAGCCCGAGGTAGCTCTTCGGCCCGTTCGCCCATTGGCCGGTCAGCGAGACACCGTCACGTCCGGTGATGTTCATCCGGGTCAGCGCGCCGGTGAACGCGTCGTACCCAGTGGCGAAGACCAGCACGTCGAGGGGAAAAGAAGCACTGGTGGTGCGGAGACCGTCTGCGGTGATCTCCTCGATCGGCTCCGTGCGGAGGTCCACCAGCCGCACGTGATCGTGGTTGAACGTGGCGAAATAGCCGTCGCTGACGCAGAGCCGCTTCGTGCCGATCGGGTAGTCCTTCGGCACCAGGCGTTCCGCGGTCTCGGGATCGGTCACCGTCGCGCGGATCTTGCCCCGGACGAAATCGGCCAGCAGCGTGTTCGCTCGGAGGTCGCGTCCGGTGTCGGTGAAGGCGGCCACGATGGACGTCCCGCCGAATGCCCAGCGGTCTTCCAACACGGCCAGCCGGGTGGCAGGGTCGGTGTCCAGGATCGGCTGTCCGGTGCCCGGTACCACGTGCCCGAACCGGGTCGTGCTCGCGAGGGCCACCCGTTCGTCGTACTTCGCGGGTTCGGCGGCCCGCTCGGCTTCGGTCAGCGGGCGGTTTCCCGCGCGCACGCTGAAGTTCGGTGTCCGCTGGAAGACCACGACCTCGGCGGCTTTCTCGGCGATCTCCGGGATCACCTGGATCCCGGACGAGCCGGTGCCGATGACCCCGACGCGTTTGCCCGTGAGATCGACCGGTTCGCGTGGCCAGCGGCCGGTGTGGAAACTTTCGCCACGAAACCTCGACAACCCTGGCATTTCCGGTGTCTGTGCCGCGGACATACAGCCGACGGCGGTGACCAGGAACCGGGTCCGCACCGTGTCACCGTGTTCTGTGCGTACCAACCAGACGCCTGACGACGCGTTGAAGTCCGCGGCCACGATCCTGGTGTCGAACGTGATCAGCGGCAGGATCCCAGCGCGGTCCGCGAAGTGCTCGGCGTAGCGCAAGATCTCCGGCTGGGTGGCGAACCGCTCGCTCCAGACCCAGTCGCGGTGCAGCGTCCGGTCGTGGAGGAAGCAGTAGTCGACGCTCTCGATGTCACACCGCGCGCCAGGATACCTGTTCCAGTACCAGGTCCCGCCGACGCCACTGCCAGTTTCGTAAGCATGGCAACGGAATCCTGCCTTCTTCAGTTCGGAGAGCATGTGCAGCCCGGCGAATCCGGCTCCGATCACAAGGACGTCGTAATCAATCCGCCCGCAGTCACCCAAGTGGTCCTCCTCCAGGCGCCACTGGAGCGCCGTTCCGATCCGTCTCAGCGACACTACCCGTGAAAAGGATCATCTGGACAGATCGGTCACCCAGCTGTCGCTGTCCTCTGCCCGGCCGCGGTGACTGGTCACCGATGTGAACGAGATGGATCTCGGCGATCCTGCCGGAGCGCCCGGCCACGGCCGGCGTTTGGTGCCGTAGAACGTCACGGGAACCTCGTTGACGTAGGTCGCGGTGAGCGGGGTGCCCGCCCGTTTGCGCCGTTTGGCGCGCGCGAGTTCGACCACCCCTTACCGCCACCATCAGGAGGGTGCCTGCCGGAATGCTCCCGGCCGGCGGCGTTTCCGCCGGGTCCAGACCGCGAAGCTACCCGAATTCAGCCCAGGGTGACCGGGAGGACCCGGTGCCCGTTGGAGATGAAGGACGCCGTGGGCTCCAGCTCCGCCGGTTCGACCGCCAGCGCCAGCTTCGGGAAGCGCGCGAACAACGCCGGCAGCGCGATCTCCGCCTCCACCCTGGCCAGCGGGGCGCCGAGGCAGAAGTGCACCCCGTGCCCGAACGAGAGGTGGCTCTTGTTCGTCCGCGAAAGGTCGAACTGCTCCGGGTTTTCGCCGACCTCCGGCGCGCGGCCCGCGGCCGCGTACGAAGCCAGGATCGCCTCGCCCCGCTTGATCGTCACCTCGTCGTCGACAACGATGTCTTCGACCGCGTACCGCAGCGGGAGGTGCGCGACGGGCGCCTGCCAGCGCAACGTTTCGTCGATGACGTCGCCCCAGCCGTACTCGCCGTCGAGCACCTGGCGCAGCTGCTCCGGATGGGTCAGCAACGCCGTGATCGCGTGGTCGAGCAGATTGACCGTGGTCTCGTGCCCTGCCGAGATCATCAGGATCAGCGTGTCGACGAGTTCGGCTTCCTGCAACGAGGAACCGTCCTCGTCGCGTGCCGCGATCAGGCCGCTGGTCAGGTCGTCGCCCGGCTCGGCGCGCCGCAGCGCCACCAGTTCGCCGAGGATCCGGTACATCTGCTCGCCGTTGGCCGCCGCCTCTTCCGGGGTGGCGGTGGTGTTGAACACCCCGTCGACCGCCTTGCGCAGATCGGCGCGGTGCTCGTCGGGCACGCCGAACAGCTGGCAGATCACCTCGATCGGCAGCGGGTAGGCGAAGTGCTCGCGCAGATCTACGACCCCGTCGGTGCCCTCGATCCGGTCGAGCAGGCCGCCGGTGATCTCCTCGATCCACGGCCGCAGCTCCTCGGTGCGACGGAAGGTGAACGCCTTGGACACCAATGACCGCAACCGCCGGTGCTCGCCACCGTAGGCGGTGAACATGTTCTGCACGGCCACCCAGATCATCAGCGGCCAGTCCGCGGGTACCGTGCCCTCCCGCCAGGCGGTCCAGTGCTGCCGCGGGTCCTTCGACACCCGCTGGTCACTGAGCAGGCGCTTCAGCAGCTCCGGATCGGTTACTGACCACGCCACCACCTGGCCAGGGAGCTCCACCAACGTCGCGGTGCCGCGGGCGCGGAGTTCGGCGTTCTCGGCGTGGATGTCGGCGCCGGTGGGGTCGAGGACGAGGGGGCGGGGTGCGGCGGATTCCAACGGTGCTCTCCAGTCGGTTCGGTGGACGGAACTGGTGTGGGAACGACAGGGGTGAACAGCACGGGCAGCGCGGCGAGCGCGCGGTGGAACGGGCCTGGCCGCCACCGCAGCTGGTCCTCCGGCACGGCGAGGCGCAGATCGGGCAGCGCGTCGAGCAGGGTTTCGATGGCGGTGGTGGCGATCAGCCTCGCCGGGCCCTGCGCGGGGCAGGAATGCACGCCGGCACCCCAGGCGATGTGCGCCCGGTTGCCCACCCGCTGCTCGGCACGCAGCGCGGGATCGGTGTTGGCGGCGGCGAAGCTGATCACCACCGGTTCGGCGGCGGGCAGGTGGGTGCCCATGAAGTCGACCCCTGGCCACGGGTAACCGGCGGAGTAGTTGGCCATCGGCGGGTCCCCCCAGAGGATCTCTTCGAGCGCGTCCTCCACGTGCAGGCTGCCGCCGGCCAAGTCACCGGCGAAGCGGTCGTCGACCAGCAGCAGCCGCACCCCGTTGGCGATCAGGTTCTGCTGCGGCTCGGTGCCCGCGCCCATCAGCAGCACCAGCTGGTGCAGCATCTCCTCGTCGGTCAGCCGCGCCGGGTGCGCCATCATCCACGACGGCACGTCCTGGCCCGGCTGCGCCCGCTTGAGCGCGAGCAGTTCGAGCATGCTCGAGGTCAGCTCGGCGTTGGCGCGCTCGGGTTCGACCATGTCGAAGATGCCGCGCATGCCGGCCACCAGCCGGTCTCCGAGCGCAGGCGGGCAGCCGAAGAGGTGGTTGAACACCTGCAGCGACAACGTGGTCGCGTAGTCGGTGAGCAGATCTCCCTTGCCCTCGGCGGAAAACCGGGCGATCAGCTCGCGCGCGGTCTGCTCGACGTAACCGCGCAGCGCGTGCGGGTTGAGCCGCGCCAGGCTGCCGGTGACCGCGCTGCGCAGGCGCGCGTGCACCGCGCCGTCGGTGAACAGGCAGTTGGGGCGGTAGCCCATCATCGGCATGACCGGGTTGTCCTCGGGCTGGTTTTGCTGCCAGCGCCGGGGATCGCGGGGAAAGGTCGACGGCGCGCGCAGCACTTCCAGCGCGGCTTCGTAACCGAGGACCAGGGTGGCGTTCACGCCAGGCGCGAGTTCGACCGGCGCGACGGGTCCGTGCGCGGCCCGCATCTTCGCGTAGACACCGGCGGGATCGCGGGCGAATTCTTCGTCGTAGAGGCGGGCGCGCTCGGCGTGCGCGGGGCAGCCGGGTGGTGGTCCGGCGGCGGGAGTACTCACGAATGCTCCTGGCGGATGGGGTCGAAGAGGTAGTCGACAAGGCTGATCAGCGCCTGCGCGGACGACCCGCGATCGCGGGCGTCGCAGCTGACCAGGCGGGTTTCGGGAAGCAGGTCCAGTGCTTCGCGAAGCTCGGCTTCGGGAAATCTCGGGGCGCCGTCGAACTGGTTGATGGCCACCGCGTACGGCAGGCCCAGTTCCTCCAGCAGGCCCATTACGTCGAAGGACTCTTCGAGTCGGGTGGGGTCCACCAGCACCAGCGCGCCCAGTGCCCCGTAGGCGAGGTCCTTCCACATCTGCGTGAACCGCTGCTGGCCAGGCGCGCCGAACAGGTAGAGCACCACGTCGTCGCCGATGGTCAGCCTGCCGAAGTCCATCGCGACCGTGGTGGTGTTCTTGCCGCGCACCCCGGACAGGTCGTCCACCAGCGCACCGGCCTGCGTCATCGTTTCCTCGGTGCGCAGCGGGCGGATTTCGGACAGCGTGCCGACGTAGGTGGTCTTGCCGACCGCGAACGGCCCCACCACAAGGATCTTCACCGAGGTCCGGACGGTGGCAGAGACGTAGCCGTCAGGTGAGAGCACGGAGGCCATCGAGTACTTTCTGCAGGAGTTGGTGGTCGGGGATATCGGCCTGGCGCACGGCGGCGCGGGCTTCGATGTGACCGGAATCGAGCAGGTCGGACAACAGCACTTTGGTCACGCTGGTCGGCAGGCTCAGGTGTGCGGCCACCTCGGCCACGGCCAGCGCGCCGCCCCGGCAGAGCTCCATCACCCGCCGCTTCTCCGGGCTCAGCCCGGCCATCGGCGCCCAGGTGGCGGAGACGACGGTGGCCACGTCCAGCGTGTTGCGGGTCGGGTGGGCGCGGCCCTCGGTGACCACGTGCGGCCGCACCAAAGCCTGCTCGCGCCGGTTCGGGGTCATGCCCGGGAGCCTCCGGCGGCGGGGAAGCGCGGCGGCGCGGTCAGTTCCTGGCCGAGCCGCTGCACCAGTTCCTGCATGCGGGAGGCGACGCCTTCGACGTCGACCCTGCCGGTGGTGGACACCGCGACGTAGGCGCCCTGGCCGGCGGCGGTGAGGAAGACGAACCCGCCGTCGAACTCGATCAGCGTCTGCCGCCACTGCTCGGCGGGCTGGCGGCAGAACTCGCCGGTGGCGCGGGCGAGCGACTGCAGACCGGACACCGCGGCGGCGGTGCGCTCGGCGTCGTCACGGCCGATGCCCTCGGAATGGGCCATCAGCAGGCCGTCGGCGGAGAGCAGCACGGCGTAGAGCATCTCCGGCATCTGCAGGGCCTGGTCGAGCATCCAGCCGAGCCGGTTGGTGGTCGCGTCGGTGTTCGTGCTCACTGGGCATCCCTTTCGAGGTCGGTGGAAGTGACGCGGCCGCGACGGGTTCCGCGTTGCCAGGCCGCGGCGGTGGCGACCGGGTTCGAGTCGGGCGCCGGAGCGGCCGGTGCGGCGAGCTCCGGGGCCTGGGTGACGGCCACCGTGCGGCGGCGGCGCCGGGGCAGGCCGTGGGCGGTGGTGCCCAGATCCGTGGTCTTCACAGAGGAAGCGGCCACGACAGGCTCGGCAGGCCGGGCTGGTTCGGGCGTCGCGGGCATTTCGGGGGTTTCGGTTCGTGGAGCCGGGGTGAGCACGGCCGGGGACGGGCTCGGCGTGGTGATCCTGGTGAGCAGTTCCGTCGGCAGGAACAGCACCGCGCGCACCCCGCCGTAGGGCGACCGGGTGTCCACCGAGACGCGGAACCCGTACCGGTTGGCGAGCGCGCCGATTACCGCGAACCCGATGCGCGGCGGCACTCCGAGCGCGGCGATGTCCTGGCCGCCGTGGCCGCCGAGCAGCCAGGACGCGCGCTGCACCGCCTCCACCGTCATGCCGACACCGGCGTCGTCGATGATGATGGCGAGGCCGTTGTGCGCCTGCTGGAAGGTGACCTGCACCGGGGAGCCGGGCTGGGAGTGGCGGGCGCCGTTGTCCAGCAGTTCGGCCACCGCAAGCACCACCGGCTCCACCGCCTGGCTGACCACGGCGGTGTCCGACGGCACGGGGATCTGGACGCGTGCGTAGTCGCGGATGCGGCCGGTGGCGCCACGGGCCACGTCGGTCAGCGTGGCGGCCGAGCGCTGCAGACCGGGCCACGAACCGCAGAGCACCGCGGTCGCCTGTGCGCGGCGGCTCAGCTGCGAGTTCGCGTGATCGAGGCCGAGCAACCCGTGGAGCACGGACGGATCGTCGTGCCGGTCCTCCATCGCGGAAATCAGCACCTGCTGCTCACCGGCGAGGTTCTGCACCGTGCGCATCATCGCGCGCAGGGTCGCGGCGGCGGAATCGGCGGAATCGCGGCGGGTCTGGCCAAGCAGTTCGGTGATCGTTTCGAGCACCGCGCGGTGCGGATCACCGTGGCCGTTGCCGCGCAGCGGGCCCGGCACGGTCACCGACGGATTCGCCAGGGACTCCACGATCGCAGGGAGCCGCACCTCGCGCAGGTGGCGCTCCTCGGCTTCGCGCGCGTTCAACTCGGCGACGGCGGCATCTCGGTACTGGCCGACGGTGGTGGTGACGTTGCGCTGCCGGAGCAGCAGCACGGCGAGCGCGATGGCGAGCAACAACAGGCAGATCAAGCCTGCCAGCAGCAGGGTGTATTCCATGAAATCCTCACGGTCAGCTGGGCGGGGACCGACCAGCCGGCTAGGCGATCGCAGGGAGCCGCATCAGGTCCGCGCCGGGGCCGCGACCGCGCTGCCGGGCGATGAGCATTCGGGCGGGCCCGGGACAGGACGGCATGTGCGCAGCTCCACAACGGCGGGGATGGACGTCGCATCGCGCCTGGCGCAATGTCAGCAGCGAGTACCGTAGCGCAAACTGGGCGTGTTCTCCCAGACTTCGTGAAGAAAGAGCACACCGCCAGTGAGGAAGGGCTTCACCGCCGCCGACCTCGTCGACGAACACGGCGAACGGTTCCTCGTGTGTGACACGCAGTTCCGCGAATTTGGTGGGCACCGGCGGGTTTCCGGTCCGGTGCGCACGGTGGCGTGCCACCAGGACCACGGTCTGGTCCGCCAACTGCTGCGCACGTCGGCCCCAGAACTCGGACGAGACGTGCCAGGGGTGACATCCGCCGTGCTCGGCGGGGGATGTTGATCACGGTGTTCGTTCTCCACCGACACTTTCGTTCCCGCCACCTCCCGCGGTGCATGGCTCGGTTCCGATGTCAGCGGGGCACTGTTTCGGTGCATATCCCGACAACGGAGGAACCGATGTCACACTCGAGGCGTGGAAGATCCGGAACCGTGCGATGTGCGCAGGCTGGACCAGAGGTCGTCCGGATTGGCGCGCTTAAGGGAAAGTCTCCTTCTTCAGAAGAGTCGTTGCCTGACAAGCCTCTGGCGGTTCTTTACCAGGCGATACCGCCGCCTTCGTTGAATGGCAGCATGAAGCCGTCCAATCCCGTCGGATACCGGGACTCCTCGGCAGACATCGCTTTCTCCTTGGCCATGGCCGGCCGTGCTGACACCTATGCCACCCGTCTTCGCCTAAAGCTAGGAGAGACGGCGGAAAGGCCACGCTTCCTGCATACCGTCTGCAGGGTCGGCCTAAAGCTCCATATCCCGAGTGACGACCACGTGCGACGAAGCTGACCTTTGCCGGTAAGCCTCGTGTCATCCCTCTGGCCGAGTTGTCTGTGGACAGTCCGACGGGCCGCGTCTCCCGACATGTCGCATCAGGGAACGATAAGGAGGGCCAGTTCGCGCTCGACGTCGTCGCGTTCGCACTCGGTGCCGACGGGTACCGAGTTGTAGGTGTGCTGAAGGAATGAGCGCACGCTGGCCGTCAGTACGTATGCCGTCATGGTCGAGCCGTGGGAGGCCAGGTCCAGCCGCAGGCTCTCCTGGCCGTCGGCGGGGCGAATCCGGACGTCTCCTTCGCCGGCGGTGGTGCCCAGGCCTGTGTCGAGCAGTTCACGGCTGAACACCCACCACCTGACATCCCATGTGTCGAGGCGCAGCAGGGTGATCGCGTACGGGTCGGCCGGGTTGTAGCGGAGCTGGGCGGGGTGTGATTCCGGTTCGTCGCGTTCGCTCATGCGGAGCGTGACGGGAAAGCTGATCACGCCTTTTTGCGCGGACACAAGAATTTCTGCCTTTCAGCCGGATGGATTCCAAGACATCCACAGCACGGTGGGATGGCCGACCGTGGTTCACTCGGTGCCCGCCGCCTGGCGTTGGTATCGACCGCGACGGTCCTGTCTGCCCCGGCGCAGCCGATCTGTTCGTAGTTCGGGCACAGCTTCCGGGGCAACCACCTGCCGCTGTGCCATCTGGAGGTCGACAAAGGTCACCCCACCTCACCATCGAGCAACCAGGTGTAGCGCAGCCGCAGCGCGCGCTCCGTGCTGGCCAGTGCGGCGGCGATCCGGACCGCGATGTTGAGCCACCCCGGCAGGTCCACCGGTGAGGTGAAGAAGTCCTCGTGCGAGCGGACCGCGTGCTCCTGGGCTCGAACGCGGGAGCACCGCTCATCGGCAGAAGCCAGTTCCAACGGGGAAGAACTATTGCCCGGGCTCGAGCAGGGCCAGGAGGATCCGCCGCAGTTCGGTGCGATCACGAGGCTCGATCCTCGCCAGTCTGCGGTCGAACTCCGTCGCGAGTGCCGCGAGTGCACGGTCGCGCGCCGCCTCACCCTCGGCGGTCAGCACCAGCCGATGCCGCCGGAGGTCCGCGTCGTCGATCTCGCGTCGCATGAACCCTTTTGCGACGAGGTTGCGCACGTAGACCGTCACGCTCGCCTTGGGAAGCATCAGCGTCGCCGCCAGTTCGGCCGGGTACGGCGACGCGGTCACCTCGGCGAGCACGAAGAACTCCTTCGTCTCGAGGCCGAGTGCGGCCAGTTCGGCGCTGCAGGCGTCCATCACGACGGTCAGCAGGCGGTGGTTCAGCGTCCACAGCTGGGCGGCGTCAGCCGACACGCGTGCCCTCCATCCGGGTGGTACAGTTCTAAACTAGTTCAATTTCGTACGGACATGCAGTTCGTACTGACTGGTTAACGAACAAACCATACGCGAAGGTGGCATCAGGTGCTTCAGCACGTCACGATCCCGCGCGGGCCGATCGAGCTCGCGGCGGACCTTCACATGCCCGACCGCGCAGGCGGGGCGGCGCCGCTGTGTGTCGTGGTGCTCTCCACTCCTGGCAGCAGCGTGAAGGAGCAGATCGGCGCGAACTACGCCTCTCGTCTCGCCGCCCGGGGCGTCGCGGCGCTCGTGTTCGACCCCGCCCATCAGGGGCAGAGCGGCGGTGAGCCCCGCGACCTCGAGGACCCGTACCGCCGCGGTGAGGACATCTCTTACGCGATCGACGCACTGAGCACGGTCCCCGGCATCGACGCGGAGCGCATCGGCGTCCTCGGCATCTGCGCCGGCGGGGGCTATGCGGTGCACGCCGCCCGCACGGATCACCGCATCAAGGCGGTCGGCACGGTCGTGCCGATCAACGTGGGCAAGGCGTTCCGCGGTTTCCAGCCGGATGGCCCAGCGGCCGCGCTCGATGCCATGGCCGCCGCGCGCCTCGAGGAGGCTCGCGCCGGTGAGCTGACCCGCGTGAACTGGCTGCCCGACACCTTGGAGGACGCCGCCGCGGCCGGGCTGACCGATATCGACACGATCCAGGCGATCACCTTCTACCGCACAGAGCGGGGTAGGAACGAGCACTCGACGAACCGCCGCCTTTCACGTGGCGACTCGCTGCTTCTGGGCTACGACGCGTATCACCTGGTCGATCAGCTCATGACCCAGCCGCTGCAGGTCATCCTCGCGGGACGCCTGGGCAGCACCGGCTCCCACGAGTCCGGCATGCAGCTCTGGAAACTGGCACCCAACCCGGTCGATCTCATGGTGGTCGAGGGGGCAGGCCATTACGAGATGTACGACGAACCCGAGTACGTCGATGCGGCCGTCAATCGGCTCGCCGTCTTCTATTCGGACACCTTGTAAGCCGGACCGCGGCATCAGCGGCACCTCGACTCGGACGGGACCGCGGTGCCGCGCCAAGCACCGACCTGCTTCCCAGTCTCTCGCAGGCGACAGCACACCGCGCGGCATGACCGCGACCAATCCTCCGTCGGGCAGTCAAACGGTGGCGCCACAGGCCGCGAGCTGAGTGTCGACGGCCAGTCGAGCAGATCTCCCCGGCGCCAAGAATCCTCGGCCACCGGGACAAGGCTCCCGTCCGATCGGCACAGTGCGATCGCGGTAACCTTCGCCGGCCTGACCTGTCCGGTGTGGACTGCCCCAGGGGCGATCATTCACCGCCACAACCACGAGCAACCCACGACAGCTGAATACTTCTGCCGCGTCTTCAAGTCATGGTTCGTGGCATCCGCTGGCGCGCTCCTTGTCGGGATAGGCGGGTTTCTGCCATCGGAGGTAGGGCACGCGGGAACGTGGTTTGCGGTCGCAAGGACACTGCGGGCGGTCTTCCCAGTCCAGCGGCATCGTGTCCTCGGCGGCATGCTCGACGAATACCGCCGAGCGGCCTGAATCAAGTCCGGGGTCGGCACGAGTCTGCGCTGTCGCTCTTACGGTGGGCCGCCCAGGCCGCCGTTGGGCCACGCGGGCAGCGCTACTTCACGCACCGTGCCGATGTCGGTTGCCCGCGTGCGGAGGAGACCAGCGAATACTGTGAACCTGGACGTCGCGCTGTACGCGGCGGTCTCCGCCAAAGCGCGGGCGGAGGGCCTCGGCACCGTCGTCCACCTCGGCTGAGCGACCACACAGCAGCGTTTTCACGGCCTCGGGATGTTGCGGAGGTTGGCGCGGGCGAGGTCGATCATCCGGCCCACCCCGCCTTCGAGCACGACTTTGCTCGCGGCCAAGGCGAATCCTCCGAGCTGACCGGCGGTGATGTGCGGTGGGACGGACAACGCGTTCGGGTCCGTCACGACATCCACCAGGGCGGGACCCTCGTGACCCAATGCCTCCTCGAGCGCCGCACGCAGCCGGGTCGGATCGGTCACCCGCTCGGCGCGCAGTCCCGCACCACTGGCGATGGCGGCGAAATCGACCGGCCGGTGGTCGGTCTGGTAGTCGGGCAGGCCGTCCACCAGCATCTCCAGTTTCACCATGCCGAGCGAGGAGTTGTTGAACGTCACGATCTTGACCGGAAGGTCGTGCAAGGCCACGGTGAGCAGTTCGCCGAGCAGCATGCCGAGTCCCCCGTCGCCGGACATCGACACGACCTGCCGTCCCGGATAGGCGAACTGCGCGCCGATGGCGTGCGGCAGGGCGTTGGCCATGGTGCCGTGCAGGAACGATCCGATGACCCGGCGGCGCCCGTTGGGCGTGAGGTACCGGGCCGCCCAGACGTTGCACATGCCGGTGTCGACGGTGAAGATCGCGTCGTCGGCGGCGAGTTCGTCGAGGAGGTCGGCGGCGAACTCCGGATGGATGGGCACATGCCGGTCGACGTTGCGGGTGTAGGCGTCGACGACCTGTTCCAGGTTTTTGCAGTGATCACGCAGCATGCGGTCCAGGAACGTCCGGTCGGTCTTGCGCCGAAGGAGCGGCAGCACGGCCCGCAGGGTCTCCCGTACGTCGCCGTGTACCGCCAGTTCCAGCGGGGTGCGTCGGCCGAGCCGGGTCGCGTCGTGGTCGATCTGCACGGTCCGCGCCTGGGGAAGGAAGGAGTCATACGGGAAGTCGGTGCCCAGCAGCACCAGGAGATCCGCGTCGTGCATGGCCCGGTAACAGGCGCCGTAGCCGAGCAGGCCGCTCATTCCGACGTCGTAAGGATTGTCGTACTGGATCCACTCCTTACCGCGCAGGCTGTGGCCGACCGGCGCCTGCACGGCGTCGGCCAGCTCCATCACCTCGGCGTGCGCGCCGCGCACCCCGGCACCGGCGAACAAGGTGACGGTTGCGGCTTCGTTGATCAATTCGGCGAGCCGGGCGACCTGCGGTTCGGGCGGCACGACCGTCCCGTGCTCGGTGACCGGCGCCCCGGTCCCGGTGGGCGAAACGGCGTCGAGGTGCGCGACGTCCCCGGGCAGCACCAGCACCGACACCTCACCGCGGGACAACGCGTGCTGCATGGCGATCCGCAGCACCCTCGGCAGCTGAGCGGGCCGGCTGATCTGCTCGCAATAACCACTGCAGTCGACGAACAGCCGTTCTGGATGGGTCTCCTGGAAGAACCCGGTCCCGATCTGACCGGACGGGATATGCGAGGCGAGCGCGAGCACCGGGGCTCCCGTGCGGTGCGCGTCGTAAAGTCCTTGCACCAGATGGGTGTTGCCGGGACCGCAGCTACCGGCGCACACGGCGAGCCGCCCGGTCAGCTGGGCCTCGGCGGCCGCGGCGAACGCGCCTGCCTCCTCGTTGCGTACGTGCACCCATTCGATGCCCGGGGTACGGCGGATGGCGTCGACGATGGGGTTGAGGCTGTCTCCGACCACGCCGTAGATCCGTTCCACCCCGGCCTGCACCAGCACTTGGACGAACTGCTCGGCGACGTTGAGCTTGGCCATCAGGACCCCTTCGATGCTCCGGCGGCGGGACTCCGTTCATGATCCACGTGCGGGCGCCGCCTCGCAGGACACGGCCTACCTAGCCGAGCTCGGCCGTGGAGCCGACGACGACGGCGTAGAGATCACCGATCGTGGCGAGGGCCGCGCGGTGCTGTTCTGCGGCGGTCACCGCGCCGGCGACGGACGGCAGCGAGCGCGTGGCACAGGCGGCGGCCACCACGGTCGGGGTGTTTCCGCGCAGGAACGCGCCTTCCGCGGTGAACGTGACGCACATATGGGTCATGAATCCGGCCACGACGACGTCCTGATGCCCGGCGGCGTCGACCAGCTCACCCAATGGTGTCCCGACGAACGAGTTCGGCGCGGTCTTCACCACGACCTGTTCTCCCGGGCCGGGAGCGACGCGCTCGTGGATCCGACCGATGTCCTGCCCGAGGTCGTACGGGCTGCCCTCGCCGCCGTCGTGCATGACGTGGATGACCGTCGCGCCCTCCGCACGGGCGCGCGCCAGCAACGTGGCGGCCTCGTCGAGCGCCGCTTCCCAGCCGTCGAGTGCCATCACGCCGCGCGTGTAGGTGTTCTGGTAGTCGACGAGGATCACCGTCGCTTCCGAGAGCGTCGCGGGGGTTGTTGGCAGGGTGCTGATTTCGCGGAGAGTGGTGCTGGTCATCGTGTTTCCTTCGCTTTCCGTCGGTACGGTTACCATCGTGACTGACCCGATCCGATATCGAGATATGGATTCGGGTCACGCATGGTCGAGATCGGCCGACATCCACGGGAAGAGAGATCGATGAGCGCTCCGAGGGTGGCGGTCCTGGCGTTCGAAGGGATCAGCCCGTTCCACCTCGCCGTGCCTTCGCTCGTGTGGGGGCCCGAATCCCCGGCGAGTGACCTGGAGCCGTGGCCGATCACGGTCGTCGCCGCGGAGCCGGGCCTGCTCGCCACGAGCGCCGGCTACGCGATCGACGTTCCCGCCGACCTCGGCGCGCTCGCGGAAGCCGACATCGTCGTCGTGCCGTGGTGGTCCGACCCGGAAGCCCCGACACCCTCGCCCGTGTCCGCCGCGCTGCGGACCGCGTACGAACGCGGAGCACTCGTCGTCGGGCTCTGTTTGGGGGTCTTCGCCATCGCGGACGCCGGGATCCTCGACGGTCGCGCGGCGACCACCCACTGGAAATGGGCCGAAACCTTCCGGAGGCGTTTTCCCTCGGTCGAACTGCGTCCGGAAGACCTGTATGTCGACGAGGACGACGTCGTGACCGGCGCGGGCGCGACCGCCGGGATCGACACCTGCCTTCATCTGCTCGCCCGCCGGGCCGGGCAGGACGCGGCCAACCGTGTCGCCCGGCGGATCGTCGCCGCGCCGCACCGTCCCGGCGGGCAGGCCCAGTTCATCGAGTTCCCCGTCCCCGCCCCCGACGAGGATCCGCTCACCCACGTGCTGAACTGGGCGCAATCCCATCTCGACGAGCGCCACAGCATCGACGGCCTCGCCGCCCGGGCCCATATGAGCAGGAGCACCTTCACCCGCTCGTTCCGCGCCCGCACCGGGACCACCGTCCACCACTGGCTTGTCGCCCAACGCCTCGCGAGGGCGCGGCACCTTCTCGAAACGACCGCGCTCGGCGTCGACGCCGTCGCCGCACAATCCGGTTTCGGCACGCCTGCCCGCCTTCGCGAGCACTTCGCCGCCGCACTGGGCACGACGCCGACCCGCTACCGGGTCGAGTTCTCCGGTCGCACCGGTGAGCAACGCTACTTTGCCGGCGAGGCGTTGCGGGCGTGCGGCGCGGCGGCGGACTCGCGATAAAGAACGAGATGCTCGTGGTAGAGCACGCCGTCGCGGATGTCGCCCGTCGCGGTGAACCCAGTGTCGTCCACATAGTCGAGATGGTTCCCGGTCACGGTGTATCGACCGGTATAGGCGCTGCGCCGTTCGCCGCGCGCCTCGTCGTAGCGCCCGTCGGCGCGCAGCTCCTGCCGGATATACCCGTCCGCGGTGACCCACATGCCGACCACTTCGATATCGCTCGTCATACCGACCAGCGTCGGCAAAGCGGACAAGCGATGGCAGGACGTGTGGTGGCTGGGTGTGCCGCACCCCCCACCCGGACGGACACCGACCTACCCTGGTGCCATGGGCAGTGGCGAACTGGGCGCGTTCCTGCGAGCGCGCCGCGCACAACGATCTCCCGAAGAAGCGGGTGTGCTCTGCGCCGGCCGGCGCAAGGTGGCCGGACTGCGCCGCGAAGAAGTCGCCGTGCTCGCCGGGGTGAACGCCGACTATTACACCCGCCTGGAACAGGGCCGCGAGACCCACCCGTCCCCACAAGTGCTCGACGCCCTCTGCCGCGCATTGGATCTCGGCCCCGACGCCCGCGAGCACCTGTACCGGCTGGCGGGCACCACACCGGACAACACGTCCACGCCGGTTCCCCAGACCGTGAGCCCCGAACTGCGGCAACTCATGGACGGCTACCCGCAGACCCCCGCCTTCGTGCTCAACCGCGTCTTGGAAGTACTGGCCGCCAACGCCCTCGCCGACGCGCTGTTCTCACCGTTCCGCGCGGTGGACAACCTCGCCCGCATGACCTTCCTCGACCCGGCAGGACGAGGGTTCTACGCGCGCTGGGACTGGACCGCGCAGGCCACCGTGGCGAACCTGCGGGTGGCCGCGGGCTTCGACCCCGACGACCCCGCCCTGCGGCACCTCGTGACCGAACTCGACGAAGGAAGCGCGCATTTCCGCACCGTGTGGGAATCCCACCAGGTGCGCGGCAAGACCCGCGAACCGAAACACCTCGTACACCCCGACGTCGGCCCGCTCACCCTCACCTACCAGGCCTTCGACGTACGCAGCGCCCCCGGCCAACAACTGATCATCTACCACGCCGAACCCGCTACCCCCAGCGCTCACGCCCTCGCACTGCTGAGCAGCCTCCACGCCGGCACACACCACGCGCGTACGGTCGCCACCTGATTCACGCGTTTTCCTCGGAAGCGCCACGTTCGAGAACGTCCGCGAGGCTGACCCGCCCCGGCGGGAACCGGGGCGGGCCAGCGGGTGTCATGAGTGCTGCGAAACGACGGCCGGACGCGCGGCCGCCGCGGTTCCCGCCGTGGGCACCGGCAGGGGGTGGGGCGCGATATCGAGGTCGCCGTTCGGGAGCAGGCCGTCGACGAGGTATTCCTTGCCGATCCGCTGGGCCTCCCCATTGACCATCGCCGGGTGGCTGCCGAACAAGCAGTGGGTACCCGCGCCACGTTCGGTCACCAGCACCGAACTCGGCAACTGCTTGTGCATCGCGACGGTGTTCGCGTACGGCGTCGCGGAGTCTCCTTCGACGCCGAAGAGCAGCATCGGCGGCAGTTTCCTCCCCGAAGGCACGATCCGCTGGTCATGCGCCGGCCAGTGGGCGCAGGCGGACGGGATCGACACGTTGTACCAAGCGAAATCGCTGGTCTCGGCCAGCTCGCCGAAGTCGCGTTCGATCTTGGTCCGGTCCGTCGGCGCGTCGGAGTCGACGCAGGCGATCGAGATCATTCCCGCGATGGAGCGCTCGCCCTGCGCGCCACCCGATGGAGTCGCCCAGTCCAGTACGGCACGATCGTCACCGCGCAGAACGTAGTCCGCCATCGCCTTCGCGAGGGGTTCCCAGTACAGCTCGTGGGAAAGGTTGGCGATGTAGACGTCCAGCAGTTCCACCGCGCCGACGTTCTTCGACGGCCCGCGCGGCGCCTTCCGGAAGTCGCCGAGCAGCTTCTTCCAGGCCGCGTTCACCTCGTCGTGGGTTTTGCCGAGGTGGAATACGTTGTCGTACTTGGCGATCCAGCTCAGGTAGGCATGTTCACGGGCGACTCCCGCGGTGACCTGCCCGGTCGAGTTGTGGTACCACATCTGCGGTTCCACCGGATTCATCGAGCTGTCGAGGACCATCCGGTCCACCCGGTCCGGATACCGCTCGGCATACGCGCTGCCGAGGTAGGTGCCGTAGGAATATCCCAGGTAGCTGATCTTCTCCTCGCCGAGCAGCGTGCGCACGCGGTCCATGTCCTGGATCACGTTGCGGCTGCCGGTGTGCTTCAGCTTCTCCCCGTTCTTCTCCGCGCACGAGCGGGCGAAGGCCTTCCAGCGCTCCCAGCTCTTGTCCCGCTCTTCGGGCCGGTCCGGGTCGGGCTGCAGCTGGCGCCAGTAGTCCTCGCCGACACAGCTGAGCGGCTGGCTGTGGCCGGTGCCACGGGAATCGAGGCCGACGATGTCGTAGGCCTCGAGCACTTCCTTCGGCAGCCGGGTGTACCCGGTCGCGTTCGGCAGTGACAGCTTTCCCGCCAGCATCACCGCGGAACCCGCCGGGCCGCCGGGATTGACGAACAGCACTCCGCGCCGTTTCGCCGGGTCGGTGCTGGCGTGTTTCGAGACGAGCACGTCCATCCGCGCGCCGAACGGCCGCGAATAGTCGAGCGGGACGTTGACCGTCGCGCACTTCAGTGCCGGGTAAACCTGGGCGACATCCGCCGGGCAAGCCCCGAAGTCGAGCTGCGAAGCGGCATACGCCGGTGTACTGACGGCCGCCGCAGTGCTCATGGTGAGCAGCGCGGTCAGGCCGATAGTGAGGAATTTCCTCATTCGAACCCCCAGTTCGATCGGACCCGGGGACTGTAGCGACAACACCGATAGCCCGTCCTGACATCCGCCAAGATTTCCCGCCGACGCAGTGCACTGAACGGCAGTTCGCCGGAAGCGACAGCGCGATGACAGAACGATCAGTCAGACTCCGCGACATGAACAGAACGAAGAGTCTCCTGGTCCTCGCCGGCGCGGCACTGGCCACCGGCACAGTGCTGACTCCGTCGGCTTCGGCCGCGCAGGCGGGCGACCCGTACAGGTGCCAGGCCGGCAACGTCTGCGTGTGGGAGCACACCAACTTCGACGGCGGCCTCGCGCAGTTCGATCTGGTGAAACTGAACTACCAGTACGAAATCTACGACAACGGCGTCAACGTCAACGACACGGCCAGCTCGATCCACAACCGCAGCAGCCACCCGATCAACTTCTACTGGAACTCCGGCGCGAACATCCGCGACAAATGCGTCACCGTCCAGCCGAACAGCACCATCAGCAACCTCGCCGCCTACGGCTGCGACAACACTCTCAGCTCCCACTACTCCGCGAACCTCTGAGCCCGACCACGTCTCTGTGACGGCGTGGCGCGACAGGCGAACCGCACCAAGCGGCATTTCGTCACCGCGCCCGCCGTCACGCTCATTCGAGACGCGGCCGGCCCCCGCCGGAATGAGCGGGTTTCAGCCCGGCTGCACGAGACCGTGACGGTAGGCCACGAGTTGTGCCCGGCCCTGTGCCCCGAGCTTGGCCAACGCGCGGCTGATGTGCGTCTTGGTGGTGGCCGGGCTGATGACCAGTTCCATATTCGGTTCGTTCTCGATCAGCACCCGGAAGCCGCCGCGCACCAGGGCCTGGTCATCGGCAAGGCGCACCGGACTTCGAATCCGCCTTCGGGTAGGGGGCCAGCGGTCAGTGATCCACCGAGCTTCTCCGCTCGGACCCGCCTGCCCTCGACGCCGTGCCCACCGACCGTAGTAACCCCTATCGCCGCGTTTCCCGTTGTCGCGCACGGTGATCTCCAATGTGTCGGCGTAGACCAGAACCACCCGGACCCTGGACGCGTCGGCGTGCCGTCGGACGTTGGTCAAGGACTTCTGGATGATGCGCAAGGCCGCCAGATCCACGGCAACCGGCATCGCCCGGTCCTCGCCGCGCACCACCAGTTCGACCTCGACCCCAGCGGTGTCGAGCAGTTCGTCGAGGCTGCGCCAGGCCACCGGTAGCCGTACGCAGATCCGGTGACCGCATCGCGCATGCTTCTGACGGGGTGGGTTTGAGGCATGCCACTCGCCAGCCGCGGCCAAAACCGGACGACACCCACAGGGCGGCGCGATTTCTCAAGCTGTCTCCTGGGAGTGCCGCCGCGGCTGAGAGACGCCAAGGCCGAGGCGATCATGCTCGCGGCGGGCCGGGAACCGCTGGAACGCTATCCCGGCAGGCACACGCCCTGGCGGTCCCGACGTATCCGCTGCGGCATCGAACGCAGCCCGACCCTGGGCAACGTGCTGGCCGCCCGGATCGGGTGCGGCGCGGCACCTTCCAAGAGGGTCGTCCGAACCGGAGGCTAACTTGGAGATCGACTGGCAGGCGCGTTCGCGCAGGTAAAAGGGAAATGAGACGGCCCGACCGGCTGTCCGTTCAACCGGCCGGGCCTAGGCCGCGCTCAACCGGTTGGACCAGGCGAGTCGACCATATGCCACTAATTCACCAACATAGCCCTCATTAAACCCATGTCGACTGCTCTAATTGGGTGTCGAGCCAAGGGCGCTTTCCTGATCCGCGTCGGCCTCGACTTCGACAAGCCTGGTCAAGGCGCGGATAGCTCGTTCGCCGAAGCGCAGCAAGTTCACCGATGATGTCATTCGACTGCCCGAGCGGTTCGCCATCGAGATGGCACTCGTGTACGGACTCCCACGGCAGAGTCTGCTCGAGGTCTTCACGGACCTGGACGAGCAGTGGCAACTCGGCTTGGCTGACATGGACCAGTTCAACGACCAAGACTCGGAGAAGCGCCTCACGAAGGCGCTGCACAAGCCCGGAGTGCACGCTCAGTACGTGTACTTGCTCGCCGGAACGGTGCCACCCACGGTCGCAATCCGATCCTTTGACCAGGGGGCGCCGCGGCGACCTCGTGTCCTTGCGCGACGAACCGGCCGCGAGCTGCTCGACCACGCCCGGACGCCGATGTGCCCGTGCCGGGTGTGCTTGCTGACCGCCTTCGACGACGCGCTGCTCGGCTACCAGGAGCGGGGCCGGATCGTCGAGTGCTGGCTGACGTCCGAGTGTCGGCGACCTGGAAGCCAACGGCGACGCGGTGGAAGTGACGCCGCTCCTCTCGGATCAAGGACAGCCGGGACGTGCTTTGGTCAGAATGAGCCCATGTCGGACGAGATCCAGTGCTCGGGGCGGAGGTAGATGGCCATATGCTCGCCGAGTTGGCTCAGCTCGAACTCCACGAAGCCGTCGACCTTGTCCGCGGGCAGATAGCGCGCGGCCATCTGCCTCGACAGCTCGCGGGTGCCCGGCTCGGTCCGGACCACCGGCCCCTCCACCGCTACCTAGCGAATGGTCGGCTCGGTCCGCTGAACCATCAGGCTGAACCGCCCGGCCGCCTCGATCGCGCGAGCCTTGCGCGAGCCGGGCGCGGTGTTCACCCACAGTTCGCCACCGGGCGTGTAGTGGTACCAGATCGGCACGACCAGTGGTGCGCGATCGGCACTCTCGATCACGGACAGCGCCCCGATTCGCGGCTCGGCCAGGAACTGCTCGCGTTCCTTCTTCGACAGCGACATCATCCGAGACTATCGAGATGACCGGAGGGCTGCAGCTCCAGCCCGATCAGCTCGTCAGCCGAACGAGGTGAGGTTGAGAACGACGGCTCCTCGGCAGTGGAGAGAAACACGGACCGCGAGGACGAGAAAAGCTAACCGTGCCTGCGCCCGTCATGCCCGGTAGGACCCAGGTCCGTCCGTGAAATCCGGGCACGGGCCCGGTGACTGGAAACGACAGGTTGCTGTCCTGGGGCTGGTGCCGGCCTGCGGAGCCGAGCGGTTGAACGCCGAAGGCGGTTTCGATCCGATGCGGACCGTAGGAACTCGCACGGCACAGCTCAGCGATTCGCCGCGCTATCCGAACTTCTGGTGGACCGGTGTCGGCCTACACGACGTGCTCTCACGTCACGTTCGATGTGCTCGCGGCTGTCGATCGTGCTCTCCGTCGTGTATGAGGCGAATCCGGGCCAATGCGGCAGATGTACCTGCGCGCCAGGATCGGCCCTGATGGGAGTGCCGATGGTGGTGCGGATCGTGCCGCGACTGACGTTGTGTTCACCGGTGAGCGTGGCTACGCCGTCTCCGCTGGGGTTCCGCTGCCGAAGTGGAGCCTGACACGGTCCGATACAGCCTGGCACTCGGATGGGGCGCAAGGCCAGTTGACTGCGCAGATGGTCGAAATCAGACACTTCGCGGCACGGACTGACCTTGCAGCGGGGGAGAGACTTGTAAACAGAAGGTCATGAGTTCGGGCCCGTTGGCGGCTCAAGACAAACTTGTCCTTTGAGAAGCCAATTTCCTTGGTGTCCTTGGGCTCCGTTTCGTCTCCGTTTCGCAGGCGAGCCGATTTCGGGTCGAGTCTGCCTGCCGCACGTGCTATGTCCTGGGCAGGATGAGCGACACGGTGCGCACACCTTCGCTAGTCAGATCCTGCTCAGTACCGCCCAGATCCGGCCCTGGTTCGACGCCTATTTTCGACGATCCGCTTCTGGTGGCAGCCCCGGGTCGATGCCACTGGCTTCCCAGGGTGCGGGGGGTTTTGTGTCGGTGCTTCCTGTGCGGCCGTGTGGCGATTATAACGCTTCAGCAGTGCTAATCAAGAATGTGCAACAAGAGGGCTGATGTGGTCGACTTTCATGGTGACGGCACACGGATTCACCTGCTCGGCAACGATCGAGACACTGAATGGGTAGCCGCCAGCTTCGATAATCGGTGAACGCGACTCTGTGAGACATCGCCGCACACCGGTTTGCCGCCCCCATGATGTGGCGAGGGTGCGATTCTCACTTTTCCACGGACAGCCGAATCAACTCGGCCCGGAATTCCAGCGAGGAAGACATGCCTACAACGGGCCAGCGGTTCGCAAGTCCCCCACCGAACGATCGTGGTCGCCGGCGTGCCCTTCGGCGGGGCACGGTCCTTGCCCTGATCGTGGCCGTCGAACTCGGCTATCCGGGAGCCGCGGTCGGTGTGGCGGGGGCCGCCGGGTTCGACCGGATCACGGTGACAGTGTCGATCGACGGCAGCACCGGAACCTGGGCCCACACCCACGCCACGGCCACGGCACCAGCGGCGACCGAGAACACGACGGCATACCCCGAACCTCTTCCGGATCAGCCGAGCACTCCGGCCACATCCGAGACGACACCGGCCACATCCGAGACGCCACCGGCCACACCCGAGACGACACCGGACACAACTACACCGCCTGGCACCACACCGGTCGGCGAACCACCCAGCCCGAGCGAGTCGGAACCGCTGACCCGGCCCTGACACACCGGGCCACCCACGCCGACCAGCGCACCCTGCCCTACCCATCCTGCGGCCTCCGGCCACGGTTTTCACCCCCAGAAGGAGAATCACCATGCGCATCACCAAGAAAGCCAAGCCCGTCATCGTCCTCGCCATCACCGGCACGCTCCTCGGCCTCAGCGGCTTCGCGATCGCCTCGTTCGTCCAGGACAGCACCGCGGGCGGCGTGGCCGGCTCGGCCGAGGCGATGTCCCCCGCCACCGTGACCGGCGCGCAAACCGGTGTCCTGCTGCCCGGGGAAAAGGGATACGTCACCTTGACGCTGTCCAACCCGAACGCCAACGTGAAGATCAAACTGGTGTCGGTCACCGCGGGCCAGGTCGTGATCGACACCGTCGCGAACGAGACCGACAAGCCCTACTGCCAAGGCCAACTCGAACTCTCCACCACAGGCGCGGACCCACTACAGCCGACCTTGGCCGTGAGCGAAGCCAACTTCCCCTACAAGCTCACCGACGCGGTGACACTCAAGCCCGACACCGACATCCGCTGCCAGGCCATGACCTACCACACCACCTGGGTCACCCAGTTCCAGGCCGTCCGCTAAGCACCAGCGCGACAATCACGAAGCCGATGGGCTCGTGATTGTCGCGCGGACCCGCACCCACTGGCCTCCGCCCACCCGGCCGGGAGGTTCCGGCTCCAGACAAGGAGAAAGTCCATGACCGGCACCAGGAGGGCCACCCCGGTACTTGTCGTCACCGCCGTGGGTCTCAGCGCCGCCATGCTCGCCGCGTTCGTTCAGAACACCACCGCGGCCGGAGTGACAGGCTCGCCGGAAGCCGTCACCCATGCCACGGTTCCCGGCACCCAGGTCGGTGTTCTGCTGCCGGGGGAGAAGACGTACATCACTTTGACTCTCACCAACCCGCACGCCAACGTGAAAGCAAAGCTGCAACCCGTCTCTGCCGGGGATGTCGTGATCGACACCGTCGCGAATCCCGCCGACAAGGCCTACTGCCACGACCAGATCGAACTGTCCACCGTCGGCGCGGCCCTCCACCGGCCCACGCTCGATCCGAACGAAACCGGCCACCACTACACGATGGTCGACGCCGTTACTCTCAAGGCAGACACCGACATTCGCTGCCGGGCCATGACCTATCACACCACTTGGATCGCCCGCTTCAAACCCGTGCACTGAGCCCTGCGGGACGGGAGAACGTTCGGTGCCACTCCCGATCATCGCAGGGCACCTGATCTCGGTGTCGGCGGTGAGGTCGGCAGCGAGCCGGTGACCGCCGCTGTGCGGGGAACCTGGCGGTGGAGCCGACAACGGTGGAGATGCCGACGATCCCGCTGGTCCAGCCGTGGTGGCCGGCCTCGTGTCCTGTCGTTCGGTGGCCGGGTGGGTGTGCGTGGTCAGGACTTCCGGACAAGTATGGCGGAGGGGTGGATTGTGTCTTTGGTGAGCTCTCGGGCGAAGGTGGAGAGTCGGCGTCGCTGGGTGTGGGCGTAGTGGCGTAGGTGGGCGAAGGCCTGGTCCCTGTCGAGGTTTCGTATGCGGCGGGGGCGCCCACCGCTGTGCCGCCCCGCTGGGAGAGGGCCGCTCGCAGCTCCAACGCGAGGACGACCGCGTGTCGACGACGGCGGCTTTCTCCGCCGACTTCTAGACGGTGACGGCCACGTGCTCCGATGGGGCAGGTCGTCATGCCGGTCTGGATCTGCGGGTCAGCTCGCGCGTGAACGATTTATTGGCTCAGTGGGGACGCCGAGAGCGAGCAGGGCCGCGTCGTCGCTGAGACCGTCACCGAAGCTGCTCAGCAGGTCGGTGAGGTCGGCGATGAGCACTTCCGGTGTTACGGGCGCCAGTCCGCCGGCGAGGGTGCAGAGGGCTTCCTCGCCGTAAAGGGCTCGGTCGCGGCCGGTGCGGGCTTCGGTGAGGCCGTCGGTGTAGAGCAGCATCGTGTCTCCCGGGCTGAGCACCGTCTCGGCGGCGGTGAAGACAGGGTTGGGCAGGAAGCCGATCAGCATCCCGCCCGGGGTGGGGAGATAGTCGGCCCCTCCGTCCGCGCGGGTGACGAGCGCCGGCGGGTGCCCACCCGCGGCGAGGCGGACCCGTATGGAGTCGCCTTCGGGATCCAGAGTGCCGAAGATCGTTGTGCAGAAACGGGTGTCACCGCCGGTGTATCGCTGGTACAGCACGGCGTTCAGTGTGGTCAGCGTGGCGACCGGGTCGGGGTTGTGCATCGCGGCGGTGCGCAGGGTGTAGCGAATCAGCGAGGTCACCGCCGCCGCCTCGGGTCCTTTGCCGCAGACGTCGCCGAGAAAGAACGCCCACCGGTCGCCCGCGAGCGGGAACAGGTCGTAGAAGTCGCCGCCCAACTGGTCGGGAGAGGCCGTGTGATAGTGGGCGGCGGACCGAAGGTTCGGTACCTGCGGCAGGTTTTCGGGCAGCAAGCTCTTCTGCAGGACCGCCAACGCCTGCTGCAATCGTGCCCGGTCGGCGTCCGCCTGCTTGCGCGCTTCTTCGGCGATCCGGCGTCCACGAAGGAGTTCCTGTTCGTAGGAACGACGTTCGCGTGCGTCGAAGATCGTGGTGCGGATCAGCAGTGGCTCGCCTCCGCTGCCGCGTTTCACCAATGAGGTCACCAGCACCGGCAACTGGTCGCGGGTGGCGGTGCGCAGTTCCAGTGCGATGCCCTTCGCTTCGCCGTGCAGATGCAGCAATGGTGCGAAATGTGTTTCGTGGTAGAGCTTCCCGCCGACGGTGAGCAGGTCGGAGAACCGAATCCGGCCGACGACCTCGTCGCGCCGGTAGCCCAGCCAATCCAGCAGCGTGCCGTTGATCTTCGCGATCGTGCCGTCCATGAGGGTGGACAGATACCCGCAAGGAGCGTTCTCGTAGAGCTCCTCGGCGCTGTCCTCCAGCAAGGCCGAGAAGGACACGTCCGTGCCCGCGTCGTCGGGCTGCTGTGGCGGGCACTGCCCGCGGGGGGACATCAACGGCGGTTTTCCAGGAATTCCAGGATGGCGCCGACCGTCGCTTCCGGTGCGCTCAGCTGCGGGCAGTGCCCGACCGCGTCGAGGGTGCGCAGCCGGCTGCCCGGGATCGACGCCTGCACGAAGGTACCGACCTCCGGCGGGGAGATCACGTCCTGGGTGCAGTCCAGGATCAGCGTGGGGACGTCCACTCCGGACAGATCGGCGCGCGAGTCGGAGAGAAAGGTCGTGCGGGCGAACACCCGGGCGATCGCCGGGTCCGTGGCGCAGAAGCTGGCGGTCAGCTCCTCGCCCAGTTCCGGCCGGTCGGGGTTGCCCATGATCACCGGTGCCATGGCCGAAGCCCAGCCGAGGTAGTTGGATTCCAGCGATTCCAAGAGTTCCTCGATGTCCTCGGCGCTGAACCCACCACGATAGTCCCCGTCGTCGATGTAGCGGGGCGACGGTACGAGCAGAACCAGCGACGCGAACCGTTCGCGCGCCGCCTTCGCCGCGAGCACGCCCACCATCGCGCTCACCGAATGCCCGACGAATGTGACCTCGCGCAGGTCGAGTTCCTCGCAGATGTCCAGCACATCGCGGGCGTAACCGTCCAGGGACGAATACCGTTGTTCGTCCCAGGCGGACCATTCCGAGCGCCCCGAACCGACGTAGTCGAACAACACCACGCGATGGCGCTCGGCCAGCACCGGCGCCACCAGGCGCCACATGTTCTGGTCACAGCCGAACCCGTGCGCCAGCATCACCACCGGCCCGTCCTCAGGCCCCGTGACGACGACGTTGTTCCTTCGCCTGACATCCATTCGCGCATCCTCGCATCCCGCTCCGCCGCAACGAAGGTAGCAACCCGCGAGCTGTGACGCCGTCTGGTCAGTCGAGTGGCTTCGCTCACTCATCGCTCCGCGATCGGTCCCGGCGGGCGACCGATCGCCGACGGCAGCGACGCGAACACCGTCCGCATGGCATGACGGTGCCGTGGAAGAGGTGGCCAGCTTTGTCGGCTGGTCTCGCCCTGAGCCTGATTGGGTTGGCCGAATATACATACCTGCATTCAGATTCATGTATGTATATTTGACCGTAGCGGAGATGTGGTCGGTGTGGTGGAGATCGCCCGCGCGGTTCGCGAGGGGGATGTGTCGGCCCGCTCAGGGGGAGTGGTGAGCTCGTTGATGTGCTGCGCGAGCGCGTCGATCTGGCCGAGCAGCTGGTCGACCTCGACTTCCAGGTCGAGGTGCCGGACGTGGATGCGGATTCCGGCGGTGGGGAGGACGTGGGTTGTGCCGTGGTGGGGGTCGTCGGCGCGCGTCGCCCGGACCGGTGTCCAGGCGGTATTTGAGTTCGCCGACGAAGCGGCAGTGGGCATCAACCGAGCGGCTCAAGCCCGGCTGGACATGCAGTACTCGCTTGTGGTGAAGGTGAAGTGCTGAGGAGTCAGCGCCCTGCCGACAATGCCGCTGCGCAGGGCGTGTTCGAGCGCCTCGATTCCGAGCCACGGCAGGGGGAAGGGGTCGTAGGCAAGGCCGAAATTGGAATAGGTCATCCAGTCCCACAGTTCGGGTGTGCGGCGACGGGGAGCCCGAGGCGACTGGCTTGGTCGACGACGATTTGCGGGTCATCCTCTGAACTGGGTTCGCCACATCGGCGGCGGGTTCGGGGTGATCTGCCCGCCGGAGGCCAGCAATGGCCTTGGGGTGGTGTGCTCGGGAGGCCACACCCCCGGATCCGTCGTCGACTCGAACAGGGTGACCGTGGGTGGCGGCTGGGGACTCGATCAGGACTTTAGTGCTGCCGGGGGATGAAAGCCTTCGCTACAAGCGAAGACCGAGAGTGGCTTTGGTGTCGGCCCCGCATATCGGTGAGGCTGACGCATCGTTCCTTCGGGCACTCCGATCGCGTTCTGTGGGAAACCATCCTTTACGGTGGTGGTCGGGATCTTCGTATATTCCCCCGGCTTGCCGCTGGCATAGTCACGATCGAGCATTTCGCCATTTCCCTTTCGAGCTGGATGAAGGATGGATCCTCAATGCAGACGGATGCCCTCGAACGTGTCACGCTCATCTTCACTCTGTTCGACCGCAACGGAAACGGGCGTCTCGAAGCCGAAGACTTCGAAATCATGGCGGCCAACGTCGTTGAGGCGGCACCCGAATCCAGCGCGGCGGCCAAGGATTCGATGCGGGTGGCCTTCCGGCAGTATTGGCGAACCTTGGCCGGGGAGCTGGACGCCGACCGCGACGGTGCGGTCACCTTCGACGAGTACACCGCCGTCGTTCTGTCACCGGAACGGTTCGATTCCACCGTCAGTGCTTTCGCCGAGTCGCTGGCGGCGCTGGGTGACCCGGACGGGGATGGTCTCATCGAGCGTCCCGTCTTCCGCTCGCTCATGACGGCGATCGGTTTCGAACGGCCCAACATCGAGGCGCTCTTCGATGCCTTCGGCCCGTCCGCCGAAGACCAGATCACCGTCTCGGCCTGGGTCACCGGGATCAAGGACTACTACAACCCCGCGAAGACGGGTATCCCCGGCGATCACCTGGTCAGCAGCACGCCCACGGCCTGAACCCGGCATCCGAGCAGAAAAGGAGCATGGTGGACCCCACCATCGGACTGGCCGTCGGCCGCGGCACCGGGCCGGAACTCGCGCACGTCTTCGAACGTGTCCTGGCCACCCTCGGGAAGGCCTCTTCGACGACCATCCGCATCGTGCGCTCGCCCAGGCTGTACCACTCGTACTTCTCCCTCAAGGCCGCGGGAAGCGGCTTCGCGGAGATCGACGCACTGACCCTGCAGGACGCCGATCACTACGAGCGATTCTGCCGCGCACAGGCACTCGCGGGCACCACCGCTATCTTCCGAACGGCGATCAACGCCCAGTCATTGTACCTGGTCCGCGAGCGTCTGCAGGCGGTGAAGATCGACCTCATCGAGGACAAGGACTCGTCGTTGCTGTTGGTGCGCGACGAAGCACAGGGCTTCTACACCGGGCAAAACAGCCATGATCCCGGCGTTGTCCAGCGCACCATGAAGTTCAGCAAGGAGATCACGGAGAAAGTGGTCGCCGCAGCCCTGGCACAGGCGCGGCGGCAGTGGCCTGGCGAACAGGTGGACCGGATCGTCATGGCCTACAAGTTCCACCTGCTCGACGGCGCTCTCGGGGACTGGGTCGAGGAGATCACGGCACGGCACGGCGTGGAGATCGCCCTTGCCCAGCCGGACACGGTCAACCGCAACCTCATCGAGCATGGGCTGCCCCGGCGCGCGGTCATCATCGGGGCCAACGAATGGGCCGACATCATGCACGTGGTCCTGCTGGACAGGCTGGGTTTCGAACGACAGGAAAGCCGCTACACCGAGAACATCCACCTGCGTTCCGACGTCGTCGGGCTGGTCGAGTACCAGACCGTCCACGGTTCCGCCGACGACCTGGAGGGTCTCGGCATCGTCAATCCCGTGGCGACGATCCGGGCCGCGGCGGCGATCGCGGAACGGCACGGCGGCTGCACGGGTGCGATCCAAAGTACGGAGGACGCTCTCGCATCCCTAGGACGCCGGGAGATCACGACTCCGGATCTCGGCGGGTCCCACTCGACCACGGAGGTGACGGAAGCTGTGGTGGACTTGCTGAGGCAACCCGGGCGGCCCGCCGACGCTCTCTCGGCAGTGGAAGGGTGACCGGGACGGCCTTGGTCGTCATGGACCTGCAGAACGACTTCTGCACCGGGCCGGTGGTGGCGGCCAGGTATGCGGGCGATCTATCCGCCGTGGACGCGGCGACGGCCGGTGCGGCGCGGGCGGTCGAGGTGGCGAGGGCTCGCGGCATCGAGGTCGTCTTCGTCCGGTTCCACGGTGACGTCGAGCATCAGGGTCCGAGCTGGCGGCACCGAGACCTGATGCGGGGCAAACGACCCAAATGCCGGAAGGGCACCTGGGGAGCAGAATTTCACCAGGTCTCGCCGTCGCCAGAGGAGCGCGTCTTCACCAAGAACGCTCGCTTCGACGCCTTTCTCACCAACGGTTTCGAAGAGCATTTCGTCCGCGGCGGTATCGGGCATCTGGTGTTCGCGGGCCTCTACACCGACGTCTGCGTGGACTCCACCGCACGGACGGCGTTCCAGCAGGGCTTTCACGTGACTGTGTTGACCGACTGCACCACGAGCCTCCACCTGCCCGACGACACGATCCTGCGATTCATGAACACCGTCTACGGCGCTCACCTGACCACCCTTGACGATCAGCAAGTGTGGTCACCGCCCGAAAGACAGGAGGATTGGCCGGTATGCAGCACGACTGCGGCGCGATAGCCCTGGGTGTCGGTCGGACCGCGCTCATGGTCGCCGCCGCCCGCGCGATCGAAACCCATCGGCCGGACTCACTCGCCCAGGACGGCTACGCGGAACATTTCGTACGTGCCGCCCCGACATGCGCAGACTGGCCGCTGCGCATAGAGCAAGTCCCGGACGGGGACACCGATCCACTGTGGGGGAGGCTCGGCCGGTATTTCGGTCTGCGAACCCGGGTCCTGGACGACTTCCTCCTCCGGTCGGCGCGGGCCGGACGATGTCAAGCCGTGCTGCTCGGCGCGGGCCTCGACTCGCGCGCCTTCCGGCTCGACTGGCCCGCGGGCTGTGTGCTGTTCGAGATCGACCGCGAGCCGGTGCTGGAATTCAAACAGGACGTCCTCGACAACCTGGGAGCCATAGCGAAAATCCGGCGCGTGGCGCTCGCAGACGACCTGCGCGGCGACTGGGCCGCCACCCTGATCGCCGCCGGATTCGACCCGGCGGTGCCGAGCGTCTGGCTGGCCGAAGGCGTGATGCTCTATCTGTCCAACGCCGCCGAGCGAAACCTCATCGACACCGTGGACAGCCTGAGCGCCGAAGGCAGTTCGCTGGCGTTCGAGGTCAAACTCGGCGTGGAAACCCCCGAAGTCCGGGCGAACGCCGTCTACACCTCGGCGAGACAGCAGATCGGGATCGACCTGCTCACCCTGTTCGCCCAGGAACCACGCCCCGACTCCACGAGAGACCTCGAGAGCCGGCGGTGGTCCACCCAAGTCAAGACGCCCTTCGATTTCACCCGCCAGTTCGGGCGCGGCCCCCAGCCCGAGCCGGACGACGCACTGGCGAGCAATAGGTGGGTCTTCGCGAGCAAGAGTTGACCAAAGCCGGGACGCGTGGCCACCTGAATCGCGCACCTGGTGGTGAAACACGATCCTCACGGCGAGCCGGTGCCGGTGCCGGTGGACACGGGAGCGGCTCACGCGACACTCGAGGCCCTCGGCGGGCGACCTCGGCTGTTCCGGCAGGAGGTGGTTGAGCAGTGCACCGGCGCCCGGGAGACGCCCTCAGAATGGCGCTGCTGCACTGCTTTAAACGAACCAGCCAGTCGCCCGGCGATGTCGGTGGCGGGCCGGGGTCAGCGGAAGTCTTCCACGTGATCACGCGTCCACTCGGCGAAGGTGCGGCCGGTTTCCCCTGTCGCCAGAGTGAAGCCGGGTAGTGGCTTCATGAGGTCCGAGTAGTCCTGGTCGGAGTAGTAGCCGTCGTCGCTGGAGCCCTCGCCGCCGTCGTAGTCGACGAACCCGAGTAGCAGGTCGGCACTCTCGGCGGCGGCGCCGCCCATCGCCTTGAGGGTGTCGCGGGCTTCCTCGCGCGTGACCTCCTCGTAGCGCACCTCCTCGCCGAGTGCATCGGCGATCGCCTGCACCTGGCCACGCACGGTGAGCTGCGCCGGGCCACTGAGGGTGTAGGTCTTGCCAACGTGCTTGTCCTCCAGCAACGCCGCCACGGCGACGGTCGCGATGTCCGCCTCGTGGATCGGAGCGGTACCGAGCTCGTCGCCGAACGGGTAGCGCACCGTCCGCGACTCTTTGATCATCGGGCCCCAGCTCGGCAGGATGTTCGTCATGAATTCGCCGGGTCGTACGTGGGTCCACTCGAGCCCGGACTCCTCGACCGCGCGCTCGACGCGGGCGTGGTGATCGGTGTCGAAGCCGAGCGTGACGGCCGCCCCGGACAGGACGACGACGCGCCGCACGCCCGCCTGCTTCGCGAGTTCGACGATCTTGGCGGCGGTCTCCGGTTGCGGGAACAGGAAGAGCTTCTCCACACCTTCGAACGCGGCAGCGACCGACGCCGGCTCGAGCAGGTCGCCCTGGCAGACCGTGACACCGTCGGGCAACGTGGCCTTCGCCGGGTCGCGGGTCAGCGCCCGCACCGACTCGCCCGCCTGCAGGAGCTGGTCGACGACGTGCCTGCCGACCAGACCCGTCGCACCGGTTACCAAGATCGTCATAGCGTTGCTCCTCGTCTTCGCGCTGGCGACAACACCGTAGAGCGAAATTGTTTGTGAGCTCTTCGTAGCTGAGCATGTGCGCGACTACGTCCGTGACGGACCATCCCGTGCACAGGGCAGAGATCCGCAGCTCACGTGATGATTTTAAAGTCATGGGGTCGTTGTCGGAATCGCGCCGGGGGCACTCGCAGGATGCACATTCGTTCCCACCTGCGCAGCTTTGTTGCGAAGCGGTGTCGCCGATGGAAGTGATCGAGTCCGGGTCGGCGGGCAGGGTGGCTGTGATGGTCGCTTGGTCGGTCTTGTAGTGGACTTCGATCGTGAGCTGTGTCAGGTCGAGCAGGCGGTAAAGCAGGTCTGCTGGGGCGTGGTGCAGGTTGGCCTTCAGATACGGCAAGGCGTCCAGCAGGTTCGCTTGGTCCAAGTTCGACGGGCCTTGAGCGTCCGCATCATCGGTGATTCGGCTCAACGCGTCGAGGAGTGTTGTGCGCTCGTTGAACACCTCGTTGCAGCGCTGTCTGAGGTCTTGGGTGAAGGGATCGTCGACACTCCAGCCGGGTCAGGTCGCCAGCCAGGAGTCGAACGTGCGGCGAACGCTAGAAGGCTGTTCGACCGGCACGTCGGCGGGTCGCTCTCGAGAAGGCGTGGTTCCGACCGGCCGTCCTCCGGGAGTGGCGGAGCCGATTCATTGCCCATAGCGACCGCGGACCCGAGATGATCGCCAGTACCCGGGATCAGGCGGCCGTGGAAGGAGCCGCCTCATGATCTTTCATTGGGCAGGAAGGTAACTGTCCTTCTCCCTGAAGATCGCTAGTATGAAGTCGTATGCCCGTTCGCGTCCTGATGGATGCGCGGGCGTCCAGACTCGTCGACGCGACCTCACTCGCCCTTGTCCTCACGATCCTCGGAGTTGCGGATGCCTGTCGTCTTCGTCCACGGAGTGCCCGAGACCGCGGCGATCTGGGAACCGCTGTGCGGTGAACTCGCCAGGACCGACGTCATCATGCTTTCACCACCCGGATTCGGTGCTGCGGTACCCGACGGTTTCGGCGCTACCTCGGACGAGTATCTCCGCTGGCTCATCGCCGAACTCGAGCTGATCGACGGGTCGATCGATCTGGTCGGGCACGACTGGGGCGGCAATCACGTGCAGCGTGTCGCCGCCACCCGGCCCGACCTCATCCGCTCCTGGTGCAACGACGTGGCCGGAGCCAGCGACCCGGCCTATGTTTGGCACGATCTTGCGCAGGTCTGGCAGACACCCGATGCGGGGGAAGTCGCGATTCAGCAGATGTTCGGCGCTCCGTTCGACGAACAGGTCGCGAACTTGGTCGCGCTCGGGATGACCACTGAAGCCGCGAAGGCAACGGCGGAGGCCGGCCCCGAGATGGGAAAATGCATTCTGGCTTTGTACCGCTCCGCGGTGGACCTCTCGGCCATCGATTGGGGCACCGGTCTCTCTGCGGAGGAACGCCGTCCAGGGCTCGTCATCAACGCTACGGAAGACCGGTTCGTCGGAGGGCCTGAGTTCGCGCACCGTGCGGCTGAGCGATTCGCCGCCACGGAAGCCGTATTGGACGGCCTTGGGCACTGGTGGATGATGCAGGACCCAACACGGGGCGCCGCTGTGCTGAACGCTTTCTATGCCGACCTGGACAACCGGTAGGTGTCGCGCCCGCCGTGCATGTCCGCAGGGATTTTGGCCGATCCCACTGCTCGCGGACGAGTTCCTGCTGTGGCTGTCGGGTCAGGACGCGAGAATGCGACGCAGAGCGAGCAGCTTTCCGACGTAGGCCTTCTGCGGGGTTTGATCTTCGCACCGACGTTGGATGTTGGCTGAGCTGCGCAAGACGACTGCGGTCATCGCCGGTGCGCCGAGTTGTCCGAACACGGTGTTCCCTGTGCCTCGGACAAGTAGTTCTCTGTCGTATTCGGTGCGTGGTCTGTCATGGAGCCGGTCGACGGCGGCCGCGCTGAACGGGCTCTCCGGCCGGCGCGATCAACGCGAACGCCAGGACGGTCCCGGTGAGACTCGGCATGTCGAGCGAAGTCGGCAGGGCTGACGCTTCGGAAACGCTCCTGAAATCCGGTTCCGGTGACGACCGATGCCTTACTAACCGGCACCATGAGTATCGCGTCGCCGATCAGGGTGCGGCGTCGGGGGAGACGTGGGCTGATTACGGAGAGCCTCCGCTGCCGGACTTGATCTTCGTCAATCAGGCCGTAACGACGTTCTCCGTCTCAACTCAAGTCGCCCACCGCTGAGAAACGCCAAGGGCCTCCGCCGCGTCAGGTGAGGAGGGTGAATCCCGGCGGCATGACCATAGGCCGCCCGGTGTTCAGCCCGCCGTCGACCAGGACGGAAGCACCTGTCAAATACGCGAAATCAGGTGATGCCAGCGCGAGCACGGCCGAGGCGATCTCCTTGGCCTCGCCCATCCTGGGTAAACCATGCACGTTGAGAGGGCCCCATGCCTGCTTGAATTTGGTCCACACGTCGTCTGGAATGCCCTGCGGACGGGCCAGGCCTGTGTCAGTCGTACCGGGATCGATTGACAGGACGCGAATACCTTTCGCCCCATAATCCAGGGCGGCCGCGCGCACCAGGCCTTGTACAGCACTCTTACTCGCGCTGTAAGCAGCGTTCCCCGGGCGGGTTTGCTGTGCCTGCGCGGACGCGGTGCAGACGATGACCCCGCCGCCGGCCTTCAGTAGGTGTGGCACCTCGTACTTGATTGAGAGGAACACTCCGCGCGCATTAGTGCGCTGCATGTTCTCCCACTCTTCGACTGACACTTCGTGCAATGGCTTGCCACGGTAGATCCCGGCGTTGTTGAATGCTATGTCGAGTTTGCCGTACCGATGGACGACGCCGTCGACGAACGCCTGTACCTGCTCGGGCACCCGGACATCCGCCTTCAAGTACATCGCCTCGCCGCCCGTTCGTCGGATCTCCCGCTCAACCTCTCGGCCGAGTTCTTCTCGTCTGCCGCAGAAGCCGACCTTGGCACCGGCTGACGCGAAGGCGAGGGCAGCGGCCCTGCCGATTCCGGACGTCCCGCCTGTGATCACCACGACCTTGCCGGCGAACCGTCCCTTGCCTCGCTGATCTTCCTGAGCCGCAGAAGTACCGGAGGCCAGCATGGTTATCCCGGCCGCCGCGGCACCGCCGAGAACGGCTCGTCGCCCCAATTCTTCGCTCACAGTCCCTCCAGATGTAATTGCTAATTCCAGCGAAAAGTAACGGATTCAAGCTGAGAGAATCTCAGTGAACGATAACGGGTCCAATTGGTCGTGGCTCACCATGCGAATTAAGCTCGCCTTCATTGTCTGATGTGTATCAGTGATGACTGAAGATGCATCGATACTGGCGGTCAGGTGGGTTCTGGCTCGGGGCCCGATCGTGACCGCGCGGGTATCCGTCGTACTCCGGATTCCCGATGAGCGGCTGCTGTGTCCGGGGGCGAATCAGCTACCTGCTCTCCTTCTGCCCGAGGCGATCGAGGCGACCTGGTCACAGACCACCGCGGGAGACCTGCACGGTCCACCTGATCCGCGCGGCGATGCGGTTCGTGTCCTACACCGACCGCAGGAAGATCGCCGCCGCGCTGAAACCGATAGCAAGGCTCATTGAAACCGGTTACTCCGCGACGGTGTGAGACTGGGGAATCGCCGGTGGCCGTTCCGGGTGCTGTAAGTGGCGGCCGCCATTCTCGCCGGACAGGCTCTGGTTGCGTTGGGCATAGGGTCTCGATAGCTGTGCGCCGCATGGCGATGTTGGTCATTCGTGGTCCTGCGGGATGATGACTCCTGTGGACAAGGGATCGCATCACGGGCTCCATACAGGCGGAATCTGTTGGCAGCGTGGCGTGGGCCGTGCATAGTGGGCGGGGTAGGCTCATCAGGAGGTGTCATGTCAGGCGAAGAGATCGTGCTCGGCCCGCTGCCGAAAGGGATCACTCCCGCGAACGAGGCCATGGGGTCGAGGGTATGGAACGTGTTCGGCCATACCTACACGATGAAGTCATCCAGTGAATCGAGTTTCGCGTTCGAGACGTTCGACCCTCCTGGGACCGGGGTGCCACCGCACGTGCATCCGCGGCAAGATGAGCACATCTACGTTCTGAGCGGACTCTTCACCCTCTACATCGACGGGAAGTGGGAGACAGCAGGTCCGGGTGACACCGTGCGGATGCCCAGAAACCTTCCGCATGCCTACTACAACCGCGGCGATGTGCCGACTCGAGCGTTGTTCTGGGTCAGCCCAGCCGGTCAGCTGGCTTCCTTGTTCGACAAGCTGGACAAGACCGAGTGCATGGAGGAGGGGTTGAGTGTGGCGAGCCAGTATGGTGTGGATTTCCTTTCGCCAGGGGCTGTCGAGGGCGTCTGACCCAGCAAACTTCTACCGCTCAACGGTATTTCGGGCGGCAATTCGGCTTGTCCTCATCTTGAATGAAAGGCGCCTTGGCGATAATCGAGAAGTGAGTGTCGCGCATTGGAGCAGCGGGAGTGCCGATGTTTGTCTTGCGGCAGGCTACCCGGAAAGAAGCAAACTGTGGAAAGCCGAAGCACACCCATCGACAGGGCAGCCGTCCTGCGCGCGCGATGTAGGGGCCACCCCGCTCTCGGCACATTGTTGACCGCCGGGACGGCCTCGGCCGCGCCGGGGCAGGCGCACGAACACCCGAACGTGAGCCTGATCCGCACCTGCTACCAAGCCTATGGTTCTGGAGAACTCAACGCGGGATCGAAGCGGGCAGCCCGGTGGAAAATCCCGATATCACGTGTACCGGTTGGGTCGGCCATGCGTACCCTCTGGATCGGCCTGACGCCGCACCGGCTCGGGTGTGGATCGATGTGCGGCCGGTTATGGATCCTCGATCAAGAGTCATGGCCGAATCGCGGCTGCTTCCTGTCATGGCGGCGAACGGCGTGTTGAATGGGTGCTTCCAAGCGGTTGTAACGTACTGGGGCGCCCGGGCGCTCCCGTCGGCAACTGTGTCGCGAGCCACCTAGGTGTAACCGTCTTATGAAAAGGCCTCATGTGATCGTGTGGAGCACTGGATTCATATTCGATCGTGTGTTTTCTGCTCGAACGGGTCAGCTTTCTCGTCATGAGCAGACGATGCGCTCGTCATCTTGTACGTATTCCCAATCTGGCTGGGTCGCGTCATTCCTTGGCGGCCACTCGGTGGCGAGTCACCGTGCGAGCCGGCGAGCGCCTGGAGGTCGCGAGATTCACCAGCAGCCCAACGATGCTGACCGAGGCGGCGGCGAGCCCCAGCCGGGCAGGGTCGAGGTGGTTCTGCAGCATGCCACCTAACGCCCCGCCGAGTGCGACACCGGCATAGATGGCCGAGCTGTTCAACCCGAGCAGCACCGCCGACGCGCTCGGTGCGTGTGCCACTAAGCGGCTCTGCTGAGGTACGACCGGAAAGGAGACGAACACGCCCCAGAGTAGCGCCCACGGCGTCGCGGTCTCCAGCGATCGGACAAGAAGGGGGCTCAATGCCAGCAGGACCGCCGCGGCTGTCAAGCCACCGGTCACGACCCGATGAGGCGGGTACCGATCGGCGAGTCGGCCGGAAAAGCCGTTCCCGATCATATTGCCCACACCCCAGGCCAGCAGAACCATCGTCAGCGACGTCGCGGATCCGCCGGTGGCAGCGCCAAGCGCCGGGCCGATGTAGGTGTAGAGCAGGTGGGTGCCCGCCAACGTCATCACCGTCACCCCGAGTACGGCGAACACCCACGGCTCACGTAGCGGTGCGAGCCGTGCCCGGAGACCGTCGACGGGCAGGGTGATCGGCGGTAGCGTGATGCCGATGCCGATGCTGATCGCCGCGACGACGCCGAGGCCCGCGACAGCCCACAACGTCAAACGCCAATCGTTGCCTCCTATCAACGTCCCGGCGGGCAGGCCGAAGGCGATCGCCGCCGTAAGCCCGCCCATGACGAGCGCCAATGCCCTGCCCCGGCGCTCCACCGGCGCGATTGCCGCTGCGGCGCTGAACGCGGCGGTGCCGATCAGGCCGGCACCGAGAGCGGTGACGATCCTGGCCGCGAGCACTACCGCGTAGCTCGAGCCGATCGCGGTGACGACATTGCCGGCAATGAAGATCGTGAGCGCCAGCAATAACGCATTGCGGCGGTCCATCGCGCTGGTCACCGCGCCAAGGACGGGAGCGGAGACGGCGAAGGCCAGTGCGAAGGCGGTGACCAGCTGTCCGGCCGCCGGTACGCCGACCTCGAGGTCGGCGGCGATTTGCGGAAGCAGCCCGGCGATGACGAAACCGTCCGTGCCCACGGCGAACAGGGCCACGGCCAGTGGGAGCAGCCGCCCCACCAGCGATCTGGGGCGCTCGGGTCGTTCTGTGTTCATGCCGTCACGGTCCACCGCGTCGCTTGCCGGTCGCTGTCCATCCGCTGTCCACGGATACGGTAGAGAGATGCGGTTCGGGGTGCTCGGCTCACTCGCGGTATGGCGATCGGATGGCGGCTCGGTCGCAATACGCGGAGCGGACGTGCGCGTCCTTCTCGCGGTTCTGCTGGCGCATGACGGTGGCTTTGTGGCTGTCGACGCGCTGATCGAGGCCCTGTGGCAGGATTCCCTACCTGCCCATCCCTCAAATGCGCTGCAGGTCCGGGTGTCCCGGCTCCGGCGTGCGTTGGAAGAGGCCGAATCCGGTGGACGAACACTCGTCGAGCACGGTAAGGCCGGTTACCGGCTGCTGCTCACCGAACCGTCCGATGCCGGCCGGTTCGATTCCTTACTGCGGCAGGCCAGACATGCGGACGATCCGTGGACGCGTAAGCGTGCCTTGACCGACGCCCTGAACTTGTGGCGTGGAGCGGCGTTCGCGGGCTTCGAGGACGAGGCGTTCGCTCGCCCAGCGGCTCGACGCCTGACCGAGGCGCGGTTCACCGCGGTCGAGGATCTAGCCGAGACGCGCCTGGAACTTGGTGAGCACGAAGCCGTGGTGACCGAGCTGGCCGAGTGGGTTCATCACGCCCCGGGACGGGAGCGGCTCAGGGCAGCGCAGATGCGTGCTCTGTACCGGTCGGGACGGCAAGGCGAGGCCCTTGCGGCCTATGACGTAGTGCGGCGCGCATTGGCTGAAGAACAAGGTCTCGACCCAGGCCCTGTCTTGGTCGCGCTGCATCGCGCGATCCTGACGAGGGACTCGGAGATCGACATCCCACCCTCCCCGGTGCGGACGAACCTGCCCGCACCGGTCACCGAACTCGTCGGTCGCGACGATGCGGTCGCGGACATTCTCAAGGTGCTATCCGGACGGCGGTTGGTCACCCTCGCCGGGCCTGGTGGTGTCGGCAAGACACGGCTGGCCCTCGAAGTCGCGCACCACCGATCCTGGGCCGATGTCACCCCCGATGGCGTATGGCTGGTGGAACTCGCGAGCGTCCGGTCAGGTGAGACGCTGGCCGAAGCCGTGATGGCGGTGCTCGACATCCACGAGGACACACCCGTCAGCCAAATCGACCGTCTCGCCGGTTACGTCCGCGGAAAACGGATGCTCCTTTTCTTGGACAACTGTGAACATGTGGCCGACCAGGCGACGGAACTGGTATGGAGGTTGCTGACCGCGGCCCCAGGGCTACGGATCCTGGCCACGAGCCGGGAACCACTGGGAATAGCAGGGGAGATGCTGCGACCGGTACCACCCCTGGATCCACCTGCCGCCAGAGCGAACCTGGAGGACGTCCGGTCGTCGAGCGCGGTCCGTCTTTTCTGCGCCCGGGCCGTGGATGCGGACCCCTTGTTCGTTATGGACAATTCGAACTTCGGTGCGGTCGCGGAGCTCGTACGGGGTTTGGACGGCCTGCCACTGGCCTTGGAACTGGCGGCGGCCAAGGTGCGGTCACTCGGCGTGAGGCACCTCGCCGATCGGTTCACCGATCGGTTCCGTCTGCTGACCAGGGGGAACCACGGCGGCCCTGCCCGGCAGCGGACTCTGCCGGCTTTGCTGGACTGGAGCTGGGAGCTGCTGACCGAGCCGGAGCGGATCGTGTTGCGACGGGTGTCCATTCTGGACAGCGGCACACTGAAAACCATCGAGTCGGTCTGCGGCGAAGGCGTGGACGATGTGCCCGTTGTCGTGGCACGGCTCGTCGACCGATCGATGATGTCTGTCACCCTGGACCGCCGCTACTACCTTCTGCAAACGGTCCGCACATACGCCCTTGCCAAGCTCGTCGATGCTGGTGAGGCCGACAAGGTGCGCGACCGGCATACGTTGCATTGCGTCTTACTGGCCGAAACGCGGGCTACTGCGGAGGGAATGTGGGCGGAACTGGACAGGGAAATGGGTGACTTCCAAGGTGCGTTCGATCACGCGGACGGGCGCGGCCACGCCGAGATGGCGTTGCGACTGGTCGACGCCCTCGGTCCGTATCTGCTCGAACGCGGAAGGCTCCAACAGGCCGTCCGCTGGGCCGACCGGGCACTGGGAATCCCCGGGCAGGCTCGACCTGAGCTGCGGAATCGGGTCGCGTCCTTTGCGCAGGCACTCACTATGAATGCCAACGGACCGTGAGACCGGAGGCTTTCCACCCTCTTTCTCACGGCGATCTTCCTGCGGAGGGGTCCCGAAGAAGCCGCTTCACCCCATTGAGCAGACAACCAGCCTGAATCAGCGACCAACCAGAGCCTCGGTGACCACCCGGGCACTCGTCGCGGGCCAGTTCTTGTTGGTCAGGTTCATCGGACCGAGGCGGACGACCACGGTGTCGGAGCCGGGATCCACCTGGACGACCTGGCCGCCGAGACCGATGGCCCAGTACATATCCGCGGGCGCGTTCGACACCATGCGCCCGCGGGGGGCGTTGGCGCTGTCTTCGCGGGTCATCGGGACCAGGGCGTTGGCGACGGCGCCGAGGTTGTTGAGCCACCACAGGTAGCCGTAAGACGAGGTGATGGGCTGGGACGGTTTGCCGGTGGCCTCGTGCACCCAGCGGCTGGACACGATCTGCCGGAGGTTCCACCGTCCGTCTTTGAGGAACAGGTGGCCGAAACGGGCCAGGTCCACGCAGGTGGACTGCATGCCGAAGAACATGTTGGTGTTGCCCGACGGGTCCCTGGTCAGGCGGGTGTCACGCATTCCTATGGGGGCGAACAGGTTCTTGTCGGCGTAGTCCGCCGGTTCGACGCCGGTGGATTTGCTCAGCACGTCGTCCAGGGTCTGGATGGCGGCGTTGTTGTATGCCCAGACGTCGCCGGGGCGGTGCTCCTGCGGGAGGGAAGCACCCAGGGCGGTGCGGTCGTCCGCAGTGGGGAGGGTGGCGTAATCGGTGACCGCGTCCCAGTGCCTGCCGGAGTTGTTGCTGAGTAGGTTCTTCACCGTGACCTGGGAAGCTGGGGTGCCTGCCCAAGCCGGGATGTACTTGGCGGCCTTGTCATCGACATTGAGCTTCCAGCGGGACTGGGCGATGCCGACCAGGGTGCTGGTGACCGACTTGGTGACCGAGAAGACCTCTTGGGCCGAGTCGGCGTTGGTGCCGTTCCAGTACCACTCGCCGACAAGGCGGCCGTGGCGGATGACGACCATGCAGTTCGAGCCGTCGGCTTGGGCGGCCGAGGCGATTTCGGCGAGTTTGGCCGGGTCGAAGCCCTCGGCGGCGGCGTCGGCGCGCTGCCAGTCGGCGCCGGGATAGGTGCCCGTCCACCAATTCGCGCCCTGCGGTGTGCCCGCCCACGCTGAGGCGCCTGGCTGGAGCACGACCAGCGCACCGGCGGCGAGCATCACGGCCGTGGCGGTGGTGGCGAGTTTGCGACGCGCGAAAACAGGCATGCTTACCCTTTCTTATTTTCCGTATCCTGAAAATATCGACGACACCGGTAAACGGTCGTCAACGCCAACTTCCTACTTTGCACCTCGGGCAGCCGACAACAATCGCGGGCGGGCGAGGGCGGTATTCGCTGTATGTTTCGCGCAACCGACGCCAGGCGCGTGCTGCCAGGAACATAGCCTCCGCCTTCTACCATTGTGCGGTCGCCGCCGCGACTATCGGGATGTTATGGGACGGCCTGGGATGCGTACCGGTGGATCGGCTGTTCCGGCGCTGTTTTCTTCGCTGATGAAGTGAATCCACAATCTCGCGTAGATCTGCGCGGCTTCATCGGGATCGGTCAGTTCGCTTAGATGGACACTCTGGCCCGACGCGCGGTCCCGGAGTGGATCGACGACCACGAGGTGGACTTCGTCCGAGGTGGACGAGGGGCCACCCCAGAGTCGAAGGGGTGACACCCAGCGCCATCGGGTGACCATCGGCCAGGTCGTCCGGACGACGGCCGGTATCGGCGCGGTGTTCCAGGTGGGCTTGGAGCCTGTCACGTGATCTGTCGCGCCTTGCCGTTCCGCTCGACTGCCGACCAGGAGTCTTTTTCGCTGCAGAGGCCGCAGGATGACCGGGGGCCGAAGAAGAGGGCGGCCGCGCGCTGGTCATCGACGAGCCAGTAGCGGAACCATGCGGCGAGCACGCCTTTGAGGCGTTTTCCGCCGCCATTGGAGAAGTAGTGGTCGGAGTTTCGCAGCTCGGCGAAGACGGCGGCGGCGTCATCCGCGTGGTGGTACCGGCCTCGGACATAGAACGATGGGACGGTGGTGTCGGTTTGTCCGGCCACGAACAGGCTCGGTCCACGCAACGCCCGGACGTCGCCTTGTGGTCCGGGCTGGACCGGTGCGGTCACGGTCACCAGCGGGTCTGAGCCGGCCGCGATCGTGCCGCCACCGCCCTGTGAATGCCCGCTGGCGCCGACTTTGACCGGATCGATGGCGTCATGGAACGGACTTGCGAGACGTGTGTTCTCCTCGATCAGAAACCGGCCGCCCGCGAGCATTTCCGAACCGGATCCCGAGTTCTTGGTGTTCGCGGCGGCGACCACGACTCCCCAGGAGGCGAGGTGCTGCAACAGGGAGTCGTAGGCCTCCGGGGTCGCACCGGTCCCGTTGCCCCAGAGCAGGATCGGGTAGCGGGTGCCTGCCCTGAGGTCGGCGGGGTAGTAGAAGGTGTGATCGGGGCCGCGGTGCAGCTTCACCGTGGAATGGGGACCCGGCGCCGCGTAGAAGTCGGTGCCGACGCTCTCGGCCACAGCAGGCGCGGGAGCGGCCGACGCAATCAACGCCAAGGCCATGACGAGTATCGATATGGGTCGTTTTCGCATGCGAGGTGCCTTCTTGTATCGACGAACCAGACAGTGAGCGGGGTCGGCGCGTGGCGGTTCCCGGACCTCCTTGGCCTCATCTGTGGCCGGCAGGGCTTCGCCGGTGATCATGTCGAATGTTGCCTGGAGAGGGGAGAGGGTCACATCGTGGAAACTACGTAGATGCCGCCACTCCCACGTTTGGGGAGAACCGGCCCGCCGGGCCTGCCACTTGTCGGCGGTTAGAGGGTTCGGCCAGATGACATCCTGCTTCGATATGCGCTCACCTGTGCGCCCCAAGCGACGACGGTAGGTGGTGAGGCAGATGGAGAGTGACAGTGCGGCCCAGCGGCAGGCTTGACGGGCGGTGACGCCCAGCGCCCATGGGTACCGCTCGCGTCGGCGCGAGCGGTGAGGTTCTCCAGGACTTCGGTGGCTGCGTCGAGCTCGCCGCAGCGGACGGCGGCTTCGATCAGTTCCGGCAACGCGATACCCGCGAGATAGAGATCGCCCGGTGCGGTCGCTTGCCGGGTAGCCCGCGCAGGCGTTGTACAGCACCGCGGCGGCCCAGTGCGCGTTCGCGACCAGTGCCGCGCAACGCGGTGGCGTGCACTCTCGCGTAGACCATCGGCGGATCGTCGAACGCGTCCGCGATCGCTTCCTCCTCGGCCACCGAGGTCATCGCGGTGCCGAGATCACCAGCGTGCGTGGTGGCGACTGCCTGCTGCGCGAGGGCAAGGCGCAGAACCCACGGCGAACCGGTGTCGCGGCCGGTGCTCAGCAGCCATCTGGTGAACGCCATGGTGCCGGCCGTCCCTGGTCTTGTCGGCCGGGTCATCCGGACAAGCCGGGCGCGGTTGGTGCGTTCAGAGCTCGCCGTGGAGTGATCGGAGGCGGAGGTTCGACGAACGAAAGCAAACACCGACGCCCAGGCCGCGGTCATCGGGCACCTATGGGAGGTTTCGGCGGGTACGAGGCGGGCAACCGTAAACCATGCGGGTGATAATTCAGCCGTCGTACCGCACGAAAGAGGCGCGGCGGCATTGGGCGCAGACGCTGGAGCGGCTGGTGCCCTTCCGGCGACCGTGGTATGCCGAGGAGCTGAGTCCTGCGGAACGTACCGAACTGGACGCCGAGCACCCGGACGGGCAAGCTCACTTCTGGGGCGCGACCGCACAGCACGACAGGAAAATGGACACGCTCGACACAGGGGATTTCGTACTTCTCACCGGGCAGAAGCATGTGCGCGGGATCGGAACGGTCGGTTGCTTCTTGCGCAACGACGAACTCGCCCGTCGACTGTGGACCCCGGATCCGGCCCGCTGTTTGTGGCGCAATGTCTACACCTTCCGCGCCTTCTGCCCGGTCACGATCCCCTACGAGCGGGTGTGGGCGCTGCCGGGATTCACGACCGGCGACAACTTCATGGGTTTGCGCTTCCTGAACAAGGAGAAAAGCGTGACCATAGTCGCTGGGCTTGGCATCACCGAGCTACTCGCGAGTGAGAGCGGCCAGGCGTCCCCGGCCCCTCGCCTCGCCGCCGGGACCTAGCGAGAAGCCTGCACCGCCGCAGCAACCCCGACCTCACCAAGTTCGCCACCTGGCGCGGACTCGCCGACTGATAAGGGCGGTACAAACCTCGCCGCAGCTACCGACGTAGCACACGACCGAGCGACAGAGCCCGCTTGCACTGCACCTGTTGCGAACCGCCCGGAGAACCCACCGGCTCGGTCAGGTCCACGCTGCCCGGGCCGGCCCCGCAGTGACCGGCGGCGAGCCGGGCCGCGCTGCAAGCCGACCTGGCCAACGCCCAGGGCCAGCTCACCCGTCGGGCTCGCCGGGATAGCCGATTCGCCGGCCGTTCGTCCGGCTTTGCTTTCGGTGACAGTTCGCTTGACGCATTTGTCCCGCGTTCCGAAACAAGCGCGGGCACATGCCGCGGATTCCGGCTCGGTCGTCGTGGCGTTTCTGCGCCCCACGGCGACCGGCCGGTCTCTCGTCACTTCACGGCGAACAGCAGCGCGGCCGTGACCGCCTCCACCCCGAAGTAGAACCAGACCGGGTAGAACCGCGTGGGGGCGTCGGCGAGCCGGGAGATGAGCCGGCCCAGGGCCATCCCGGCGAGGGCGGCCGCGACTGTGACGACCACGCCGGTACGCAGGCCGTCGAGGAACAGTGCTGTGATAAGCACGGCAGCGATCGCCAGCCCGAAACCACCGTAGACGGCCCGGATCTCCGATCGGCTCTCCGGCGCGTCGACGACGATGCGGAACGGCTTGGCGAGCGCTGCTGGCACGATGAGCGCGTAGGTGCCCATGCCGAGGAAGAACACTGCGGTGAGGGCGATAATGGCTGTCGTCATGCGCCCTCCCCGGAGGTCCGCACCAGCGCCGCTCCCGCTGCCAGGAGCAGCAGCGCTGCGGCGTCGACCTGCGCCACCCGGAGCACCTGCTCGTTCACCGGCGTCGTGGTCAGCGCCAAGAGCAGGAACGAGCCCATGCTGACGGCGCCGCCGGTGATCGCGGCACGGCGCAGTGCCGGGCGGAACGCCGACACGAGCACGAACGCGCCGGTCAGGGCGAGCAGGACCGCCCGGTGTCGCAGCAACACCTCCAGGTCCGCACTCCCGATTCCGACGCCGTACGCCGATCGCATCGACCCCGGCGACACCGCCCCCACCCCCGGCACGACGTTTATCAGCCCCACCACCACGAACAACGCCTGCCCGAATCTCATTCGTCTGCTCTGCACGCGTGGAATCATCGAGGGTATGGACGACGCCGCGCTTCCAGAAACGTGCTGCCCGCAGAACCGGGCCACAATCTGGCTCTGGCCGGGCCACGCCGCCTACCTCGGCCCATCGCTCCACCTCCACCCCCACTTCAGCTCCGTGCACTGCTTCGCGGTCGGCGTCGACACGCCGTTCCTGCTGCGTATCGGTGACAACGAGCAGAAAGTCCGCAGCGCGCTGATCCCGGCCAGGACGCGGCACCAGGTCGTGTCCGAGGGCCGGATGCTGTTCCTCTACCTGGAGCCGGACCTCGCCGACGAGCGGATCCGAACCGCGCTGGGCCTGCTCCGCGCGCACCCGTGCCTGAGCGCCCCGGAGGTCGCCGCCGAGATCAGCCTGTCGACGTCGCGGTTCCTGCACCTGTTCTCGGCGCAGACGGGCACGAGCTTCCGCCGCTACCGGATGTGGGCGCGGATGCTGCGCGTCGCGGCGGCCAGGGCGGACGGCGCGGACCTCACCAGGGCGTCGACGGAGGCCGGGTTCGCCTCGCCGAGCCACTTCAGCGACGCCTTCCACGATATGTTCGGGCTGACCGCGAGCACCGTGCTCACGAGAAACACCCGAATCATCCTCGACCCGAGGCTGGGGTGAGCAGCGGTGCCGCCGGAGTCTGTGGCGCACCCTGTCGAATCGCTCGTAACTGGCGATACTGTCCGACGCATGCAGGTTTACATCGGGCTGCTCGGTGGTGCGTTGGGTGGCGTCCTCGGTGGGATCGTCACTTACCTCGCGACCCGAACGAAGGCGCGGCTCGAATTGGTGCGGGATCGGCTTCCATCAGCTTCTCCACGGTCGCCAGCGACAGCCCGAGCCCTTCGACTCTAAGGAGGACACGCGCGGCGCGGTATGGGTCTGGCCGCCCGAGGGGGTAGGGCTAGCCACACTCGCTTCAGCGGGCGAGCGGCTCGGCGATGCGGCCCTCGAAGGCGCCATGGCCTACCGAGCGGCCCATGGTGCTCTGGCTCACGTCCTGTTACGGCGGCTGTTCTTCGTCCGGAATCGTCAGGGACGGCAGCATGTGAAGGGGACACGAAAAGCCCGCAGGCCTGGGCTTTCACCCAGAGCCAGCGGGCTCGTCGATCCGGTCGGGCTGACAGGATTCGAACCTGCGACCCCTTGACCCCCAGTCAAGTGCGCTACCAAACTGCGCCACAGCCCGGACCCGCGCTCCGTGGAGTGCGATGTGAGTACTTTAGCGGGTCCGAAAGCCTGGCTTGCAACCAGGGGTCACTGTGTGTCTGAGCTGCGGAAACGGACCGTGAGGGCCGCCCTGCCGCAATCAGGCGGCCCTCACGGAGTCACTGTGGGTTGTCCGCGTGCGTGAGGGTTTGCCAGGCGACGAACAGGCTGTTGGTGCCTGCCGGGCGCTGACGCAGGGTGAGGGCCTCGGTATTGCTCATGGTGTGCCCGAGGCGGGTGTGGAGGTGGTTGTAGCCGACCTCGGTGACCGGGCCGAGGCCGAGCTTGAGGCTGCCGCCGCACAGCCACGACGGGACGGCCGCGCCCATCTGGTATTTCGCGTGGAAGCCGAGGCTTTCGCGGAGACGGTCGGCGATCTCCGGGTAGAGGTCCTGACCTTGGATGCGGGTGGTCTCGGCGAAGTTCGCGATGGCGGCGAGGCCGTAGCCGGTGTGGGTGAAGTCGCGGCAGGTCTCCTGGGAGAGGCCGTTGACGAACGTCGTCTGGCCCTGCCAGTACTTCACGATCTTGTCGCGGGTGTCCAAGCCGCTGCCGGGCGCGGTTTTGGGGAGCGCTCCGTCGCTGGTCAGGTAGAGGTAGGCGGGGACGCGGGTCCGGAACTTCGCGACGGCCTTGTCGTAGCTCGCCTTGTCGTCGAGGAAGACCGCGATGCCGACCGCGGCCTCGGTCATGCTGAGTTCCCAGTTTCCGTTGCTGTGACTGCCGTTGATCACTTCGGGCAGGTACACGTTCCGCAGCATGGTGCCGAAGCGGCCGGAGTTCGGCCAGTTGGGGTAGGTGTGCTTGATGATCTCCGCCGCGCGTGGCCATGAGGAGGCCGACCACGCCGCTTGCAGGGGAGCATTGCTATTCGTGTGATCTTTCACTACCGCAGACCAGGCGTCCATGATCTCGATCGCCTTGGTCGCGTATTTCGCGTCGCGGGTGATGTACCAGGCGAGGGAAAGGGAGTACGCGGCGATCGCGTCCTGTCGTTCATCGGTGCACCCGATGTTCGGGTTCGAATAGGGACCGCATTCGACGACGGCGCGTGGTTTCGGTGACCGGGACAGGGACGCGTACGAACTCGACATCATCGCGTCGTTAGCCTGTTTCCATGGTTGCGCGCCCGCTTGGACCTTGGCGCGCACGAAGTCCAGTTGCGGGCGGCTGACCAGTACGCCGGGGTGGGTGAAGGTAGCGGGCGCTGCCTGGGCAGGAGCGCTGAAAAGGCTTAGCGCCAAGGGGATGAGCGTGGCCAGGGCGAGCAGTTTTCTCGGTAGGGACATGGTTCTCCTCGGGCGGGTGTGAGCCAGGTCACCGGCGGCGTGTGATTCAGTGTCATGGTCTGAACCAGTTGCGTCAAGACCTTAATTCGCCTCGAAAAGAAAGAACTGAACGCTTTGTTCAGCGGGCTGAACAAAGCGTTCAGCCCGCTGAATGAATCAGTGGGTCTTTTCCAACCTCACTCTGAACAGGTTGGGAGGAGTGCTCACGGCGTTCCGGGACAATGCTCTGAGCGGAGCAGACCGTAGACGAGCACATCGACATACTCGCCGTGTTGAAGGACCTGCCGTGCATGACCCCTTCCCGGCGGAACCCCAGGCGTTCGAGGGCTTTCTGCTCGCCGAGGTTACCGCCATTGGTGAGGGCTTCGATTCTGTTCGCAGTCGTGCGGCCGAACAGGTAGTCCACGAGCAGCCTCTGCGCCACCGTGCCCACCCCCTGTCCACGATGCTCGGGTAGCACCCCCACGCCGATCTCGTAAGTGACACCCGAGGGGAAGCCGCGGGGCTTCCAGGTGGCGATGCCGATAACCGGGTCGTCGGCCCGCGCGATCGCAACCGCCGCGGACTCGGCGGAGATGTACCCGTCGATCTCCCATCGCTTGCGGCGTGCCCTCGGATCACCGAATCCGGGCCACTCGAACTCGCCGAGCGCATCGGGATCCGTGCAGAGGCGGTCGAGAAAGGCGAGGTCGGCCTCGGTGAATGCCCTCAAGTGGACTTTGTCTGGGCGGTTCGCTGGAGTCATAAAGGCCAGTATCGCGCCCGGAACATCACCCGTCAGGCAGTGAGCACTTCCCAACCTGGTTGCGACAGGCTGGAGTTCGTCGGTCCCCAGGGGCTGAATGTGGCGAAGCTGCTCATAGCGGAGTTCACGACCAAGATCACTCGCTCGACCAGGAGCTTCGCCATGCTTGGCTACCCATCCGCGATCGACCTGTTCAGTTCGCACCTGCGCTGCGGGGATACCTCGCACGCCTCGCCGCCGGTTTCGGGATCGGCGTGGCCACTGCCTGCCGCTACATCCGCGAAGCAGTCGACCTGCTTGCCGCGCTCGCGCCCAAGTTGGCCGACGCGATCCGGGCCCGGCGGATCGCCGTTGTGGGCCTCGCCCGCCCTGCCCGGCGCTGTGCACGACATTCAAGGCCGCCGTGCCCACGGGATAATCGAGGCACTGACCGCCGCCGACCTCCGCTGCTGGGCTGACAAGGGCTACCGCGGCGCCGGCGGCACCGTGCGTGTGCCCTATTGGGGCGGTGGGCGAGTCTCTCCGCAGGCCAGCAGGCGGCCAACCGCTCACACACCCGGATCCGGGCCGTAGGGGAGCAGGCCAACGCAGCCCTGAAGGGTTGGCGTCTCCTGCGCAAGCTCCGGTGCAGTACCACCCGGTTCACCAGCCTGGTCAAGGCCGTGACGGTCCTTCACAATGTCACCAGGACGGGAAGTTGAAAAGGGCTCAGTGGCGCCAGGGGCCCACGAAGGCCGGACTTCCGATCGGATAACTGCCGATGAGCTGCCAGGTCGCGAGTTCGTAAGCTTGGATCACGTCGCTGTTCTGCGACGCGACATAACAATGCTCGCCGACGATCGAGAAATGCCGTGGCCATGTACCGGTCCCATGGTCGGCGACGGTCTTCGGGAGGACGCCGTCGTCGAGCGTGAACTCGGTGATCGCGTCGGGACCGCGGTTCGACAGGTACAACCGGTCGCTGTGCAATTCAAGCTGACCTGGGAGGTTCGCACCGCCGGGGTTCAGCGTCGCGGGGACCGCGTTCACCACCGTGAAAGTGCCTGGCGGCTCTTCGCGCACCGTCACCAACGAGGCTGCCAGCTCGCCGACGACGTAGGCATGACCGGTACCCGGACGCCGGACCAGTTGGCGTGGACCGGTGCCGGCGGGGAGCGGCGACACCGCCACCGGGATGAGGTCGCCGTCCTCCCCGATGCGGTAACTGCGGATCTCGTCGGTGCCGAGATCGACCGCGCTGACCAGCGTGCCGGTCTCGTCCACCACGGCCATGTGCACGTGCGCGGCTTCCTGCCGCTCGGCATCGGGCCCGGTACCTTCGTGCCGGACGAGCGCCGTGCGCACGGTGGGCACCCCGTCCGGGCCGAGTGCGAAGGCGGCGAGGCTTCCGCCGCTGTAGTTGGCGCACAACAGGAACCGGCCATCGGGCGTGATCGCGAGGTGACACGGATCCGCTCCGCCGGTCGGCAGCGAGTTCAACGCTTCCAGCGTGCCGTCCTCGGCGACCGCCACGGCGGTGACGGCGCCCTCGGCCGTCTCGTTCACGGCGTAGAGCACCGGCAGCGTGGGATGCGGCGTCAGCCAGCTCGGCGAGTCCAGTTCGAGGGAGCCCGCCGGGGTCAGCTTCCCGGTCCGTCCATCACGCCAGAAGGTGCCGATGCCTTCACCGTTGCCGTCGCTCGCGGCGGTGTAGGAGCCGACGATGATCAGGATCCGGTCGTCGTTCGCAGGAGTCACAGGCACACTGTGCAGCAAACCGAGGCATCCGTGAAGGCCTCCTTGCCTACTCTCAAGGTAGGCAAGGAGGCCTTCACGGACCTTTACTTCAGTGAGTTGTCCACTGTGGTCATGAGGGATCCGGTGTCACCCGACATCTCCCATGCCATGACTCCGAGCAGCCCTCTGGTCTTGAGCCAGGCGACCTTCTGCTGGATGGACCAGGCGTCGTCGAAGGTCCACCATTGCCCGCCATTGCCGGTGTAGCACGCTGTGGCCACGGCCGCGGTGTCGTGCTGGACGGTGCAGTTAGGGACACTGGCCAGGAGATTCGCGTAGCCACGAGTACCTGCTTCCTCGGGGAACTGGCCTGGCGCGGCGCCGGTCGCGCTCTGCCATTCGCCCTTCTTGCCGCCGTCCGCGACCCCTTGCCAGCCTCGCCCGTAGAAGGCGAGCCCGAGGGTGAGTTTCCGTGGATTGGCCCCGGCCTCGGTGTAGGCGTTGATCGCCGATTCGACACTGAACTTGAAGTTGTACGGATCGTCCGCGTCGGCGTAGAGGTTTCCCTGGTGGCCGGTGCGGTTCGGCTCCCATGAGTTGTCGCTGCCGGAGCCGTGGAAGTCATAGCCCTGCACGTTCGCGACGTCGAGGTAGTCGAAGATCTTCGGGATCTCCCAGCCGCCCTTCACCTTCGCCGGGTCGGCGGGGGTGAACGCCTGCAGCTCGTACCGTTTGCCGGTGGTCGCGCCATAGGCGTCCATCTGCGTGCGGAACTCCGCCAGCAGTGCGGTCAGGTTCGTCTTGTCGTTGGCGCTCCAGTGGTTGCCGGGATGCCCATCGGGACTGCCCGGCCATTCCCAGTCGATGTCGATGCCGTCGAAGATGCCCGCGGCCGTTCCCGGCCCGCCTGCGCCGCCGTACGCCTTCACGTTCCCCTTCAGGTACGTGTCGATGCACGAAGCGACGAACTTCTGCCGTGACGCGGGTGTCGCCGCGGCGTCGGAGAAGTACTTCGAATAGGTCCAGCCGCCCAAGGAGATGAGCACCTTCAGGTTCGGGTTCTTGGCCTTGAGCTTCTTCAGCTGATTGAAGTTGCCGCGCAACGGTTCCCAGCCGGTGTCGCCGACACCGTCGACGGACTGGGCCGCGGACATCGGCCGCGAGTAGTCGGCTTCCGCGTCGCCCGCGCCGTCACCCTGGTTCGGATCCTGGGGATTCGACGTCGTTCCCTTGGTGACACCCGAAAGGCAGGTGTGGTTGACCGGGTCGATGTTGCCGAAGGCGTACAGCAGATGCGTCAGCTTGCTCGCGGATCCGTTGGTCACCAGGTTCTTGAGGAAGAACTGACGGCCGTAGATACCCCACTGGACGAAGTAGCCGACCCGGGCGTATCCGTTCACGATGTCGCCGGTGCGAGCGCTGACGGCGGCGCTCGCCGCGGAGACGTTGTCGTACCCGTCGCGGGCTTTGACCGTGAAAGAGTACGAAGTGGACGGTGAAAGCCCGCTCACCGTCGCCGTCGTCCCGGTCACCGTGGTGGCCAGCGTGGTGCCGCGGTAGACGTCATAGGAGACGACGCCGGTGTTGTCGGTGGACGCGGTCCATGCCAGGGCGATGGAGCTCGACGTGACAGCGGTCGAGCGGAGGTTCGACGGCGCCGTCGGTGCCTGGGTGTCGTCGCCCGGGTTGTTGGTGGTCACCGCCAGCGCCGGGGTGGGCGGGGACTTGGCGTCCTTCCGGTCCTTGGCGACGACGGTGAAGCTGTAGGCCGTGTTCGGCGTCAGCCCGGTGATCCTCGCTTCGGTGCCGGTGACCGACGCCGCCAGGGTGGTGCCCTGATAGACGTCGTAGCCGGCGACGGGCAGCGAACCCGGGGCCGACGCGTTCCAGGCCAGAGCGGCGGTCGTGGTCGTCTTCGCCACGAGACGCAGGTTGGCGGGCGTCGATGGTGGCGTGTCGCCCGACCCGTCGCAGTTGGCGTCGTCGATCCGGCACGTGGCCGGGTTGACCGCGGAGCTGAGCCGGAACGAGGGGCTGTAAGGGTAGGTCGAACGGCCCGGCGCGAGGGACTTGATGTAGTACGCCGGGGTGAGGGTGACCTGGTTGCCAGCTTGGGAGACCGTGGCGTTGGAGCCGCTCGTGGCGGTCACGCCGGCGGGAAGAGTGAAGGTGATGGACCAGTCGGTGACGGTTTCACTGCTGGGGTTGGTGACGGTGTATTCACCGGTGGTGCCCGTCAGGATGAAGGCGGCGCGGAGGCGGCCCGCCGCCCATGCCGGATGACCGGCGGCTACGAGGAGCCCGGTGGCGAGGAGTGTCACGGTGAGTGCGCTGAGTAGTCGTTTTCTGGTGCGTCTCATGGCGGTTCTCTCCAAAAGAGGCGGCGAGACTGAACCTGATCTGAACTGGCGCGATGTGGTCAACTGTGGTCTAGACCACAGTTGAATGTAGCGCGGCTCGCATAAAAGGTCTAGACCGATTCGGCGGGCGTGAACCCGTTCGGCCGCGCCTGCGGATAGCAGGTGACACTGTCGAACGGTGAAGGGCGGTTCATGAGCACATCTGGGGCGGATCTGGGCGATCTCGAAGACGCCGAGCTGATCGCGAGGTCGGTGACCAGGTCGGACTGGTTCTCCGCGATCTTCGACCGCCATGCCGCGCATATCCACCGGTACCTGGTCAGACGGATCGGGCCCGCCGCCGCCGAGGACGCGCTGGCGGAGGTGTTCCTGGTGGCCTTCCGCAAACGTGCGGGCTACGACACCGAGCGTCGCGACGCCCGGCCGTGGCTCTACGGGATCGCGACCAACCTGGTGGCGCAGCGGCGCCGCGAGGAGGTCAGAGAGCTGAAACTGCGCGAAGCCCTCGGCCCGCCACCTGAGCAGGAAGGGCACGCCGAGCGCGTCGCCGAGCAGGTGACCGCCGAGGCGATGGGGAAGCTGCTGGACTCCGCGCTGGCACGACTGACCGACGGCGATCGGGACGCGCTCACGTTGTTCGCCGGGGAAGGCCTGAGCTACGAGGAAGTGGCCGCGGCACTGGGCATTCCCCTCGGCACCGTCCGCTCGCGGCTCAACCGCGCCCGCCGGAAGGTCCGCGAGTCACTGGGGCATCAGGACATCACGACTTCGAAGGAGATCTCCACCCATGGATGAGCTGCAGTTGATCGCCGAGCGGACCGGATCGGTCCCGCTCGCGGAATCCGGCGCGCTCGGCTCGGCGCGGGCGCGCCTGATGGCCGAAATCGCCGCCGCCGAAGCGGAAAACGTGGTGCCGCTGCGGAAACGGCGGCGCTGGGTCTGGACCGGGGTGGGGGCGGCAGGCCTGGCCGCCGCCATCACCGCTGTCGTCGCGCTGGCCCCGGTCGAGCAGGTCGGTCTCCAACCGCCTGCGGCCGCCGCGGATCCCGTGACGGTGCTCAGCAACGCCGCCGCGGCCGCACTGAAGACGCCCGACACGCCACCGAAGCCGAACCAGTTCATCTACACGAAGACCAAGCAGCCCGACGGCGAGCGGGAATCGTGGGTTTCGGCGGACGGTACCCACGACGGGTTGATCAAGATGGCGGACGGAAGTTCCTTCCCGCTCCCGGGTTGCCGGAACGGGCGAGCGCAGGCGTACAAGGGCGAGGAGCCGCTCAAGGGTGTCACGGAGCCGTGCACGCCGAGGCCCGGCTACCGGGCTGATCTCCCCACCGACGCCGACGCGATGTTCGCCTACCTCAACGCCGGCAATGCCGACCACAGCGGTGAAAAGGGCGACTACAACGCGATGGGCAAGGATGTCGTCGCGCTGGCGAACGAGACCTACCTTCCGCCCGCCGTCCGGGCGGCCCTGTTCCGCGCGGCGGCCAAGGTGCCTGGCCTGCGCGCTGTCGACCACGCCAAGGACGGGGCGGGCAGGCCCGGTGTGGGCATCACCTGGCCGCTCAGGCCGGAGGACGACCCCAAGGTGGCGAAACCGGAAACGATCGTCTTCGCCGCGGACACGTTCCTGTACTTGGGCGGCAATGGGACGGCGGTGACCGCGTCCGGCGTGGTGGACGCGGTCGGTCAGCGGCCCTAGCGGTCACTGCACAGCGGCTCAGCGGCCGGTGAAGGTCGCCTTGCCAGGACCGTCGGCGAGGAACGACTTCACCGCGCCGCGCAGGTCCTCGGTGTCGAAGAGACCGGCGGCGATCGTCGTGATGTGCTCGTTCGCCTCGGCGACGCCGCCGTGCTCGTAGTGTTCGAGGACCTTCTTGGTGGCCGCGTGCGCCCGAGTCGGGCCCTGCGCGAGGTCGTTCGTGAAAGCGCGGACGGCCTCGTCGAAGCCATCCACCGGGAACACGCGGTTCACCACGTTCCAGCGTTCGAGGGTCGCGGCGTCGTAGGTCGCGCCGGTCATCACGAACTCCTTGGCGCGGCCGACACCGGCGCGGGCGGCGAGCCGCTGGGTGCCGCCCATGGTCGGGGTCAGGCCGACGACCCGTTCGACGAGACCGAACTTGGCCTTCTCGCTCGCCAGGATGATGTCGCAGGCGACCGCGACCTCGAAGGCCCAGGTCAGGCAGAGGCCGTGGGCGGCGAACACGGTGGGGAAGGGGAGCGCGGCGATCCGGTCGGGGATCGCCAGCATCTCGTCGAAGAGAACCTTCGCCTCGGCCGCGGAGGATTGGGCGTCGAACAGGGAGACGTCGACCCCTCCGCTGACGATTTTCCCCTCGGCCCGGATGAGCGCCGCGCGCGGCGGCGTGGCCTCCAGGTCGCCGATCGCCTCGCCCAGTTCGTGCTGGAGTTCCGCGGTGTAGAGGTTCAGCGGCGGCGAAGCGATGGTCAGGACGGCGACGCCGTCCTCGCGGTCGAGGCGGATCGAGGTGGCCAAGGCGGTGTTCCCTCCGCTAGATCTTTTTTCGTGACCCTAGCCGGAGGTGTCCGCGAGTTCGTCCCATTGGGACTGTGCTTCTGGTCGCCATTCCACGTGCTTGCGGTGGAAAAGCTCCGCCGCGCGCACGCCGCTCCAGCCGTCGGGAAGAAGTTTTAGCGGGAGCCGTGGATCGAGGAACGGGAAACTGCGCCATTCGTGGACGAGTTCGGTCTGCGCACGGAGGACGCCGTGTTCACCTGAAGGATGCAAACCGGTGAAACGGTCGATGAAGTCTTCGTAGCGGTCCTTGAGTTCGCTGAGATCCCAGGATCGCGCGACCATCGTTTCCTGGTCGCCGACGTCGCCATAGGCGGCGGTGAACGACATCGCCTGCGCGTCGAGGCCGAGTTCCTGCACGATCTGCTGGGCTTCCCGCTGGCGGCTGAGGTCCGGGCTGACCCAGACACCCGCGACCGGGGAACCGAACCCGGCCCAGGTCAGGCGCGTGCGCAGCCGGTGCCGGAGGTCGCGCTTCGCTTCGGGGACCGAGACGATCAGCATCAGCCAATGGCCGTCCCATTCCCTCTCTTCGTTACCGAAGGCGTAGATCCGTTCCGCGCCTTCGGTCAGCAGGCGTCTGCCTGGAGGAGTGAGCGACCAGCGCACTCTTCGTCCGACGCGCTCGGAGATGACCCAGCCTTCGGCGGAAGAACGGGCCAGCGCCTGCCGGGCCGACTTTTCCTCGATGTCGAGCACCCGTAGCGCTTCGACCAGCGTGGACGTCCAAATCGGCTGGTCACGGGGCAGGACGTACTCGCCGAGGATCGTCATCAGGAGCGATCGTGCGCTGGCATGACTGACTTCCCGCCGCCTGCTCAGCGTCGGCCTACGGGTACCGCCTTTCTGCTGGTGTGCGACGGGGACCTGGGTGGCGGAATCCGCCATTTGCTGTCACCGACCTCAATGCTCGGGGGTTCGTTCGGGTCCAGAAGAACAACCAGGTTACCCACGTTCTGTGATCGGTTGGATACTTGCCACTCTTCCGAGGGACCACGAGCTGTTCAATCGGTCCCCGTAGACTCACTGATCTCATGAGCGCCACACTCGTTGCCAAGGATCTCGCCGCCGGCCACGGCGACCGTGTTCTGTTCTCCGGTCTCGACCTCGTCGTCGCCCCTGGCGAGGTGATCGGGCTCGTCGGCGTCAACGGCGCGGGCAAGTCGACCCTGCTGAAGACCCTCGGCGGCCTCGTGCCGCCCGAAGAGGGCAGCATCCGGCTGAACCCGCCCACGGCCACCGTCGGTCACCTCCCGCAGGAGCCGGAACGCCGCGAAGGGGAGTCCGTCCGCGCGTTCCTCGCGCGCCGCACCGGTGTCACCGCCGCGCAGGCCGCGCTCGACGCCGCCACCGAGGCGCTGACCGCGGGTGAACCCGGCGCGGACGACGCCTACGGTGAGGCCCTCGACCGCTGGCTCGCGCTCGGCGGGGCCGATCTGGACGATCGGGCGGGCGAGGTCGCCGCGGAACTCGGGCTCACGATCAACCTCGACCTGCCGATGCTGTCGTTGTCCGGCGGGCAGGCGGCACGGGCCGGGATGGCCTCGCTGCTGCTGAGCCGGTACGACATCTTCCTGCTCGACGAGCCGACCAACGACCTCGACCTCGACGGGCTGGACCGGCTCGAGCGGTTCGTGACCGGGCTGCGCGCCGGGACGGTACTGGTCAGTCACGACCGCGAATTCCTCGCCCGCACCGTGGATCGCGTGGTCGAACTCGACTTCGCGCAGCAACAGGTGCGGACCTATGGCGGCGGCTACGAGTCCTATTTGGAGGAACGCGCCGTCGCGCGGCGGCACGCCCGTGAGGAGTACGACGAGTTCGCGAACACCAAGGCCTCCCTCGAAGCCCGTGGCGCGATGCAGCGTTCGTGGATGGAGAAGGGGGTCAAGAACGCCCGGCGCAAGGCCCCCGACAACGACAAGGTGGGCCGCAAGTTCCGGAGCGAGGCGACGGAGAAGCAGGCGTCGAAGGCCCGCCAGACCGATCGCATGATCGAACGGCTCGACGTCGTCGAAGAACCGCGCAAGGAATGGGAACTGCGGATGGAGATCGCCGCGGCGCCCCGGGCGGGCGCGGTGGTGGCGACCCTGCGCGGCGCGGTGGTGCGGCGGGGCGAGTTCACCCTCGGCCCGGTGGATCTGCAGATCGACTGGGCGGACAAGGTCGCGATCACCGGGGCCAACGGCGCCGGGAAGTCGACCCTGCTGGCCGCCCTGCTCGGCCGCGTCCCGGTCGACGAGGGCGCCGCGTCGCTCGGCTCCGGCGTCGTCGTCGGCGAGGTCGACCAGGCCCGCAAGTTGTTCCTCGGCGACCTGCCGCTCTTCGAGGCCTTCGCCCGCGAGGTCCCGGAACTCGCCGACGCCGACGTGCGGACACTGCTGGCGAAGTTCGGGCTGAAGGCCGCGCACGTCCTGAGGCCGGCGGCGACGCTGTCGCCGGGGGAGCGGACGCGGTCGGCGCTGGCGCTGCTGCAGGCGCGCGGGGTGAACCTGCTGGTGCTCGACGAGCCGACGAACCATCTGGACCTGCCTGCGATCGAGCAACTGGAGTCGACGCTGTCGGAGTATCCGGGGACGCTGCTCCTGGTGACGCACGACCGGCGGATGCTGGACGCGGTGGAGACCACCCGGCGGCTGGAAGTGGCTGACGGGAAGGTCACCGAGCTTTGAGCATTTAGAGGACTAAACGCGGGGAGAGGGTCAGCCCTTGGCGTGCTGGAGTGGGAGGCGGGTCGCGTGGGTCGTGAGTGGCGATTCGGGTCAGAACCAAGGGTGCTAGGTACCTACGTGGTTCCGCGGACATCGTCGCCCGGTCTCGCACCTTGATCAACGGAAGATCCGCGACACTCGACGTCCCCGATCTTCCGTTGATCAAGCTCGTGCCGTCCACGACTGTGGACCGGCAA
>NZ_JBVISU010000020.1:107100-154336 GCF_055575355.1 Amycolatopsis sp. NPDC034160 | reverse complement strand
CGGCCAACCGCTCATTCTCGGCCCGCAACACCCGGATCGTCTCCGCCTGCGCCACCACAAGCGCAGCAAGCTCGTCATACGACGGACGCTCACCCCCGGACACGTAGTGATCATCGCAGAACGACGACCACCACACGACCCGGGACCTGACTAGTTACGATTCGGGTTCTAACCCGAATCGCCACTCACGACCACCTGGACCGACGGTTCACCGCCGCCCTCACGCCTAAGTACAGGAAGGTGTAAAGGTCGAGTTTCCTCGGCTGAGCCGAGAGAAGGGGGCCTTCACGCGCCGCCGTGGCGATTGGTGGGGCTGGCGAGGCTCGTGATGGCCTTCCGAAAGAGTGAAGGGAAGTTTGAGGGACTCTGGGTCCCTCAAAGAGTCCTTCACGGCACGGCCGCTACCCGCTCGCGCAAATGCGCAAAGCGCCTGAAACGGGCACCATGGCCGCGAGAAGTGTCCCTTACCGTCACCCTCACCCAGGCCAGACACGGCGAAGGGGCCTTCAGGTACTGCTAGGAGCCGGTTTTGTCGTTGGACTTGTAGTCCTTGGTGACGATGACGATCACGCCAGGGGCCGCGTTCTGGATTTCCGCGAACCTCGGCTGGGCTTGGAAACCGAACTCCAGCGCCAACGCCTTCGCGGCCGCTTCCTCGTCGGTACCCGGCCGGTAGTAGGCCGCTGTCGCGGGGAGCTTGCCCTGGTAGCCGTGGACGTCGGTGACGTTCCAGCCGGAGGCGCGGAAGTCCTTCGCGGCCTGCTCGCCCAGCCCCTGGATCGTGCTGTTGTTGTAGACGCGCACGGTCACCCATTTGTGGGAGGCCTGCTGGTCGCCGCCGGGCTGACCCGGACCTGGTTGACCGGGCTGACCGGGTTGGCCCGTCTGCCCGGGCTGACCAGGCTGACTCGCTGGCGGCGCCGAACTCGCGGGCGGGCCCGACGGCGGTGCCGACGAGGCGGGCGGCGTGGTGGCCGGCGGCGAACCCGGTGCCGGTGACGACGGCGAGACGCCGCCGTCCGAGGTCGTCGGGGTGGTCCCCGGCGGGGTGGCGGTGTCCGAATCACCGCCCCCGGTGGCCAGGGTGATCCCGCCGATCACGGCGGCGATCACGGCGACACCGACCAAGGCCAGTCCGGCGGCCTTCATCGGCCGGGACAGCCCCGAAAACAGACTCATGAGAGATCGATCCCCAGTCGCCGGGCCGCGCGATTGCGCTGCCGGGCCGCTCGCGTCTTTCGCAGGCGCTTCACCAGCATCGGATCAGCCTGCATGGCTTCGGTCTTCTCGAGCAGCCGGTTCAGCAGCTGGTAATACCGCGTCGACGACATCGAGAAACGTTCGCGGATGGCCTGTTCCTTCGCGCCGGCGTACTTCCACCACTGCCGTTCGAAAGCGAGCATTTCGAGCTCACGCTCGCTGAGGCCGTGCACGGTCTCCGACGGGGACGGCTGGTCGGGCTCGGCCATCGACTCCGCGGCGTCCATCCGACTCCTCGCAATCAGGTCAGTGCTCGGCGGCGTGAAACCACAGGCTTGTCATTCCGCGGCGCCATTAGACCACGGATCCGGCGCCCGTCCTCGGTATCGACGTCGGCGCGTCATGGGTAAGGGTCTACCAGAAGGGTCCGACTAAACTGCGCCCGTGACCGTCCATCCCATCGTGATCGCCGGCGAGCCCGTGCTGCACAACCCGACTCGGGAAATCACCGAGTTCGACGACAAGCTGCGCACGCTCATCGACGACATGTTCGAGACCATGTACGCCGCCGAAGGGGTCGGCCTCGCGGCCAACCAGATCGGCCTCGACCTGCGAGTGTTCGTCTACGACTGCCCCGACGACGAGGGCACTCGCCACAAGGGCGTCGTGGTGAACCCGAAGCTCGAGACGTCGGAGATCCCGGAGACGATGCCGGACCCGGACGACGACTGGGAAGGCTGTCTCTCGGCACCCGGCGAGTCGTACCCGACAGGGCGGGCTTCGTGGGCGAAGGTGACCGGCTTCGACGTCGACGGTAATCCGATCGAGGTGGAGGGCACCGGCTACTTCGCGCGCTGCCTGCAGCACGAGACCGATCACCTGGACGGCTTCATCTACCTCGACCGGCTGGTCGGCCGCCACGCCCGGGCGGCGAAGAAGATGCTCAAGGCGAACAAGTGGGGCGTTCCGGGCAACTCGTGGCTCCCCGAGGCGCGGCCCGACGCCTCCGACGACTGACCCTTACGCACCTGCCCCGCGTGCAATGAAGGGGCCTTTCCTTGCAAAATTTGCGATGAAAGGCCCCTTCATTGCACTAGCGAGCGGGACTCAGCGGCCGAGCGGGACTCAGCGGCCCAGCACTCAGCAACCCAGGAAGTGGCAGCGCACCACCCGCGGCTGCTCGATCACCTTCCCGGCCTGGACCGACCAAGCGAGCCGGAGGTACTGGGCGTGTGTCCAGGCCAGCGGCGTCGCGGACGCCGTCGGAGTGCCGGCGGGGAAGCCCGTTTGACCCGACGGGGCGTTCTCGTCCCAGACCTGTTCCGGCATGGTGTCACCGGAACTGCTGACGCGACCGAGGTCGCGAAGCCGCTTCGCAGCGGTGCCCCGGTCACCGGCCGCGAGGTCGTACTCGCCGCGTTCACCCGCGAGCAGCGGCCACAGTCGCCCGAAAGTGGTCCGGCTTTCCGCCGGGAACGTGTAGTCCCACGGTGAGCCGTCGGCCTTCTCGCCGTATCCGTCTTTCGTGTACCGGTGCCAGAACTGACCCGTCGGGGTGGTGAAGGCGATGTCGGCGTCGGTGACCGCGATGCTGTTCCGGATCACTGGATCGTCGGCCCGGTAGATGCCCAGCCTCACCAGTTCGAGGAATCCGGCGTCGGTCACGGCACGCTGGTCCATGGTCACGCTGGAATTGCCCAGGTTGTATTTCGTGCCGTTGTTCGCGTCGCCGTCCTTGGTCAGCCGGACGAAGTACGGGTTTTTCGACAGCGGACCGTTCGTGGTCACCGTCCACTGGGCGAGCTTCGCCTTGAACGTGTCGGCGGTGTCGAGGTAGCGCTTCGCGTCGGCTGCGGCGCCGTTCGCCTTGGCGAGGTCGGCGGCGCAGACCAGTCCGGCGATCACCGCGGCGATCGTCGAAGGCGAGTAGCCGTCCTGCTCTTCCCAGCGCTCCTGCTGGCTGTACGGCGAGGCGTGCCCGTTGTCCGCTTTGTAGGACAACAGGAATTCGGCCGCCTTGCGCACACCCTGCCAGGTCTTGGCGTCGGTGCGGCCGAGTTGCTGCGCGAGCACGATCGGCAGCGCGGTCTCGTCGAGCTGGATGGACGTCCAGTACGGCGTGCCGTCGACGTGGCTGTTCTGCGGCAGATGGCCGTCCGGCAGCTGCTGTGTGCCGAACATGTAGTCGACGGACCGGTTCGCGGCGTCCCGGTCACCGGCGGCGAGCAGACCGGTCGCGATCTGGTAGAGGTCGCGAGGCCAGACCAGGTGATAGGTGCCCGAAGGCGACCACTCCGGGTCGTTGTCGCCGAACCGCCAGGGCATGCTCGGCGACGCGATGAACGCTCCCTGGTGAGTCTTGTCCTCACTCGCCGCGAGCATGAGCACGGACGCCTTGTAGAGGTCGCGTTCCTGCTTCGTCTTCAGGGCCGCCGGGACGTCCTTCACCTGGCGGAGGTACTGCTTCCAGCCGCGGTCGTACGCCCGTGCGGCATCGCCGAATCCGCGCCGTTGCGAGGCTTTCGCGTTGGCGAGGGCGTCGGGGCCCTTCGCGCCCATGCCGAGCGCGAGTGTGAAGTCCCGGGAGCGGACGCCGTCGGCGGACGTCTGCCCGGTGAGCAGCACATTGCCCTTGGCCGCGCTCGCGTAATCCTTGAGAGCGAAGGACTTCGTCAGCTGGGTGAGGCCATCGGAGGATCCCGCGTATCCGACTGAAGTGCGCGAGAACGCCGGTTCCGCGGTCAGCGCGGCCGCCGTCTTCGCGTCGGACGCGACGGCGTTCACCCCGTCGGTGCGTGCGGAGTCGTCGGATCCCTCGTTGGTGAGATCGGGGTCCGCGACCGCGTACACCTGGTACGGGCGGCCGGTAAGCGAGACGAAGTCGACGTCGATCAGCACGGTCGTACGCGCCGGGTCGGTGACGTAGGTCTTGCGGAGCTTCCAGCGGCGCTGATCGTCGGTGATGGTCTGCTCGTAGGTGAGGCCGTCGGCGCCGGTGCGCCGGACCTGCTGCGCCTTGGCCGACGAATCGACCGTGGCGAAGCTCTTCCCGTCGGTGACGACGAGGTCGAGCGCGCGGACGCTCGGCGTCGACAGATCCGGGTAGTAGACCTCGGAGAGCCGGCCGCCTTGCAGGGTGAACCAGACGTTGCTCACCCTGTCACGGGCGGTGCCGAAGCCGGTCTTGTTCGCCGGGAGCCAGCTCGGATGGGCGCCGGGCGCACCGGGCGCCTCACCGCCCTGTGCCGACGCCGCCGCCGGGACCAGCGCGGCGATCAGCACGCCTGCCAGTGCCGGGAGCACGATTTTTCGCATATCAACCCCAGGTTCTGTAACGGTGCAGAGCCTCCGGGATTCTGCCGTGAATCCCGTGCGGGCACATGCTCCAAACCGGTGAACCGCTAACGCTGTCGACATGTCTTCAGCCAGTTCACCACGGGGCGGGTTGATTGCGGCACCCCCGACGTGGCATGGTCGGGGCACAACCAAACAACCGCGGGAGCTCGCGCCATGGCGGGCTGAGAGGGCGGCTGGAGTCTTTTTTCTGGAAGACCCGGCGCCGCCGACCGCATGAACCTGACCGGGTAATGCCGGCGTAGGGAGTGAACGTCGTTGACGACGCTTGAGAATGCCCGGAACATCACGCCGACCGTGACCACCGGGCCGATCACCGGTTCCCACAAGGTCTATCACCAGACGGAATCCGGTCTCCGGGTCCCCGCGAGGCGGATCGACCTGTCGAACGGCGAGCATTTCGATGTTTACGACACCTCCGGTCCGTACACCGAAACGGACGCGAAGATCGACGTCCACAGTGGACTCCACCGGCTGCGCACTGGCTGGGCCGACGGACGCGAGCACAACACCCAGCTCGGCTGGGCGAAACAGGGCGTCATCACCCGTGAGATGGAGTACATCGCGGCCCGCGAACGCTGCACGCCGGAGTTCGTGCGGGACGAGGTCGCCCGCGGCCGCGCGGTGATCCCGGCCAACCGCAAGCACCCGGAGAGCGAGCCGATGATCATCGGCAAGAACTTCCTGGTGAAGATCAACGCCAACATGGGCAACTCGGCCGTCTGGTCTTCGGTGGAGGAAGAGGTCGACAAGATGGTGTGGGCCACCCGCTGGGGCGCCGACACCATCATGGATCTCTCCACCGGCAAGCGGATCCACGAGACCCGCGAATGGATCATCCGCAACTCGCCGGTCCCGGTCGGCACCGTGCCGATCTACCAGGCGCTGGAAAAGGTCGACGGCGAGCCGGAAAAACTGTCGTGGGAGGTCTACCGCGACACCATCATCGAGCAGTGCGAACAGGGTGTCGACTACGTCACCGTGCACGCGGGCGTGCTGCTGCGCTACATCCCGCTGACCGCGCGCCGGGTCACCGGCATCGTCTCGCGCGGCGGCTCGATCATGGCGGCCTGGTGCCTCGCGCACCACAAGGAATCGTTCCTGTACACGAATTTCGCCGAGCTCTGCGAGATCCTGCGCGAATACGACGTCACCTTTTCCCTCGGTGACGGCCTGCGTCCCGGCTCGATCGCCGACGCGAACGACCGCGCGCAGTTCGCCGAACTGGAGACGCTGGGCGAACTCACGCACATCGCCCGCGAGCACGACGTCCAGGTGATGATCGAGGGCCCCGGCCACGTGCCGATGCACAAGATCAAGGAGAACGTCGAACTCGAGGAGAAGCTGACCGGCGAGGCGCCGTTCTACACCCTCGGCCCGCTCACGACCGACATCGCGCCGGGGTACGACCACATCACCTCGGCCATCGGCGCGGCGCAGATCGGCTGGTACGGCACGGCGATGCTGTGCTACGTCACGCCGAAAGAGCACCTGGGCCTGCCGAACCGCGACGACGTCAAGACCGGCGTCATCACCTACAAGATCGCCGCGCACGCCGCCGATCTGGCCAAGGGGCACCAGTACGCCCAGGAGTGGGACGACGAGCTTTCCAAGGCCCGCTTCGAGTTCCGCTGGAACGACCAGTTCAATCTGTCGCTGGACCCGGACACCGCGCGCTCGTTCCACGACGAGACACTGCCCGCGGAACCGGCGAAGACGGCACACTTCTGCTCGATGTGCGGGCCGAAGTTCTGCTCGATGCGCATCACCCAGGACGTCCGCAAGTACGCCGAGGAACACGGACTGTCCACAGTGGAGGCCATTGAAGCCGGGATGTCGGAGAAGTCGCACGAATTCGCCGAGCAGGGCAACAAGGTCTACCTGCCGGTGGTCAATCAGTGACGGAAACGCCCAGGACCGCCCTCACCATCGCCGGCTCCGATTCCGGTGGTGGTGCGGGCATCCAGGCCGATCTGCGGACCTTCTTCGCCAACGGCGTGCACGGGATGGTCGCGCTCACCGCGGTCACCGTGCAGAACTCGCTGGGCGTGCAGGGCTTCAGCGAGATCCCGGTCGACGTAGTCACCGGCCAGATCAAGGCCGTCGCCACCGACATGGGCGTCGACGCCGCGAAGACCGGGATGCTCGCCACGGCCGAGATCATCAACGCCGTCGCCAAGACGCTCGATGAGGTCCACATCGGACGGCACACGGAGACGCCGTTCGTCGTGGACCCCGTCGCCGCGTCGATGACCGGGCACGCGTTGCTGCGCGAGGAGGCGCTGGAGGCGATCCGCACCGAACTGTTCCCGCGGGCAACGCTGATCACGCCGAACCTCGACGAGGTGCGGCTGCTGACCGGCGTCTCGGTGACCGGGCCCGCGACCCAGCGGGAAGCGGCGGAAGCGTTGCTGGAGTTCGGTTCGGCGTGGGTGCTGGTGAAGGGCGGGCACCTCGACGCGGCGCAGGATTGTGTGGACTTGCTGACCGACGGCACCACGTGGGTCGAGCTGAGCGGGCCGCGGTTCGACACGCGGAACACGCACGGCGGCGGGGACACCATGGCGTCGGCGATCACCTCTTCGCTGGCGAAGGGGGCCGATGTGCCGACCGCCGTCGCCGAGGGGAAACGGTTCATCGAGCGGTGCGTGGCGGAGTCGTACCCGCTGGGCGCCGGGGTGGGGCCGGTTTCACCCTTCTGGCGGCTCAAGTAAGCGTCGGGCTCGTGAGTGGTAATGATGGTTAGAACCGTCATTACCACTCACGAGACCCAATGTGAAAATGACCCCATGACCGAAAACCCGAGTCCGTCGAGTCCGCCGTCGGCGCTGACCATCGCAGGCTCCGACTCCGGCGGCGCCGCCGGACTGCAGGCGGACCTGCGCACCTTCCTCACCTGCGGCGTGCACGGCCTGGTCGCGGTCACCGCGGTGACCGTCCAGAACACCCTCGGGGTACACGACCGCACCGACATCCCGGCGCGGATCGTCGCCGGGCAGATCGAGGCCGTCGCGGCCGACATGGGGGTCAACGCGGCCAAGACCGGGATGCTCGCCTCGGCCGAGATCATCCACGCCGTCGCCGCCGCGTGCGACAAGGCCGACATCGGCCGCGACCGGAAGGTGCCGTTCGTGGTCGATCCGGTCGCGGCGTCGATGCACGGCCATCCACTGTTCGACGAGGCCGGGCTGGTGGCACTGCGGGACGAACTCCTGCCGCGCGCGACCGTCCTCACCCCGAACCTGGACGAGGTCCGGCTGCTGACCGGCATGACCGTGACCACCCGTGAACAGATGCACCAGGCGGCCGTCGTCCTGCACCGGCTCGGACCGAAGTACGTGCTCGTGAAGAGCGGTCACCTCGTCTCCGACCCGGAATGCGTCGACGTGCTCTTCGACGGCTCCACGTTCGTCGAGCTGCCCGGCGAGCGGTTCGCGACGCAGCACACGCACGGCGCCGGGGACACCATGGCGTCGGCGCTGACGGCCGGTCTTGCCAAGGGGATGTCGGTCGTGGAAGCCGCCCACTACGGCAAGTGGTTCGTCTCACACGCGGTCGAAAACGCTTACCCGATGGGCGCGAAGGTCGGTCCGGTTTCGGCGTTCTGGCGGCTTGCGCCGGAGCACTGAGCATCCGGCCGGTTACGATCTGCGCCGTGACCGCACGCGAAACGGTGGCCAAGGTCGTCGAAGACCGCCGCTTCCAGAACTTCATCATCGCGGTGATCGTCTTCAACGCCGTCACCCTCGGCCTGGAGACCTCGCCCGGAATGGTCGCGGAATACGGGTCGCTGCTGCACACGGTCGACTACATCGCGCTCGGGATCTTCGTGCTCGAACTCGCCGCGAAGTTCTACGCCTATCGCTCGAAGTTCTTCCGCGACCCGTGGAACATCTTCGACCTGCTCGTCGTCGGCATCGCGGTGATTCCCACGACCGGTCCGTTCGCGGTGCTGCGGGCCCTGCGGGTGCTGCGCGTGCTGCGGCTGATCTCGGTCGTGCCGTCGATGCGGAAGGTCGTGACCGGGCTGCTCGCGGCGATCCCCGGGATGGCGTCGATCGCCGCGCTCCTCGCGCTGATCATCTTCGTCGCGGGTGTGATGGCGACGAAGCTGTTCGGCGCGATCTCGCCGGACAACTTCGGCGACCTCGGCACTTCGCTGTTCACGCTGTTCCAGGTGATGACGGGCGAGGCGTGGCCGGACATCGCCAAGGAGATCATGAAGGAAGCACCCATGGCCTGGGTGTTCTTCGTGGTCTACATCCTCGTGTCGAGCTTCGCGGTGCTGAATCTCTTCATCGCCGTCGTGGTCAGCGGGATGGAGGACGAACTTCGCCAGGACATCCGCGAGGAAGAGGCGAAACAGGCCGAGACCCAAGCCGTGGCGAACAAGGAGATCCTCGACGAACTCCGCGCCCTTCGTGCCGAAGTCGCGGAGCTACGTCAGAACCCCTAGCGGTCTAGTCCGCGATGAGTGCTTCGAGAGCGGGCAGAGCCGCCGCCAGCGCGGCCTGATGCTCCGGAGTCAGCCGTTCGAGGCGCTTGCTCAGCTCGTTCACCCGCGTCGACCGCACGCCGGACACCAGCCGCTCGCCCTCTTCGGTGGCCTCCGCGAGCCAAGCCCGCCTGTCGATCGGATCCGATTCACGGCGGACGTACCCGGCTTCGACCAGCGAAGCGACGATCCTCGACATGGTCGCCGCGGCGACGCCTTCCTTCGCCGCGAGATCACCCAGACGGAGCTGGCCGGAGTTCACGAGCGTGGCGAGCGCCGAGATCGCGCCGTGGCCGGGCCCGGGCACGCCCGCCTGGCGCAGTGACCGGGACAACCGGCCCACCGCCAGGAACAACCTGCCCGAAACGTCCTGGACCGCTGACGTGGTCACCACTGGCTCCTCTGGGTACACGGCGGCGGGTGCGCCTCCGGAAAGTGCCGTCAACCATACGGGCTCCCCGTGCGTACTCGCTGTGAAGGCCGTGAACCGTACAAAAGGGTTATCGAGGCGGGCTCGAGGCGTGCGCCCAGAACCGCTGGGGGATCCGGCCCGCCCCGGCGGCCAGCCGGCCGGCGGTGACCGCGGCACGCATCGCCGACGCCATCCGTTCCGGGTCCGCGGCCCTGGTCACGGCGGTGGAGAGCAGGACGGCGTCGCAGCCGAGCTCCATCGCCAGCGTCGCGTCGGAGGCCGTGCCGATTCCGGCGTCGAGGATCACCGGAACCCCCGCGCGCGCCACGATCAGCTCGATGTTGTGCGGGTTCCGGATGCCGAGACCGGTACCGATGGGCGCGCCGAGCGGCATCACGGCCGCGCAGCCCGCCTCCTCCAGCCGCAGCGCCAGCACCGGGTCGTCGTTGGTGTAGGCGAGCACGGTGAAGCCGTCCGCGGTGAGCCGCTCGGCCGCTTCGATGGTCTCGAACGGATCCGGCAGCAGCGTGCGGTCGTCGGCGTGAACCTCCAGCTTGATGAGGTCGGTGTCGAGCGCCTCACGCGCCAGCTGGGCGGTGAGGACGGCTTCGGCGGCCGTCCGGCAGCCCGCGGTGTTGGGCAGCAAGCGGATGCCGAGCCGTCGAAGCAGTTCGAGGACGCCGGAGCCGCCTTCGGCGTCGGCCTTGCGCATCGCGACGGTGGTCAGTTCCGTACCGGACGCCACCAGCGCGCGTTCCAGGACGGTGAGGTTCGACGTGCCGCCGGTACCGATGATCAGTCGCGACGAGAGCTTGTGCTCGCCGATGACGAGGTCGTCACCATTCATGTCAGCCTCCTTGGACCGCGGTCAGGATGTCGACGCTGGCGCCCTTGCGCACCACGGCTTCCGGCCATTCGCCGCGCCGGACGACCACGCCGTCCACCGCCACCGCGACGCCTTGGCCGGCGGTGCCGAGTGCTTCGAGGACACCCTCGACGGTGGTCCCGTCGGGGAACTCGCGCCACTGGCCGTTGACCTGGATCTCCATCACACCCGCTCCTCGCTTCGCCGCGACGGCGTGGCCGCCGCGACCTCGTCCGGCAACGGCACGCCGTCCAGCCAGGCGACCGCGGCGTCCGCGGTGACCGGGGCCATCAGGAGGCCGTTGCGATGGTGGCCCGTCGCGGCGAAGACGCCTTCGCCCAGCTCACCGATGAAGGGCATCGTGTCGACGCTCGCCGCGCGCAGTCCGGCGGCGATCTCGACGAGTTCGTATTCGGCGATTCCCGGGAAGACGCGCTCCGCGCCTTCGAGCAGCTCGCGGACTCCGCGTGCGGTGACGGTCTCGTCGAAACCGGCCTCGTACTGGGTCGCGCCGAGCACGAGTTCGCCGTCGTCACGCGGGACGAGGTAGATCGGGCGGCCTTCGACCATCGCGCGGACGGTCCTGACCGGCGGCGGCAGGCAACCCCGGCGCGGCCGCAGGCGGAGGATCTCGCCCTTCAGCGGGCGGACGGCGCCCGCGAGCGCGGGATGCAGGCGTCCGGTCCAGGCACCGGCGGCGAGGACGACGTCGCCATCGAAGGCTTCGAGATCCGTGACCGTCTCTCGGCGGAACTCCACGCCGTGCCTGCCGCAGGCGTACTTGAGCGCGTGCAGCAGTCTTCGGTTGTCCACGGCCAGATCGCCGGGCACCGACAGTCCACTTCGGACGGACCCGGCGAGGCCCGGCTCGGCGCGGCGAGCCTCGCGGCCGGTCAGCTTCTCGACCTCGCGGCCGAGTTCGGTGAGGTACGCGGCCAGCATCTCGAGGTTGCCCGCGTCGGCGCTGTCCAGCGCGACGACGAGCGTGCCGTGCGGCGACAGGCCCGGATCGACACCCTCTTCGGCCAGGTCACGGGCGAAGTCCGGCCACCGCCGCAACGACGTCTCCCCGAGGGTGAGGACGTCCTCCTCGCCGGGCCAGGCCTCGGTGACCGGGGCCAGCATGCCGCCCGCGAGCCACGACGCCCCTCGCCCGGGATCGGGGTCGTACACGGTGACGCGATGACCACGCGCGGCGGCGCGCCAAGCGACCGACAGGCCGATGACCCCGCCGCCGACTACCGAAAGTTCCCTCATGAACGCTCGCTCCCTGCGCCGGCATGACCCGGATCAGGTTCCACGGTCGGAGCGGTTTCGGCTCCCTCTCAGCCCGTCCTCGGGCTCCCGTGCGGACCACCCCACCGTAGCGCGCGGGTACCGTCGCCGCCATGCCCACCCTGTCTGGTTCGCAGATCCGCGCCCGGCTCGCGGATGCCCGCCTGTACCTCTGCACCGACGCCCGGTCCGCCCGCGGCGACCTCGCCGAATTCGCCGGCGCGGCGCTGGCAGGCGGGGTCGACATCATCCAGCTGAGGGACAAGACCGGCGGCGCCCCGATCGAGGCGAAACACGAGATCGCGGCGCTGGAAGTGCTCTCGGAAGCGTGCGAGAAGCACGGCAAGCTGCTGGCGGTGAACGACCGCGCGGACGTCGCGCTCGCCGTCGGCGCGCACGTGCTGCACCTCGGCCAGGACGACATCCCGGTGTCGGTGGCGCGGCGCGTGCTCGGTGACGACGTGGTGATCGGCCGGTCCACCCATTCGCCCGAGCAGGCCAAGGCCGCGGCCGAGGAACCCGGCGTGGACTACTTCTGCACCGGCCCTTGCTGGCCGACGCCGACGAAACCGGGCCGGTCCGCTCCCGGGCTCGGCCTGGTGCGCGACACGGCGGCCTTCGGGACCTCGCGGCCGTGGTTCGCGATCGGCGGGATCGACGCCGAACGCCTGCCCGAGGTACTGGAGGCGGGGGCGTCACGGATCGTCGTCGTCCGGGCGATCACCGAGGCCGACGACCCCGAAGCGGCCGCTCGCACGCTTCGCTCCGCCCTCTCCTGACCCCGCATTTCGTCCTCTGAATGCGGTAGTTCGCGCTGCCAACTACCGCGTCGAGAGGACGAAATGCGGGAGGGGGCGAGGGTCAGGGGGCGGGAGTGCCGGAGGCCGGCGCGGACGGAGTCGTCGGGGGCACCTGGGTGGTCGAAGGCCTCGTCGGAGGCGGCGCCGACGTCGTGGTCGACGGCGGTGTCGTGGGCGTCGCCGGACTGGTCGGCGTGGTCGACGGCGTCGTCTCGGGCTGGTTGTCCCGGGTCTCCGACGGAGAGGTCGACGGCGGAGTGTCGTGCTTCTCCCGCGGCTGCTCCTGCGCGGGCGCGCCGCCGATGATCTTGCCTATGGTCGTCCCGGTGCCACCGCCGAAGGTCTTCCCCGTCGCGCCTTCGAACCCGGTGATCGCGACGAGCGCCACCGCGAACGCCACGACGCTGACCCCGGCGATCACCGCCCAACGCGGCTGGAATTTCCGCCCGGACGACTCTTCGTCGCCCTCCGGCGGCTTCAGTCGGACGGTCTCCTGCTCGTCGGGGCCGAGCACCCGGCGCCGCCCTGGCACGGTCAGTACCTCGCGCGCCTTCAGCGCGGCGTCACGCGTTCGCTGCAGCGAACGCAGGTACAGCTCGCCGCCGAGCGTCGTGATGACACTCGCCAGCCCCGCGCCCGCCACCGTTCCGGCAACGCCGAGGGTGGAACCCAGGAGCGCGGCGGTGATCGCGGCCATCGCGGCCGCCAGCACCTGGACGATCCGCCCCTGCTTTTCCGTCTTCTCGGTCTTCTCGGTGTCCTTCTCGGAAGTCTCCTTGGTCATGATCCCGTTCTGCAGCTAGTCGGTCCTCACCCAGTCCTAACGAGTAAGGCGCACGGGATGCTCCCTCCGTTGTCCGCACGTGAGGAGCGCCACGCTGTCTGTCCAAAATGGACTCTCAATTATTCACAGTTCCTTGACATAATCAGACATATGGAACTTGTCTCAATCGAGGAAATCCGCGACGCGGCGAGCCGGATCAAGGGTGCCGCGGTGCGCACGCCGTTGCTGCCACAGCCGTGGGCGCCGTTGTGGCTCAAGCCGGAAAGCCTGCAGGAGATCGGCGCGTTCAAGATTCGCGGCGCGTACAATGCGATCGCGGCGCTGGACGAAGATCAGCGCGCCCGCGGTGTCGTCGCGTTCTCCAGCGGCAACCACGCGCAAGCGGTCGCCTACGCGGCGAAGCGGTTCGGAATCCACGCGGTGATCCTCATTCCGGACGTCGCGCCGCGCGCCAAGATCGAAGCCACCAAAGCGCTCGGAGCCGAAGTCATCGAGGTACCGATCGACCGGCAAGAATCCTCCGCGCTCGCCGTCGGCGCCGAACGGAACCTCACCCCGATCCCGCCGTTCGATCACCGCGACGTGATCGCCGGACAGGGGACCGTCGGCCTGGAGATCGCCGAGGACCTGCCCGACGCCGGCGTCGTACTGGTCCCGCTCAGCGGCGGCGGACTGGCCTCGGGCGTCGGCACGGCGATCAAGGCACTGCTGCCCGACGCGAGGGTCATCGGCGTCGAACCCGAACTCGCGGCCGACACCGCCGAAAGCCTGCGCGCGGGCAGGCGGATCGAATGGCCGATGGACCTACGGGCGCGGACCATCGCCGACGGCTTGCGCGCGCAGCCGTCGGACTTGACCTTCGCCCACCTCCAGACGGTGCTCGACGACGTCATCACCGTTTCCGAGGACGAGATCCGGGAGTCCGTCCGGACGCTGGCGCACCGCGCCAGGCTGATCGCCGAACCGAGCGGTGCCACCGCGACCGCCGCGTATCTGTTCCACCGCGACGAACTGCCCGAGGGCAAGGTCGTTTCGGTCGTTTCGGGCGGGAACCTGGACCCGGCGACGCTGGCCGAGATCCTCTCGTGAGTGGTAATGACGGTTAGAACCGTCATTACCACTCACGAGACCCGCTAACCCACGTGACCAGAGGGGCGGATGTGCGTCGGCGGCGAGTCGACTCCGCAGTGCAGGCATTCGCCGGGGTGCGGGGACTCGTCGTCGGCCGGTTCCTCCGAAGAAGGCGTCGTGAGGACGCCGTTGTGGATGCCGAGCGCGATCAAGCCGCCCCCGATGGCCAGCGCCGCGCACACCAGCAGCGCCGTCCGCCATCCCGACGTCAGCGCCACCGGATCGGTGTAGGCGGCACCCGAGAGCCCGGCGACGGCGGGCAGCACGGCGATCGCGAGCAGCCCGCCGGACCGGGCGATGGCGTTGTTGACCCCGGAGGCCACGCCGGCGTACCGGTCCGGCGCGGCGGCCAGCACCGTCGCGGTCACCGGCGCGACGACCGTCGCCAGGCCTGCCCCGAACACCACGACGGCGGGCAGCACGGACCCGAGATACGACGATCCCGGCCCGACGCGCATCAACAGGAGCATGCCGACGCCGACCAGGATCGGGCCGATGACCAGTTGCGCGCGCGGCCCGATCCGCTGCGCGAGCGCGCCCGACCGGCCGGAGAACAGCAGCATGATGACGGTGATCGGCAGTCCGGCGAGCCCGGCCGCGGTCGGTGAATAGCCCAGCGAGACCTGCAACTGCATGACCATCAGCATCATCACGCCGCCGAGTGCCGCGTAGACGACGAAGGTGAGCGCGTTGGCGAGGCTGAACGTCCGGTCGCGGAACAGTTTCGGCGGCACCAGCGGGTCGGCCGAGCGCCGCTGGATCACCAGGAACGCGCTTAGCCCCGCGACACCGAGCACGATGGCGATCAGGACGAAGACATCCCCGATGCCCCGTCCGGGTGCTTCGACCAGTGCTCCGGTCAGCCCGGCGAGCCCGATCGCGCCGACGGCGGCCGCGACGAAATCCGGATGCCCGGTCGCCTCTTCGTCGCGGGACTCGGGCACGTAGCGCTTGGCGAGCAGGACGCAGACGGCGGCCAGCGGCAGGTTGATCAGGAACGCCAGCCGCCACGACCACACCTGCACCAGTACGCCGCCGAGCAGCGGGCCGATCGCCGCCGCGATCCCGCCGAGGCCGGACCACGCGCCGATCGCGCGGGCCCGGTCGTCGTGGGCGAAGGACGCTTGCAGGATCGCGAGCGAGCCGGGCGTGAGCAAAGCTCCCCCGATCCCCTGGAGGATCCGCGTCGCGACGAGCATTTCGGTCGTCGTCGCGGCGGCGCACAGCCCGGACGCGATCCCGAACCAGACGACGCCGACGATGAACATCCGGCGGCGGCCGTAGCGGTCGCCGAGCGAACCGGCGACGAGGATCAGCGCGGCGAGCGCGAGCAGGTAGCCGTCGAGGATCCATTGAAGCCCCGCGACGGACGCGTCGAGTTCGTCGCCGATCCTCGGCAACGCGACGTTGATGATCGTGCCGTCGAGCATCGCCATGCCCGAGCCCACGATGGTCGTGGCGAGTACGCCACGCGCCACCGGCGTCCCCCACCGAATCCCCGCCGCCACGTCACTCATGAACCGACTGAATCACGCCAACCCACCCCAAGCCACCAGAACCCCCAATTACCTGACCCGTCAGAGATTTAAGGACCGAGCAGAAAAGGTCAGGCGACCGAGGCTGGTAACCGGCGGACCGACTCCCCGAAGGCGCGCCAGCGCCGACGGGGAGTCCGCACAGGCGCGCCCTCTTTTGGCCGAAGGCCACGGAAACGTTTTGTAGGGCGCCCTTCAAGATCACCGCGAGTTCCACTACGGTCCAGCGCCCTGCGAAACGTTTCCGTCAGCGCGCCCTATGGAAGCAGCGTAGTGACGAACTTGTAACGATCGCCCCGGTAGATCGCGCGGGCGAACTCAACCGGTTTTCCGTCGGTGGCGAAGGAATGCCGCGAAAGGAGCAACATCGGCATCCCGACGTCGGCGCCGAGCATCTCCGCCTCGTGCGGTCCGGCAAGCGCTGTCTCGATCGTTTCCTCGGCCCTTTCGAGCTCGACGCCGTAGTGCTCCCTCAGCACAGCGTACAGGGAGCCACCTGCGGAAACGTGTTTGCGCAAACCGCGGAACCGGCCGAGTGGAAGATGTGTGGTCTCGAGCGCCATCGGCTGCGAATCGGCCAGCCGGAGACGGCGAAGGCGAAGGATTTTCGCGCCGACCCGGATTCCGAGGATTTTCGCGAGATCGGCTTCCACGGGGAGTTCGTCGATCTCCAGCAGCTTCGACGACGGCTTGAGGCCCTGCTTGTGCATGTCCTCGGTGTAGGACGACAACTGCAGGCGCTGCGCGAGTTTCGGCTCGGCGGCGAAGGTGCCCTTGCCCTGCACGCGGTGGAGCCTGCCCTCGGCGGTGAGGTCGGCGAGCGCTTGGCGGACCGTGGTGCGCGAAACGGTGAATTCACCCGCCAGTGCCCGTTCCGTCGGAATCGGCGAGCCCGGCGGCAACGCGTCGAGCAAATCGAGCAGGTGCTGCTTCAGCGCCCAGTACTTGGGTTCACGCTGTCCGCGCATCCCTGCTGCAGCGCCCGCCTCACCCGCGGTGGTTGTCTCCAACATGACCGACTCCCTAAGCCTTCCCACTCAAACGCGCACCTGCCCCGCTAGGAAACGTACCCTTCACCACAAACGTCCATTCGGGCTAGCATTGGTCTAGACCTACGGGGGACGAGGTACGTCCCGGTGGAAGGGAACGAGATGACCGAACAGCGCCCCGGCGAGCACATGGCCGCGGAGATCTCCCAGCAACCCGCCATTCTGGCAGGAATCGTGGAGCGACAGGCCGAAATCGCCGAGGTGGCCGAAGCCATCTCCAAGCGCCCGCCCAGGTTCGCACTGCTCGCCGCGCGCGGTTCCAGTGACCACGCCGCCCTGTACGCGAAGTACCTGATCGAAGTACTCCTCGGTCTCCCCTGCGGTCTCGTCTCACCCTCCACCGCCACTTTGTACGGTGCCCGTCCCGATCTGCGGGACGTTCTCTTCATCACAGTAAGCCAAAGCGGTGGTTCGCCGGATCTCATCGAGGTCACCGAAACGGCGCGTCGTCAGGGAGCGTTGACCGTTTCGGTCACCAACACCCCCGACTCCCCGCTTCGCTCCGCCGCCGAACTCGGTGTCGACATCGGCGCGGGACTGGAAAAAGCGGTCGCCGCGACGAAGACGTACTCCGCCACCTTGCTTTCGCTTTACCTTCTGATCGACGCGGTTCGCGGCGGCAAGGGCGAGGACGCGGAGCGGCTGGGCGAACTCGCGCAGCAGACCCTCGACGGCGCCGACGAAGGCGTTCAGCGCGCGGTGGATCGCTACCGCTTCGTCGACCGGGTGCTCACCACCGGCCGCGGCTACTCCTACGCGACGGCGTTGGAAGGTTCGCTGAAGCTCGCCGAAACCAGTTACCTCGCGGCCCGCGCGTACAGCGGCGCGGACCTGCTGCACGGCCCGGTCGCCGCCGTCGACGGCGAGACCGCGGTGCTCGCGGTGACGAGCAACGGACATGGCGTTGGCGCGATGCAGGAGGTCGTCGAGGCCGTCGGCAAACGCGGGGCGGACGTGCTCGCGGTCGGTTCCGCCGCGGCCGACGTCCCCGCCGCGCTGCGGATCGGTGTCGCCCCTTCGGCCGAAGAGGTCGCCCCGATTCTGGAGATCCTGCCCATCCAGCGGATCGCCCTCGGGCTTTCGCTGGCGCGCGGCGGTGACCCGGACAACCCCCGAGGGCTGCTGAAGGTGACCAAGACCCGGTGACGCACGTCATCGGTGTGGATGCCGGAGGCACGTCGACGCGAGCGATCGTCGTCGACGCCTCCGGCGCCGTCCTCGGCACCGGGCACGCGGACGGCGGGAATCCCAACTCCCATCCGCCGAGGGAGGCCGCCTCGCGGATGGCGAGCGCGATCACCGCGGCGCTGGGCGGGCTCGACCCGGCCGCGACGGCGGCGTGCGTCGTCGGCATGGCGGGTGTCAGCAAGCTGAGCGATCCGGCGATCGGGGAGGTCTTCGCGGCCACTTGGCGGAACTTGCGGATCAGTCCAGTGCGGACGGTCCCCGACGCCGAGGTCGCTTACGCGTCGGCCACCTCCGCGCCGAACGGTTCGGTGCTCGTGGCGGGCACCGGGTCGATCGCGGGCCGGGTCCGCGGCAGGCGGATGGTCGCCACCTTCGGCGGATACGGCTGGTTGCTCGGCGACGAAGGTTCGGCGTACTGGCTCGGCCGTGAAGCCGTTCGCTCCACATTGGATGCTCTGGGCCGGGGTGAAGAACTCGGCCCGCTCGCGAGCGCCGTCCTCGCCGAAGCGCTCGGACCGTCCGCAGTGGACGTGAGCGATCCCGGAGCCAGGACGGCGGTGTGGCGGGGCCTCATCACGAGCGCCAACTCCGAGGCACCGATCCGGCTCGCCCGATTCGCCCCGCTCGTCAGCGAAGCCGACCGGCAGGGTGACCCGGCGGCGGACCGGATCACCACCGAAGCGGCGCGGTTTCTGGTGACCAACGTCATGGCGGCGCGCGAACCCGGCGAGACGACCCCGGTCGTCCTCGTGGGTGCCGTGCTGTCCCCGGCCGGTCCGGTCGGGGCGAAAGTCCGCGCCGCACTGACCGGCATCGAGGTGCTGACCAGCACCGACGGTGTACTCGGCGCCGCTTGGCTCGCGGCCGTCGACGCGTACGGAGAAGGTGCGCCGCGCCCGGCGGCCGGATGAAAAAACACCGAAAACAGCCCGCAAAAGACCAAACCATCGACTCCGGGGCCGAACTCCGGGTACCGTAGGACCCGGCCCCCGGACCCTCCCCCCTCGCCGGGGGCCGCCTTATGTCCTGGGTAGCCCGTCGGACTCGGAGCCGGAGGGGTTCTTGCCCGCCGCGTCCGCGTCGCCGTCGTCTTCCACGACCCGCAGACCAGGATGTTCCGGCGGCAAGGTGCGGTACAGCACCCAGCCGCTCACCGCGACCGTCACCGCGACCAGCGGCCAGGACAACACCGTTCGCGCGATGCCGAGCGCGACCACCTGCCCGCTCCACCACAGCGAGCCGAACACGGCCACGCGCAGCGTGTACTGCAGGAACACCCACACCCAGCTCGCCCGCGAGTACGCGCGAAGCAGCGCGGGATCACGACGCCAGCGCGTCTTCTGTCCGATGACGAGGCCCACCACGACGCCGAGCAACGGCCACCGGATCACGATGCTGGCCGCCCACAGCAGCGCGCTGGCCACATTGGACAGCAGCTGGATGAGGAAGAAGTCCTGGGCGCGGCCGGTGTGCAAGGCGATCAACGCGGCGGCGATCACCGCGGCGAGGCTCACCACGACCGCACGCGCCTTGTCACCGCGCGCGACCCGGTAGGCACCGAGCAGCACCGCCACGCCGATGGCCAACCCGGCGCCCCAGGCGATCGACTGATCCGCGATCAGCCAGCCGACGACGAAGGCCGCGGGCGGGATACTCGCGTCGAGGGCGCCACGCCGCCCGCCGAGGATCTGGGCGAGCGACTCACGCGGGGGTCGATAGGTCACCCTTACAGCCTGCCGGATCCATGAGCACCGACACCCGCTCAGGGAGACGTTCGCCACATACACTGTCCGTTTTACGCCTACTTGAGGTGAATCTCGGCAGCTCAGGAGTGTACATCCCAGTAATGGAGATGCATGGACGTCCGTCAAACTAAGAGACTGTGTCAACGGACTGAACCATGGGTTTCGGCCAGGTGGGATGGCAGGGGCGCTCTCAGCTGTTAGTTGTGGTGTACAAGTACCACCGGGGGCACACGGACGGAAGGGGACCCAACGTGTACGGATTCGACAGCTACGTGGCGATCGGTGACAGCTTCACCGAAGGACTCAACGACGATTTGCCTGACGGCACCTATCGGGGCTGGGCGGATCGGCTCGCCGAGATCCTCGCCGAAGGCAGGGCCGATTTCCAGTACGCGAACCTCGCCCTCCGCGGGAAGATGCTCGACGAGATCCTCGAAGAGCAGCTGCCCATCGCCCTCGCGGTGAAGCCCGACCTGGTCACCCTGTGCGCGGGCGGGAACGACATCATCGTGCCCGGCGCGGACGTGGACGCCGTCGCCGCGCGGCTGGAGGCGGGGGTCGCCAAGCTGCGCGAGGCCGGGATCCCGGTGCTCATCTTCAACGGGCCCGACACCAAGTACCTGTCCGTGATGCATGTCCTGCGCGGCAAGGTCGGGATCTACAACGCGCATCTGTGGGCGATCGCCCACCGCCACGGCGCGAAGATGGTCGACCTGTGGGCGATGGACCCGCTGCACGACCGTCGCGCCTGGAGCGACGACAGGCTGCACTTCACCCCCGAGGCCCACCGGCGGATCGCGCTGCGCGCGGCCGAGGTCCTCGGCGTCCCGGTCGCCGACGACTGGCGCGAGCCGTGGCCGGCGTCCGATGAGCCGAGTACCTGGATCACCTCGCGCCGCTCCGACCTCGAATGGACGAAGGCGCACCTGCTGCCGTGGATCCGGCGTCAGCTCAAGGGCGAGTCGATGGGCGACGGCCTGTCCCCGAAGCGCCCGGAACTCGCCCCGCTGCTTCCGCTGGAGCAGCTCGAAACGGCGACCGTCACACTGCCCGCCGAGGCACTGCGCACGGAGCGGACGGTCCACCACCACGCGAGCTGACCCGCGTCGGTACCGGTGGTCGTGAGTGGCGATTCGAGTTCTATAGAGGGTCAAGGCAAACGTGGCGTGTTCGGGCGGGATGGTGGCTTGGGTGACGCGGCGCCGTACTCGCGTGCTCAGGGCCGGATCTCGCGTGCTTGGAGGCGTAACACCCGTGCTTGGAGGCGTAACACCCGAGTGCGGGGTTCAGGCACGCGAGTTCCGTCTCTGAGCACGCGCGTTACGCCTTCGCCCAGCCCCTCACCCCGACGAACAGGCCCGCGTCGGTACCGGTGGTCGTGAGTGGCGATTCGGGTTCTAACCCGAATCGCCACTCACGACCCACCCGACCCACGCGGCACCGGCACTCTCCGGTTGTGTGTCACCCAGAAGGGTCGGTGACGAAAGCCGGTTCGCCAACCGGCGGGGAGCGGCTTACAGTCCCTTCATGCCCGGTACACGCTGGAGCCGCTTGCTGCCTACAGCGCTGCTGGTCACGCTCGCCTTGACGGTGATCTCCCTCTGGTCGGCCTCGGACGACATCGAGGCCGAACTGACAGCGCGCGCGAAGCACGCGCTCGCCGACGTCGGTGTCTCCGGCGGCCAGGTGAGCTTCTCCGGTCGCGATGCGAACCTCAGCGGCTTCCTGCCGAACCAGGCCGCGCAGGCGATGGACGCCATCCAGCGGATCGACGGGGTCCGCACGGTCGAGATCTCCGGCGACACCGCCTCGCCCGGCCCGGTGACGACGAGCGGTGAGCCGTCGAGTCCGCCGCCCTCGCCGCCGAGCCCACCGCCCAGCCCGACCACGACTTCGGCCAAGCCGACCGACAAGGCCGGTTTCCAGGCCGAGATCGACCGCCTACTGACGGCGACGCCGATCACGTTCGAACCCGACACCACCGAACTGACCGCGGACGGCGAACGCGGCGCGCTGGAGATCGCGAAGCTGCTCACGGACGCGCCGCGCGAACTGCGGTTCCGGATCACCGGGCAGGTGGCGGGCGGTTCGGACAAGAAGCTCTCCCTGAACCGGGCGAAGACGGTGGAACGGCTGCTGGAGCGCAACGGGGTCAAGCGCGACCAGGCGTACTCCACCGAACGCAAGAACTCCGACGGTGCGAGTGGCGAAGGCCGCCGCGTCGACATCACGGCCGAACAGAGGTGATGGCTGATGCTCTGGCTATTCGGGCAGATCTGGCTCTGGCTGCTCATCTCCTTCGCCCTCGGCTGCGGCGTCACCTGGCTGATGATGCGAGGCGACCGGCGTGAGCACGCGCCCCCCGTTTCGACGATCCCCGAGCCGGAACCTGCCACTCCGGCCTACGTCGACCCCGACCCCGTGCCCGTCCCGCTGGAGGCCGAGCAGACGCAGTTCATCCCGCCCGCGCGGATCCATGACGACGACGAGCCGTACGACCAGGAGACGGAAGGCCACCGCGAAGGTCAGCTGACCCCGGAACCGGTGCGCCCGGCTCAGGTCTACCACCCGGAGGAGCCGGAACCGGCAGGCCGGAACGGCGGCCACGGGCACGAACCCGAGCCGGTCTGGCCCAGTGACGAGGACTGGCCGCCCGGTGCCCGCACCACCGAGTACCGGCCGGGGCAGGGCGGCTGACACCCGCCTGGTAAATTCGGCTACGCACTGTGAGCGTGACGCCGGGTACATTTCGTCGATCGGGAGCCCCGGCACACGAAGGAGGCTCCGATTTGGCGCTCCCCTATTGGACGCCGCACAACCTGCTGCCTCCGGGCCGCCATCCAGCCGATCTCGCCGATGTCTATGAGCGGCTGGTCTTCGACGCACCGCATCAGAACGACCGCGAAATCCTGTTCAGCGCGCTGAACAGTTACCTGGGTGTCGCCCGGCGGATCATGCCGACCGGCCGCGCGTGGATCGGCGGCGATCTCACCGCCAGGACCCCGCACGCCCCGCAGGGGCTCGACGTGGTGCTGATCCCCGACGAATGGGGCGCCCTCAAACGGCTCGACGACGCGGGACGCTCGGCGCTGTACGGCCTGCTGACGCTGCGCGGGGTCATCGTCGGCCAGCCGGCCATGTACCTCGACCAGGTCCAGCCCGTCGGCGGGATGCTCGACGGCTTCCTCTGCCGTCCCGGCGACGAGGAGATCTGGGAGGAAGTATGGGCTTCAGGTGGCAGGGGAATTCCGGAAGTGATCTGGTGAGGAACGAATTCCGGCGTATCGCCGACGAGATCCCCGGCGGCACCTGGCTCGACGACCTCGCCCGCGCGTCGGCGATGGCCGCGTACGCGAAGTTCGAGCGCACGGCCCGTTCGCCGCTGCTGCGCGTGTCCGTGATCGGCGAGTCGCATCTGGACGCGTACACCTTCTCCGACATCAGCCGCGCGCTGCAGGACGCGACGGCGAAGATCGGGCACATCATCCGCAACCCGTCGGGTGAGGTGACCATCGTCCAGCCGGCGGACCGGGAGAAGGCGCCGTTGATCCAGCGCGGCCAGGCAGGCAACGCGATCTTCTTCGGCTTCCCCGAACCGGCGCTCGACGACGCGCTCATCCACGACGGGCTCGAATCGCTGTCCGAACGCGCGGTCAAGGAACTGTGCGACTTTCTGCCGGCCAACGGCTCCGACGACGGCGCGCTGGACGCGGTACTGCTGCAGCGCGACACCGTCCGCAACGCGGTCAGCGACATCGTCAACGCGGTCAGCAAACACGCCGGGATCGGCATGGCGCTGACCCCGACCGCGGGCGAGGAACTGACTCGCAGCATGACCACCGAGCAGGCCAGGATCCTCTCCGGGAGCCTGCGCGAGTCGCGGGAGGCCGTCGGCTACGAGACGGTCAGCGGCAGGCTGGACGGCGTCCGCACCCGGCGCCGGATCTTCTATCTCGAACGTGAATCGGGCGGCACGATCCAGGGCGCGGTCGCGCCGGATCTGCTCGACGAGATCAAGGAGAACCTGGACCGGCCGGTGACCGCGCGGCTGCGCGTCGTGCGCACCACGACCATCGACGGCCGCCGCGGCAGGCCGGTGCACGAACTGCTCGAGATCACCCCCGAAGTCAACCTGTTCGATCAGTGATCGGGTTTCCGACATTCGGCGGTGCCACAATTCTCGTCAGAAAATACCGATGACCGCTTGATTATCGTTGAATAATGACTTTTTCCGGCAGGTAACAATTTCGGCCATTGCCCCGAACGATGGGTTAACGTCTTCGGACGGAAGCCTCCGAAAGGGCAAGTATGCCGACCGATCCACCACTCCCGCACCCGCCGGCCACCCGCTACGGCCCGGGGTTCGCCACGCACGGGACCCGGCACCGAAAGCCCAAGAACGGCCTGGTCATCGCCGGTTTCCTGGTCGGCTTCGCCGCCCTCGGGGTCGCCTTCGTCCCGGTCGCCGGGCTCGCCGCATGGCCGCTCGCCGTAATCGGGATGACCTTTTCCGTGATCGGTTTGATCAAAATCAAGAAGGGCGAAGCAGACAAGAAGGGAATGGGGGTAGCGGGACTCGCGCTTTCCATCGCGGGCTTGCTGGCCGCGAGCGGGTTACTGGTCTACACCAACTTCTTCGCTACTGGTGAGTCGGGACTGCACATCCCCGCTGTCGCCGGGGACAAGAACCGCGTCGAGTTCGTCGTGAGCGCCTCCGGCGGCGCGACCGTCCGATACGGCTCGCTCAACGACCAGCGAAGCGAGACGACCCCCGCCAGTACCGACGAATGGCGCGGCACGGCGTCGTTCAATTCGGGCGATTATCTGCTCACCGTCACCGCGGACACCCGGAACTCGTCGGTCAGCAATCAGATCGCCTGCTCGATCCTGGTCAACGGCCGGAAGGTGGCGGAGAACAAGGGGCAGACCATCGCGCTCTGCACCGCGAACACCCGCTGAGGCGCCCCCGACTCACGCGTTTCGTCCTCTAAATGCGGTAGTTGCGCGCGCAAGTACCGCATTTAGAGGACGAAACGCATGGGTCGAGGGGCCGGGTGGAAGTGCCGCCTGGCGGCCGGCCGGTATCGCCCCCACCTCCACCGGCCGGACCGCCACGAGCCGCTCCTGGCGGCTCTTCGGACGGACCCCTCTGAACCGGGTCCGCCCGGGCGCCGATCCCTGTCGCATGCCCCTCCCCTAGGGCTCGACCGGCGCCGAACCGGACCCTACGCGCGCGACTGCCGAGGCCACTAAGAATCCGCTAAGGATCACTCACGGGCCTTCGTCGAGGTCCGCGAGTTCCATCCGGACCATGCCGGCGAGCTTGGGATTGGCGTCGGTGAGAATCTTCAGCGCGAGCGCGAATTGCTCGCGGGCACCGTCCACATCCGACCCGGCACGCAGCACCCTGCCCAGCGTCAGCCGCAGCACGCCCTCCTGGAGGACGAACCGCCTGCTGATCGTCAGGTCCACGGCCTCCCAGACGTAGCGCTCGGCAGCGGCGAGTTCGCCGATCTTCATGCTCAATTCGGCCAGGTTGTTCAGCGAGACGACGACGTAGCTTTCGTCGCCGAGGGCCCGGTCGATCTCCAGCGAAGCGACCTGGTGCCCGATCGCCTCGATGTACCGCCCCGCCCGCTTTTCGGCCTCCGCGCAGTTGTTGAGCGCCTGCCCGCGCAGCTCGAGATCGCCGGTCCTGGCGGTCTCTTCGACCGTCTGCCGCAACGTCGCGATGGCCTCGTCGTGCCGCCCCAACAGGGTCAGCGCGGAACCGAGGTGGATGTTCGCCGAGATCGTCAGCCGGTTGTCGCCGATCGCGCTCGCGAGTTCCAGCGCGCGTTCGGCGTCGGCGAGACAGCCCTGCGGCAGTTCGAAGGTGAGCGCGATGGCACACCGCGAGATCAGCATCCAGCAGCGGCCGAGGACGTCGCCGGATCGCTCGGCAGCCTCGAGGCCGATGTCGACCAGCCGCGTCCACTCGTCGAGCAGCGGGTACACCGCACGATAGGTGTGCGCGACCCTGGCCAGCCGCCACACGTCGCCATGTCGCCCCGCGGCGCCGGCGGCTTCGAGGACTTCGACCAGGTTCCGCCATTCCGCGGCGAACCAGTCCTGCGCTTCGGCGAAGGAGTCGATCGGCGGCATCTGTGCGTCGCTGAGCGCGCCGGTGAAGTCGAGCGGGTCGACGATCCGCAGCATCTTGCGCCGGGCCCGGTCGGCGACGGCCTGGTAGTACCGCACGGAGCGCGACAGCACCTCGTCACGGTCAGCCTCGTCGAGTTCGTTCTCCGCCAGCTCACGGAGGAACAGTCGGACGAGGTCGTGCGAGGCGAACGAGTCGCGACCGGTTTCGGTGAGCAGGTTGTGCGCGGCGAGCAACCGCAGATGCCGCCGCGCCTCGGCGACGGTGATCCCGCGGATCGCGGCCGTCAGGTGAGAACCGGCCGAAACGCACTGGACGACGCCGAGCCGCAGGAACGTGTCCGCGACATCGGCGGGCAGCCCGCGGAACGAGACGTCGAAGGCCGCGCGGACCCCGTCATCCGGGCTCTCGACGTCGAGCGCGGCGAGTCTGGTCCGTTCGTTGCCGAGTTCGTCGACCAGGTCCTGCGCGGACCACTGCGCGCTGGCGGCGAGCCGGGCGCCCGCGATCCGCAGCGCGAGCGGGAGATAGCCGCAGAGCCGGGCGAGCGCGTGGTTGAGATCGAACCCGGCCGGCCCGGCGAGTTCCTCGATCAGCCGGACGGCGTCACCGGGGGCGAGCGTGCCGAGGACGCGCAGTTTGGCGGCGTTGGACACGGCGAGCCCGTCGAGTCTGGAGCGGCTGGTCACCAGGCTCATCGACCGTGAACCGGGCGGCAGCAGCGGCCGCACCTGCTCGGCGGAGCGGGCGTTGTCGAGGAGCACCAGCATCCGGCGCCCGGCGATCATCGAGCGGTAGAGGGCGATGCGTTCGTGGACCTGATCGGGAATGCCTTCGGCCGGGACGCCGAGCCCGAGCAGGAACTGGGTGAGCAGTTCGGCGGGCTCCAGCGGCGGGTGGTGTGGATCGAAACCGCGCAAGGAGGCGAAGAGGATGCCGTCGGGGAAGCGGCGGGCGGCGCGATGGGCCCACCACACCACCAGGCTGCTCTTGCCGATCCCGGCGGTCCCGCTGACCACGCCGACGGCCGTCTCGCCCGCTTCGGCGCGGTCGGCGAGCTCGTCGAGCCAGGCGAGATCGGCCTCGCGGCCGGCGAGATTCGGCACGGCGGGCGGCAACTGCTGCACCGGCGTCGCGGCCTGTTCGGCCTTCGGTTCCGCGACGACCTTGACCGGCAGGTCGTCGTTGAGCACCCGTTCGTGCAGCCAGCGCAGGTCCGCGCCCGGTTCGACGCCGAGGGTGCGCAGGGTCGCCCGCGAGACCGTGCGGTACAGCTCGAGCGCGTCGCCGCGACGCCCGGCGTGGTACAGCGCGCGCATCAACTGTCCGGCCGTGCGCTCGGCCAGCGGCTTGGCCCGGACCAGCGGGCTGAGTTCGACGATCAGCTCCGCGTGCCTGCCGAGTTCGAGATCCGCGTCGACCCTGGCGCCGTGGACGGCGAGCCGCAGATCCTCCAGTTCGGGGGCCCGGACCGAACCCGGGACCCCGGCGAGCGCGGGTCCCTGCCACAGGGCGAGGGCCTCGGCGAGCAGTTCGGACGCCTTTTCCGGGTCCTCGGTGGACGCCCGGTCCAGCAACGAGCGGGCGCGATGGACGTCGATCCGGCCGGGGTCGACGGTGAGCTGGTAGCCGGGCGGCGCGGTGAGGATCTGGGCGCCGCCCGGATGGTCGCCCTGGCTGTCGCGGAGCACCCGCCGCAGGTGGGAGACGTTGCCGTGGACGATCGTGCGGGCGGTGGCGGGCGGGTCGTGCCCCCACAGCGCGTCGATGATCTCGTCGAGCGCGACGACCTTGTTGACCTTCAAGGCCAGTATCGCGAGAAGACCGCGGACACCGGGACCCCCCACGGGGACCGGCCGGTCGCCGTCGAGAAGCCGTACGGGACCGAGAAGCTGGAAATGGGCAGGAGAACCGCTTTCGCCCATGACAAGCCCCCTCCCCCGATCTCTCCCCTTACCGGAGTAGCCAACCTACCGCGCGAAGACGCCGTCAACCAGAAAAGCCTCGTGAGCGGTAATGACGGTTCTAACCGTTATTACCACTCACGAGACCAAAAAGGCTCCGTGCCCATCAGTCCCGATCTGATGGGCACGGAGCCGGGAGATGTCCGATTTGGGCCGCCTGGGGGCGCGACCCACACCGGACATCGGCGTCCACGTCCGTCCGGGTGGGCTCACCCCGAGCGAAGAACCCGTTCGGTCGTCGACAACACCTACGTGAGCGGGCCCACTGGCCCCTTCACGTGGCGACAACGTAACAGGGCGCACACCAACAGCTACAGGCGCCCCATCGTGGCCTTCGCTACCTGCGGTTTCGTCAGCGCGTCAGCGGAGTCGAGTCGCGGCCGGCGATGAACGCGGGACGCGGCTCGATCGCGGCGAACGGTTCCCGCAGCGCGTTCTCGACGCTGTTGAACACCACGAAGATGTTCGACCGCGGGTACGGCGTGATGTTGTTCGCCGAACCGTGCATCACATTCGAGTCGAACCAGAGCGCCGAACCGGCTTGCCCGGTGAATTGGTCGATTCCGTATTCCGCGGCGAGCTTGGTGATGTCTTCCTCGCTCGGAACACCGACCCGCTGCTCTTTCAGCGAACTCTTGTAGTTGTCCTCCGGGGTTTCCCCGGCGCATTGGACGAAGGTCCGCTGCGACCCCGGCATCACCATCAGCCCGCCGTTGAACGGGTAGTTGTCGGTGAGCGCGATGGAGCAGCTGACCGCGCGAGGTGCGGGCATGCCGTCCTCGGCGTGCCAGGTCTCGAAGTCCGAGTGCCAGTAGAAGCCGGTGCCCTTGAACCCGGGCATGTAGTTCACGCGGCTCTGGTGGATGTAGACCTCGGAGCCGAGGATCTGCCGGGCCCGGTCGAGCACGCGGGGGTCGCGGACGAGTTCCGCGATCAGCTCGTTGGTCTCGTGGACGTCGAAGATGGAGCGGACCTCACCGGTCTTGGCCTCCGTGATGACGCGCTCGTCGTCGCGGTGGTCACCCGACGACATGCGGACGAGTTCCTGCCAGTACGTCTGGACCTCGCCGGGCGACAACAACTGGTCGACGACGGTGTAGCCGCGGGCCTCGTGGTTGGCGAGGGTGGCCGCGTCGAGGGGTCCATCGGCCTCGGTACCCCAGACGGTGGGGTGGAGACGGGGCAGGTGTTCGGGCTTACCCGTGATGCGGGTCGGGTAACTGTCTTCGACTCGGGTGTCGGTCAGCGTCAATGCAGTCGCCTCCTCGAGCGATTTCAGGGTTCGGTGACGAGCGGGTACACGCCGTTTTCGTCGTGGACCTCACGGCCGGTGATAGGCGGGTTGAACACGCAGACGCACTTGATCTCGGTCTTCGGCCGGACCTGGTGCTTGTCGTGGTCGTTCAGCAGGTACAGAGTGCCCGGCTTCAGCTGGAACACTTCACCGGTTTCGGTGTTCTCGATCTCACCTTCACCGGAGGTGATGAAGACCGCCTCGATGTGGTTCGCGTACCAGAAGTCGTTGACCGTCCCGGCGTAGAGCGTGGTCTCGTGCACCGAGAAGCCGACGCCCTCCTTGGCCAGCACGATGCGCTTGCTGCGCCAGTTCGGGGTCTTGATGTCGGCGTCGGTGTCGGTGACCTCGTCGAGTGTTCGGACAAGCAACGGAAAACTCCTTCTCGTTCCTGGTTGGGGACGGTCAGTTCAGGACGGTGGCGATGGACTTGTCGATGATCGACAGGCCCTTGGTGAGCTCGTCGTCGGTCAGGGTCAGCGGCGGCAGCAGCTTCATGACCTCGCCGTCGGGACCGGAGGTTTCCATCAGGAGACCCCGTTCGAACGCGGCGGCGCAGACCTTGCCCGCGAGGTCGCCATTGGCGAACTCGAGGCCCCTGGCCAGACCGCGGCCCTTCGCGAGCAGGTTAGCGTCCGGGTATGCCTCGACTATGCCTTGGAACGCCGCAGCGATGCGCTCGCCCTTGGCCTTGGTCGACTTCTCCAGCTCGTCGTCGCTCCAGTAGACGCGCAGTGCTTCGGCCGCGGTGACGAACGCCGGGCTGATGCCGCGGAAGGTGCCGTTGTGCTCGCCCGGCTCCCAGACGTCGAGGTCGGGGCGGATCAGCGTCAGCGCCATCGGGATGCCGTAGCCGCCGATGGACTTCGACAGGCAGACGATGTCGGGCTTGATGCCCGCGTCCTCGAAGCTGAAGAACGGACCGGTGCGGCCGCAGCCCATCTGGACGTCGTCGAGGATCAGCAGGATGCCGTGCTTCTTGCACAGGTCGTCCAGCGCCTTGAGCCACTCGACGCGCGCGGCGTTGATACCGCCCTCGCCCTGTACGCCTTCGACGATCACGGCGGCGGGCTCGTTCAGGCCGCTGCCGGAGTCGCCGAGCAGCTTCTCGAAGTAGAGGAAGTCCGGGATGGAGCCGTCGAAGTAGTTGTCGTACGGCATCGGGGTGGCGTGCACCAGCGGGACACCCGCGCCGCCGCGCTTCATCGAGTTACCGGTCACCGAGAGGGCGCCCAGCGTCATCCCGTGGAAGGCGTTGGTGAAGTTGATGACGGCTTCCTTGCCGGTCACCTTGCGCGCGAGCTTCAGCGCGGCTTCGACCGCGTTCGCACCACCGGGGCCGGGGAAGACGACCTTGTAGTCGAGGTCGCGCGGCGCGAGGATCTTTTCCTTGAACGTCTGGAGGAAGTCCCGCTTCGCCACGGTGAACATGTCGAGCGCGTGCGTGACGCCGTCACGGGCGATGTAGTCGATCAGGGCGCGCTTGAGGGCCGGGTTGTTGTGCCCGTAGTTCAGCGCGCCGGCCCCGGCGAAGAAGTCGAGATAGGCCTTGCCGTCTTCGTCGTACAGGTAGCTCCCCTGGGCCCGGTCGAACACCACGGGCCAGCCACGGCTGTAACTGCGTACCTCTGATTCGAGTTCCTCGAAAATGCTCATCACGTTTTCTTTCTCCCTGGGATCCCCGGTTTTACGTTCTAGCGACTGCTGAGCGGACCGATTCGGTACAGATCCTCTTGCTCATGCGTTCCGTCCTCGGCCGGGAAATCGTTCGCGGAGAACAGATCCCGGCGTTCCAAGGTGGCGTTCCAGCGCTTGGCGAACGAGGCGAACAACCGGATCGAAGCCTCGTTGTCCGGAGTGATCGTGGTCTCGAGGTACCGCACGCCCTGGGCGACCAGACGGCTGAACAGCTCGTCGAGCAGTGCCCCGGCCAGCCCTTTTCCACGCTGGGACGCGTCGACGGCGACCTGCCAGACGAAGCCGGTGTCCTGCTTCCGATAGCCGATCACGAAACCGACGGGGCTACCGTCGACTTTGGCGACCACCGAGGTGTCCGCGAAATCATGACACCACAGCAAATAGGCGTACGACGAGTTGAGATCGAGCTTCTTCGAATCGCGGGCGATTCTCCAGAGCGCGGCACCGTCGGCCTTGGTCGGGGATTCGATCAAGTGCTTTCCGGACATGTCCAAGAAACGTACCGGAGGATTCGGGCGCGGTCAGATCAGCCGCTGAGCGGCAGCGCGGCTACCTGCAACAACCCTGAAACACACGTGACAAAGGTAACGGTAACGTTTGGTGCGCAGCACTAGTGGGTAAGGCCGCTTCGATGCGGTCTCACTGCACGTGACGATACCAACCGTTACCACGCCATCGCAGGCTCAGGGCGCGATTCGTCGCCCGAATCGGCTATTCACGCCGCCGTCCGCGACGGACGACCGAGCCGAGCGGCGTCCAAACGGCGGGCAGCAGGAGCAGCAGGCAGACGACCAGCCACCAGACCGGCGCCTCGCCCCGCCGCCAGCCCGCGACGACGCCCCCGAGCCAGCCGAAGAGTGGGTCGCGGACCGGCGGCAGGAACGCGGCGAACAGCAACCCGGCTCCCACCAGCACGCCGAGCACCGTGAGCACCATCCGCCACGTCTTGCGCAGCGTCATCAGGCTGACCACCAGGAACACGATCGCGCCCGCGGCAACCGGGACGCCGACCCACTGCAGTACCGGGCCGCCTTGTCCACCGATGACGAAGCCGGCCAGCACGGTGACCAGCGCGGCCAGCACGTTCCACGGGGACGGCAAGGTGGCCGCGCCGCGCGTGATCCACCAGGCGCTGCGTCCGGCGGCCTGCGCGAAGGTCGCGGCGGGCTGGACCGATTTCGGCACCCTCGTCGCCCCGGCGGCCGCGTTGATCCCGGCGGCGCCCGCCTTGACCAGCGTCTTCGTCAGCAGCATCGTCCCGCGTTCGTGTTCGAACCGCTCCGCCGAAACCTGGCAGGCCTGGAACGCGCGCTGCGTCTGCTCGTCGTTTTCCGGTTCGTTCTCGATCAGTCGCCGGAACCGTTCCGACGACTTCCCGTTACCCTTGGCCGTTTTCGCGTCGTGTCCACAGTGGAGACCGACACAGGGCAGTTCTTCACGCGCGATTTCCAGCTGCCGGGCCCTGGCGAGCACCATCGCCGTCACCGGCATGCTGATCGGCAGAGTGGTTTCCCTTGGTACGTCACCGAGTTTGCCGTCGAGGCCCAGGAAAGCGAGTTCGGCGGCCAGTTGGGCGCGCAAGGATTCCGCTTCAGCCGGGGATAGCCCGGCCTCGGTACCCGGCTGCCGCCAGCCGATCTTCTCGAACGCGTCCCGCACCTGCGCGCGGAAGGCCTCCGGCCCGACGACGTCACGCAGCAGCCGCAGACGTTTCGGATCGAGCAGGCACTGGAACAGCCAGCCCGCGCCGTCGACCCGGCCCCACATCCAGTCGTTGGCACGCCACGACGCCTTGTAGAACGCGCCGAAGTAGTCGGCCTGCATACCGGTGAGCTTGTCCCAGGAGCGGCGCCGTTTCATGTCCATCAGCGTCCGTGAATCCGCGCTCACCTGGACGAGATCGACCCGCTGGTCGACCGACGGCGGCTGCGCGAGCAGTCCCCTGGTCGCGATGTGCAGCCGCACCAGCCGGGAGGTGACGACCGGATCGGTGGCGCTCTTGTCGTCAGAAGTGAGCCCGGTCCACGCCAGCAGCGTGTTGACCGTGTCGGCGGCTTCGGTGTCCGGTTTCGCCTGTGCCAGCGGCAAAAGGATCGGCGTCGCCTGCCGCAGCGCGGCGACCACCATCGGCCACGCCTCCTTCAGCGTGTCGGAACGGCCGAGTTCCGCCCATTTTTCGGCGAGGCCCTCGATCCAAGCGGCCAGCGTGACGTCGGACGGTGGTGGCTCCTGGTCGGCGACCCAGCTCGCGAGCCGCATTCCCCGCGCAGCCCGGTGGCGCGCTTCGTGCAGCAGCACCCGGCAGCGATTGAGCTGCAGCGCCTGCTCCGGCGTGGGATCGAGCCGGAAACCCGCGTTCACCAGCTGAATCCCGGTGGCCACCGAATCGTCCAGCGCGGTGGTACGGAAGGCGACCACGTTCTCCAGCTCGCAAGTGTCCTTCGGCGGCTCGGTGGGCAGGCCGTCGCGCAATCCCGACGCCGCGGCCGCGCGCAGCTGCGCCGCCATCCCGGACGCCCACTGACGGCCGGGATCCTCCACATCGGACAGGGAGAGCCTGCGGGTCGCCTCACGGACCAGCGCGGTGGCGTCCTCATGGACCCGCCGGTCGCGGTAATCGTTCATCAGCCGCTGATCGACCAGTGTCTCAGGGCCGCCTCGAACCCCCATCGAGGCAAGCGAAACGCGAGTCCCCCTGGTCCGGACGACGGCGTCGTTGTGCCGGGTCAGGTCTTCGAGTTCGGCACTGATCGTCTGGCTCAGCACGGTGCCGACGACCTTGCTCATGGCGGTGCCCAGCAGCGGCGGCCGCTCCGGATCGACCTCGACGCGGTCGGCTTCGCGTTCCGCCGTCGGCACCACGTACAGCAGCAGCCGCCGCACGTCCGAATGCGACTGCCGTTCGAAGATCTCCCGCAACGCCGGGCGCAACGGCTTGTTCAGCAGCACCCCGCCGTCGGTCAGCCAATGCGACCGGGTGACGTCGGTGTAGCGGCTCATGTCCGGATGCAGCGGGCCGGTCTTCTCGCCGATCGGCATCCGGGAAAGTTCGAACGCGCCGGGAAACGAAGCGGTGGAACGCGCCGCGAGCGCGAGCGGACCCACGACGTCGTCTGTCCACAGAGGACCATCGAAGCGGAACAGCAGGCGATGTTCGGTGTCCCGCACGAGGTTTCCCAGCGCGTCGTCGAATCTGGTCGTCTCGCCGTCGATCATCGTGCCGGTGAGCAGCACGGTGATGTCGGGGCACTCGGGTTTCACCGTCGCCTTGTCGGTGATCCGGTGCAGCGCTTCCTTGAGATCCCCCAGCAGCACGCGATCGCCGTTCAGCAACGACCTCGGCTCTTTCTCGCCGGGATCGCGGATCAGGTTGTCGAGCGATCCCGTGCTGATCCACGTGTCCCGCAACACCTGCGGACTCGACCGGAACGCCTCGGCCAGGCCGAGGCACGCCGCGTTGATGCCGCCCGCGCTCGTGCCGGTGAGCACGTCGAGCGAGACGGTGGCGTTGAGCAGGTCGAGCAGCGTCCGGTACGGACTCGTCGATTCCGGCGTTCTCGACGCCTGCAGCAGATGCGAGGTCTCGGTGGCGACCCCGCCCATCCAGACCGCGAGGCTCGCCCCGCCCACCATGGTCATCGCCAGCCGGATCTCCTGCGGCCACGGGCTCCCCGCGTCGGCCATGTGCGCCCTCCCCAAGGCTGTAGTGCAGGTGGCACTTTAGACCGGACGGGCGAATCGGCGTACCGCCGTTGGTGCCGAGATCCGTTCGCCCGTAAGGGCACTTTCGCGCCCTCGCAATCAGGTGCGGGATCGCTGTGCCTGGATACCCGACGCCCGCATTTAGAGGACGAAATGCGGGGGGTCAGGCGGCGAAGTGTTCGAGCAGGAGCACTTGGGCCTCACCGACGGCGAAGCCGAGGCCGGCGCCGGTCGCGATCAGGATCCATTCGTCCTGCTGGAACGCCGGCCGCAGCAAGCCCTCGAACTCGCGCGGCGACAGCTCCTTCATCTTCGTCACCAGCACGTTCCGGATGTCCATCGCGTCGTTCGCGTAGTCCTCGATGTACCGCATGGTCTCCGGCAGCTTGTCCATGATCTTCTCGGCGATGTTCAGCTTCATGTCCTGATACCGCCTGCTGCCGACGGCGAAGACCACGAGCGGTTTCCCGACCCCGACGCGGCGTCCGAGCTGTGCGTCGAGTTGCCGCTGGATCAGCCCGAGCACCCGGTCCGACAGCGGCCCGTGCAGCACCGCCTCGATGACGTTGTGCGGCGTGATGATCTCCTGCGCGATCAGCGCACCGTACGCCTCCGCGACCTCGCCGCGCCGCTTCAGGAACAGGCCCTGCCAGCGCACGCCGAAGTACCGGCGCTCTTCGAGAGGGTAGAAGATCATCCGCAGCGCGAGCCAGTCGGTGAACCAGCCGGTGAAGAGCCCGAACAGCGGCATGATCAGCGGGAATTTGAACAGGACCCACGCGATCATCTGGATCACGCCGATCAGCCCGCCGAAGAAGATGCCGGAGCGGGCGATGAACTTGAACTCCTGGTCGCCCGCCTCCTGGAAGATCCGGTTCAGCAGCCGCTTGTCCTTGACCAGTGCGGTGACCACCATGCCCTTGAGGTCGAACACACTGTCCACATCGGACTTGATCAGCTCCAGGACGGCGGCGACCATCTTCGGTGTCTCGGCCTGGACGCGCTGGATCACCAGCCGCTGCACCCGCACGGGCAGCGATTCCCACAGCCCTGGTCGGTAGTGGGCGGCGACGTCGCGCACGATGTCCTCGACGGCCGCCTGCAGCGGTTTTTCGATCTCCTTGGCGATTCTCTGCGGATCGAGTCTGGCGACGACCTCCGCCGGTTTGATCAGCTGCTCGGTCATCGTGTCGCAGGCGATGCTCGCCATCCGCGCGGCGCGCTTGGGCACGATGCCCTGCCAGCCGAGGAACGGTTTGATACCGATGAACTCGACCGGCTGGAACATCATCCGGATCGCGACGAGTTTGGTGGTGTACCCGATCAGCACGGCGACGATCGGGATGGAGACGTAAATCGGCCAATGCTGGGCGAAGTCGGCGAGGATCCCCTCGAAGAACGCACCCATGCCGGGGTCAGCCCGCGCTCGGGTCGCAGGCCTGCCAGAACTGGGCGCCGAGCCGGGAAATATGCACCGTGCGCTTGACGAACTTGGCCCGCTTGACCGACTTCTCCGCCTCGCGGACGGTCTCGTCGGTCAGCAGGATCTCGTACTGCGTGTCGAGTGAGGGCACCTCTTCGTCCAGCTCGACCAGGCCGAGCCCGATCAACCGGGTGAGGTAACCGGGCACCTGGTCGGGCAGCGACACCCCGGCGGCCTTGCCGACGGTGGAGGCGTTGCGCAGCACGAACCGCCCGGCACCACCGAGGTTGGTCCGCTCGGCGACGTCGACGGCGGGGAACGGCGAGCCGTCGGAAAGCGCGGAAAGGATGCGGGCCTCGTCCGGCGTCAACTGCCGCAGGATGATCGCGTAGAGGTACTCGCGGGCGCGTTCGCGGCCGAAGCCGATCGAGTGGTTGAGCAGTTCCGCCATCGCCGCGCGGAGCGGTTCGAGGTGGGCGCGGGTGTGCACGAGGGTGATGGTCGCTTCGACCGGGCGGGAGCCGCCGGCGTCGGGCCGGTTCATCGCGGACGCGGCGGTGAGCGCGGCGTGATAGGGGTCGTCGACCTCGTCGAGACGGCGGCGCAGCTCCGAAAGCAGCTGTCGCTCGCCCTGTTTGATGACCTGCTCGGCGAGCTCGACGCCGGGGAGCTTGCGGGTGTATTCGATGCCCGTGCGGGCGGCCCAGCCCGCCAGTTGTCCCGCGCGTTTGGCGAAAGCGGCCAGGTCGTCACCGGCTGGTCGTTCGTTGCTCACGGGCACTCCCCTCGCGTTCGCGCTGATGCTACCTGCGAGTAGGCCGAATGGCCGAAATTGTGATGGACCAGAATGTTTGGATGGACTCCATGAGCTTCACGCGCTGGGGACCACCCATCGACGTCCTCCCGCTGTTCGCGCGCGAGGAGCAGGCCCTGCTCGACGTGCTGACCGGACTCGACGCGGAGCAGTGGGCCGCGCCGACGGTGTGCACGGGCTGGACGGTGCACGATCTCGCCGCCCACATCCTCGGCGACAAGCTCGGCAGGCTGTCCCGCGACCGCGACGACTACCGGGTGACGGCGCCGCGCGAGGGCGAACGCTTCGCGGAGTTCATCGACCGGATCAACGACGAATGGGTGGTGGCGTGCCGTCGGCTGTCCCCCGAAGTGCTGTTCGCCCTGCTCGTGGACAGCACCTCGCAGATCGCCGAAATGTGGGGCCGCGCCGACCTCGACGCCCTCGGCGAGCCGGTGAGCTGGGCCGGGGTCGAACCAGCGCCGGTCTGGCTCGACGCCGCCCGCGAGTACACCGAGTTCTGGGTGCACCAGCGGCAGATCCGCGAGGCCGTCGGGATACCTGGTCCGCTCGACGGTCCCGAATTCCGCGGGCCGGTAATCGACACCTTCATGCGGGCACTGCCGTACACCCTGCGTGACGTCGAAGCGCGGATCGGCAGGCAGGTCGGCTACACCGTCACCGGCCAGGGCGGCGGGAAGTGGACGGCTCAGCGCACCACCGACGGCTGGGAGATCGACCGCGTCGCGCCGACCTCACGCTCGCCGCTGGCCTCGGTGACGACGGACGCGGACACGTTCTGGCGGCTGTGCACGCGGAACCCGGTGGACAAGGGCCGGGTGACCGCCAAGGGTGACGAAAGGGTTTGCGGCGTCGTGCTCGGGATGACGTCGATCATCACGTCCGGTGACGGCTGACGAAGTCGCGGTGAGGCGTGGGGCGGGTTGGTCGTGAGTGGCGATTCGGGTTCTCACCCGAATCGCCACTCACGACCACCGGCACCGAAGGCTCAGCGTTGCAGGTGGCGGGACTTCTTGGCCTGCTTGCGCAACTGCAGGATCCGGGCGCCGCCGACGAGCGCGACCAGCGCGCCGCCGGCGATCACGGAGAACAGCATGGCGACGGCCAGCGGCATGCTGCCGGACATACCGAGGAAGTGCACGGTCGCGGTGTCCTGGTTCTGCAAGATGAACACCAGCAGGAACACCAGCACGACCAGCGCCACGATGACGGCGATCCAGGTCCCGCTCACGCGCGTGCGTTTGAGCTTCGGGACGGCGTCGAATTTACCGCTGTGGCGTGCGCCGCCAGCGGTTTCGGGCGGCTTGACGGGCTCGACCGGAACCTCGGCGGCGCCATCGTGCGGCTGCGTCATGCAGGACAGTGTCCGCCGATCTGGGGTTGATCGCGCTCTCAAGCGTCCAAACGGGTGACCTCGTCCGCCGCGCGGAGCACGCGCAAGGTGTTCTTCCCGGCCAGCTTCGCGCAATCCTCTTCGCTCCAGCCGCGCTCCAGCAGCGCGGCGAACAGCATCGGATACTTCGAAACGTCTTCGAGGCCTTCGGGCAATGTCGCGACTCCGTCGTAGTCACCGCCGAGGCCGATGTGGTCGACACCGGCCACTTCACGAGCGTGCTCGATGTGCGCGACGACGTCGTCGATGCTCGCCTTCGGCTTCTCGGGACCGCCGCGCTCCGCGGTGAACTTGGTGCGCAGGTCGAGATTCCGGTAGTCCTGGCCCGCGGCATCCATGTCCTGGCGCAGCTGCTCGTCCCACTCGGCGACCTTCGGCGAGATGAAGCCCGGCACAAACGTCACCATCGCGACGCCGTCCTTGGCGGCCAGGGTCTCCAGGACGTCGTCGGGGATGTTGCGAGGATGGTCGTTGACCGCGCGGCACGAGGAGTGGCTGAAGATCACCGGCGCCGAACTGACCTCCAGCGCGTCGCGCATCGTGCTCGGCGCGACGTGCGAGAGGTCGACCAGCATGCCGATCTTGTTCATCTCGCGCACGACGTCGCGACCGAAGTCGGTGAGCCCGTTGTGGGCGGGCTCGTCCGTACCGGAGTCGGCCCAGGTGGTGTTGTAGTTGTGCGTCAGCGTCATGTAGCGGACGCCAAGGCGGCGCAGGATCCTCAGCACGCCAAGGGATTCGGCGATGCTGTGGCCGCCCTCGGCGCCCAGCAGCGAGGCGATCTTGCCGTCGCGGAACGCGGCTTCGGCCTCGTCCGCGGTGTCGGCGAGCGCCAGGCGATCGGGGTACCGCTCGATCATCTGGTGCACGATCTCTATTTGTTCGAGCACCGCCGTGACCGCGCTGTGCCCCTCGAACTGGCAAGGCACGTAGACGGACCAGAACTGCATCCCGAGCCTGCCTTCGGCGAGCTTCGGGAAGTCGGTGTGCAGATGCGGCTGGCGGACCGTGAGATCCGTACCCGCCACGGCCTCGACCGGATCCGGGCCGGTCGTGACCCGCAGCTCCCACGGCAGATCATTGTGGCCGTCCGCGAGGAGCACCGATTCGAGCAGAGCCTGGGCGCGGGCTAGGTCGCCATTAGTCATCGGGCGATGGTACGTCCGTCTACTTTGCTCTCACTGTCAAGGGTTGAGCCATCCCGCGGCCGCGACCAAACCGTTGCCTGTCACCTGATGTCCGCCGGGATGGCGGTGTGCGACGACGTCCGCGGAGCGCTCGCGCAAGTCCCGGACGAGGGCGTCCGCCGACGCGAGTGGCGCCATCGGATCCCGTTCGCCATTCGAAAGAAACACCCGCGTTCCGGACAAATCGTGTTGTGGCGGCGAAGGAACGGGCGACATCGCCGCGAACAGCACCGCTTCGCGAACGGCGTCCGGACGGAGCAAGGTCACCGCGGCCGCGATGTTGGCGCCATTGGAGAACCCGATGGCGACCAGCCGCCGATCCTCGATGCCGTAGTCCGCACGCGAGGCGACCACGAAATCGGCCAACTGGTTCGCGCGGAAGACGACGTCCTCGTGATCGAAAACGCCTTCCGCCAACCGGCGGAACCACCGCGGCGCACCGTGTTCCGACACCGGCCCGGCCGGCGCGAGCAGCGCCGACTCAGAACTCAGCTGCCGGGCGAGCGGCACCAGGTCGTCCGGACCGCCGCCGGTGCCGTGCAGGAGCAGCAGCACCGGCTCGTCCGGTGAACCTTCGACGTACTTGTGGTCCAGTCCGGTCATCGTGCTTCCGGGTTGTTCTCGTTCGGGAGGTCCAGCTTCGGCAGCATCGCCTGGATGTCCTCACGCTTGGGCTCCAGCCACGGCGGCAGTTTCAGCGCGCGGCCGAGTTCCAGCAGCGGCTCGTCGATCGCGAAACCGGGTTCGTCGGTCGCGACTTCGAGCAGGGTGCCGCCCGGCTCGCGGAAGTAGATCGAGCGGAAGTACTGACGGTCCAAAATGGACGTCACGTGCACGCCGTCGTCGATCAGTTCGTCGCGCCACGCGGCCTGGGTCCGCTCGTCCGGCGCGCGCCACGCGACGTGGTGCACGGTGCCCGCCGCCACCAGCCCGCGCGGGGCGTCCGGCGTCACGAGGACGTCGACGAGCGCGCCGGGGCCGCCTTCACCGGCGGAGAAACGCAGGCGGTTGCTCTCCTGGTGCTGGAAGGTCAGGCCGAGGCCGTCGGTCAGCATCCCGGCGGTCGCGTCCTCTTTGGACACCGACAGCGTGACGGAGTGCAGCCCGCGGATGGCGTGCTCGGCGGGGACGAGCTTCGTGTCCCACGGGTCGCGGGGGTCACCCTGGGGATGCGCGACGAGCGCGAGCTTCAGTCCGTCCGGGTCGAGGAAGGTGAGCGTCTCTTCCCCGTCGGAGTTGCGGATCTGACCCGTCTCGATGCCGCTTTCGGCGAGGTGCGTCTTCCACCAGCCGAGCGAGGCTTCCGGCACGGAGAACGACGTCGTGGTCGCCTGGCCGGTCCCGTGACGGCCCTTCGGCGCGTCCTTCCACGGGAAGAACGTCATCAGGGAGCCTGGCTTGCCGGACTGGTCGCCGTAGTAGAGGTGGTAGGTGCCGGGATCGTCGAAGTTCACGGTGGTCTTCACCAGCCGCAGGCCCAGCGCCCTGGTGTAGAAGTCCGCGTTGCGCTGGGGGTCGCCACCGATGGCGGTGACGTGGTGCAGGCCGGAAGTCTTGATCGACATGGTGCCCCTCCTCTGGGAGCCGGTGAAAAACAAGCTAACCACAGAACCTCTCGCGCGCAAGATATATTCCTGAAAGAGTTCTCGGTGTAGGCTCGCGTCCGTGACAGCGGATCCGAGCGACGACGAAGTGGTCACGTGGTGGGGCCTGGTGATCGAGGGCTATCTGGCCACGCAGAACCGGCTGATGGACGAGATCGCCGACCGATTCGGCCTGGCACCGGCGTCGTTCGACATCCTGCTGCGGCTCGTGCGCTCGCCGGAGCACCGGATGCCGATGACGCGGCTGGCCCTCGAGGCGGCGTTGTCCAGCGGCGGCTTCACGAAGGTCGCGGACAGGCTGGTCGCCGCGGACCTGATCTGCCGAGTGCCCAGCCCGGACGACCGGCGCGTCACGTTCGCCGCGCTCACCGCCCACGGCCTCGACGTCGCTCAGCAGGCACGCGAGGCCTGCGCGGAGATTCTGCGGCGCATCGTTTTGACTCCGCTGGGCGACGACGCGCACGCGCTGGCCGAGGCCATGCGCACCCTCCGCACCGTCAACGGCTCGTGACCTGCCGCATCCAGTCCTCTAAACGCGGTATGTGCACGCGCAACTACCGCGTTTAGAGGACTAAATGCGGTGGGGCCGGGTCCCGGACCTCGTACAGGTCCCGCACGAGGTCCCGGATGACGTTGCGCCGGATCTTTCCGGTCGCCGTCTTGGGCAGTTCGCCCAGCTCGACGATGCCTCGCGGGCGTTTGAACGACGCCAGCCCCGCCCGGCAGAAGTCGATCAGCTCGTCCGCGTCCAGCCGATGGCCGGGCACGCCGACCACGCAAGCGACCGGTTTCTCGATGCCGTCGGAGTCGAACGCGGCCACGACGGCGACCTCGGCGACCGCCGGATGTTGCAGCAGCCGATCCTCGACCTCGGCGGGAGACACCCAGATCCCGCCCGGCTTCAACATGTCGTTGAACCGCCCGAGGCAGGTGTAGGTCCCGTCGGCGTTGCGCACGAAACTGTCGCCCGTCCGCAGCCATTCGCCCTGGAAGACCCGCTTCGTCGTCTCGTACCGCGCCCAGTATCCGGTCGCGATCGACGGTCCGGCGACGAACAGCTCACCGGGCTGCCCGTCCGGTACGGGCGCGCCGTGCTCGTCACGCAGGGCGATCTCGTAGCCGGGGACCGGCACCCCGGTACTGCCCGGCCGGACTTGGCGTGGCCGGTTGGACAGGAAGATGTGCAGTGCCTCCGTCGACCCGATCCCGTCGATGATCTCGACGCCGAACCTCTCGCGGAACCGGTCGTACAGCACGGCGGGTAGCGGTTCCCCGGCCGAAACGGCTTGGCGTACCGACGCGAATGTGTCGTCCGGGATGTCGCTGGCGAGCAGCGCCGCGAAGAACGTCGGGACGGCGAAGAACAGCGTCGGCCGCTCCGCGCGCACCCTGGCCGCGATCAGACCCGGGGTCGGGCGGGCCGGTTCGAGCAGCGTCGTCCCGCCGGCCGCGAGCGGGAAGAACGCGGAATTCCCCAAGCCGTAGGCGAAGAACAGCTTCGGGACGGAAAGGAACCGGTCGTTGGGGCCGACGTCCAGCACACCACGCGCGTACGTCTCGCAGACCGAGCGGATGCCCGCGTGCCGGTGCATCGCCCCCTTCGGCTTACCCGTCGTCCCCGAGGTGTACAGCCAGAGCGCGGGCGAGTCCTCCCAGGTCGGCGCCGGTGCGAAACCACGGTCGTCCACTGTGGACAGATCACTCCAGTCGTGCACGCGGACCCCGGACGGCAGTTCCGCCGCCTTCGCCCTGTCCAGCACGACGTCGGTGACCTCGGGCGCCAGTCCCAGCGCGATCGCCGCCTGTGCGGCGAACTCGCCGGAAACACACAGGACCCTGGCCCGTGAATCGGCCAGCAGTTTGCCGAGGTCCAGCCCGGTGACCATGGTGGACACCGGTACCGCGACCGCCCCGGCCAGCATCGCGCCGAGGATTCCGGTGAGCAGTTCGACGTCGTCGACCATGCAGAACAGGACCCGCTCCTCCGGGCGGACGCCGATCGCGCGCAGTCCGGCCGCGACCCGGCGGGTTTCGGCCGCGAGTTCGGCGTAGGCGAGGCTCCGCCTCGGCGAAACGACCGCGGGCTTGGCGCCGCGCCCCTCCGCCAGATGCGCCTCGAGCAGGTAGCTCGCCACGTTGAACCCGGTAGCTGCAGCGGTCACGGCGCACCCTCTATCGGCTCAGCTCAGGTAAACGTATTCGTAGTCGAACGGTTTCCCATTGATGCCCTGGCGTGGCGGCGCCACCCAGCTCGCGATCTTTCCTCGCTCGTACACCGGGTGCATCAACGATCGGACGAAGGTCAGGTCTTCCGGGGTGGGCAGCCACTTGCGTTTGCCGGCCAGCCAGGTCCGCTCGTCGACAACGGTGCCGTCGGGCGTCACATGGTGGCCGGAGTTTATGCCGACTTCGCGATTGAATCCAGGGTGCGGGAGGACGAATCGGAAGTCGATGCCCGCCTCGTGCAAGATCTTGTTCCAGCGGTTGACCCCGGTCTGGCAGTCGGCCCGGTACTCCTCCCGCAGGTCGAGGTTCAACAGCAGGATGGCCGGGTGTTCCTCGGTCTCCCACGTGCCGTCCGCCCGCGGCCGGGACAGCGACCCGGCGGCGTCGGTGAGCCGGTGGTCGTCCTTGCGCCGGGTCTCCTGCCAGCGACCTTTCAGTCCGGCGGTGTAGTAGTTCGCCGCGTTGGTCGAGGTCTCGCCGCCGAACAGGTCGAGTGAGACGGTGTAGTGGAAATTCAGATACCGCTGAATGAGGTCGAGCGGGATCCCGCCGTGCGCGGCGATGTCGAAGGTGTCGTGTTCGCGGATCAGTTCGGCACTGCGGGTGATCACGCGGTCGACACCGGTGGTGCCGACGAACATGTGGTGCGCCTCTTCCTTGAGCATGAATTCACAAGTGCGGGAAAGCGGGTCGAAGCCGCTTTCCTTGAGTGTGCCGAGCTGATATTTGCCATCGCGATCGGTGAAATAGGTGAACATGTAGAAGGCGAGCCAATCCGCGGTCTCTTCGTTGAAGGCGCCGAGGATGCGCGGGGCGTCCGGACTTCCGGAATTCCGGAGCAGCAAGGCTTCCGCTTCTTCTCGACCTTCGCGGCCGAAGTAGGCGTGCAGCAGATACACCATCGCCCACAGATGACGGCCTTCTTCGACGTTGACCTGGAAGAGGTTCCGCAGGTCGTACAGGCTCGGCGCGGTCAGCCCCAGCAGTTTCTGCTGCTCGACCGACGCGGGTTCGGTGTCGCCCTGGATGACGATGAGCCGCTGCAGATCGGCGCGGTACTCGCCGGGAACCTGCTGCCAGGCCGGTTCGCCTCGATGCTCGCCGAAGGTGATGACGCGGTCCGGATCACGCTCGGCGAGAAAGATCCCCCACCGGTAGTCCGGCACGTTGACGTGGTCGAAATGCGCCCAGCCGTCCCGGCCGACACTGACCGCCGTGCGCAGGTAGACGCCTTGGGTCCGCAGTGTGGGGCCCATTTCGCCCCACCAGTCCAGGAATTTCGGCTGCCAGCCTTCCAGCGCCCGCTGTAGCCGCCGGTCTCCGGACAGATCGACGTTGTTGGGGATCTTGGCGTCGTAATCGATCTTGGTGGGCATGGGTCTCAAACCCGCTTCCTGTCGAAGACGGCCTTCTGACCAGTACCGTAGCGACGCAAAGCGCCTTCCGGTCCGGATGCGTTCGGACGAGTGAAGATCCAGTTCTGCCAAGCGGCCAAGCGGCCGAAGATCTTGCTCTCCACCGTCTCGGGTCCGACGAACCGGTGGTTCGCCTCCATGCCGGTCAGCGCGTCGGGGCTCAGCGAAGCCCTTCCCTCCAGCGCGATCCGGATCTCGTCCGCCCAGTCGAGGTCGTCCGGGGCGTCGGTGACCAGACCGAGGTCGTTCGCCTCCGCCGGACTCAGCGGTTTGCCGCGTTCTTCCGCGAGCCTCGCGACGTGGTCCGGTTCACCGAAGAACCGGGACTCGAGGCGGGACAGGCCGTTGCTCATCGGAAGGCGGCCGAAGTTGGCCTCGGACAACATGATCGACGCACGTTCTTCACTGTCCTCGTCCTCGATCGGCGGACCGTCCAAGATGTACTGCCGGTCCGCGGCGAGCGCGAGTTCCAGCAGGAGCCCGGCGAAGCAGCTACCAGGTTCGATGAGCGCGATCAGGCTGCGGCTGGTGACATCCAGCCGCTTCAGCGTCCGCTTGACATAGTGGACGATTTCGTTGCTCAGACAGTCTTTCGCGTCGAACACGGCACGTTCGCGCTCCAGCACCTTCGCCGGATCGCCTTCGGTGCGGAGTACCCAGGTACCGAGTTCAGGTTCGTTGGTGCGCAGGCGAAGGATCGCGTCGTCCAGTTCGCGGGTGACGTCCAGCAGCCAGCCGTCGTCGTCCTCAGGCCCCTTGACGGTGATCGTCGCTTCGGTCGCGCTCAGTGAAATATCGACATAGCGATGCGTCAGCGGCTTCAGCTCGACACCTTCGCCATCGAGCCGACCGCTCGTCCGCGCGAGTTCCTTCGCCTTGGCCAGTACGACTTCGCGGAACCCTTGCCGTGGCACGAGTTCGTCGACGAGCCGCCAGTCGACGGCGGCCCGGCCTTTCATGCCGTCCGGACGGGTGGCGAAGACGTCGGCGAGATCCCGCCGCACGCCGCGTTTGTCGACCAGCCTGATGAGCCCGCCGGTCCCGGGAAGGACACCGAGGAGCGGGATCTCCGGCAGCGCGACGGTCGACGAGTTGTCGTCGACCAGCAGGATCTTTTCGCAGGCGAGCGCGATCTCGTACCCGCCGCCGGCACAGGTGCCGTTGACCGCGGCGACGTAGATCTGGCCTGAGTTCGCCGACGCGTCCTCCATGGCGTTGCGGGTCTCGTTGGTGAACTTGCAGAAGTTCACCTTCCACTCGTGTGTCGACGACGCCAGCATGCGGATGTTCGCGCCCGCGCAGAAGACGTTGGCCTTCGCGCTGGTCACGATGACCACGCGGACTCCGGGGTGTTCGAACCGCAGGCGTTGCGTCGCGTCGTACAACTCGATGTCGACGCCGAGGTCGTACGAGTTGAGCTTGAGCTCATACCCCGGCACGAGACCACCGTCTGCGTCCACGTCGAGTTCGAGCCACGCGACCTCGCCGTCGATCACCAGGTTCCAGTGTCGGTAGCCGCCGGGATGACGTTCGAACGTCACCGATGTGGTCCGCGTCACCCCATCGATTCTCTACATGCCGATATTGACCGTCAATGTTGTGTAGAGAGTTGGCCAGGCGCGCTCACCCGGTTGAGTTTCGTCGCGGCCCAGATCACGAAAGCCCACAACAGGAGCGCAGACGCCGTGTCGGTGTAGATCGTGGCGAACCAGAAGGCCGGGATCTGCGGCACGGCGACCAGGAAATGCCCGAGACTGGCCAGCCCGGACAGCGAATAGACCATCAGGAACGCGAGCGCCCGCCAGTAGCGCCCGCGCACGTAGTCGCGGTAGCCGAGCAGACCGAACGTCGTGAGGAGAACGTAGACGACGACCACCAAGGTCGCCGCGGCGCCGACCGAGACCCCCTCGACCTGCGGATAGTCGGCCGCCCTGAGCACGTTGTGCGCGTAATGCAGCGTGGTGGACAGCAGCGTGAACGCGAGAATCAGCCGTAACGCGGTGAGTCCCCGGCCCTGGAGAACAGCCATGTTCGCCCCCTTTTTGCGACTTGATAGATCGCTCTAGCGAGAGAGTAGCGCAGGGCTGCGGTGACCTGAAGGGGACTTTCGTCCCGGTCGATACCGGTGATCGAACGTGACCGCGAGGTCGCAAGTGGCAATGAGAGGCTCCGCTGAGGGGTAGGGCAGGCGCACGTGGCGTTGCCAAACTTGCTGCGTAGGCGCTCTTCCGGCACCAGAGAGACCTTCGTGCCATGCGCCTGGATCGAGTCGATCTCTGCGCAGGGGTCGTGAGTGGCAATGAGGGTTATTGAGGGCAAGTCAAACGTGTCGTGGTGGAGTTGACGGGAGCGGGCAGCGGCGCGTGAAGGCCCTTCCCTCGGCTCAGCCGAGGAAACTCGACCTTCACACCTTCCCCAGTACATGGACGAGAGGGCGGCGGCGGTGGCCGTTCGGTACAGGTGGTCGTGGGGGGGGGGTTGGGGTGGGAACCCAAAAGCCCCCCCCAAACCCCCCGACCCCCCCCCCCCCACAAACCCCCA
>NZ_JBVISU010000020.1:74699-107090 GCF_055575355.1 Amycolatopsis sp. NPDC034160 | reverse complement strand
CCCGTGGGGGAAGGGGGTTCGGGGGGGGCGGTTGGGGTGAGAACCCGAATCGCCACTCACGACCACCCTGACCCACCCCTCACCGGAAGCCTCAAGACGCCACGGTTGCCTTAGCCCCCGATAGAACGCTCATTAGCACTCACGCCCCCCGTGCGGAACCACGGAAATACGCGAATCGGGCACTCGGGCGCGCACCTGTCTCCAGCGTCAGCACGCCAAGTTGCCCTACCCCTTATGTCGCTCACAGCCCCCCGAAGCTCCGCAAATCGCCCTAATCGGCCTTTAGTCCCAAAAGTGTTTCTTATGGAGGTCGTCTATCGCGGTGAGTAACCGGGCGCGCAGCGGGTAACCCCCGGTAACGAACCCGATCAGGCAGGAGGAACCGTGTCCGACCAGGAAGACCGCGAAGCAGCGGACGGCCCCAGCCCCGCCGCCGACACGTCCGAAGAGGCCATCCAGCTCACCACGCCCGACGGCGGTGACCTGCGGGACACCGAACCGGAGGAGGTCGCCGACTACGCGGGCACGCAGCGTTCCGCCGGGCCGGAGAGTGAGGCCATCCACATCGAGGACGCGTAGCCGTTTCGGCCGTCACCGGTCACACTGTCGGAATGCCGGAGACGATCGCCGAGGTGAACGGCATCCAGTTGTGCCACGAGACGTTCGGTTCACCGGACGGCAGGCCGTTGCTGATGATCATGGGCCTCGCCTCGCAGATGATCTGGTGGGACGACGAACTCTGCGAGAGCCTCGCGGCCGAGGGATTCTTCGTCATCCGCTACGACAACCGGGACGCCGGGCGCTCCAGCAGGCTGTCGGGCCGGGTGAACTTGCCGCTGGCCTACACCCTGCGCGTGGCGCCGTACTCGCTGAAGGACATGGCTGACGACGCCGCCGCGCTGCTCGACGAGCTCGGCATCGAAAGCGCGCACGTCGTCGGCGCGTCGATGGGCGGGATGGTCGCGCAGACCCTGGCCGTCGAGCATCCGGCGCGCGTGCGCTCGCTGACGTCGATCATGTCGACCACCGGCAACCGGTTCGTCGGACGGCCGAGCGCCAAAGCGATGGCGATGCTGCTTTCGGCTCCGCCGCGTAATCGCGAGCAGTACGTCGACTACCTGCTGCGGACGTTCCGTGTCATCGGCTCGCCGGGTTATCCCTTCGACGAAGCCCGGATGCGGGAGCGCGCGGAACGCTCTTTCGACCGTGGTGTCAATCCCGGCGGCACCGCGCGCCAGCTGGCGGCGATCTTGTCGAGCCGGGATCGGTTCCGCGCACTGCGGAAGGTCCAGGTGCCCGCCCTCGTCGTGCACGGTTCGAAGGATCCGCTCGTGCACGTTTCCGGTGGCAGGGCGACGGCTCGCGCGCTGCGGGAGTCCGAATTGGACATCGTTTCCGGGATGGGGCACGACCTTCCGCGCGCGATCTGGCCCCGGCTCGTGCGCGGCCTGCTCCGGACGGCGGACCGCGCCGAGGTCAAGACCCGGCGAGCGTGATCGAGCCCAGATGCGAGAAGTGCGCGGCCACCCGTGAACCCGGGCGCAGGTCGACAGCGTCCGTCATCCCGCCGGTGAGCACGATCCAGCCCGGCTCCAGAGCGAGGCCGCGGGCGCCGAGGATGTTGGCCGCCAGTGCCAAGGCCTCCGCCGGATGCCCCTGCACGGCGGCCCCGGTGGCGGTGTCGACGATGGCGCCGTCGACCTCCAAAAGCGCCGCCTCCAGCGAAAGATCCAGCGCCGACGGCTCGACGCCAACCGGGCCCAGCGTGAAATACGCGGAGAAACCGTTGTCCGCCACGGCGTCCGGCAGCTTGCCCCGATAGTCACGGTAGCGACTGTCGACGATCTCGATACCGCCGTGGACCCGGTCCACCGCCGCCATCGCCGTCGCCGCTGTCACGCCCGGGCCTGCGAGTCGTTTCCCCAGCACGAAAACCAGCTCGGGCTCCGCACGCGGGTGGATCAGCGACGGCACCGGTACGCCGGCGGGCAGGACCATCGCGTCGGTCAGCCACGCGAGCAACGGCGAGTCGATTCCCATCCGTTGCCGCATCGCTCGCGAGGTCAGGCCCAGCTTGACTCCGACCACCGTCTCGCCGCGAGCCCGCCGAAGCCGCAACGCTTCGTCCTGGATCGCGTAAGCGGTATCGACGTCCAAAGCGGGCCACGAGTCCGTCAGCGGCTCGCGTTCTTCCCCCGACAGCAGCGCTTCCGCCGCCTCCCGCACACCAAGGCTCACGGCCGTTCCTCCCCGGAGAACTTCGCGGTGACACTGCCGAGCCCCGCCATCGTCGCGACGACGGTGTCGCCTGGGCTCACCGGGATCGCGCGCGTCATCGAACCCGGCAGCACGACGTGCCCCGGTTCCAGGGCGACACCGAGCGGTCCGACCGTGTTCGCGAGCCACACCAGCGCGTTCACCGGCGAACCGAGTACCGCGCCGCCGGCACCGGTGGCCGCGATCCCGCCGTTCTGGTGCAGGACACAGCCCACCAGCCGCAGGTCGATGTCACCGATCGCGGTCGGCCTGCTGCCGAGGACGACACCGCCGGAGGACGCGTTGTCCGCGATGGTGTCGACGATGCTGATCTTCCAGTCCCGGATGCGGGAATCCACGATCTCCAGGGCGGGCACCACGAAGTCGACCGCCCGTAACGCGTCCGCCACCGTGACACCGGGGCCGCGCAACCGCGAACCGAGCACGAACGCGATCTCCGGTTCGATCTTCGGCTGCAGGAAACCGCCGATCGGGATCGGCTGGTGTTCGAGGTGGAACATCGAGGCGGTCAAGTGGCCGTAGTCGGGCTGGTCGACGCCCATCTGCCGCTGCATGGCGGCGGAGGCGAGGCCGACCTTGTGCCCGCGTACGCCGTCGCCGCGTTCGGCCCAGTGTCGGACGAGCCGCTGTTGGATGCGGTACGCGTCCTCCAGCGTCGCCTTGGGGTACGTCTCGATCAGGGGCGCGATCGGCTTGCCGGTCTCGTACGCGCTGAGCAGCGCGGCCGCGGCCTCCTGCAGCGTGCTGGCGTCCATGGGCTCCTTCCGACAGCCGAACTCTGCCTCCTCACCTGTGCCCGCACAAGACGCCCGTTCCACTGGCCGGTACGAGGAGATTAGGCCGAAAGTGTCTTGTGCGACCGCGATCATCACCTAGCCTGCACCCATGTCCGATTGGTCCCTCTCCCGGGCGAAGACCAGGATCGACCGCCGTGAAGAGCTCGACGAGCTGACCGCGCGCATCCGGTACGAGGTGCGCGTCCATCTCAACGAGCCCACGGCGCACAACGCCTACGACGAGCTGACCGACGTCTTCGCCATCGGGCACGCGGAGTGTTCGGCGCTGCTCAAGCACCGCCGGGTCCTGCCGCTGTGGGAGCGGGTGCTGCTCACGCGCTACACCCGCCGCCTGTACGGCAAGGCGATCTCGGCGACCGTCGGTGACCTCCCCGCCGACGTCGGACCGGCGCCCGCGGCCGCGTTCGGACCGGAGATCGCCTCCCTCACTCCGGATTCCGGCGACACCGGCGCGAAGTACGACATGCAGGGCCGCGGGCTGGTCAACGTCTTTCGGATCGCCGCGGGGCGGCACGGCGAGACCTGGCCGGATCGCCACGATGTCGCGACGACCTCCGCGCGCAACGTCCTGACCTGCTCGGCGGTCTTCCTGCGGCGCCGCGCCTGGCACGTCGTCTGGCCGGTGTACCGGGTACGCGGCCTGCGGCTCTGGAAACTCTAGGAATTCCCACGCGGCCGCGACGGTTGAACCCGAGATGACCGATCGCGCCACCGAGATCCTCGCCGGATCGAAGACGATCGCCGTCGTGGGGCTGAGCCGTGATCCGGCCAAGGCCTCGCACGGGGTCGCCGCCGTGCTGCAGGCACACGGGTTCCGGATCATCCCCGTCCATCCGTCGGCCGAGGAGCTGCTGGGCGAGAAGGTCTACCGATCGCTCACCGACATCCCGGAGCCGGTCGACCTCGTCGACGTCTTCCGCCCGTCGGCGGAGACCCCGCCGATCGCCGAACAGGCCGTCGCGATCGGCGCGAAAGCGCTTTGGCTACAGCAGGGCATCGTCTCCGCCGAGTCACGCCGGATCGCCGAAGAAGGCGGCTTGGACTACGTCGAAGATCGCTGCACGGCGGTCGTCCGCGCGGTCGCGAACCTGTCCGCACGTTAGAAACGAACTCCTGGCCGAACCCTTGCCGTGATTTCCCGGCGAGGGTTCTTTCATGTCCGTGAACAGGAAAATGACCCCTGAAGTCATACGCCGAATCGGAACCATCGAAGGGATTGGGCCGATCCGGTGATCTTGACAGGAACGCCACAAGCTGGGAAAACTTGTCCACGAGCCAGTTTGTTAAGAAACCTTCCCAAGGCTGGACCGAGCTGTTAACGTCCGAGTCCGCTTAGCGGAAACAGGTACCGGCCATCGGTACCCCGGTCCAACGGAGGGCGAAGTGGGTACACCACGCGGCCTGGATTCCAGTGGCACACTCGAGCGCGGACTCGCGGTTCTCGAGCACGTCGGCAAGAACCAGGAAATTTCCACCAACGCGATCGCCAGGCAACTGGGTCTCTCCCGGAGCGCCGCCTACCGCATCGTCGGCACCCTCAAGAACCTCGAATACCTCGAAGCCGACCGCGCCACCGGCCGCGTGCGGCTCGGTACCCGGCTGGTCGAACTCGGCGCCCGCGCGATGGCGGCGACCGACCTCCACCGCTGCGCACCGCGCTATCTCGCGTCGCTCGCCGAACGGAGCGGGGAGACGACCTATCTCGCCGTCCCGGACAACGACACGATGGTCTACGTCGCCACCGAACGCAGCGCCAACGCCGTGACGCTGGCCTGTCGTCTCGGCACCCGCCGTCCGCAGCACGCGACGTCGCTGGGCAAGGCGTGGCTGGCGGCGCTGCCCGAACAGGACCGGCTCGAACGCATCCGCCGGATGAAACTCGACAGTCTCACCCTCAAGACGATCATCGATCCGGCCAGGCTGCTCGACGACCTCGCCAGGACGAGCCGTCGCGGCTGGGCGGTCGACGAGGTCGAGAACGAACCGGACGTCGGCTGCGTGGCCGCCGCCGTCCGCGACCACACCGGACGTCCGATCGCGGCGATCAGCATCGCGGGCCCGGCCGGCCGCGTGCTCCGCCGGACCGACGAACTCGGCGCGACCGTGGCGGGGACGGCCGCCGCGCTTTCGCTCCGCCTGGGTTACGTGCGGGCGCAAAGGAGCTGAGGAGGGCCGACTCCAGGAAAGCGTCGTGAGTGGTAATGGCGGTTCTAACCGTCATTACCACTCACGAGACTATCCACAATGGTCACGCCATCTTTACCGACCACTGCTCTGGATGGATGAACGCATGGTTCGTTCACCGGAATGAGAACTACCGTTGTCCCCATGCCCATGACGCTGATCAAAGGTACGTTCCAGCTTGTCGGAGCCTCACCGGACGGCGATTCGGTGCGCTTCTATCCCGAAGATCCCCAGGCGACCAAGAAGGCGGGCCTCAAGGTCCGGCTCAATTCGCGGGGCGGGATGCAGTTGCGGCTCGACGCGATCGACGCGCTCGAAACGCATTACCAGGCCAGGGGAACCGGCGGGATGTGGCATCAGCCCGCCGAATTCGCTGACGCCGCCTCGGCGAACCTCTTGAAGGCTCTCGGCTTCAAAACGGTCGAACGCGATGAACGGGGAAGGGTCACTTCGGCGACCCCGATCAAGGTACCGGGTCACATACTGACGCGATTCGCGGACAAATACGGACGAGCGGTGGCGTTCGCCTTTCCCGGACAACGGCCGGGAAGGTCGGCGGACCTTTCCCGCGTCCATCTCGACGTCAAAACGCTGAAGAACTCCGCCAACTACCGGCAGGTCGCCGACGGCCTCGCCTACCCGACGTTCTATTCACTGCTCTACCCGGATCTCCGTGACGCCTTGGCCGCGGCCGCCGTCAAGGCACGCCAGGACGGGCTCGGGCTGTGGCCGCTGGACGTCACGAACTCCGGGTTCAAACTCTCCTCCCGGCGGCAACTCGCCGACGAACTGGTGATCCTGCCGAAACTGTTCCGCAGGCTCGTCGACTACCTCGCACTCGACGAGAGCGGCGGGGTCTCGCTGACCGGGTTCTCCGACTTCCTCGATTCCCGCAACGACCGGCTGTTCACCGTGCCGGACGGACACGCCACGGAGTTCGAGACCTTGGTGAGCGTCAAGCGACAGACCGTGAACCTGACGGTCGAACCGGAACGGATCGTCTTCATCGAGGCCTGAAATCCCGCCTGAAACCCGCGGTGTGGGCAAAAAGACCGTACCTCCGTTCCCTCCCGGCGTGCTCATCTGAAAGGTGGGAGAGGGAGCCGATGCGAGTACACGGTTCGCGGCGCTTGGAGGAGACCGGCGGGCGGATGGAGACAGCCTCGAAACTCATCGACGCGGTCCGCGTCCTTGTCGTGCGCTACTGCCGGGCGCGGATCGGACGGCGTGCGGGTAGCTATGACACCGCGGACGCCGTCGCGACGAACAGCTGCCGCGAGATCCTCGCCGGCGCGGCCGAGGCGGCCACGCTGCTCACGTTCGCCTACAACGTCACGCGTGGCCTGGTCGACGACTTCCACCGGACGGCCGCCGAACTGCCGAATCCGCTCTCGGTGCTGCCCGGACAGCAGCGCGAGATCATGGTGCTGCGGTCGCTCGTGGGCCTTTCCGCCGACGACACCGCGCTGGCGCTCGGCTGCTCCGTCCAGGCCGTCCGGCTGGGCCAGCACCGGGCGCTCACCACGCTGCGCCCCACCCCGGCCTGACGCGTTTAGTCCTCTGAATGCGGTACTTGCACACGCAACTACCGCATTCAGAGAACTAAACGCGGTCGGGGCCGGCGGCGCATTCGGCCGCCCGGTTGAGCAGCAAGGTGCGCTCCGCGTCGTTCCCGGTCATCTCCGCCGCCCGCTCGAACTCGACGCGGGCCTCGTCGAGACGGCCGAGCTTCGCCAGGAAATCGCCGCGCACACTCGGCAGCAGATGGTACGACTTCAGCGCGGGCTCGGACGTCAGCTTGTCGACGACCACGAGCCCCGCCTCCGGTCCGAAGGCCATCGACAGCGCCACCGCCCGGTTCAGTTCGATCACCGGTGACGGGTTCAGCTTCCCGAGTCCTTCGTACAGGACGGCGATGCGTCCCCAGTCGGTCTCCTCACCTGTGCGGGCCCGTGCGTGACAGGCGGCGATGGCGGCCTGTGCGGCGTAGACACCGAAGGCGCCATCCGTCAGCGACTCGGCGAGTTCCAGCGCGGCGAGGCCACGGCCGATCAGGAGCCGGTCCCATTTGGCGCGGTCCTGGTCCATGAGCAGCACGGGTTCCCCGTTCGGCCCGACACGCGCGGCGGACCGTGAAGCCTGGATCTCCATCAGCGCGACCAGCCCGTGCACCTCGGGTTCCTTCGGCATGAGCCCGGCCAGGATCCGGCCGAGCCGCAGCGCCTCCTCGCACAATCCCGGCCGCATCCAATCCTCGCCGGCCGTCGCCGAATATCCCTCGTTGAAGATCAGGTAGATCACTTCGAGCACCGACTCCAAGCGCGCGACCCGGTCGGCCCCCTCGGGTACTTCGAAGGGCACCTTGGCGTCGCCGAGCGTCTTCTTCGCCCGGACGATCCGTTGCGCGATGGCGGTTTCCTTGGCCAGGAACGCCCGCGCGATCTCGTGCGTCTGCAACCCGCCGATCATCTTCAGCGTGAGCGCCACCCTGGCCTCCGTCGAGAGCACCGGGTGGCAGGCGGTGAACACCAGCCGCAGCAGATCGTCCTCGATATGGTCGTCGAGGCCCGCGGTGAAGTCGGGCTCCTCCTCGAACTCCTGCTCGCGGCCGATCTCGCCGAGTTTCCGCTCGTACCGCTCGTTACGGCGGAAGGTGTCGACGGCACGGCGTTTGGCCGTGGTCATGAGCCAGGCGCCCGGATTCCTCGGGACGCCCGACTCAGGCCACTGTTCGAGCGCGGCGACCAGCGCGTCCTGCGCCAGTTCCTCCGCGAGGCCGACGTCGCGCGTCATCCGCGCGAGGCCGGCGATGAGGCGGGCCGATTCGATCCGCCACACCGCGTCGATCGCCGAACGAGGGTCTGCTGTTGCCGTCACGCCGACCAATCAACATCGTCGGCGCGACGACCGCAACCATCAGTTGGCCTCGGCCTGCTTTCGCAGGTTCTGCTCGTGCTCGACGATCTCGGGAGTGGCGTGGTCGAAGTCCTCCATCTCGGCGACCCGCCGGATCTCGATCTCGCCCTCGCGGAACGGCGCGCGCTTCATCCATTCGATGACCTCGGCCTTGTCCTTGACTTGAAGGATCCAGAAACCCGCGATGAGTTCCTTGCTCTCGGCGAAAGGTCCGTCGACGACCCTGGCCTCGGCGGTGCCGTTGTACTGGATGCGGACACCGTCGGCGCTGGGAAGCAGTCCTTCCCCCGCGAGCATGACGCCGGCCTTCACCAGCTCCTCGTTGAACTTCCCCATTTCCTGCAGCTCCTCGGCGCTCGGCTGAGCACCGGCCACGTCGCTCTTCTCGTCGCTCTTGACGATCACCATGAACCGCATCTCGTGTCTCCGTTCCCGGCGGGGCTCGTCCCTGCCACATCTACGCGTCGATCGGGCACCCCGGGTTTCGACACGGTCCCCGAACTTTTTTCCGCGAGTATTCGAGCAGCCGGAAAACCGCAGGTCAACCGCCCATGAAGCATCCCACCTCATCCCCACCGCCCACCCTCGAAGGACGCGCCGCGCGCGACTGGGATCATTCCGGGGTGGCCGCTCTCCCCCCGGATCTCCGCTCCGCCCTCGACGAAGAGCTGGGCAAATACCCGCAGACCAGGCTGACGCAGTCCGTCGAGCGGCTCAGCTCGCGCTACCGCGAGAACAACCCCGCGAGCGCGCCCATCCTCTCTTCCGAGGTGGACATCGCGGCGTACGCGGGCTACCGGATGCCGGCCACCTACGCGGCCATACACGCCGTTCTCGCCGAAGCCGCCCTTCGCGCGCCCGGGTTCGCTCCGCGTACGCAAATCGACGTCGGCGGTGGCACCGGTGCGGCGATCTGGGCGGCCGCGGACGTGTGGCCGTCGCTGGAGGACAGCACCGTCGTCGAGCAGGTTCCCGGCGCGATCGCGCTGGGGCGGCGGCTCGCGGGGAACGCCGTCGGCAAGGCCGTGCGCGGCTCGACCTGGCAGCGCGGCCTGATCGACCCGGACGCGCCCGCGCCGGACGCCGATCTGGTCACCCTCTCCTATGTCCTCGGCGAACTGCCGGAGCCCCGCCGGGCCGACGTCGTCGGTTGGCTGGCGGCCAAGGCCGGGATGCTGGTGCTGATCGAACCCGGCACTCCGGCGGGCTACGAACGCATCGTCGAGGCACGGGACAGGTTGGTCGAATTCGGGCTCTCCCTGGTCGCGCCCTGCCCGCACGAAGGCGCCTGTCCGATCCCGCGCGGCAAGGACTGGTGTCATTTCTCCGCCCGCCTCCCGCGCACCAACCTGCATCGTCAGCTGAAAGCGGGAACGCTCGGGTTCGAGGACGAGAAGTTCTCCTACGTCGTCGCCTCCCGGACGGCACCGGAGCGGGCCGGGGGCCGGATCCTGCGACACCCCGTCAAACGCAAGGGGATGGTCAGCCTGTCCCTGTGCGCCGAAGCCGGACTCACCGACACGATCGTCACCAAACGGCACGGCGCGGACTACCGCACGGCGCGCGACGCGGAATGGGGCGACGCCTGGCCACCCGCTCAGTCCACAGTGGACTGATAGCCGCGCCGCGCCAGACCGCCGATGACGGTGAGCAGCGCGCCGAGCGCCGGATTGTCGTTGCCGCGCCGCCACATCAGTTCGAGTTCCACCGGACGGCCCTCGATCCCGTCCACCGGACGGAGCACGACCCCCTCGAACCGCAGCGCGGCGGCCGCCGCGGGCACCAGCGAGACCCCCAGATCCGCTTTGACCAGCGCGAGCACCGTATGCACCTGACTGAGGTACTGCGTGTACGCCGGCAGCACCCGCGCCGCGCGGAACACCGCCACGAGCATGTCGTGGAAATACCGGCACTCCGACGGCGAATACATGATGAACGGCTCGCCGTCGAAGTCGCGGATACCGGGATTCTTCTTGCGCCGCGCCAAGGGATGCCCCGACGACATCGCCGCCAGCAACGGCTCGCGCCACAGCGGCAGGGTCACGATGTCGCCGCCGGTCACCGGCGGCCGGATCATGCCGAGGTCCATCCCGCCCGCCAGCAACTCCGCCACCTGCGCCGACGTCACCATCTCCCGGAGCACCAGATCGACGCCCGGCACTTCGGCGTTCGCCGCGGCGAGAACGCGTTCGAGGTACGAATACGCGGCGGTGGCGGTGAAACCGAGCGTGACGACGCCGACCTCGCCCTTCTTCGCCCGGCGGACATACAGCGTTGCCTCTTGCGACGAACGCAGTATTTTCCTTGCCTCAGCGAGAAAGACCCGTCCGGCGGGTGTCAGCCGGACCGCGCGGTGCGTACGGTCGAAAAGCTCGACCCCCAGTTCGCGCTCCAGCAGCTGGATCCGCCTGCTCAACGGCGGCTGGGTCATCGAAAGCCGCTCCGCCGCCCGGCCGTAGTGCAGTTCCTCGGCCACCGCGACGAAACTCACCAGCTGGTCCAGGGAGAACACCTATTCAGTCTAGGTATCAATCGGAGGCGAACAAGCGCTGAACCGGTATTGTTCCGGTCGGTATTCACTCACCGGACCCGAACAGGTGGACGCCAATCGTCCGTTCAGCCGGTTTCGGCGGGCCCATCCGCACCTAGGCTTGGCATCGGCGTCCGTGGCTCCGGCCCTCGGCGACGGTGCCGACGGCGAGCTCTGGAGGGGCCATGTGCGTTCGCATTCTCGAAACCCGGGCCAAACGGGAGAATCTCTTTCTTCGGCTGCTGGTCCGCCTTCAACTCAAGGCGTCCTGGCGCTGAGCGCAGGCGCGCAGCCTGCTGATCGCCCGGTGTTTGGTCACCCGCACGCGTGACGACGTCGTGCCGAGCGCCGCCGCGGTCTCGTTCGACGTCAACTGGCCGATCACCCGCATTCCCAGCACCTCGCGATGGGAGACCGGCAGCATCCGCAGCAGCCTGCCGAGCCGGACACCGAGGTCGGTCCGCAGAGCGCGTTGCTCCGGCTCGTCCGCGGCGACGGCCGGACACTCCGGGAGTTCACCGGTCAGAACCTGTTTGCTCCGCGCGGCCTTGCGGAAGACGTCGGCCACCTTGTTCGCCGCGATGGCACGCAGGAGGAACAGGAAAGAGCCACCGCGAAGGCCGTAACCGGGAACGGCGACCAAGACCGCGAGGCAGATCTCCTGCGCGACGTCGGCCGGTTCGAGGTAGGTCAGATCGCGGCCGCGGAGCCGGGTTTCGGCGTACTGCCGCGCCCATGGAGAGAGGGCCGCCATGAGGTCGTCCATGCCGTGCGGCTCGCCGTCCGCCGCGGCCTTGGCCAGGTCGTCCCACCCGGCCGGGGAGATCCAGGTCTCGCCCTCGCCGGTTCTTCGCACCGGAAAATCGTCGCCGCCGCCCATGTCCCGCTCCCCACGGATGAGAAAACCGGCCGCCGAGGTCCAGGACGGAACGCGGACCACGGTAGTCGAGTAGTCCGGCCACCTCAATCGACGAAAGTCCGCGACAAAGTGTCCACCTTGGCGCGAAACCGGACAGGTTCCCACCGTTGGTCTAGACAAGTTAGAAGTCGGGACGTAACTTTCCGTGCTGAGACCCCTCGCCAAGGTCTCAGCCAGGCCGGGAACGCGCCCCCGGCCGACATCCGCAAGCACCGCCGTGGCGCGTTCGCGCTCCGCGGCGGGATCCAGCCGAGGAGTGAGCTGTGCGCATCCGTCAGAAGATCCGGCGCGTCTTGACCGCGTTGGCGGTCGTTCTCCCACTGGCCACCGGGGTTTCGGCGCTTTCGGCACCCACCGCGGTCGCCGCCGGTCCCGATCCGCTGCCGCTGACCGTCACCAACAATTCGAACCGCACCGACGCCGTCCACCTCTACGTGCTCAGCACGAACCTCAACACCGGCAGGCTCGGCTACGTCACCGCGAGCGGCACCTTCACCCCGTGGCCACCCGGCGCGAACCCGCCGAGCCCCGCACCGGACGTCGCGATCGCCGGCCCCGGCAACGGCGGCTCGACCACATTGCGGATCCCGCGGATGCTGTCGGGCCGCGTCTACCTGTCGTTCGGGCAGAAGATCAAGTTCTTCCTGACGCCGGACGGGCTGGTGCAGCCGGCGCCGTGGGCGGACGGGGACCCGAACCGCGACATCCTGTTCGACTGGAGCGAATTCACCTACGACAACGCGGGCTTGTTCATCAACAGCTCGCAGGTGGACATGTTCAGCGTCCCGCACGCGGTCGGGCTGACCAACGGCGCCGGCGCGAACAAGGAAGCCGGGCGCCTCAAGGCGAACGGCCGGGAGAACATCTTCAACGCCGTCCAAGCGCAGCCGGCTTTCTCGAACTTGGCCTACAACCGGCTGAGGGTCCTCGCGCCGGGCAAAGGTCTCGACTCCGGCAAGTTCAGCGGTAACTACCTCGACGGCTACGTCACGAACGCCTGGAACACCTACAAATCGACGCCGCTGACCGTGGTCCCGTTCGAAGCCGAACCCGGCAAGAAGTTCACCGGCCGGACCGGCGGGGACGACGTCATGCGGTTCACGGACACCTCGGGCGCGACGGTCGCGTCGTTCAGCAAGCCGAGCACCCGCGACGTCTTCAACTGCGACGGACGGCTGCAGGCGCCGAACGACCAGGTCGTCGGGCCGATCGCGCGGACGTTGTGCGCGGCACTGCACCGGTCGACCCTGGGTCACCTGCACACGCAGCCGACCTACGACGCCGGCCAGTTCTACAAGCAGACCGTGACCGACCACTACTCGCGGATCGTGCACGAGCAGATGGTCGACGGCAAGGCGTACGGATTCGCCTTCGACGACGTCGGGCACTTCGAGTCGCTGGTGCACGACGGTGACCCGCGTTCGGCGCGGATCATCCTGACCGCTTTCTAGGCGGCGTCGGTACAGCTGGTCGTGAGTGGCGAGTCGGGTTCTCACCCGAATCGCCACTCACGACCCCGGCGAGCGACCCGTCAGCGCGCCCCGCTCCCGATCCGCCAGGCCGACAAGCCGATCCCGTTCGGTCCGATCCCGCTCGGCTTGAGCGAGCGCACCGGCGGTTCGGGGGTGCGGATGCGCGCCAGCTCCTCCGGCATGTACCGCACGCATTTCCGGTGCCATTCCAGGATGCCCGACATCCAGTTCTTCATGTTGTCCGCGTACCTGGTCAGCACCGCGCGGACCTCGTCGTCGAGCCCGAGGTCGTCGCACATCCGCGGCAGGCCCTCGTCCGCGAGCTGCTCGAACTGTTCCATCCGCGCGTTCATCAGGCGGGCGGTGATGTCCCTGGCCTGGAATCTGTCCACGTCGAGGAAGCGTTCGACGACGTAGACGAGGTTGTGCACCTCGCCCTCGTACTCGATCTCCTTCTGGTAGGAAAAGAGATCGTTGGCGAAGGTCGCGTAGTCCTGGGCGGCGGTGTCCAGTTCGAAGAGCACCCGGTTCTGGTAGATCTCCGGCGGGACGACGTCGCCGAGTTCGAGCCGCGCGAGGCTTTTCGTGAGGTCCGAGCCGAACGTCCGCCGCCGCATCTCCACGTAGTCGATCGGGTCGGGGACGCGGTTCTGCGCCTGGTTCGCCACCTCCCAGACCCAGCTCGCGATCATGCTCTCGACCGCACGCCGGAATCCCGCCCGCGCCTGCGGTGTCATCGGCCCGGCGGTGCGGTTCCACAGATCCGTGAGCCCTCGCTCGATCGGATCGGCGGGCTCGGGCACCGGCTCGCCGTCGAGCGGCATGAACAGGGAAAGCCGGTCACTGCAGAGCTTCGCCGCGACAGGGTCCCGCCGCATCCCGAAGATCAACGGGAAGTAGTCGTCGCCGTAGGTGCCCCAGGCGAGCCAGTCCGACGACAGTTTGAGCTGTTCGAAGTCCGCGTCCGGGTGGATCATCGCGGCACAGTGCGGCAGGTCGATGCCGCGCATCCGGCGTTCGTCCCAGACCCCGCCGAGTTCGACGCCCGGCACCGAGTCGAACATGCCCATCTTCCGCGCCCAGCCCGGGGCGTACTCGCGGGCGGCGGCCAGGTGCGGGCTGGTGCGGACGGGGTACGGCATGCGGAATTCGGGCAGGGGAAGGTGTCCTACCGGCGCGAACGGCGGGGGCGCCTGCTGCCGCGTCCGCTGGACCAGGCCCAACCGGTTCGGCGAGAGCCGTAGTGACTCCGTGCCGAGCCCCGTCGGGCCGCCGAGGGGACGGTTCGTGCCGGAGACCGGGCCTTCGTTCATGTACCGGCTGGATTTCGCGTGCCATTCGTGGCCGCCGGACTGCCAGTCCTGCAGGCCCTTGACGTACCGGCCGATCCCGATCTGTTCCGGCAGCGGGACGTCGTGTTCGGCCAGCAGTGCCGGCACCTCGACGAGCGCGGTGTTCTCGAACTGCTGCAGCCGCGAGGTCAGCAGGTCGTTGGTGAGTTCGGCGGCCTCCTGCGTCGAACAGTCGAGGAACTTCTCGAAGACGAGGACGGCGTTGGAGTTCTCGCCTTCCTCACGGACTTCGCGCTGGTAGGAGAACAGGTCGTTGCGCAGGTGGACGGCGTCGGCGAAGGTGTCGCGCAGCACCTCCAGCGGCCTGGTCGCCGCGACCTTGTCCGGTACTTCGGCGCCGACGGCGTACTCGATCAGGTTGGCCGACCACGGTGCTCCACCGACGCGGCGGCGCATCTGGATGTATTCGACGGGGTTCGCGATCCGGCCGCGGTCGATGTTGTCGAGTTCCCAGAGCGATTCGACCATCAGGTTGTGCGTACTGGTGACGAATCGCCGCCGCCAGGCTTCCGACATCGAGGGAATGGTGCGCGCCCAGAGGTCTTTGAGCCCGGCTTCGGCGGGGTTTTCCGGCTCCGGCGGTGTTTCTCCCGGCCCGGTCATGAACAGTTCCAGCCGGTCCAAATAGGCCTTGGCGCCTTCGGTGTTCCGGGTGTACTTGAATTGCGCGAGGAAATCGTCGTCGAAGAAGAACACCCAGACGTACCAATCCGTGACCAGATCGAGGGACGGCCCGTCACAGTCCGGATGAGTGTGCGCGCAGAGCAGCGCGTAATCCATCTTCGCCAGCGCCTGCTCGGTCCAGACGACGTCGCCGGACGGCGATGGCGAATCGAGCATGCCCATCTCCCTGGCCCAAGCCATGCTGTGCGTCCGTGCCGCTTCCAGATGCGGATTGATCCGTGCCGGATGCGGCACGTAGAACTCGGGCAAGGTGAAAGCCTGCATCTGCGACTGCCTCCCGGACGGATGTCGAATACGTCTCGACATTTCCAGCCCCACGCCGCGCCCGGCAACGGCCACCCGAGCGATTCCGCGCACCATGGAGTGAATCAGTCCCAGAGTGACTTCGAGTCGATATAGGGAGCGAGAAGCTCGGTCAAAACCGCGTCGCCTTTTCCGTCGAGTTCGTCCTCGGCGATCCGCCGGGCGGCCCCGACCAGGAAATCGGCCACCTGCACCCGCGGGTCCGTCCGCGAATCCACGAACTTCAACCCGGCCAGCCCCGGACTGGACCGGATTTCGGCGAGCCGCTCCCCCTTGAGCGACGGCTGTTCGTCGTGGACGACGAAGACCGGCTCGCCGCCCCCGCTCCAGCATTCGACGGCGCGGAGGATCGCGGGAACCAACGGATCGAGGACCTTGGCGTCGCGCAATTCGGCGACCTTCGCCCTCAGTTCCTCGGTGTCTCCCACCATCGCGAAGAACGAGCCTGCCGCGGGATCCCGCCGGTTCCTCGTCCGCAGCACGTCGTTGAACGCGGCCAGCAGTGCGTCGTCCGGGGCGACGTCCTGGCCGACGAGTTCGCGGAGTTCGTTCGCCAGCAGCAGTTTCTTGTCGACGAGGTGAACGTGCGCGCGCCCGTGGACCGGACCCAGCGGGCCGAGGAACCATTCGAGGACACGCCGGTGCTTCGTGCGGAGCAGGTGGTTGGCCTTGTATTCGACCGCCGGCGAACGGATCCGGCGGCGCAACTCGACCAGGCACGCCGCAGCCTCTTCGATGCTCAACCGGACTCCCGCGTGCGCGAACACGCCGGTCTGCCCACCGATCAGCTTCTCACCCTCGGACCCGGACTCGTCGCAGGCGATCTCCAGGGGCACGTCCGGATCTTGCCCGATCGCACCGGCGTCGTCGACCCACTTACGCGGGCTCGGGCAGCGGCTCGCCCGTCTCGAGCAGCGTCTTGAGGCTCGACAGGATCGACGGCCAGCCGCCCTGGACCATCTCCAGCACGGTGCTTCCCGGCTCGAAACCGTCGTGCACGACGGTCAGCTTCACGAGATCGCCGACGGGTTCGAGGTCGAACGACACCTTCGACCTCGGCTCGGCCGCGAGCTTGGCCGACACGTCGTCGGCGATCTCCATGGACTTGGCGAACTCCGGGGTGAAGGTGTGCCAGGTGTACGAGAGCCGCCGGTACGGATCGGACTCCAGCACGACCTGCTCAGGGTCTTCGATCTTCACTCCATGCTGTTCCCAGGCCACCGTCGACCCGGCCTTCCAGTCCGAAGTGAACTCACAGCCCCAATACTGCTTCGTGAAGGCGGGATCGGTCAGCGCCCGCCAGAGCCGCTCGGGCGTTGTCTTGATGTAGCTGGTGTAGACGAATTCGTCGCTGCTCATGGGTTCCTGCTCCAATGCCTTCTTGAGGTCGGCGAGCGCGTCGACCCGGCCCTGGTGGTACCGGTCGATCCAGCGCTCGGCGATCGCGTTGATCGGCTCCGCGTTCACGTAGTGCAACTTCTCGCGGCCACGCCACACCGTGGTCACCAGATTGGCCGCCTCCAGCACGGCCAGATGCTTGCTGACCGACTGCCGCGCCATGTCCAGCCCCGCGCACAACTCACGCAGGGTCTGCCCGTTGCGGGCGTTCAGGTCGTCGAGCAGCCGGCGGCGACTCGGGTCGGCCAGCGCCTTGAACACCTCGTCCATGTCGCCTTCCCGATATGCAGCCGTTCAGCTGCCTCTGACATTAGGCAGCCAACTGGCTGCATGTCAAGCCGACTACAAAACGTGACAAACCATCATGTTTGCGTCACCGTGTACGGGTCGGCATAATCGAACGCGTGTTCTACGCCCTTCCCAGCCCGCGTTCCGCCATGGCCGAAGCGCCCAGACCCCGCGAAAGACCTACGCTGATCCCCATGGCGGATCGCTGGGACGACACGGAACGGGCCGCGCTGGTCGCACTGTTGCGCACCCGACCCGACGGTCTCACCTGGCGTGATCTCGCACGCCAGATCGAGCAGCGACAAAGCGCACTTCGGCTCTGGGAGGAGCACTATCCCCCTGGCCTGTTCGACGAAGACATCCAGAGCTCCGTCCAGAACTCCGCACTGAATGAAGCCCGTCTTGACATCGACTCGTGGCGCGATCTGGGCTTTCTCACGTTCATGGACGATCTCTACCCGCCGCAGCTACGCGAGATCCACGACTTCCCGCCTGTCCTTTTCCATCGAGGCAAGCTGCCCGCGGAGGAGATCGGGATGGCCGTGGTCGGCTCTCGCCGAGCCTCGGAGCTAGGCCTGCACATCGCCCGCTCCGTCGCCGTCGGCCTTGCCGACCGAGGCATCACGGTGGTGTCCGGCCTTGCCAAGGGTATCGACGCGGCGGCGCACACAGCGGCCCTGGACTCGGGTGCCCGGACCGTCGCGGTGATCGGCACCGGAATCACCCGGCACTACCCAGCGGAAAATCGTGAGCTGCAGGACCGCATCGCGACCGAGGGCCTCGTGCTCTCCCAGTTCTGGCCGGACTCCCCACCGACGAAGCAGTCGTTCCCCATGCGGAACGCCGTGATGTCGGGGTACAGCCGGGCGACGATCGTCATCGAAGCCGGTGAGCACAGCGGAGCACGCATTCAAGCGCGCCAGGCCGTCGCACACGGACGTCCGGTCATCCTTACCGACCTCGTCGTCCGCGACAACAAGTGGCCGTCAGAGCTGATCGACCGCCCCGGCGTCTATGTCGCGACCAGCACGGCCGAGGTCATCGCGGCCGCCGAGCATGTCGTTTCCGGTCCCGCTGAGATCGACGCACTGCTCAATCTCGCCTCCGACAGATGATCTCACTCGCCAGAGCGTCGGAACTGGCACACCTGCTACGCGCGGAAGTCGGCGGCTTCTTTTGCAATACTCGCCGGGGATCGACTGGTATCTGTCCCATCTGCACAGGCCCGTCGTCCGGCTTCTGCTGTCCCCAGTGTCGTGCGGCGCGGACGACCTTCGGCGACGCACTCGCCGATCTGGTCGTTCCGCTCGCCTACGCGAAGAGCAAGATGAATCCGACTCACCAATCGGAACACCACGTCTACGGGTACAAACGCCGGCCACCCGCGCCCAAATGCGAACGGGACCTGCGCCTGATGGTGCGCGTCGCCGGTCTTCTGCACGGCGCGTGCATCGCGGATGCCGTCGGCCCATGGCAAGCCGTCACGTTCGTACCGTCGGCCAACCGTCCCGGCTCGGAACATCCCAGTGCGGGACTTGCTCGCCAGATCGCCGATCTGGCCCCTGAGTCGCAGCGAATCCTGCTGAACATCGGCCCTGGTTTCGATACGGAACCACTTCGTTCCCCTCGGCTCGATCGGTTCACCCTCGCCACCACGTTCCGACCGGCCGTCCAGGGACGCCATGTACTCGTCGTCGACGACACGTGGGTTTCCGGCGACAAGGCGCAGTCCGCCGCCTTGGCGCTCAAGGCCGTCGGGGCCACGAAAGTAACCGTCCTCTGCGCCGCCCGCTGGTTGCGCCACAACTGGGACGATCATCGGCGACTGATCGAGGATCTCCACGATCCCTATGACGCGTTGCGGTGTCCTGTCACTGGCGACGCCTGCCCCGTCGTCGACTGACGCCACTCACGAGTCTTGCGTTTCCCCCGTCGGAAAGAAGATCGCGCTCATCAGGTGCGGCTTCCGTCCCGGCCCCGGCACGTTCGCCGCCCGGGCTTTGAAAACCGCGAACAGGTCGTCGACGAACTCCGCCAACTCCTCGGGCGTCAGCCACAACGTTCCCTGCCGGTACCCGACCGAGTCGGCGACCGGGTCCGAACCATCCCGATCCAGGTACGCGTTGAACTCCGAGAGCAAGGCGGCCATCGCCGCGGCGAAGCCCTGCCGGTGGTCGTCCGACGTCATCGCCTTGGCGTCTTCGAGGTCGATCCGCGCCTTGTCCGCACTCAGGCGGAAGTGCCGCTCGACGGCTCCGTGCACCCGCCGCTCGTCGACGACCTCCAGGATCCCCGCCTCGGCCAGCAGACCGACATGCCGGTACGCGGAGGTCTTGGGGACATCGGGCATCCGCGCGCACAGCTCCGACGTCGTGCGCGTGACGCCGCCGTACATGGCGTTCACGATGCGTAGTCGGACCGGATGCAGGAGCAGGTCGAGAGTGTTCACCCCGGAACGATCCCACAAGTGGTACCGTTCCCAAAAATGGGAACGGAGGCTTCATGGCCAAGCTGACCGCCGACGCGGTGATTCCACTGGACACGCTCGACCCCACCGCTCCGCTGGACGATCTCGACTGGCTCGGCAAGGCGATCGGCGACGCACGTGTGGTCGCGATCGGGGAGAGTTCGCACTACAACCGCGAATTCGCCCAGCTACGCCACCGCGTCCTGCGGTATCTGGTCGAGAAGCAGGGCTTCCGGGCTTTCGCGTTCGAGTCGGGGTTCACCGAAAGCCGGCTGGTCGACGACTGGGTCCGCGTCGGCGACGGCGAACTCGGCCACGTCCTCGCGAACGGCATGACCTCGCTGACCGGCCTGTGGACGGAGGTCCGCGACCAGCTGGAGTGGCTGCGCGCGCACCCCGTCGCCTGCTACGGCATCGACCTGGGCGGCTCGAACATGTCGCTGATTCCGGGACTGGACGCGGTCTTCGCCTATCTGGCGGAAGCCGATCCCGACTTCGAACCCGACCCGGTCATCCGAAAGACGGCGAATGTTTTCGCGGTGCCGTCACCCTTTTCGGTTCCCGCGGCGGTCGGCGAATACGGAAAGCTCCCTGCCGAGACGAAGGACGCCTTGACCGCGCGGCTCGCCGGCCTCACGACGCGCCTGTCGGCACGCCGGCTGGACTATTCGGCCGTCACAGGCACCGAGGCTTACGAACGAGCCTTCGTCACCCTCAAGGCCGTCATCACTCTTGAAGCCGTCGTCCGCGCGATGACCGCCGGCGACCTGCACGCGGCACTGGAGGCGCGCGACGCCACGATCGCCGACACCGTCGAATGGATCCTTCGCTCCGAAGACCGGATCGTGCTGGGCGCGCACAACGGCCACGTCCAGCGGTGGCGCGGAACCATGCCCGGCGTCCCGCCCACGGCACCGATGGGCCTGTTCCTCGCCGACCGGCTGGGCACGGACTATGTCGCCATCGGCACCACGTCGGGCACCGGCAAGACCTTGAGCAACGGCCCGGAGTTCTACGCGGGCGAGTTCTTCACCGCACTCGAAGCGCCTCGACCGGACAGTCTCGACGGCGTATTGGCCGCGAGCCACGATGGACTTTTCGCGACCGATCTCCGCAGACTGTCCTCAGTGGACAGTGAGGCCGTCCGGGCGGTCACCGAGCAGCGGATGGGGTCGTTCTATTCCGGCGTCAACGCGCTCGAAGCGTTCGACATCCTGGTTCACGTGCCGCTGGTTTCCCCTGCCGAACCGGACCGGGACGCGCTGACGTATGCGCCACAGGAGGTTCAGGAAATGTTCGCGAAGTGGATCGCCCTTCTTCCCTGAACAGCCCTGACGTCTACTGTGACCACCGTCACTGTTCTCCAGGCTGTCGCAACCTCCGGTGATGGTGAACGCCTTCAAGCTCAGGAAGAACCGAGATCGGAATCTGGGGAGCACATGAAAAGACTTTCCGTCATCCTGACCGCGATAGTGGCGGTACTCGCGTTGACGCCCGCCGCGTCCGCCGGTGCGACGACCACCCGTTTCGACCGGGAACTCCAAGCCCGGATCGTGAAAGCCCAGGCCTACGCCGACAGCAGGCCTGGCGACACCGGCATCGTCCTGCGGGACCGGTGGACCGGCGCCGTCTACCGCAGCGCGGCCGCCGGGACCCTCATCTGGGCCTGCTCCACCCCGAAGCTGGCGATGGTCGTCGACCTGTTGCTGCGCAACGATTCCGGGGCCGTCAAGCTGACCGCCGAAGACCGCGACCTCATGCACCGGATGCTCAACTCCAGTGACGACGCCGCCGCACACACCCTGTGGACGCGGTACGGCGGGGAGGCCGAATTCGCCAAGCGCTTCCCGTCCTACGGGATGACCGACATGCGGTTCACCGACCAGCACCCGCATCACTGGGGCTGGATCCTGACCACCGCGAACGACCTGGACCGGCTGATCAACTACGTCCTGACCAAGCTGCCCCGTCAGCACCGCGACTACATCGTCCACGAGATGCGCAACGTCGACGTCAACCAGCAGTGGGGCGTCTGGGGTGCGGGCGCCGCGGCGCGGCCGGGCAACAAGGACGGCTGGTCCGACGACAACGACGACGGCTCCTGGATCATGAACTCCGTCGGCTTCGTCGGCCCGCACGAGCGGTACACCCTCGCCCTGATGAACAACACCAAGGTCATCCAGAACGGCTTCGAAACCGGTCAGGAGACCACCACCAAGATCAGCGAAATCCTGTTCAAGGGATATTTCAAGGGCTGACCCACGCGGTGGCGCCGGGCCCGGCGGATCTCCCCCGGGCCCGGCGTGGTCCGAAGTGCTGGACATCGTCGGGCTGAGTGAAATCGACGCCGAGGTCTACGACGCCTGATCGGCCTCATCGAGGTGATCCACGGGAACGCCTGCCCCGGCGCCGCTCAACCGCGGTATGAGTCGTACGAGAGGTATTCGCCGAAGTCGTCCTTCGCCCAGTAGACGTCCGCCCATCGCCCCCCATGCTCCGGCGAACCCTCGTACACGATCTCCACGAAACTCCCGTCGTCATGGCCGGGCAGGGCAAGCCGTTGGTTCCTGCTGTACAGGAACAGCGTGGCACTCGTGTAGTGCTTCCCGCCGCGGACGGGCTGTCCACCGAGGATTCCTTCCCAGCAGAGCCGAAGGGCCTGGCCTTTCGGGGGCGAACTGCGGATGAGGCAACAGAAAGAGTCGCCTTCGAAGCATTCTTCGAGTGGTCGCCCGAGCAGGACCGGCTCTTGGAGGTACTCGCTCAGCTCTTCGACAAGCCTGGTGATCCATCGATGCCGTGGATCGTTTTCATCGGCCATCCGCGCCCCTCGTTCCTTCGAATATCGACGCCGCGCCGGCGTTCTTTCCGACCCGCCCGGCGAAGGGAGGTCGAGGATCATGGGTGACCGTAGGCGCGATCCATGAAATTCCCATGACAGCCTGTCGAACAGCGGGGCTCCGGCGGGAGCGTCTTGAGGCTTCCTACTGCGTTGTCTGCGTGAAGTACGTGATGGCCCCGCTGCTCGCCCCCGTCAACTCCACCACGACACGTTTGACTTACCCCGCAATACCCCAAAGCGGAACCGTACATAGTCGGACACCGGTGGAGGACTCGTTCTTGATCATCCGCGCAGGACGTATCCGACGCCGCGCACGGTGTGGATCACCGGCGGCTTGCCGAGCTTGTGCCGCAGCTGTGCGATCAGCACCTCGAGCGCGTTGGGCGACGGGGGCACCAACTCGTCCCAGCCCGCGTCGGTCAGCTCGCGGCGCCGGACGGGCTCGCCCGCCGCGACCATCAGCCGCCGCAGGACCGCGAACTCCTTACCGGTCAACGTCAACCTGACGCCACCGCGGCGTGCCTCGTGCCTGCCGGTGTCCAGTTCGAGGTCGAGGAATCTCAGCACCGGGGCGGGCCCGGAGTCGCCGCGGCGGCACAGGCTGCGCACTCGCGCGATCAGTTCGGCCATCGCGAAGGGTTTGACCAGGTAGTCGTCGGCCAAGGCCAGCCCGGCGATCCGGTCGGCGACCGTGTCGCGCGCGGTCAGGAACAGCACCGGTACCTTCCAGCCATCCCGGCGGCGTTCGCCGACGTAGCCGAGGGAATCCCCGGACGGCAGCATCCGGTCGAACACGACGCAGTCGTAGGCGTTGACACTCAACGCTTCGTCGGCGTCGGGGAGATCCTTGGCGACGTCGACGGCGAAGCCGGAACCGCGAAGTGAAGCCTCGACGGCTAGCCGGAGATCCTCGTCGTCCTCGGTGACCAGTACACGCACCCGACGACCGTAGCGTGACGCGCCGGCGGCATCACCCGGCGAGTTCCGCCAGCCAGCCGCGGTCAGCCGTTTTCGCGCCTGCCTGGAACCGGCTGCGCGCGCCGAGCCGGTGCATCAGATCGGACACCATCCTCCGCACGGTCCGCACGGAGATGCCCAGCCGGGCCGCGGCGGACTCGTCGGTGTAACCGTCCACGAGCAGCGCCAGCAGGGCCAGCTCGCGTCCGGTCGGCCCCGATCCGGTGGGCGGCGTTCCCGCGAGCCACAGCCGTTCGAACAGCCCGGCCACGGCCTTGACCACGCTGGGTAGCCGGAACACGACGAACTCGCCGCAGTCGTCCCCCGGCAGCAGGGCGAGCGTGCCGTCGACGACGATCGCGGCCATCGGCACGGCCGCCACGGTGCGGATTTCGGCGCCGTGGGACACGAACGTGTCCAGCCGCCCGGCGACTTCCGGGATGATCCTCGCCTCGATCGGCGCGAGTACCCGGTAACGCACGCCGCGCCGCAGGTTGTCACGGTCGGCGTCGCGGAACGCCCGCAGCGGCCCGGCCGTGCTGGTCGGCGCCGCCACGACGAGCACCTCACGGGTCGCCGACGCGAGTGTCGCATCGATGTCCGCCCGCGGTGCCCACCCGTCAGGCAGGGAAAGGCAAGACCGGTCTAGTCCATAATGGATAGTCGTCATGCCACCCGCTCCAGCTGTCCGGACGGCGCCCGGCTGGGTCCCAAGTGGACGGTCACGGCCGAGGCGAGCGAGAAGTCCCGCCCGCGTGTCGTGACGATGGCGGCGCTGCGGCCGGTGGCGGGCAGCAGTGCCGCCACCTGGCCACGGGACGCGGCGTCGTCGAAGACCAGCAGCACCCGTCGCCCGGCAAGCTCCGAACGCCACAGCGCGGCGCGTTCGTCCACATCGGACGGGATCAGCGCGGGCGGGAGCCCGAGGCCGCGCAACAGCCGCTCCAGCACGGCCGCGGTCGTCACCGGCCGGGTACCGCCGTGCAGCTCGACGAAGAACTGACCGTCGGGAAAGCGCTCGCTGACCCGATGGGCCGCGGCCACCGCGAGCGCCGTCTTCCCCACCCCGGCCGCACCGGTGACGACGACCGCGGGCGCGCATCCGGTCAGTGCCCTGCCCAGTGCCACGAGTTCCCGATCCCGGCCGACGAGCGGCTCGACGGCCCGGGGCAGCTCCCGCCGCGGCCGGTCCGGTGCCCCGGAGCCGTGCACCGCCTGGAACGCCTTCATCAGCTCGGGTCCCGGGCGCACCCCCAGTTCGGCGGCCAGCAGCCGTCGCGCCCGGTGAAACGTGGCCAGCGCCTGCGCCGGCCGTCCCATCACGTGCTGGGCCCGCATCAGCCGCGCCCAGACGTCCTCGCGCAGTGGATCGTCCACGGTCAGCGCCTGCAGTGTGGCCACCGCGTCGGCCGTCCGCCCGAGCCGGAGCTGGGCCTCGGCGAGCGACTCCCGCAACTGCCGGTGCAACTCGTCGAGCCGCTCGACAGCGTCGTCGGCGAGGACGTCAATCCCCTCGAACGGCCGCCCGCGCCACAGCCGCAAGGCCTGCTCCACCAGTGTCAACGCGGTTCCCGGCGCCCCCTCGGCCAGTGCCCGCGCGGCATCGTCGGCGAGCGCCGCGGCACAGTCGGCGTCCAGCTCACCGGGGCCGACGTGCAGCCGATAGGCCCCTGCCCGGCCCTCGATGCGGGGACCGTCGTGTTCCGGCAGCAGCCGGCGCAGCTGCCACATGTACGTCTTCAAGTTCGCTTCGGCCGAAGCCGGCGCGGCCTGTTCCTGCCAGGTGTTCTCGATCAGCCGATCCACCGCGACCCACGCGTTAGGCTGCACCAGGAGCGCGGCCAGCACCGTGGCGGGTTTCCCGCCGGGCGGCCGCCCCGTGACACCGTCGCGGCCACGCACCTCGAGTGGCCCCAGGACCTGGAAGAGCACCATGCTCACACCCCTCTCCCTCGTGTCCTCCTACGATCGCGCCATGTACCTGAGGTTCCGATGACAGCGGAGTCAACCGCGCTCGTGCTGGTCGTGGAAGACGACGAAGACCTCCGGGTGGCGATCACCGCCGAGCTGACCGGGAGCGGCCTGCGCGTCCGCGAGGCCGGTGATCTGGCACAGGCCGACGCCGAGCTGGCCGCGGGCGGGTTCGCCTGCGCGGTGTTCGACCGGATGCTGCCCGACGGCGATTCGATCGATTACGTCCACCGCCGTCGACAGGAAGGCTGGGCGGTCCCCGTGCTGTTCCTGACCGCGCGCGACAGCCTCGCCGACCGGGTCGCCGGATTCGAGCACGGCGGCGACGACTATCTGGTGAAGCCGTTCGCGGTGGCCGAGATGAGCGCCCGCGTCCACGCGCTCTACCGCCGCGCGGGCGCCGGACGGCCGTCGGTGCTGCGCCACGAGGACCTCGAAATGGACTGTGCCCGGCGGCAGGTGCACCGCGGCGGCACCCTGCTCACCTTGAGCGACAAGGAGTTCGCGGTGCTGGAGTACCTGCTTTCGCGGCTGGATCAGGCAGTCGGGCGTGACGAGCTGATCGAGCACTGCTGGGACATGAGCACCGATCCCATGTCCAATGTGGTCGACGTGGTGATCCGGCGCCTGCGGGTGCGGCTCGGCGAGCCCGAACTCATCCACACCGTCCGTGGCCGCGGCTACCGGATCGCGAGCCGGTGAACGGCTCCGCGGCCGATCGCCTCCGCCGACTGCGGTGGCTGCTCACGTGGCTGTTCACCGGGCTGAACGCCGCCGGGCTGGTGGTACTCGCCTGGCTCGCCGTGAGCGCCGACCTCCAGCAGCGCGAAGTCCAGCTGGACAGCGAGCTCGCCCGCGTCACCGCACCGGTCAAACGGCTGATCATGGGTGAGGGCGACGCCATCTCCACCGCCTACGTCGGCCAGGACGAAGTGAACCGGCAATGCCCGCAGTTCGTGATCCTGCCCAGCGGCGCGGGCGGGTTCCCGCCGTACGCGAGCGGCCGGACCTGTGTGCCGATCGACGCCAGGCGGTTACAGACCTTCGCCGACCTGTCGGTGCGGAACGGGGCCGTGCTCAACGGCTACAGCAGCGGAACCGCGGGCGAGATGGTCCGCGTCGGCGTCGAGCCCTTCCGCAACCGCAACAACCAGGAGTCGGGCGCCATCGTGGCGGTCGCCGACGCGCGGGACGCCCTCGCCGCGCACGAACAGCTGAAACTGCTGGTCATCGGCGGATGCGTGCTGCTGCTGGGCGCCATCGGCGTGACCGGGCACGTGCTGTCCGGACGCGCGATCCGGCCCGCGACCGCCGCGCTCCAGCAACAGGAGATCCTGCTCGCCGAGACCGCGCACGACCTGCGCACACCGGTCGCGGCGCTGCGCGCGCTGGCCGAAGCGGCGGTGCGCAACCCCGCCGAGAGCGACGAACTGCTGCCACGGACCGTCCGCCTCGCCGGGCGGATGGGCGGCATCATCGACGGCCTGCTCGTGCGCGCGCGGCTCGCGGCCGGGGTCGAATCGCTGGCCGTGCAGCCCGTGCGGCTGGACCAGCTCGTCGCGAGCGTCGTGGCGGAGACGCCGTCCGAGGGCGCTCAGGTGACGCTGGTCGCGGCGCCGTCGACGGTCTCCGCCGACCCGACGCTGGTCCAGCGCGCGGTGGCCAACCTGCTCGACAACGCGCTGCGCTACGGACGGCGTCCCGGCTACGAGGCTATCGTGCACGTCACCGTCGCCGGCGGTCAGGTGACCGTCGCCGACAGCGGGCCCGGGATCGACTCGTCGGTCGCGGAAGAGACGTTCGACCGGTTCACCAGCGGCGGCGGGTCGAGCGGGCTCGGCCTGTCGATCGTGCGATGGGTCGCGCTCGCACACGGCGGCAGGCTGCGCGTCTACAACGCCGAAGAAGGCGGCGCGATCTTCGAATTGAAACTGCCGGAAGTGTCCTGACCGGGAAATGTATCCGAGCGGCTCCATTCTGTACCTGGTTCTTCTATGATCAGACGGTGCCGGAGAGGGGATTCAAGCGGCGTATGCCGCTCATCGTGCTGTCGGCCACCTGCCTGGCGATCGTGATCGCCGTCGCCACGGGGGCGGTGAAGCCGGTGCCTGGCCTTGGCCTCACGCAGCCCGGGCACTGGGTCGCCAACCCCGCCCTCGGCCTGGTCTTCTTCGTCAACGGCGCCAACCGGAGCGTGGACGCCCAAGCCGCCGTGCCGGGTCTCGAACCCGGCTCCGACGTGGTCCAGGGCGACACGAGCGCGTACGTGATCGGTCAGCGGCGGATCATCGAGTTCGGCAAGTCCGATCTCACGGTGAGCCGCACGGTGGACCAGCCGGTGACCGGTGAGCGGCCGGTCCTGCTCGAAACCGCCGGCGGACCCTACCTCGTCTTCCGCGAGGCGGGGCGGGTCGTCCGGCTCGGCGACGCGTTCGCGTCGATCGACACGGGCGGCTCCCTCGGCGATCCGGTGGCCACCTCGGACGGCACGGTCTGGCTGCAGCGCACCGGCGACGGAATGCTGTGCCGGCTGTCGAAGGGCTCCGACGCCGTCGGCTGCCCGGTGCAGGCCACCCGAGGACATTCCGGTGCGCTGACCGTCGTCGGCGACACCCCGGCGTACGTCGACACCACGGCGAGCACCCTGCAGACCGTCAGCGACACCGGGCTCGGGAAGCCGCTGCCGCTGAACGCGTCGTTCAGCCCGGGCGCGCAAATCGCCTCGGCCGACGCGGGCGGGCGGATCGCGGTCCTCGAACCGGGTTTGCGCAAGTTGTACTTTCTCGACGCCAGTGGCCTGAGCGCCGGGCGCCATCCCGGCCCGCCCAAGACGATCGAGCTGTCCGACGGCCAGTACTCGCGGCCGACCGCTTCGTCCTCGGCCGTCGTCCTGCTCGACTTGACCCGCAACACCGTGCTCACCTACTCGCCGGACGGCGCCCCGCGGCACACGATGCCGATCCCGCCGGACAACGGATCGCCGAAGCTCTCGCGCGGCGAGGACAAACGGGTCTACATCGAAGGCGCGCAGGGAAACCACGTCCTGGTGGTCGATCAGGAGGGCACGGTCGCGAAGGTCGCGGTGACGGCCGACAAGCCGCCGGTTCCGCAGTCCACGCCGCCCCCGCCCTCGACGGTTCAGCTACCCCCGCAACGAGGCAACGGCGGCGAGCGGCCGAAATCGCCGCCACCTTCGAAGCCGCGGCCACCGTCGCCACCATCGCCTCCGACGTCCGCCAAGGCGCTGGCGGCGAGCCCTCCCGCCATTCCCGGCGGCCTCCGCGCCACCTTGGCCGGCGCGACGGCGAACGTCACCTGGGGCGCCGCGGCGCCGAACGGCGCGGCGGTGACGGGATATCGCGTGTCGTGGACACCGTCGTCCGGATCGGGCGCGGGTTCGGCCACGCTCGGCGGCGACGCGCGGTCGACGTCGATCCCGAATCTGCGCGAAGGCGTGACCTACACGATCGCGGTCGCGGCGGAGAGCCGCGCGGGGCGAGGCGCCCCGGCCACGGCGAGGGTCACCCGGCCCGCGGCGCCGAAGCCGACGATCACCATCAGCCGCGGCAAGACCGGGACCTACGACGAGACGTGCGAGGCGCCCGCGTGCGCCAAGATCCACGTGGTGATGAAGGGCTTCAAACCCGGCGCCCGCGTCCTCGTCAGGCCATGGTCGAGCGATCCGGATTACGACAACGAGGGTCACACTTGCGAGATCCCGGCCAGTGGTAACTGCACCTTCGAGGCGTTCGACTTCGGCCAGGTCGGCAATCAGGTGTGGGTGGTCTCCGACACCGGGGTGAAGTCCAACGTCATCACCTGGAAGTCGGGCTAGCGAACGCAGCGGGCGCCGCGGATGCCCTTGCTCTCGCTTTCGTAGGAATGCACGAGGTCGGTCGCCTGTACGACGAAGCAGTACTGCCGACCGGGCTGGACATCGACCCGGTAGGTCGTGCCGCTCTCGACGTAATGAGTCTTCCGCGGCAAGTCCACGCCCGCGACGATGACGGCGTAATGCAGCGCGGACCCGGTGCTGCGCCAGGAAAGTTGAACGTAGCTGCCGTTGTCGACCGGATCGGCGAGGTCGAGGCGCACGGGGTCGGCGGTCGTGGTGGGCACGCTGGTCACCGGTTCGGCGCTCGCGGGCGGCACGGGCAGCTCACGTGGCCGGTTCTGCAGCACGAAGACCGCTGCCGCGGCGAGGAGCACGGCCCCGGCCGCGACGCCGACGATCAGCCGGGTTTTCCCCTTACGGTGGGATTTCGCGTGCTCCGGGCCGTAGTCCAGAATCGGCTCGCCGAGCGGGCGCGGGGTGGCCGAGACACCGGGGGTCGCGCCGAGCCGGGTGGCGACCAGGGTGGCGTCGATGGGACGGGCGCCGGGGTCGCGCGCCAGCAGTGAGGCCACGAGCGGACCGAGCCCCGCCGGGAGGCCGGGCCGGTCGATCGGCGGCACCGGGCCGCTGAGCACGCGCAGCGTCAGCTCGTCCGCGTTCTCGCCCGGCTCTTCCCGCGCCGGGGAACGGCCGGTGAGCGCGAAATACAGCAGCGCGCCGAGGCCGTAAAGATCGGTGCGTTCGTCGCGGACGCCATCGGTGATCGTTTCCGGCGCGAGGAACCCCACCGCGGAATCGCCGGGGAAAGACTGTCGCAACGCGAGCCCGAAGTCCGCCAGGACCGGCGCGCCTGACGCGCGGAAGAGGACGTTGCCGGGCGTCATCCCGCCGTGGACGACGCCGGCCTGGTGCGCCGCGGCCAACGTCGTCGCGAGGGCCTCGCCGAGGGAAAGCACGTCCTGGACGGAAAGCGGCCCGAAGGCACCGACGAGTTCGGCCAGCGATTGCGTGCAGAGTTCCATCCGGACGCCGAACCGGCCGTCGGGCAGGTCCTTCGCTTCGGTGGGGACGAGGACCGTGCCGAGCTCGCTCAACGAGTTCAGCGCGGAGAGTTCCTTGTCCAGTTCGGCGCGGGTGCGGCGATCGACGCGACCGGGGTACACCTTGAGCGCGAAGGCCTCGCCGGTCGTCTCGTCCATTCCGGCCAGCACGGTGGCGGCCGGGCCCTCGCCCAAGGGCACCAGCTCGTCGTCTTCCATCGCTCCCAGTCTGTCATCCGAGAGCCGTCGACGGCGAGCATGTCCGGTAATTGCCGCCTCCGCCGATGTACCGCGGATGTATCCGCCATGGACCCCCGCGGGCCACTCTTGCCACCACGGCGGTGGTTTCTCCACGCCCCACAACCTGAGGAGGCGAACATGAAGCGGAATCTGCGGCGCGCGGCCGTCTACGGAGTGGCCGGGCTGGCGACCGCCGCGCTCGGCGCGACGACGGCGAACGCTTTGGTGGACAGCACGGACGACAGCGCCGCCCCGGCGCCCGCACAGGCCCAGGCCCCGGCCCCCGCGCCCGCTCCGGCGCCCGCACCCGGGGCCGCGCCGGTCGCGCCGAAGCCGGTGAACGTCTTGCCGAAGGCGCCGACGGCGGCCGCGCAGCCGGCCGCACCCAAGCCCGCGCACCACGTCAAACCCGCCGCGGCCCATCGCGCCGCCGTCCCGGCGGCGTTGTCGAAGCCGCAGGTGAAGAAGGTGCGGCAGGCGCCGGAGCAGAAGCGGTTCGTGGTGCAGGCAGCGGCCAAGGCGCCGACGGTGTCTCCGTTGCGGATGGCGATCGCTCCGGCCACCCCGAAGCTGGACACCGCGATCAAGGCCGTCGACGACGCGCGCAAGACCGTCAAGAACGCAGAAAAGACGTTGCGCGACGCCAAGAAGCGGCTTGCACAGTCCGAAAAGGACCTGAAGAACCTGCGGGACTCGATGAAGCCGACCGCGGGCAAGAAGCCTTGCCACGACCATCACGGCGCGCACGACCGGATCAAGAAGGCCAACCTCCCCGACGATCTGGCGAAGCGACTCGCCGCCCTTCGTGTGGAAGGCAAGACCGTTTCGAAGACCACACACAAGTCGGGCAACACGGTCACGAAGACGGCGAGCTCGTCGGGCAACGGCGCGTCCTCGTGGTCCAGCGCGACTTCGACCAACGGCACCGCCTCCGCCAACGCCTGGTGACGCCATGACCGCCACGCTGGAACCCACCCAGTACATCGTGATCCCACAAGAAGTCTGGGAGTGCGAAGACGCGCCGCCACTTCCTCCTGCCGACGAGTTCGAGCTTGACCCGGAAGACGAAGCGGAATTTCTCGCTTACGAACGCGAACCATTGAGCTTGGGCGCATACACCGGCCTCGGCGGCGCTACGGGCTCGCTGGCCTTCGGCATCGCGGCGGGCGTATTGGTGGCGTCGCCGATGGGCCTGGTGGTCGGTGTGGCGGCGGGCGTCTTCGGCGGCCTGATGGGCCACTCGCTGGCCGAAGAAATCTACGAACGCAAGCACTGAGCTGAAAATCTCGAAATTCACGAAGGTCACGGGGAGTGCGGCGAAAGGGGGATCGTGAGCGGTAATGACGGTTCTAACCGTCATTACCACTCACGACGCGCAGGCGGGCCGAGGCTTCCGTGAAATGAGCGTCGCCGAGGTACCCGCCGGCACCACCTGGTTGACAAAGAATGAATCCGAAGTGTATCCGCTTCGACCAACATCGCGCTTGACCGAACGCGCAGTCGAATTGCCACTGGGCGCAGCGGTATGAAGCGCGCCGAGAACAGGAGGTCTGATGGAAACCGCAGGACGTCCGCTGACCAGGTCGATACTGTACGGCCTATCAGGCGGAGCGTTGTCAGCACTCTTTATTCTCGCCGCCGCTCAACAAGCCGAGGCGGCTCCCGCCACGGGCGGTAAAGGCGGATCGGGCCAACCGGTCAACCTGCACAAAATCATGAAGAAGAACACGCAACCCCAGCAGGCGCAGCAGAAGACCCAAGAGCCCAAGACGGAAAAACCGCAAGAGAAATCCCCGCCACGCCCCACCATCCCCGTAGGCGGCAAAGGCGGCTCCGGCCAACCAGTCGACCTACGCAAAATCATGAAAAAGGACACCCAACCCCAGCAGACACAACACAAAACCCAAGAAACCAAGACA
>NZ_JBVISU010000020.1:0-74600 GCF_055575355.1 Amycolatopsis sp. NPDC034160 | reverse complement strand
AGAAAAACCACAAGACAAAACCCCGCCACGCCCCACCATCCCCGTAGGCGGCAAAGGCGGCACCGGCCAACCAGTCGACCTACGCAAAATCATGAAAAAGGACACCCAACCCCAGCAGACACAACACAAAACCCAAGAAACCAAGACAGAAAAACCACAAGACAAAACCCCGCCACGCCCCACCATCCCCGTAGGCGGCAAAGGCGGCACCGGCCAACCAGTCGACCTACGCAAAATCATGAAGAAAGACACCCAACCCCAGCAGACACAACACAAAACCCAAGAAACCAAGACAGAAAAACCACAAGACAAAACCCCACCACGCCCCACCATCCCCGTAGGCGGCAAAGGCGGCACCGGCCAACCAGTCGACCTACGCAAAATCATGAAAAAGGACAAGAACCAGGACCCGAAGGACCATGTCGTCGGCAACGTGCTCGACGAGGCCCGGGAAACCATCGTGGATGGTTTGGCGTCGATTCCGCCCGCTATCAAGGGCTTCGTAGACGCGAACCAGGACGCCACGACGTGGTCCGAGGCTGATCCGAACAGTGCTGAGTGGCGCGCCGCCAACCAGCGCATCCAGGAACGCGGCAAGGCGATCGAGGACGTCGTTCGAAACCCGGGCAAAGTCGTGGACGAGGTCGTCCGCCCGTACAAGGAGGACTGGAACAGCGACAAGCCGGAACGTGTCGTCGGCCGCGCGGCGGTCGACATCGGCACGATGTTCATTCCCGGTGTCGGCGTCAGCAAGAGGGCGCTCAACGCGGTCGAGGCGTTGCCCGGAGGGCGTGGAGCCGATCCGGGCACCAACGTCAGACCGAGCCCGGACAGCGACCCCGGCAAAGGATCAGCGACGGCAAGCCCCACACCTGACAATCTTCCGCCCCGCCCCGACACTGTCCCCGGGACACCGAACCACCAGAACCCGCCCGATCGCGCCGGCAGTGCACCACCGGCCGCCACTCAGGGCTCCAAGGCGGGTACGACCGCGCCAGGGACGACTTCCCGTTCACCGAACGATGGCGACCGGCGCGGCAGCAGGGTGCTCCCGAACCCGGTGACGCAACTACCGACGCTGCCCCGGGCCAACTCCTCTGCCCACCGCCCAGCCGACACATCCCGGCGGGACACCGACACTCCGTCCTCGCGAACGTCCGACAGCGGCGAATCCAGGCAGCGGCCTAACGACAGCACACCGAAAGCCGGAAAGGGCGACTCCCCCGAGGCGCGGGACACGGACAACGCGGCGCCCCAGTGCAAGTCGCCGAACAGCTTCGTACCCGGCACGCCCGTCCTGTTGGCCGACGGCACCTACAAACCGATCGAACAAGTCACCCTCGGCGACCGCGTACTCTCCACCGACCCCGTCACCGGCCTCACCCAAGCCCGACCGGTGATCAACCTCATTCCGGGCCAGGGCCTTAAGGAACTGGTACGGATCACCGTCGATACCGACGGCGACCAGGGAAACGCCACCGGAACCGTCACCGCCACCGACGAACACCCCTTCTGGGTCGCCAACACCGGCCGCTGGACCGATGCCGAAGACCTGAACCGCGGCAGCCTGCTCCGCGCCCCCGACGGCCGCTTGCTGGAAGTGGTCGCCGTGCACGAGTGGACACAACAGCAACAGGTGCACAACCTCACCATCGAAGGCCTGCACACCTACTACGTCAACGTCGGCGGATCTTCAAGCGATTCCGACGTCTTAGTGCACAACGACTCGCAATCGTGTCGAAAGCCAGTAAATCTGCTTGCCGCAGAAAAAGTGGTCATCGACATCGAGCACATTCTCGACCGCCATACAGCTAGAGGAAAGACCTACCAGCAGAGCGGCAAAAAGGACAAGTTCTTTGACTACATGTCGCCCGACGAGATTGCCAAAACGATTCGCAAGGCGTATGCATCCTCCAGAGTGGCGGGCGCATCGCAGGGGCCTCGAGTATTTCTACGAGGATCAGCCAATGGTTTGACCATCGAGATGTGGTTCAACAAAGAGACGGGTATAATAGAGACCGCATACCCAGTCGGGAGAGGTTGATGAGTTTTCACATCTTACAAGACTTCGCAAACCTTGAACTGAATGAAAATTCAAAGACGATTTGGGGTTCTATTTGGGTGAAACTCGGCGACCACTCCTTTCCGGAGGCCGGATGGAATGACATGACGGTAGCTTTTCTCGTTGAACTTCTGTCAGTCGCAAATGACGTCCATGCGGGGCCGATCAGCTCGCGCCATGTCCGTTTTTTTGACGGCCCATACGGGCTAACCATTGACGAAACTAGAGAAAAAGCGATCGAGGTACGCGCGAAAAATCATGACGAACAGGGGTTTGCCACTATCACCAGGAGTGATTTTGTGGCCACCGTGAGAAGTGCCGCGACCTCACTGCTCGAAGCATGCCAGGCGAAAAGCTGGTCGGAGAACAGCGATGTCCGGAGGCTTGCGGCCGGCTTGTAGCGAGCGTCGCCACAACCGGCCGCTGAGCAAGCCGCCGATGTACTGCGGAAAGACCGTTCCTGTACCTAGCCGGTTACGCTGAGCTGGTGGCATGATGAGCCGAACGGTCCAGCGGGATCGACTTCGCAGGGGGCAAGGTGAGCAAGTCCAAGGCCGGGGAGGCCTTCGAACTGATCGCGGCGAACATCCAAGGGGTGATCCGCGGCAAGCCGGAGGTCGTCCGGCTTGCCGTGGCCGCGCTCTTCGCCGAGGGGCATCTGCTCATCGAGGATGTCCCCGGCCTCGGCAAGACCACGTTGGCCCGCTGCCTCGCCCGCAGTATCGGCGGGAGCTGGAGCCGGATCCAGTTCACCCCGGACCTGCTTCCCGGCGACATCACCGGCGTCACCGTCTACCACCAGAAGGACGAGCGGTTCGCCTTCCACCCCGGCGGCGTCTTCTCCAATATCGTCGTCGCCGATGAGATCAACCGTGGCACCCCGAAAACACAGTCCGCGCTGCTCGAGGTGATGGCCGAGCGGCGGGTCACGGTCGACGCCGTCGGGCACGAGGTGCCACGGCCGTTCCTCGTCATCGCCACCCAGAACCCGATCGAGATGGAGGGCACCTACCGGCTGCCCGAGGCCCAGCTCGACCGGTTCCTGATGCGGCTTTCGGTCGGCTACCCGGATCTTCAGTCCGAGGTCATGGTGATCATGGGTGATTGCGCCGGGGTCTCCGCCGACGACTTGCCTGCCGTGGTCGACATCCCGATGTTGTTGGACGCCATCGCCGAAGTCCGCGCCGGCCACCTCGACCAGGCTGTCTGCGAGTACGCGGCCCGGATCGCCGCGGCCACCCGCGTGCATTCCGCCGTGCGGTTCGGCGCGAGCCCGCGCGGCAGCATCGCGCTCGTCCGGGCCGCGCAAGCGATCGCCGCGACCGGAGGCCGCCAGTTCGTCACCCCCGACGACATCAAAGAGGTCGCCGTCCCGGTTCTCGCGCACCGGCTCGTGCTCACCGCGGAGGCCGAACTCAACCAGCGCGGCCCCGCGGACATCGTGGCCGAGGTGCTCGCGGCCGTCCCGGCGCCGGCGATGAACCACGCGGGCCGCTGACCATGCGGCTGACCGCCCGCGGCGTGGTCTTGCTCGTGCTGTCGGTACTGCTGCTCGCGGTCGCCGAATGGGCCGGTTACCCGCTGTTCCGCGTCATGGGTGCCGTCGGGCTCGCCGCGGTCGTGGCCGCGGTCGTCGTCACCGCACGCGGCCTGCGCGTCGACGTCTCCCGCGAGATATATCCGGACCGCGTCGAACGCGGACGCCCGGCGCTCGCGAAGTTGACTGTCCGCAACGTCGCCGGGCGTCGCCAGCGCGGGTTCGACGCCTGGGACAAGGCAGGTGCCGCCGTCCAGACCGTCCGCGTCCGGTCCCTCGCCCAAGACGCCGAAGCCACCTACCGCTACGAACTGCCGACCGGACGCCGAGGCAGGCTCCCGGTCGGGCCGCTGACGCTGCACCGGGTGGACCCGTTCGGTCTGGCGAGGAACCGGCTTTCCGCGGGCGAGACCGCGGAACTCTGGGTGCATCCGCGCCGGCATCCCGCCCGCGCCCTGATCGGCGGCTACCCGCGCCATCATCACGAAGGCAGGACGACCGACTCGCTGCGCGGCTCGCTCGACATCCGCGACGTCCGTGAGTACCAGCCTGGCGACGAAGTCCGGCACCTGCATTGGAAGGCCACCGCGCGGACCGGCCGGATGATGGTCCGCGACTACGCCGATCCGCAGCAGCCGCGCTTCACCCTCCTGCTCGACACCCGCCGGACTTCCTTCACACCCGAGGTCTTCGAAGAAGCCGTCGACCTCGCCGCGTCGCTGCTGCACGCGTCCGCGATGGCCGGGCACCACACCCGGCTCGTCGGTTCCAGCGGTCTCGACCTCACCACCGCCGGCGGCCCGCTCGGTTCGCGGCTTCTGCTCGACGAGCTGTGCCAGATCGGCCAGGACACCGGGGAAACGCTCGTGACGCGCGAGCTGGCGGCCGCACGTGACCAGGGCGGCTGTCTGATGGCCGTCACCACCGGCGGGCTCGACGGGCTGAGTGCTCTGCGGCCGCGCTATTCCTCACTGTTCCTCGTCGACTTCGCCGCGGCCGAGCCGATCGTCGTTCCCGGCGTCCGCGTGCTCAACGCCGCCGACGCCGCGCACGCGGTCCGCAGATGGAACGAGGTGGTGGGATGAGCCGCCCCACCGTCGCGTTGATCCTGCTGGCCGCCGCGGTCGCGGGACTGTTCTTCGCGCCGGTATTCGGCGTGACGGCGTTGCTCGTACCCATCGGCGTCCCGCTGATACTGGCCTTCGGCGTCACCGAGCTGTGCGCGCGCTGGGTGTCCCTGGCACCGTGGCGGGCGTTGTTGCTGCTGGCCGTGGGGCTGGTCGGTGTCGTCGAGACCGTGCTCTCTTCGACGACGGCCACCGGTTTTCCCACCGGCGCCACGTTTTCCGCGCTCGCGGACGGCGTCACCGAATCCTGGCGGCTCGCGCTGCAGTCGACCTGGCCGGCGCGACCGGAGCCGTCCACCCTGCTGTTCGTCCCGCTGCTGGTGCTGCTGGCCGGGGTGCTCGGGGTCGAGCTGCTCCGGCTGAGGCGGCCGATCCTGGCCCTCCTTCCGAGCTTCGCCGTCGTGGTGGTGAGCCAGCTTTTCCAGGCCATGTCCGGGTTCACGGCTCTGATCGGCGGCCTCGGGTACGCGGCTGTCGCGGGCGGGGTGTTCATCCTGATGCCGCAAGCGGACGTGGAAGGGCACCGCAGGAAAGTGCCCATGCTGGCGTTGGCCGTACCCGCCTTCGTACTCGGCATCGCCGGGGCGCTCGTCGCGAACCTGCTCGTGCCCGCGCCCGGTCCGGCGTACTCACTGAAACAGGATCAGCTCGCCGAACTCGACGGTCGGGTCGCGAACCCGCTGGACGATCTGGCCTACCGACTGGAACATCCGGACACGCCGGTGTTCTCCTTCCGCGGCGACGCCGACACCGACCGCTGGCCACTGGTCGCTTTCGACCTCTTCGACGGCGTCAACTGGAGCCCCGGCAGCCGCTACCGACGGCTCGGCACCGAGCTGGCTCCCGGTCCGGCGGTGGCCGTGCCCACACACCGGCGGTCGGCGACGGTCACCACGAGCGGTCTGGGCGGGCCGTGGCTTCCCAGCCAGACGTGGCCGGCGGCGGTCGACGGGATCGCTCCGCTGGTCGAGGAATCGCAAGGCACGCTTTGGCTGCCGCACCCGGCCGACGGCCCGCAGAAGTATGCCCTGAGCTGGTGGTCACCGGAGATCAAGCCGGCGGATCTGCTCGACGCGGCGCTCGACTCGTCCGCTCCCGGCGGTCTCGCGGGAATCGGCGACGTACCGCCGGAAGTCGGGCAGCTCGCCCGGGAAGCCGTCGGCGGCTTGCGTCCCAGCTTCCGGATCGCGCTCGCGCTGGAGCGGTTCTTACGCGAGCACTATCGGCTGGCGACGGGAACCGACCTGCCGAGCGGGCACAGCTGGCCACAACTTCGGAAGTTCCTGTTCGAGACCAAACTGGGCACGAGCGAACAGTTCGCGAGCGCGTACGTCGTCCTCGCGCGGACGCTCGCCATCCCGGCCCGGTTGGTGGTCGGCTTCCGGACGCCGGACAAACCGAACGCCGACGGCGGTTACACCGTCCACAACGGCGATGTCGTGGCCTGGCCGGAGGTCGCCGTCTCCGGCGTCGGCTGGGTGGCGCTGGATCCGACGGGCGAGGCACGCGCCACGACCGGCAGCGCGAACAGCCTCGCGGCGGTGACCGCGCAGGCGCGAACGCAACTGCCACCGGCCGAGCAGCTACAGGATCGGCCACTGCCGGGCGGCGATTCCGGCACGGGAAACGGCGGCACCGGAGACGGTGGCTGGACATTCCCGACCGGTCCGGTCCTGATCGCGCTCGCGGCGCTGTCGGTGGCGTGGTTCGCCGGGATCCCGCTGGCCAAGGGCGCTCGGGCGTGGCGACGGCGACGTCAGCCGGGCATCGGCGCGGTGCTCGGCGCCTGCCGGGAGGTCAAGGATCGGCTACGCGAGCACCGCGTCCCGTGCACCGCCGGTATGACCGTCCGCGATCTGGCGGCGGCCGCTCACGACACCGTCGATCCGTCCACAGTGGACGGTCTGCGCCTGTTGGCGTCCACAGTGGACGTCGCACTGTGGTCGGGTGTCGGCACCGGCCCGCACTCCGGACCGCAGGCGTGGGCGGCGGTCCGGGAAGTCCGGCGCGGCTTGGCCAAACGTGGCCTGCGCGCACGGCTCCGCGCCGCCCTGAACCCACGCACGTTGTTGCCCGGCCAGTCGTGAACGCCTCGAACCTCTGACCTTCTGTTCACGCGGGACTCTGCCAGCCCGTCAATTCACGACTCGTCCGCGGTACGGCGTTCGACCACCTCGGTGGCGCCTCGTTTGCTGAATGCCGCCCACAGGTTGAAGCCCACCACCCCGACGCAAAGAGCGGCCCACAGCCAGACGAAGCCGTTGCCGCGGCCGATTCCGCTGACCAGAACGAACACCAGCATCGCCATCCCGCCAAGGGCGCCGAACACGGCAACGGGCTTGGAGGGTTTCACATTGTACGACGCCACCGACCGACTCCCCACGTAGAACGACTTACGGCGAGACCGTGATGCCCTCATCCGGTGCCGACCAAACGCAGCCGCCTTCGTGGACGCCGATGTTGACCCATCCGCCCCAAGGCGCTGCGGCGAACGGACGCACTCTTCGCGGCGCTGACCAACGCGACCGTTGAGCGGGTGCCTCCAGACGGTTCACGGGTTTCCGCTTCGAGCGGCCGCCCGCACGCCAGAGTGTTGACTCGTTAATATTAACTGGGTAAGACTGTTGCCATGGACAGCTTCACTTACCTCGCCCAATCCGCCTTCCCCTTGGTCTGGATCGTCGTGCCCGCCGTCGGCGCCTTCCTCCGGGCCCGCCACGCGACGTCACCTCAGGAACGGCTCGAGATCTGGCAGCGTTGGTGGGCAATCGGCGCCTTCGGCTGCGGCAGCCTGTGGATGACGATCGCCTTCCTCGCCTTCCCGGACGTCATGGCCACGGCGATCGGCTTCGACCGGACGCCGTTCATGTTCGAGATCGCCTTCGCCAACCTCGGCCTGGCCGTCATGGGCTTCCGGGCCGCGTCGGCGTCCGCGCGCGAACGCGTCACCATCGGCCTCGGCGGCGGAATGTTCCTCTGGGGAGCCGCGATCGGCCACGTCCACCAATGGTTCGCGGGCGGCGACCACGCTCCCGGCAGCACCGGCGGAGTCCTCGTCAACGACATCCTGATCCCGGCGGTCATGATCATCCTCGCCCTGCGATCCCGGCGCCTCGCGAACATCCCACGACCGGCCGCGGAAATCGCCGTCTGAGAACGCGGGAGCTGTTCCTCACCATGACGCCCCAGCCGGACCACACGATCGGGAAGGCCGCCGCCGAGCGGCTCACCATCTTCGCCGACGCCGTGATCGCGATCGCGCTCACCTTGCTGGCACTGGATCTCCCCATCCCCCAAGGCGACACCACCAACGCCATGCTGGGTTCGATCTCCGCCCACGGCGAGGAATACCTGGCCTTCGCGCTCAGCTTCGTGGTGATCGCCGCCCACTGGCGCGCCCACCACGAAATCTTCCCCTATGTCCGCTCGTCGAGCAGCCGCCTGATCAGCCTCACCCTGGGATGGCTGTTCATGCAGGTCCTGATGCCGTTCGCGACACGGGTGATCACCGCCGAAGGCGCATTCCCGCTCCGGTTCAGCCTCTACGCGCTGGTGCAGGTTCTGGCCTCCGCGTCGTTCGCCCTGACCATCCGGGAAATCCGGCGCGAACACCTGTACCGAACCGACGACCCACCCCGGGTGTTCACCCAAAGCCTGACGCGCGGCATCTGCCTGGCAGCGGTGTTCGGGATCTCGATTCCGGTCTCCTTCCTGACCGACAACACCGGCGCGTACCTGTGCTGGCTCGCCGCGCCGATCGCACTCGCCATCGCCCGCCGCGTGCAGGACCACAAGCCGTCCGACAACTGATCGAGGTCAGCATCACCGAAGCGGAGATCGCCGATTTGCGTGAACGATTGCGACGGACACGGTGGCCCGAGCGTGAGCCGGTGGACGACTGGTCACAGGGTTCACGGGCTGGGCATCCACTTCCCTGCACGTCCGCTCGCCGGAGCCGGACGCGTTCCCGCTCGTGCTCACGCACGGGTGGCCGGGTTCGGTGCTGGAGTTCCTGAAGGTTTTCGGCCCGTTGACCGACCCGCGCGCGCAGGGCGGTGACTGGGGGTCGGCGGTGTCCGCGGCGCTGGGCGAGGTGGCACCCGAGCGGGTCGTCGGCGTCCACCTGAACCTGGGTCCGTGGCGGCTGGCACGTTCGACGATCCGACGCGCGGGAACGGGCGAATCTCGAGGCCGAGAAGGAGATGCAGCGCAGCGGCCGGGGATACTCGGCGATCCAAGCGACACGGCCGCAGACGCTCGGCTACGGCCTCACCGACTCCCCGGCGGGTCAAGCGGCCTGGATCGCCGAGAAGTTCTGGGCGTGGACGGACAACGACGGCCATCCCGAGAACGCGTTGTCGCGGCAGACGATCCTCGACGAGATCTCGGTCTATTGGTTCACCGCGTCGGCCACGTCGTCGGCCCGCCTGTACTGGGAGAGCTTCGCCGACTTCCGGAACAAGGTGACGGCGTCATCCGGGCTTTCGGTCTACCCGCGCGACATAACCCGCCCGTCGAGGCGGGAGGCCCCGCTGGTTCGAGGAACTCCCGCATGGTGGCCACTTCGTCGCGCTCGAACAGCCGGAGTCGCTGGTCAAGCAGGTGCGCGGGTTCTTCCGCCTGTTCCGCTGACCGCACCGCGGTTGAGACCCTGCCGCCTCGGAACGGCCACGTTTGTCGGCGGCGGGGGGATCAACGACCTGATTTCACACAGCCGGCGGCCACACAGAGATAAACGACCGCGAGGACAGCCGACCAGGTCACCCTTGTTTCGACGGCCAGATAGAGATGCACCAACGCGAGGACGCCATAAGTTACAGCGAGTCCTCGCCAGGCTTCGGAGCTACCCAAAGACCACGCACCGCCCCGCCACGAACGCCGATGTGCCCGGCACTCCGCCGTCGAGCGGCGGGCACCGGGCACATCGGAAGAACGCGAATCGTCAAGATTCCACTCGCATCTTGGTTCCCGCACACCCAACGGGAACCGACACTCAGTTGTGCTGGCTCGTGCCACCGTCGAGCACGCCGCCCGCGGCGCAGTTGTAGGGGGACTCACCGCTGGCTTCGTGGGCACCCGGCGAGAGGATCGGCACCCCGATGCCGTTGAGCGAGTCACGGATCGGCACCTGGACACCCAGCACGTTGATGTTGTTGTCACAGGCGCCCACCACGGCGTTGACATTGTGCAACACGTCGATGTTGTTCAGGTTGGCCAAGCCGACCTGCTCGCTGATGTCGTGGCCGTGGTGGTCGTGGCCTTCGTCGGCCGGCGTCCCGGCGGACGCGATTCCGCCGGTCAGGAATGCTCCGGCCGCCATCGCGGCGGTGACGAAACCGATCTTCTTCAGCATGGACTCTCCTCGAATAGGAATGGGGCGACGTAGGGGAAGGGCACCGGCGTGCCGCAGCGCAAAAGCTACCGACCCGATTGACGGATCTCCATCCGATGCCATCATCGTGTGGTTCGAAACCCCGTCTGACCGAGGTTTTTGTACCTCGAATGGGGGGCGCGAGCCTGGATGCACCTCGTTGTCGGATTCTGCCGACACTGACCTCACGAGCCCGATTCACCGGCTACGCACCCTTTTTCGAGGCGCGTGTGCGAAGAACGATTACCTACAGTGCCGAGGAGTTGTTCCGAGTATCGTCATGCTCCCCTTTCGAACCACAAACACTGGCACGAAGATTTTCTTTGGGTGACGAAACTCCCGCACCGGTCCTTCGAACGTGGTGACTCCGCCGCATCTCTACGCTTCCTGCCATCTCCGCGAAGTGGCCGAATGCCGGCCCGGTTCGTGACGTGGCGAGAAGGAGCCGTTGGTGGTCGCTTACGGGATACTCGTCGTTTCGGCCGCGTTGTACGCGATAGGGATCGTCGCCCAGAGCGTCGCCGCCCGGCGAGCCGCGCATGAGCGCGGAACAGGTCTGGGACTACTTGCCCGGCTGGCCGCCGACAGGCTCTATCTGGTGGGCTTCGCCGGACAGGTAGGCGGTTTCGCGTTCGCGTTCTTCGCTCGCGAATCACTGCCGCTGTACTTGGTCCAAACCGCTTCGTCGTCGGCGATCGGACTCGCGACCCTTTTCGGCGTCGTCGTCTTGAAATGGCGAGTGCGAATCAGTGAGGCGCTGATGCTGGCGCTGATGGCGTGCGGACTGGTCGTCCTCGCCGGCTCGTCGAAACCCTCCGTCGCCGAGGATTTCTCGCCGACCACCGTTCTGCTCCTGACGGCCACGCTGGTCGCGATCGGCGTGACCATGACCCAGGTGGGCCGGACGGAAACCTTCCTCCTGCCCGCCGTGCTTTCCGGGGTTTCGTTCGCCGTGGTGGCGATCATCAGCCGGGTGCTGGCCCATGATGAAGTCACCTCGCTGCCGTTGAATCCGCTGACCGGGTTGATGCTGGCCGCCGCCGTACTCGGGCAGGCATCGATGGCGGTCGCTCTCCAACGCGGCCTCGCCACGGCGGTCGTGGCGACGGCCGACGCCACGACGATCGTGCTGTCCTCCGTCACCGGCATCACGGTGCTCGGTGATCAAGTCGCCGAAGGGACCGGGATTTGGGTGGTCTCAGGCCTCACGGCGGTCGTCGTCTGCGTACTGGTGCTCGGCTCGCAGGCCCGCACCACGGCGGCCGCGCCCGGTGTCACGGAGAAGACGGCATGACCGCGCGGCCACTGGCGAGCGTGTCGATCGACCTCGACAACCTGTGGGCTTACCGCAAGACCCACGGCGACCCCGAGTGGCGCCGGTATCCCAGTTTTCTGCCTTCGGCCGTGCCGCGGCTGCTCGAAGTCCTCGGCGAGCAGCGGCTGACGACGACGGTGTTCGTGGTCGGCGCCGACGTCGTCCGCGAAGACGGCGCCAAGGCGGTCAACGAGATCACCGCGGCCGGTCACGAAGTCGGCAATCACTCGTTCGGCCACGAGCCTTGGCTTCACCGCTATACCCGTGCCCGTCTCGAAGACGAACTGCGGCGTACCGATGACGCGATCGTCGAGGCCGGCGCCCCGCTCCCCCTCGGTTTTCGCGGGCCGGGATTCAGCCTCAGCCGCGACCTCGTCGAAGTACTGGCCGAACGCGGATACGCCTACGACGCCAGCACCCTCCCGACCTGGATCGGCCCGTTCGCCAGGGCCTATCACAATCGCACGGCGCCCCCGCGCGACGGCGGTGACGACGGCGACGGACGCGACGAACTGTTCGGCGGCCTTTCGCGGGTGTTGGCGCCGGTGCACGCGTATCGCTGGCGAACGACCGACGGCACCGGCCTCGTGGAGCTTCCGGTGACGACGATGCCGTTGGTGCGCACGCCGATCCATGGCTCGTACCTCCTGCAACTGCACGAGATCTCGCCCCGGTTGGCCAGGGGCTATTTCAAGACGGCCCTACGGCTCTGTCTCGCGAGGAAGGTCGCGCCGTCCCTGCTGCTGCATCCCACCGACGTCCTCGGTGGCGCGGAAGCACCCGGGATGGAGTTCTTCCCCGGGATGGCCGCACCCAGTAGCCGCAAGGTGGCTTGGCTGGGGTGGGTGCTGCGCGCCTTGCGCGAGCATTTCGACGTCGTCGGTACCGGTGAATACGTACACCGGACCAACCCGCGGCGGGAGCGCGCGGTGACCTGCCTGGACGCCGGGAGATGACCACCTTCACGGTCGTCACCCCCGTCGAGCACAGCGCACGGGCGGCGATGCTGCGCGCTCTCGCGTTCGCCACGGTCGCCTTGGCGCCGATCGAGGGCTACCTGGCGGCCGTGCACCCGCATCTCGGCAAGGTCGTGCCCGCGCTGCTGGTCACCACGTGGCTGGTGACCCGGGCCCGCCGGCGACGGTCGCCCCGGGCGACGCCGCTGCACGCGGTACTGGCGCTGCTCGCGACGGTGGTGGCGATCACCGCGGCGGCCCATTCGCCGGGCTCCTTCACCGCGGAGTACACCTTGCGCTGGCTGCCGTTTCTCGCGCTCACCGCGGTCCTGGCCGATGTCGCCGGTCGTGAGGTTCAGATCCGCGGGTTGTTGCTGGCCATGGCGACGGGAGCCACCGCGGCCGCGGTCGGCGGGCTGTACAGCCTCGTCGTCGACGGGCAAGCACGCGCCGGTGGTCCGTTGGAGGATCCGAACGACCTCGCCTATTTCCTGGTCGCCGCGGTTCCCTTGCTTTTCGTCGCACGTCAGGGTTCACCTCGGCGGTCGCTCGCCGTGGCCCTCGCCGGCAGCGTGCTGGTGGCCGGCGCCACGGCGACCTTCTCCCGCGGTGGCGCCTTGGGGCTGGCGGCGGCGATCGGCTGGCTGACCCTGCGCCGGGTCCTGCCCTGGCGGGTGCTCGCCGCTTCGGCCGCGGCGGCCGGTGTGCTCTGCGTGACGGCGATGTCGCTCGCCGGTCCGCTGATCGAGCGGGCGTTCCAGGAGAAGACCTACATCGCGGCCTCCAATGTGGACACCAGGGAGCTGCGCTGGCAGGCGGCGGCCCGGATGGTGGCCGAACATCCGGTGCTGGGCGTCGGTCCTGGCGGATTCCGCGAAGAATACGCCGCCGCATCCCGCAACGCCGAGCTCGACGAGCAGACCCCGGTGGCGCACAACATGTACCTCGAGGTGGCCGCGGAACTGGGCCTGCCGGGATTCGCCCTGTTCGTCGCGATGATCGTGCTCGCGGCGACAGCGAGCGAACGGGCCGTCCGGACGGGCGACCCCGCCGCCAGGACCGAGGCGATCGTGATCCAGGCGTCGCTGCTGGCCGTACTGGTCACCTCGACGTTCCTCTCCGAGCAGTACTACCTCCCGTTGTGGTCGCTGACCGCGTTCGCCGTGGCGGCCGGAGACCGGGTTCGCCGAGGGAAAGGCGGTTTCGATGCGTGTCCTGCACGTGATCAGTGAGATGGGCGCCGGCGGCGCCGAAACCCTCGTGGCGGGCATGGCGGCCCGCGGCGAGGAGTACGGCTGGGTGTCCGCGGTCGCCAGTGGCGGTGGATTCCGCGCCGACGCGCTGGCCGAGGACGGGGTGGAGCACTTCCCGGTCCCACTCGCCCTTCGCAGCGGGACAGGTGTGCTGCGGGCGGCGTGGGCGGTCCGCCGGGCGATCGCCCGGTTTCGGCCGGAGATCGTGGTGGCCCACAACGTCGGCGCGAGTCTGGTCGCCCGGCTCGCGCTCGTTCCCGGGCGGCGGCGGCCGGTGGTGACCGTCTTCCACGGCGTCGCCGACGACGAGCTGACGATGGCCGCACGCATCCTCCGGCGCACGTCCGACCGCGTGGTCGCCGTTTCCCCCGCCACGGCCGACCGGCTGGCCGAAGCGGGCTTGAGCCGTCCGGTCGTGATCCGCAACGCCGTGTTCGCCCGGCGGCCGGTCTTCGGCCGGGCGGCGGTGCGGGCGTCGCTCGGCGTCGCGGCCGGGACGCCGGTCGTGCTCTGCCTCGCCCGGTTGGAGCCGCAGAAACGCCACGACGTGCTGCTGGACGCGTGGGCACTGCTCGGAAACGACGCGGTGCTGTGGTTGGCGGGCGACGGGAGTCTCCGTGCCGAACTCGAGTCCCGTCACGAGGACGTGAGCGGCCGGATCCGGTTCCTCGGTACTCGCGAAGACGTGCCCGATCTTCTCGCGGCGGCCGACGTGACGGTGCTGACCAGCGATTGGGAGGGCCTGCCGCTGGCCGTACTCGAATCGATGGCCGCCGGGCGGCCGGTCGTCGCGACCGATGTCGGCGGCGTCGGTGAAGTGCTGTCCGGCGGCGCCGGGGTGCTGGTGCCGCCCGGCGACCCGCTGGCCGTGGCGAAGGCCTTGGGCGCGTTGCTGCGCGACGAGTCCGCACGGGACTCCTTGGCCGCCGAAGGCCTGCGGACGATCCAGCGGGAGTACGACCCGCACACGGTGATGAAGGCCTACGACGAACTGCTCCGCACGACGCTGGAAGGCAAGCGGTGAAAGAACTCCTGACGAGAATCCCACGCACCGCGGCCCTCGGCGCCGCCGTGGGACTGCTGATCGGCTCGCTGGTCTTGGCGGTGGGCTTGTCCCGCGACGAGCAGTACCAAGGACGCGTGAGCCTGCTGGCCGAGCCCATCGGCGGTCAGGAGAGCTCGGTCGCGCAGTACGGCGAAGTCGTCTCCCTGACCTTGCCCGCCTTGGTCGAACTCGCCCGCAGCCCTTCGGTGCTTCAGGCCGCGGCACCGGTTTCCGGTTACTCACCGGAAGAACTCGGTCAGCGGATTTCGGTGGAGCTGGTGCCGGCCTCCGGGTTGGCGCGCCTGTCGGTCCGGGCGGCGTCTTCGGAGCAGGCGGACGCGACGGCGTCAGCACTGGGCAAGGCCTTGGTCGACGCGAATCTGCTGGCCCCCGTCGGCAGGCTGCGGCCGTTGGACACCAAGGCCGACGTCGCCGTGGTCGCGCCGGACACCTCGCTGGTGACCGGGCTCGCCCTGGTCGCGGCCGTGGCCGCCGGGCTCACCACAGCGGCGATCCGCCGGTCGATGCCGTCGAAACCCGGTGGTGGGACGAGGTCCGTGCGCCGGGCGCTGCTCGCGGCCGGGATCCAGCGGCCGGTGGCGGTGCTGCGTGGCGACGACCCGGCGATCACCGACCGGCTGACCGTTCTCGGCCTCGCGACGGGGCGGCCGGTCCGCGTGGTCCCGGTCGCCCCCGAATACCGCGAGACAGCCGAGAAGCTGGCGGCCGCGCTTTCGGCGGACCAGAACCGAGGCGACTCCTCGGTGGTGGCCGTGGCCGGACGGCGAAGTCAGGACGAACTGACCGCGGCGGCCGGTGTGCTGTCCGCCGAAGCCGTGCTCATCGCGGTGGTGCTGGCGTGAGTACGAGAGACCGCGCCGTGCTGGTGGTCGCGACGATCGTCGGCACGCTGAGCGCGTGGCACGCGCTCACACCGTCGTGGCGGGTGCCGCCGCCGGTGCAGGCGAATCTGGCCGAGGAGCGGTTGCAGGACTTCCGCGACGCGCTGTACTTCCCGATCCGGGAGTTCCTCGCGGGCGGTAATCCCTACAATCCCGCCGCGATGTTCGCGCACTGGCCGGTGCGGCAGGACTTCAACCTCTACCAGCCTTACCACCTCTTGGCGCACCTGCCGTTCGCGCTGCCCGGCTACCGGGTGGGCGCGGTGGCCTTCACGGTGTTCTCCTTGCTGCTGCTGGTAGCGCTCGCGGCGCTGGCCACGGTCGCGGTCCGGCGGCTCGTCCCCGTCCCGTTCGCGGTCACCACCGCGGTGCTCGCGGCGCTGGTGGTGACCAGCCAGGTCGGGAAGGCACAGCTCTACGTCGGTCAGGTGAATCCGCTGATCGCCGTCGGCGTGGCGGGGGCGCTGCTCGCCCGGCGGGACCGGCCGGGCTTGGCGGCGGTGGCGCTCGCGCTCGCCTGGCTCAAGCCGCAGTACGGCCTCCCGCTGGCGATCTTGCTCTTCGCCAGGGGATCGCGGCGGGTGGCGCTGGCGGGGACCGCCGTCGCGGCGGCCGCGAGCCTCCCGGTGGTGGTGCTGCTGGTGAGCCGCAGCGGTGGGGTCGGCGCCTTTCTCGACGTCGTCGCCGCGAACATCGCCCACGCCCGTGGTACCGCCTACGGTGCGGTCGACTCCCTTACCGCACAACGGATCGACGTCGCGGCGGTGTGGTTCCGGGTCACCGGCTGGGCTCCGTCTGGCATCGAACCACTCGTCTTGGCGGGGGTGCTCGTCACGAGCGTGCTGCTCGTGCGGCGGCTCGACCAGGTGTCGGCCTCACCGGTCGCCGACCTGCTCACCTGTCTCGCCGTGGTGGTCTGCGTGGTGCACCAGCCCGGTGACGTGCTGATCGCCATACCCGCGATGGCCGCGGTGGCCGTGCTCTGGTGGCGCCATCGAGCCGAACCGGGCTGGGGCGCGGCCGGACTCGCCGTGCTCGCGGCGGCGATACCGTTCGCCCATCTGTACACAGTGGACTCGGCGGTGGTCTCCCTGTTCGGCACGCGGGTGGCCGTCACGGTCGACGGGGTCGCCGTGGTCTTCGCGTGGTGCGCGCTGGTCTGGGCCGCCGTCCGGCTGACCGCGGCCCGCGCCGCCTCGCCGGTCGCGGCCGGGAGCGGCGGATGACCGGCGGACTCGGGACGAAGGCGGTCCGGGGCTCGCTGTGGCTCGGCGCGGTCAACCTGGTCAGCAAGGGCAGCCAGATGCTGATCACGCTGATCCTGGCGGCGCTGCTGACCGAGGCGGAACTCGGGATCGTCGCGCTGGCGGTGTCGATGGTCAACCTCGGCCAGGTGGTGCAGTCGATCGGCGTCTACGACGTGATCAGCCGCACCGGACGCGATCCGCGCCGGATGGCGGGAACCGTGCTGACGATGAGCGTCGGCGCCGGCCTGGTCCTCGGTATCGTGCTCGCCGCCGCGGCGGGGCCGATCACCGCGATGCTCGGCGCCCCGGACGCCGCCGGCTTGGTCCGCCTGGCCGCGATCAGCCTCCCGTTCTCGGCCGCGGGCGGGGTCCAGATGGGGTTGCTGCATCGGAGACTGGACTTTCGGCGACGGCTCGTGCCCGACGGTGGGAGCGCGGTCCTGGGTGCCGTCGTGACGGTCGTGCTCGCCCTCGACAGTGCCGGACCGGCGTCCGTCGTGATCGGCCTGGTGTGCACGTCGGTCGCTCAGCCACTGCTCGGTGCGCTGGTGGGCGGCGGCGTGCGGCCGTGCTGGGATCCCCCGTCGGCGGCGGAAGCCCTGCGCTGGGCCTCGGCCGTGGGACCCGCGGCCGTCGTGGCGGCGATCCTCGTCAATCTCGACTACCTGGTGGTCGGCCATCTGCTCGGACCGGACGCGGTCGGCGTCTACTCACTGGCCTACCGGCTGGCCTGGGTGCCCTACATCATGGTGGCGGTTGTACTGGGCGCGGTGGCCTTTCCGGTGTTCACAAGGTTGCGCGGGGAAGAAGGCGCGCTGCGGGAGATGGTCACCCGGTTCACCCGCGCCGTGCTCGTGCTCGCCGGCGGCCTGTACCTCGCGCTGATCGTGCTCGCCGACCGTGTCGTGGTGCTGGGCGCGCGGTGGGCGGACGCGGCGGATCTCCTGATCCCGTTGTCCGGTTACGGCCTGAGTATCTGCTTACTGCAGATTTGGTACCAGGCGGTGAAGGCGACCGGGCACGCCAAGCGGTATCTGGCGCTGGAGTGCGCCCATCTGGCGATGCTCGTGGCCGGGCTGGCGCTGCTGGCCGACCTCGGGATCGGCGCGGTGGCGGCGGTTCAGTTCTCCTCGGCCTGGCTCATGCTCCCGATCGCCTGGCGCGTCCTCACCGGGCTCGGCGTCGCGCCTCCTATGCCCGGACTGGCCGGGATCGTGACCCGGCTGCTGGGTGCTTGTGTGCTCGGCGCCCTGCCCGCCGTACTGCTCGACCACGCGGGCTTGTTCGGGCCCGCGGACTCACTGCCGGGGACCCTCGGCGAGGGTCTGGTCCTCGTCGCCGGTTACGCCACCGCGACGCTGGTCCTCCACCGCGGCGAACTGCGGGCGCCGCTCCGGGAGAGTACGCGATGAACATCGTGCACGTCTCCCAGCCGGTGACCGCCGGCGTGGCCGCGGTCGTCCTCGAACTCGCGGTGGCGCAACGGGATCGGGGCTGGTCGGTGACCGTGGTATGCCCGCCATCGGGCTGGCTCGCCGAACACTTGCGGCTACACGGGATCGAGGTGCGCGGCTGGGCCGCGACCCGCTCCCCCGGCCCGCGGGTGATCACCGAAACACTGAGACTGCACCGCGTTCTCGCCGAACTACGGCCGGAGGTCGTGCACCTGCACAGCTCGAAGGCCGGGCTGGCCGGCCGGCTGGCGCTGCGCGGAAAGCGGCCGACGGTGTTCCAACCGCACCTGTGGTCCTTCGAGACCGCATGCGGACCGCTGCGTCGTGCGTCCGCCGGCTGGGAACGGCTCGCCTCCCGGTGGACCGATCTCGTCGTGTGTGTGAGCGACGACGAACTCGCCGTCGGCCGGAAGGCGAAGGTCACCGCGGACGCGGAAGTCGTCTGCAACGGTGTCGACACGACCAGGTTCGCTCCTCGCGACCGGATCACGGCGCGGCGAAAGCTGGGGTTGCCCGAACGAGCGCCGATCGCCGTCTGTCTCGGCAGGCTGGCCGAGCTGAAAGGCCAGGACCAGCTGCTGTCGGCCTGGCCGGAGGTGCTGCGGCGCGTGCCCGGCGCACAACTCGTGCTCGCGGGCGACGGCCCGATGGGCACCGTCTGGCGTGACCGTCATCCGATGGCGGCGCACGGATCGGTGCGGTGGCCGGGGCATACCGACGACCCGGCGATGTTCTACACGTCCGCGGACGTCGTGGTACTCCCCTCGCGCGCCGAGGGAATGGCACTCGTCCCGTTGGAGGCCATGGCGTGCGCCCGGCCGGTGGTGGCCTTCGACGTCGGCGGGATGCGCCAAAGCATCGCCGACGCGGGCACCGTGGTGCCGCCGGGTGACCTGGACACGCTCGCCGCCGCGGTGGCCGCCCGGCTCGCCGGACCGGAACTGGCCCGGCTCGAAGGCGAACGCGGTCGGCGGCGCGTGGAGCTGTCCTTCGACCGGAGGCGGATGACCGACCAGATCGCCGTCCTCGTCGAGAAACTCGTCACGGAGGAGCACATCCGGTGAACCGCGTCGCCTATCTGCTGACCCAGGACCGGGGCGGTCCGGTCGACGTCACCGTCCGGCTCGCCGCGACCCTGCTCGGCGAAGGGGTCGACGTCCGTGTCTTCGGGCCTGTCCCCGCCAGGGGCGCCGACCTGCTCGACGACAACCACGAGCGGCTTCTGGTGGCGGACAAGCAAAACCTCGCCGCCGCCGGTCGCGCGCGGGCGGCGATCCGGGCCTGGCGGCCGGACGTGGTGCACGCCCAGGATCGCCGTGCGGGGCTCGTACTCGCGGGAATGCGCTTCACCCGCGCGGCACGGCCGCTTCTGGTCCAGACCTATCACGGCGTGCCGGACGACGTGACCGAGAAGTGGTTCCGTGCCGGACAAGGTGCCGCGGGGCCGTCCGCCTACACGCGGGCCGTCCTGGCCGGCGACGCGGCGGTGGCCAGGATCCTCGACCACACCATCGTGCCCGCCGGGGCGATGGGCCGCTTCCTCCGCGCTCGGCTGCGCGTGCCGTCAAGTCGGCTGAGCCAAATCGACAACTGCGTCGAGCCCGCCGAACCGAACCCTCCGACCGGACCGGTCCGGCACTTGATCTTCGTGGGCCTTCTGGTGGAACGCAAGGGAATCCTGGACCTCCTCGCGGCACTGTCGATGCCGGGGGTCTTCCCGCCCGGCGCCGGTCTGACCGTGGTGGGCGACGGCCCGCAACGAGCCGACGCCGAACAAGCCGCGCGGACGCCGCCCTTGTGCGGACGTGTCGACTTCCTCGGGTTCCGGCCGGATGTTCCCGCTCTGCTGGCGAAGGCGGACGCGCTGGTGCTGCCGTCCACCATGGAACAGCAGCCCTTGGTCGTGGCCGAGGCCATGGCGGCGGGAAAACCCGTCGTCGCTACCGATACCGGAGGAGTGGCCGACATGCTCGGCTCCGCTCCCCTGGCACCGCCGGGCGATGTTCCCGCCCTCGCCGAACGCCTGCGTGCGCTGTTCGCCGACCCGGACCCGGCCCGGACAGGCGCCCTGCTCGCCGCGCGAGCCCAGCGGCGCTACGCACCGGATGTCTGCGCGCGGCGACACCTCGACCTGTACGCATCGCTTCTCGCCGCGCGGGGTACTGCCGAGGGGTGAGTCGCAAGGAGGACGTGCGCGTGCTCAGAAACGTAACTCGCGTGTCTGGACGCCGCACTCGGGTGTTCGGCGTCCGATCACGCGAGTTACGTCTTCAAGCACGCGAGATCCGTCTTCAAGCACGCGAGACTCGTGTCTGATCACACGAGCGCGGTGCCGCGTCAGACACTCGGTCACGCCGCGTTCGACCAACGGGTACTACTTCGGCTTGACCATCACGATCCCGTCGGCGGCCGCCAGGGTGATCGGCGCGGGCCGTGCCGACGAGGAAGACGACGAGGAAGACCGCGAGGACGACCGCGAGGAAGACGACGAGGACGACGGCGAGGACGACCGCGAGGAAGACGACGACGACGACGAGGAAGACGACGAGGAAGACCGCGAGGACGACGGCGAGGAAGACGACGACGACAGCGGGGACGACGGCGCGGAAGACGACGACGACAGCGGGGACGACGAAGGCGGCCACGAGGAGGTCGGCGCGGTGCGGGTGCCCGCCACGACGAGTCCTTCAGGCGGCGTCACGGTCTGAGCCGCCGACGTGGGGTTCACCGCGACCCAGCCGCCGGTGAAGGTCCGGGTCCACACCCCGTTGGACTGCCGCTCCGCCGCGTCGACCGCTTCCCCGAGATCGCTGCCCTGCAGGGGCGACCATTCGGGATCGCGGTAATCGTCCGTGGTGGCCGGGGTCCAGCATGTCCGGGGGCCGGCCAGCAACGCGGCACTCGCATATCCCGCCCGGCCCTGCTGAGCCGACCTCGTCCGGGTGACCAGCAGCAACAGTGACTCCCCGAGCGCGGCCTGGGCCCGCAGTTCCTGGAACTCGTTGCCGCGGAAGGTGAGCAGACCGCCGGTCCCGCCGTCCTCGCGAAACCCGAAGTTCTCCTCCATCGCACCACCGAAGCGGGAATGCGCCGTCCACCTCCCCGGCAGCAGATGCGTCTCCGACACGTTCGGCACGAACAACTTCCCCGCCTTCTGCACGGCGTCCCCGATCAACGAAAGGAAGGCGTCGAGCCCCTCACGCAGCTTCCGATCGGTCTCCGCCGGGGTCGTCGTACCGGCGAGGACCGCCGTCGAGTAGTGGCGCAGGGAGTTGAAGTCGTTGTCCGCCAGGATCCCGTCCCAGCCCTCCCTGGTCACTTCCGTCATCACGGCGGAGGTCCACGCCTGCTGGTAGGCAGGATCCCACACCGTCATCTGCCAGTGCTTCGGGTAACCCCGCCATTCGATGCGCTGCCCTCGAATGTCGGTCGCGAACCATTCGGGATGCGATCGCTGCGCCGCGACGTAACCGATCCCGCTCGGCAGGAACTCGGCGTCCTCACCGCCGTTCACCGCGCCCGCGTAATTGCGGGTGCTGGACAAATCCTTGTAGACGAGCACCTTGACCCGCGGATTGAGCTCCCGGAGCGTCCGCATCGCCGCGGTCTGGTCGGCGTTGAGCACCACGACGTCGTACCGCCGGGCGGCCAGCTTCAGTTCCTCCGCCGTCGGCGGCTGCCCGATCCCGTACCACCACGCGCACGGCGCCAGCGGTTTCGGCGGTGGCGCCGCCGACTCGCCTGCCGAACTGGCCACACATCCGGCGGCCATGACCAATGCGGCGCATCCGGCGGCGAGCCGGACGACGACCGGGCGTTCGAACGTCAGCGCCGCCTTCCGCAAAACAATTCTCCCATCGTGAGGATGATGATCTTGACGTCCAGCCAGAGTGACCAATTGGCGATGTAGTAGTTGTCGTACCGGGCACGATCCGCGATCGAGGTGTCCCCACGCAACCCGTGCACCTGCGCGAGACCGGTCAACCCCGTCGGCACCCGATGACGGGCCCAGTAGAGGTCGTGGACGGCGGAGAACTCCTCGACGAACACCGGCCGCTCCGGCCGCGGTCCGACCAGGGCCATGTCTCCGCGCACCACGTTCCACAGCTGCGGCAATTCGTCCAAAGAGGACTTTCGCAGGAACCGGCCGACGGGTCCGACCCGGTGGTCGCCCGCCACCGACCAGCGTGTCGCGGAATCGTCGACCGTCTCCTGCCGGACACTGCGCAGCTTGTAAAGCAGGAAGGTGCGGCCGTCCACACCGACGCGCACCTGGCGGAAGATCACCGGGAATCCGCTCTCCAGCAGGACCGCGACCGCGCACAACGCGATGACCGGCGCCAGTACGACCAGCGCGACGGCGGCCAGCACGGTCTCGATCACGCGCTTGATCAGCCAGCTCGGCCGTCGAGTCGGCGACCCGGCCAGCCGCATCAGCGGATAGCTCCGAAGCCGGTCGACGCCGAACTTGTCCGGGCAGAGCGCGAACAGCCGAGGCAGGACCAGGGTGACGCACCCGAACCGGTGCGCCGTGACAGCCGCGTCGACGGCGGAGCTGTCACCTTCTCCGGTGTGTGCGAGCACGACCGTCCCCGCACCATGCCGGACGATGGCCTCGGCCAGCCCGTCACGGACCACCTCCACCGGGAAAGCGGACGTCCTCCCGACCGGGGCGGAGGGCACGAATCCCACCGGGAGGAGACCGAATTCCGGATGCCGCAACATCGTGCGGATCAGGTCACCGGCGCTGTCCCCCGCACCGACCACGATGGCGCGGTCACAGCGCCGGAACCGTCTGCGTCCCCATCGCCCGAAGGCGAACACCCACGGCCGCATGCCTTCGCTCAGTAGGGCGAACTCCAGCACCATCCAGTGCATCGAGGTCATTCCCGATATCACCGGTCGGGTCGCCGCCACGAAGCACGTGATCACCGCGAACGCGAGCAGGGAAGCACCCGCCGACCGCGGCAGATCCTGCAGCCACGACAACCACAGCCGACGCCGGTGCACCCGTCCGCCGACCCGCGCGCCCGCCAGGATCGTTCCGATCAGAAGCGCTTGAGGCACGGTCACGCCGGCGATCCGCGCCGCCGCCAGCCACGCGACGACGTCGACCACGACGAGCAGCACCACGACGGCGTTCACCCGCGCCAGCAACGGACGTCTCCGCCTGGTGGCGGACGGTCGGCGGTACGACCGGTCCCGTGGCGGTCCGGCGAGTGCCGGAATCCTCAGTTCGGTCACCACGCCGGTCCTCGCCGGGATGGGTGAACTCGCCCGGCCGAACCCTGCGCGAGTCCGCGTGTCGAACGGAAACCCCGTCCGCTGCCGGATCCGCCGTGGATCGATTTCGTCTTCACGATGAATTTCCACTTCGTCACAAGTCAGCCAATCGGACCAAGTCCTGTTCGGTCCGCCGTCTTTTTCCTCGGTTTTCCCCCGGCAGACCCGATCGGACGAGCGGAGTGGACCGACCTTTCAGGGGACACCGGTGAACACTTTGTGTTTGCAGGGACAACCCTCCTTTCGGGGGATCTCGGCCGACCCTAAAGAAAGGGTTCAACATAGCCGAATATGAGCTGTCGGCCGAACCGAGGTTTGCGGCCGGGGACCATTTCGAGCACTCGAAGGGGATACGTGTCAGCGAATGAGACCGCTCTGGCCACGAGAGCGGAACCGGACCGTCAAAGGGCACGGACCACTGGACGGTCGCATGTCGTTCTGCCCGCGTTCAACGAAGAAGCGGCCTTGCCCGTTCTGCTGGAACGGCTCGCCGAGGCCGCGCTCACCGAGGAGCTCACCGTTTGGGTGGTCGACGACGGTTCGTCCGATCGCTCCGCGGCCGTGGCCGAAGCCGGATTCGGCGAACTGGACGTGCGCGTCGTACGGCACGCGGTCAATCTCGGCCTCGGTCGCGCCGTGCAAACCGGTCTCCGCGCCGCGCTGGAAGAATCGGGTGTCGACGACATCATCGTCGTCATGGACGCCGACGACACCCACGATCCCGGCTTGCTCCGCCGGTTGCGTGAAGAGATCGCCGCCGGCGCGGACGTCGCCATCTGTTCGCGGTTCGTCCCCGGTGGCGACGATCGGACCGCGCCACCGGTCAGGCGACTGCTTTCCCTTGGCGCCGCCCAGCTTTTCCGGCACACCCTCGCTGTCGACGGGGTTCGCGACTTCACCAGCGGTTACCGCGCCTATCGCGCGACGCTGCTGGAGAGGGCCTCGGCGCACTGGGGTGACCGGCTCATCGAAGAGCAGGGCTTCGCGTGCATGGTGGAGCTTCTGCTCAAGCTCCGTCACTGCGACCCGGTGATCAAGGAGGTTCCGCTCACCCTGCGCTACGACCGCAAGCGCGGGCCGAGCAAGCTGAAACTCCGGCGGACCCTCGTGCAATACCTGAAACTGCTCGTCCGCGACCGGCTCAGCCCGGCGCCGTACCGGAAGCTGTGATCCTCCGGTGACCACCATGTCGTCCCCTGCCGTCGCGGTGATCGGCGGCGGAATCTGTGGCCTGACCACGGCTCATCGGCTCGCCCGCCGCGGGGTGCGGGTCACTCTGCTCGAGGCCGGTGACCAGCTCGGCGGGCTCGGCACGTTCTTCTCGCACGGCGACCAGGCGGTGGAACGGTTCTACCACTGCGTCATGCCGACCGACGCCGATCTCCTCGCCCTGCTGGACGAGGTGGGCTTGAAGGACGCCGTGCGCTGGCGGAAGACGACGATGGGCATGGTCGTCGACGGCCGCCGTCATCGCTTCAACTCCGCCCTCGACCTGCTGCGGTTCACCCCGTTGCGACTTCACGAGCGGGTTCGCTTCGGCCTCGCGTCCTTGATGCTGCGGCGGTGGGGAAGCGGCCGCGACCTAGACCTTCTCCGCACCGAGGACTGGCTCCGCGGACTTTACGGCCGCCGTATCTGGGAAGAGTTCTTCGCTCCGATGTTCGGCTCGAAGTTCGGTCCCTCCTTCGGTGACGTCCCCGCCCTGTACCTGTGGCAGCGACTCGGGCGTGAACGCAATGTCGCGACGCGCGGATATCCCGACGGGGGCTACCGAACGATCATCGACGCGCTACGGGCGTCCATTGAGGACGCGGGCGGGACGATTCGCCTGTCGACACCGGTCCATCGGCTCCGCGGCACCACTGGTGGCTGCTCACTCACGTTGCCTGGCGGTGAGGAGCTGGACGTGGACAAGGTGGTGTCGACCGTTCCCCTGCCGCAGTTGCGCCGGCTGGCCGACGATGAACTCGCCGAGCGCCTGCCGGGAAGCGAACTCCGGTACCAGGGAGTCGTCACCGGTGTGTTCTTCCTTCGCCGTCGGCTGAGCGGACATTATTGGACACCGGTGTTGCGCTCCGGTACGGGGTTCGACGGCGTGGTGGAGATGTCCGCCCTCACCGGTACCGAAAGACACGGCGGCGCGAATCTCGTCTACGTCATGCGCTACACCGATCGTTCATCCCGCCTCTACCGCGGCGAGCCGGACCGTATCGCCGCGCAATGGACGGATCAGCTCAGGGAGCTCTTTCCCGAGCTGCGCCCGGAGGACGTCGAGTCCGTGCGGGTCTTCAAAGCACCGTTCGTCGAGCCGGTGTACCCCCTGGGATATCTGGCGGCGCGGCCACCCGTCACGGTCGACGGCACGAGCCTTTTCTTGGCGACCACCGCACACGTGTACCCGGACGTCACGAGCTGGAATTCGAGCGTCAAGCTCGCGAACCGGGTGACCGGCCTCGTCTTCGAGAGCCTCGGACGGCAGGACGCCGGTGAGCGGGTGCCGTGACCGGCTCACCCCGGCGCGACCATTCCCTCGATGGCGTCGACGATCCGCTGCGCGGCGAACCCGTCCCCATACGGTGAAGGGATGTGCCGCAGCCGTTCGCGGTGCCCCGCCACGTCGTCCAGCCACACGGCCGCCTCCGCACCGATCCGCGGTCCAGGCGGCACGAGTGTCCCGAAGTCACCGCTGATCTCCGGGCGCTCGGTACTCCGGCGAACCACGATCACCGGTCGTTTCAGCACACTCGCTTCTTCCTGGATACCACCGGAATCGGAGATGAGCACCGCCGCTTCGGCGGCGAGTGCGAGGAAAGCGGGATAGGCCTGGGGTTCGAGTACCAGGAGTGGGACGAGAAGCCGGGTCAGGCCGAACCGCCGCACGTTCTTGCTCGTCCGGGGATGCAACGGGAACACCACCGGGAGCGGCAGCCTGCCGAGCTCTCGCAGGATCTCCGACAGCCGTGCGGGATCGTCGACGTTCTCCGGCCGATGGAGCGTCGCGAGAATATATCCGTCCCGGCGCAATCCGCGAACGGACAGGAGATCGGCCCTGGCCGCCGCGGGCGGGAGCCCGGCCAGAAGCGCCTCGACGACCGTGTTGCCGGTGACCACGATCCGTTCGGCGGAAACGTTCTCAGCGGCGAGGTTTCGCCGATTGAGCTCGGTCGGAGCACAACAGAGATCGGCGAGATGGTCGATGAGGACACGGTTGTGTTCTTCGGGCATCGCCCGATCGTGACTGCGCAGGCCGGCCTCGACGTGCACGAGCGGGAGTTCCCGGGCGTTCGCCGCCAGCGCCCCGGCGAGCGCGGACGTCGTGTCACCCTGCACCAGAACCACTGGCGGAGGGAAGTCGGCCAGGGCCTTGTCGACAGCGCTGATCGCTTGGCCGAGCTGCGCGGCACGGCCGTCGGCGGTCACGCCCAGTTCGCGAAAACGCCGAGACGACGGCAAGTCCGCGCGGATACGCGAGTACAGCGACTCGTCGTAGTGCTGTCCCGTGTAGACGACGGCGCAACGGTCACCGAGGCGGTTCATCAACGGGGACAGTTTGATGAGCTCCGGCCGCGTCCCGCAGACCAGCACGACGCCACCGGTTGTCGCTTGCCGTCGCGACCGGGGAAACACATCTGTCCGCTCTTCCGGTGGCGCGCCGGCACCGGTGACGATCGACATCTGGAGGTCCTTTCGGCTTCGGTCTGCACGCACGCTACCCACCGACACCATCGGTGACACCTCAATCAATCCATTGTGTGGTCCGGTTGCGGCACCCACCAGAAAGCACACCACTCGAATAGGGTGAAACGATCGAATGCCCACACAGAATGGGAAGCCCTTGCTCAAGAAATACCTCGCCCTGACGGCCGTGGTGCTCGCGGCCGCGGTCACCACGTCCATTCCACGCTCGGACGCCTCACCGGGCTTTCTGCTCCCCGATCTCCGTCAGGCACCACCAGGGTGCGCCGGAGGGTTCTCGGGTGATCCGCTCAAGTGCACCCATTGGGACGTGTGCATGGTGATCGATCCGGCCGCGCCGAACGGCCGCTGTGTTCTTCCCGCCGCCGCGAAAGCCGTCCGGATCCGCTTCACCAGCTCGGAAGAGAACATCGGCGACGGACCATTGCTGCTCTACGGCCGGCGCGACGACACGAAACAACCCCGCATGTCCGTCCGTCAGGCCTTGCGCGACGCCAAGGACGGCTCCATCCCCGCCGACTACAACGCGGCACAGCGACCGACCCGCGCCTTCACGTACTACGAACCGGCCATGGCCCATCAGCATTGGCACTTGATGAACTTCGAACATTTCGCGCTGACCTCGAAACGAGGTGAGGTCGTCGTCACCGACCGCAAGAACGGCTTCTGCCTCGGCGACCGGTTCCCCATCGCCGACCCGGTCAAGCCGGCCCGTGTTCCGGGGACCACCGGCCCCGACGCGGAACTCGCCGAACGTCTCCGCGCGAACAACTGCCGCCATCACGAACCGAACGCACTCGACGTCGTCGAAGGGATCTCCGTCGGATCAGGTGACGACTACAAGTACGACGTGGATTTCCAGTGGCTGGACATCACCAACGTTCCCTCCGGCCTCTACACGCTGGTGAACACGGTGAACGGGGACCGCACACTGGCGGAGACGGATTACGGGAACAATTCCTCGTCCGTGGCGCTGTCGATCGAATGGCCGGATGGCGAACCCGGGTTGTCCGGCGCCCTCTCGCGGGGACCGGTCGTCAAATTCCTCCGCAGTTGCCCTGGACAGGCACACTGCGGTTGAGGTGAATTCCGGCGTTGGGGCCAGGCTACCCGGACCGTGCCGGGTGCCTGGTCCATCACCCATCACCCATCGGCTGAGCGGCTCGGGGATGCGAAAAGCCGCCGCGCGGAAGATTTCCGCGCGGCGGCTTCGACGGAGTCGGTCAGTTCCCCTGCAGGGTCCCGCCGTCTTCGATGATGCCGCTGGCGCAGTTGTCCGGGGTGGCGCCTTCGGCCTCGGTCTCACCCGGGGACAGGACCGGAATGGCGATGCCTTCGGCGACGTCGCGGATCGGGACCTGCACACCGAGCACGTTGATGTTGTTGTCGCAGACGCCGCCGACGACGTTGAGGTTGTGGACCACGTCGAGGTTCTGGACGTTGGCGAGCCCGAGCTGGCCGTTGTGGTCGACCGGGTAGTCCGCGATGGCGGTGCCCGCCGCGGAGGCGGTTCCGCCGACGATCGCCATTCCGGCGGCGAGGGCGGTGGCGACGAAGCCGAGTTGCTTGATCATCTAAAAGACTCCTGAGGATATTGCCTCACCGCGTGCCCCGGTGAGGTCGGTTATGGTCCGTTCACGCCGGACGGGGACGCCTTCGCCTGGTTTCTCGACCGGCCCCCGCCCGTGCCGGCGTCGCTCCGCGTCGCGGGGGCGCCCGGAGTACGGAGCAGGAGTGTGCAACTCTCCCCGTACTCCCGGCACCCACCACGACAGCGACTCGAATCGCCGACCCCTGTGCCCCGGCCGCCTACTGTGCACGCGGGAACGACCGTGGCACCGAGACTTTCTAGTTGTCCTGCACCGTGCCACCGTCGGTCACGGCACTCGAGGCGCAGTTGTACGGCGAAGCGCCTTCGGCCTCGTGCGAGCCCGGCGAGAGAATCGGCACGCCGATGCCGTTGAGCGAGTCACGGATCGGCACCTGGACGCCCAGCACGTTCACGTCGTTGCTGCAAAGGCCGAGTGTGCCGTTCACGTTGTGCAGCGCGTCGATGTTGTTCAGGTTGACCAGGCCGACCTGGCCACTGTGGTCATAGTCGTAGTAGTAGTCGTCGGGGGTGTCGGCGGACGCGACACCACCGGTGATAAAGGCTCCGGCGGCGATCGCGGCCGCGACAAAGCCGATCTTCTTCAGCATTTGAGAATCTCCTCGATTCGAAGATCGCTTCGGACGGACGTCAAGCAGCGTGCTTCTGTCCTGCGACGAGGGAAACGTACTGACAACGAACGGTCTTTTCCAATTGCCGCCACCATCGTGTAGGTAGCGCACTGCCCTGAACACGCGATACGTGGCCCGATCGGGTTACGCGCTCTCCCTTGGGGCGGCAGGAACCTTGGGGGCCAAAGCGAATCCAGCCGGGCTATCGGCGTCGGGGACCGATGTCGCTCCACCACCAGAGCCTCGAATACCTTGGGATTACGCTGAACGAGACCATCCTCGACGCACGAACCTGCGGCGCCGTCACCCGTTCGGATGTCTTTTTCGCTTTCCGGGCAACGGATCGCAGGCCACCTCGAAGACCAGCCACCTCGGTGAGCAGCCAAAACCCGGTTCGCGGACACGAAGACCGCTCCTGTCCCCCGTCATGGTGTGTGTACTCTCCCCACGAGAGCGCCGCACCTCAGATCGCCGAGGTAGCCGCGCACCACCTGATGACCCATCACCTCGACAAACGGAGGATGTGGTGGTGAATGCCCTTGTCCTGGACGGCCGCCGTGAACCGCGTGAGCGCATGGTCCGGTTGCTCGCGAACGCACCGGGGATGCGGCGCGTCGGATCCGCCGGGACCAGCACCGAACTGATCGCCGAATTTCGTGCCCTGCCGTCGGATACCGTCTTCTTGAGCGCCCGCGTGCCCTCAGACGTCCTGACGGAGACGATCAGGACGATCGTCATGCTCCGGCCCGGCACGACAGTCGTGATCTTCGGCGCGCCGGAGTTCGCCTGCCTCGCTGTCGACGCGATCAGGCAGGGAGCCTCCGCGTTCATCGCCTGCGAAGCGAGCAGTACGAGCACCGGGTCGGCCAGCACACTGCCCGGCTCCTTCTCACTGCCGAGGCCCCGTTCCACAGTGGAACAAGCGCCGGCTTTGTCCAAGCGGGAGACCGAAGTGCTGCGCGGGATCAGCCTGGGCAAAACGAACAACGAGATCGGCAGTGACCTGCACCTCGCGGAGGACACGGTGAAAACCCACGCACAACGGCTCTTCAAGAAGCTGGCCGCCACCGACCGCGCGCACGCGGTCGGACAAGCGATGCGCAAGAACCTCATCAGCTAGGCGTTCCCAGACACACATCGGGATCGAGCGCCCCGCATCCCGGTCACCGTGACGAATCCAGCCCATCGAAGGCCACGCCGCTCGTCCATCCGTGCGTAGTCCATGCATCTTCGAGAAAGACAGGGCTCGCATTCGCTCGCCCAGGGGGAAAATTGAATGACCAACTCGTGACCGTGCCGTTGAGCGCGGCTTTCACTCCCCAGCTGGTCTGCACGACCGGCGACCGCCTCATCCATCCGGCGGACGGCCGCAACGACCTCGCCCGCATCGTCGTGCGCTGGGCGCGAAGATGGGTTCCCGAAACCTGGCCCGCGCGCGAGTACTTCGACGCGCTGGGGGTCGGCGACCTCGAATCACCCTGCTATCACGACGAATCGGTCGTAGGCTGGCTGCTCATCGAACCTCGGCCGAATTCACTGGCGTGGCAAGTGCGCACCGGGAGAATCGACATCACCACCGCGCTCACCGCCGAAGCCGAGGCCTGGCCTGACTGAGACTGACATCCCGGCCTGACTGACATCCCGCTTGAAGCAAACGAAGGCCCCTTTCCTTGCGCCTCGCAAGGAAAGGGGCCTTCGTTCGTACTCGGAACCTCGAACAGCGGTCAAACCCTGCCGCTACTTCTGCAGGAGGTTTCCCGCCGAGCCGGTGACCTGCTGCACCGCGGGCAGCCGGAGTTCCCCGTTCTCCGCCAATGCCGGCGAGTTCTGGACAGCGCCGAGCAGAGGCACGTTCTGGGACAGCGAGGCGATTTCACCGAGCATGGGCAAGCCACCGTTCGTGCCCATCTGCGCGGGAAGAATCGACTCGCCCATGGGCAAAAGCCCACCCACCAACGGAAGCCCGGAGGCAGGAGCATCGGCCCGCTGGGCCTGACCCGGTACGGCGGACATCCCCGGCATCGAGCCGGAGCCGGGGGTCTCGAACTCGGTCGCGGTCTGCGGCGCATCGGTGTGGAAAGCAGTCACCCTGGTGCCCGAGCCGGCGTCAAGCGGATCGGTGGCGACGGTCGTGTCGACCGGAGCGGGCAGCACGGCGAATTCGCCGTAAACGGGAAGGGCCGGCTTCTCCACCGGAATCTGCGCGACGCGCGAGAAAACCGGAAGGGCGGGCAACTCGGCGGCACCCAGTTCGGCGCCCAGCGGCGCGTTCAGGTCCGGCTCCTGCGCCTCGCCCGCGACATCACCGAGCTGCAACGGAAGGAAGTCCAGCAACCCCGTCGGCACCGGGTAGACCGGCCCGACCGGGGTGGTGGTGGGCGGCACCGCGGCGGGGACATCGTTCAGCACCGCGTCGACGGCCGGCTGCAAGGAATCCTCGTCCGCCGCGTCCAGCTGCTGCAGCGGCCGCGCCTGCTGCATGGCCTCGGTCAATCCGGCGGCCGCGGGGGCGACGATCTGATCCAGCGGGGAGGCAGGCAGATCGGGGTCGAGGTTCTCGCTCGCCGAGGCGATACCCGTGCCCAGCATCAGCAGTCCACCGGTGGTCACCGTGGTCTGCAGGAGGTACTTCATCCAGTTCTGCATGACAAAACTCCTTTACTGACAAAATGGGAAATACTTCGTGACGTGCCGTTGAAACGAGTCGCGGGCGACGGCCACGCGGAAAGGGGAACTACGGCATCGAACGCCGTGGGACAACGGCGATCGCCGCGGGAAAGCGACCACGCCCGGAAGGGGAAATCACCACCGGACGCGTAGGTGATCGCGAGAGGATCAGCCGGGTGTGACGTCCGGCCGGAGCACCACGGCCAGTGCGGCCTGGTGGCCGGCATTGGCGCGGTCCAGCGAAATTCGATCGGCCTGGCCCACGCGTCCGGGCAGGACGGCGCCACTACCGTGGTCGCCACCGCAGGCCACAGCGGAACTCGTCGACGTGCCGCACAGTGACATCGGTGACCACGGCGGAAGCGACTTTCCCGCGGTGTGACCGGAAGTGTGTGCGCGCGACGTTGTGGACGAAAGCTCGCCGGGAGACTCGTCCCGGCATGGTGCGGAGAGGGCGGTGCGGCCGTCGCCCGAACCCTGGTGCTCCAGGGCGGAGGAGGCGGTCACCGGGTTCGACATCGGCTGGCCGACGGCGGATGCCATGACCCCCATGGGGTCTCGATCGACATCACCCGGCCGCGCCAGAACTGCGGCGTCCAGGGTAGCGACGGTGTGGCGGGCGGCCTCGTCGGCGGCCGTAAGCACACTCGCCATGGACTTCGCTGTGCCATCAAGGTTTTTCACCGAGAGGACCGCGCGCTCGGCGAGCGACACCGCACTCTTCGATTTCCCGGTGAGCGACGGCGCCGCGGCCGCGGGCAGCGACGGAATCGCCACTGCGGAGATCGGATCACTCAACCACGCGGGTGTCGCCGATTGCGGCGAATCGATCTCGACCGCGGTCCTCGGAGCGATCCATTCGGACGCTTCCTCGATGACCGGGACATCAGCTCTCGCGGTGACATCGCCCGCGATCCATCCCGCGACGGTCGCCGCGGCCACACCGCCCACCAAGACGAGCGCACGGGCGAGAAGACGACGGACGCGCACCGCGTCGGTCATCTGGTTTCCCGCGTGCGTCACAGCGCTGACTTCCCTCGATCGTCAATTCTCTGCATGGCCGACATCGCGTGCCGTTATCGCGAATGAATGTTAATTGCGACGCATATGACGGCCACCGCGCACCCCCGGTGAAAAACCGGCCGCCGAGCGCCCGCACGGCCGGCCGGGACCGTTTATTCGAGGCTGACCAGCGACAATTCACTGAGTACCACTTCGGCGCCAAGGTCAATACCCAGCATGCCGTTCCACTCGAATCAGTGACCACGAGACGGAAATAACGGTGCGCGTCCGTAACACGATCGCGGGACTCTATCCGCGAGCCGCCTGCCGAGACGCGGACGGAACCGCCGACGTTCCGGGCCGGCCTCGTCGCGGCCTACCGGCAAGAGACGAATCGGCGGGTACTGACGGTGCTCGTCTCGACTACCGAACCGACGTGCAACCTTGTGGTCGACCGGCGCATTAGAGGGGTGGGAGCTGCCGAGGACAGGAGAGGCCGTGCGCGAGCGAGACCGTGACTACGTCGACTACGCGACGACACGGCTGCCCTGGCTGCGCCAGACGGCCTATCTGCTGACCCAGGACTGGCACCGGGCCGACGACGTGGTGCAGACGGCGTTCACGCAGCTGTACCGGCACTGGAAACGAGTGTCGCAAATGGAGAATCTGGACGGCTACACGCGCACGATCCTGGTGCGCTCGTTCCTCAGCGAGCGGCGCCGCTGGGGGTCGAGGGTCCGGCTGATGGCCGAAACGCCGGAATCTCCCGGCGAGGAGCCGGACCACGCCGGCCGGGTCGCGGTACGGACCGCGCTGGCCACCGTGCCGCCGCGGCAACGGGCCACCCTCGTGCTGCGGTTCTACTGCGACCTGAGCGTGGAGCAGGTCGCCGACGTTCTGGGCTGCGCTCCGGGAACCGTCAAAAGCCAAACCGCACGAGGCCTGGACGCGCTTCGGCGCGTGCTGGCCGACACCCCGTCACCGGCCTCGCCGGCCGCGGAGAGGAGCAATCGATGAACGAGCAGGATGTGCGCGTCCTTTTGGAGGATCTGGCCAACGCCCCCGCCCCACCATCCCGCGTCGACGTCGTGGGCGCGGTGACCGCGGCACGGCGCGGGCGTCGGGTCCGCACGGTGACCTCGGTCGCGGCGTCGGTCCTCGTCGTGGGGCTGGCCACCGGCGTCACCTACGCCGTCATCGACCGCTCGCCGCCGCCCGCCGGTTCGTCCGCCACGGTGCCCGCGGCCGCCCCCGCGCCCAGCGCGCCCCCGCGGTTCGACCCGCTGGTGCGGTACGCCTCGTTCGGCTGGCTACCCGAGCAGGACACGCTCGACCGGCGCATCACGTCGATCAACGGCGAGCGGCTGACGGTGACGGCGTCGAAGTTCGTTCCGAACCCGGCCAACGGCGCAGGCGCCGCCCTGCCCGCAGCGCACGTCGAGGTGCGCCTTTACGCGGCAGGCGTCGTCCCCATGACCGACCGGCCGATCGAGACGCGACTTCCCGGCAAGGACACGCGGATGGTGCCCTACGGGCCGGTGACCGACGCACCGGCCGTCAACGGCGCCCCGGCGTACTGGGTGGGGATACCCGGCGACTCCGAGACGCTCATCCTGAAGTGGCGCTACGCCCACGGCGGCTGGGCCGAGCTATCCGTCTCCCGGCTCAACGGCGACCCGCGCGAGACCGCCCACCGCATCGCCGGGGCACTGCACATCGGCGGCACCGAACGACTGCGCTTCCCGTTCCAGCTCACCGGCCTGCCCGCCGAGCTCCGACCGGTGGCCGGCGAGGTCGAGGAAGGTGGCCCCGGTGGGTCGTGGCGCGCCACCCTGGACCTGAGCCTCCGCCCCGACCAGCACGGACCGACCCTGAGCGTGTCCGTCCACCCCGGCACCGACGTCCTCGCGCCCAACACCACCGTCGACGGCCACCCGGCCCGCCGGGACACCCTCAGCGAGAACCACCTCGGGTCACCACAGTATTCAGACCGGCTGTCCGTCTCGGACCTCGACGGCCTGCAGGCCGATCTCTTCATCGACGCCACGTCGGCCGCCGACGCCGCCCCGCTGGGACGAGACGGCCTACTCGGCATCTACCGCGGCCTCACCGTCCACGCGGACCGTGCCGGCTGGACCGGCCAACCCGTCGTGCGCTGACCCTGCTTGCTCCAGTCGAGTGCTCAAAGGACGGGGTAGCGGCGATCCGTCGACCCGGTTTGACGGGCCTCCAGCCCCGCCAGAACACGACAGCGAGGCCTAAAATCGGTTCATGCGGACAGCCCGAGAAATGAGCAGGTTGACGGCGGTGTTCCTCGCCGGAGGCGCCGAAGCCCGCTTCTACGCCGGGGATCTCCGCCGCGCGGCGGCCGTCAGTCATCGGCGGCTAGCGGACATGATGGCGGAGATGCGTAACCGCGGTTGGGTCACCCACGAGTTCGACAAGTCCACATCCGACGGACGGCCGTACTACATGCTCACGGACGCCGGTCGACACGAACTGACCGGGCCGTAGCCACTCGGCTCGAACGCGTCGAAAAGTGGCCGGAGACCGGTCTACGGCCAGGGCCCGTGATGATCTATCGCGGCACACGCCGCGGTGAAACCGCCGGCCTCGGGGGCCGAAGTCGAGTACGAAATAGAAGAGGGCGACCCGAAGTCGGACGCGTCGACTCGGCGCGTTCCACTCGATCACGAGGGGATGCGACTCCTGCGCGAGCACCACGCACGGCAGCGTCGCGAACGGTTGCGCCTCGGCCCGGCATGGGTGGGCTCCGGGCGGGTCTGGACCCGGCCGGATGGCTCGCCCCTGCGGCCGTCGTGGATCGGCGACGAGGTCGAACGACACTGCAAAGCCCGGGGCCGCCACCCGATCCGATTGCACGATCTCCGGCACGTCGCGGCCACGCTCATGCTTCAGGCGAACATCGACCTGAAGGTGGTGCGGGAAACCCCACGGCACCCCAGCGTGAATGAGTGTCTTTCGGTGGAAGTGAAGTGAGCCGCCAAGGGGGCTCGAACCCCTGACCTTCTGTTTACAAGACAGATGCTCTACCAGCTGAGCTATAGCGGCCTCGCCCGGGGCAGCCCGGGCGAGGCCAGTATATCGGCGCCCGCTCAGCCGTTCACAGGGCGCACCCAGGGCTCCCCCGCCACCGCCCGGAAGGCGTGCGCGAAGGTGACGGCGGTCGCCGGGTCGCGTCGGTCGGCGACGTAGTACCAGTTCATCCGGACGGCGTCCGGCGTCACTTCGAGGACGCCGGGGCCGTGGGAGTCGAGTTCCACGAAGCGCACGTGCGGGTTCAGCGCGCGGATCGCGGCTTCGACCTTGAGCGAGCCGGTCCGCGGCGGGACGCCGAGTTGCTCGTCGATGTTGTCCGAGGTGACCGACGGGCAGACGAACTCCACCGCGACGCTCGTCCCGTCGCGCGGCACGTCGTTCGCCCACGAAGAGTGGACGTCGCCGGTCAGGAACACCGTGTTGCCCCGGCCTCGCGCGGCGATGGCGTCCAGTACCCGGCGGCGGTCGGCGGGGTAGCCGTCCCATTGGTCGGTGTTCACCGTGGTCGGCTGGCCGTCGAGCAGGTCGCCGAGCGCGAGCCGTTCACGGGTCGGCAGTGCGGGGATCTTGAGCGGCGTGACCATCACGGAATTCCCGATCACGTTCCACGACGCCGTGCCGCGGTCGAGGCCTTCGAGGAACCACTGCCGTTGCTCCGGGCCGAGGATCGTGCCTTCCGGATCTTCCGAAGGGCCGGGCTGCCGGGTCCGGTAGGTCCGCAGGTCGAGCATGGTGAGGTCGGCCAGTTTTCCGAACTTCAGCCGCCGGTACAGCCGGTCCCCGCGATGCCGCACCGGCATCCATTCGAAGTACGCCTGGTGCGCCGCCCGCATCCGGTCGGGCCAGCTGCCCTCGGTCGCCGGATCGTGGGACGGCGACCCGCCGGACCAGGCGTTGTCCGCCGCCTCGTGGTCGTCCCAGGTGGCGATCATGGGGTGGCGGGCATGAAGCCGCCGAAGGTGTTCGTCGGTCTTGTACATCGCGTGACGCTGCCGGTAATCCGACAGTGTGATCAGCTCGTTGGGCGGCAACGAGGGCCGAAGATCACCCGCAGGATTGGGAGCCCCCTCATAGAGGTAGTCACCCAGGTGAATGAAGGCGTCCAGATCGTCGCGACCGGCCAGATAGCCGTAGGGGGCGAAGTGACCGACAGCCCAGTTCGCGCACGAGACCACGCCGAAGCGCAGCCGCGCGACGTCCTCCTCGTGCGCGGGCGCGGTGCGCGTCCGACCGACCTGCGAGACCTTGCCTCGCGAGGTGAACCGGTAGAAGTACGCGGTCGAGGCGCACAGGCCGGCCGCCGTCACCTTCACCGTGTGGTCACGTTCCGGGCCTGTCCTGACCTGACCGCGGGCAACGACGTCCGCGAATCCGGCGTCCTTCGCCACCTCCCACCGGACGTCCACCGATGGTCCCCTGCCGGATCCCGGAGCGGCGTCGGGCGATGGGGTGACCCGGGTCCAGAGGAGCACCGAATCGGGCATCGGGTCACCCGACGCCACGCCGTGCGCGAAAATCGGAGCCTCCGCCCCGGTAGATGCACCCGAAAGGGTGAATGTCGCCGCTGTGCCGACCGCGGTGACCCCGGCCGCGCGAAGCATCGAACGCCTGGTCAAAGAAGACCCCATGGCTTGCAGTGTGCCTCAGTTCGGCTTCGCCGCGATGATCTTGCTCAAACGTGGTGGACGCCACTCCGGATTACCTGCAACGGTCGGGGCGCCGGTCCCGATGGTCCTCGGGAAAGTCCCGCCAAGCAGGCAACGAGCAGAGTGAGGAGGTGGATCGATCATGAAGATCAACGAGCGCACCAAGGGGGCCCAGCACGGCAGACGCGGTGTCGAGAAGAAGAACCAGGACGAAACACCCGAACGTGGCGGATGGCTGCTGGAAGCGCCGCGCCAGCGTGACGGTGAGCGCTCGACCCACCAGGCCCGCTCGCACCGGCCCAACCTGCTGCGCCGTCGCGCGTGGCAGATCCTCGAAGCCCCGGCGGCCGAACAGCCCGTCGTCGAGGGCGGCGAGGCGCTCGGCCCGAAGCCGCCCGACGACTCGACGGTCAACTTCGTCCTGGATCTCGCCCTGCGCGTCGGCGAGGTCCAGATGTCGAGCGGCGCCGGCGCCTCCGACGTCACGGCGACGATCATCGCGCTGACCTCCGCGCTCGGCCTCCCGCACTGCGAGGTCGACGTGATCTTCACGTCGATCACGGTGACCTGCCACCGCGGCACCGACATGGCGCCGGTGACGGCGCTGCGCGTGGTCCGTTCGCGAAGCCTCGACTACACGCGGCTCACCCAGACGGAGACCCTGGTCCGCAGGATCGTCCGGGGGAACATCGGCGCCGAAGAGGCGCAGCAGGAACTCCAGCGGATCACGACCGCGCCGCATCCGTACCCCCGCTGGGTGGCCACGGCCGCTTGGGGCGGGCTGGCCGCGTTCATCACCCTGATCCTCGGCGGCAGCATCGACGTCGCGCTGGTCGCGATGGTGATCAGCGCGGTCATCGACCGGCTCGGCCGGTTCCTCAACCGCTTCGCGCTGCCGTTCTTCTTCCAGCAGGTGGTCGGCGGCCTGGTCGCGACGCTGTCCGCGATGGCGATCGTCAGCAGTGATCTCCTCACCACGGACAAACCGACGCTGGTCGTCGCGGCGGCCGTCACGGTGCTGTTGTCCGGCCTCTCCACCGTTTCCGCCGTGCAGGACGCCATCACCGGCTACAGCGTCACGGCGGCCGGGCGCACGATGGAAACCGCGCTGATGAGTGCCGGGCTGATCGCCGGCGTGGTGCTGGCGCTGAAGATCGCGCTGGTGCTCGGCCTCCCGCGCACCCCGCTGCCGGAGGTGGTCTCCTCGACGCCGCAGCAGCTCCCGCTCATCGTCATCGGCAGCACCGGCGCCGCCGGCTGCTTCGCCCTCGCCTCGTACTCGACCATGCGCGCGATGCTCGTCGCGTCGGCGGCCGGGGCGATCGGCGGCGCGGTGTACGGCGCGCTGATGCTCACCGACTTCCAAGCCGTCAGTTCGTCCGCCATCGCCGCCACCCTGGTCGGCTTCTGCGGCGGCGTGCTGGCCAGGCGGCTCAAGGTGACGCCGCTCGTGGTGGCTGTGTCCGGCATCACTCCACTGCTTCCGGGCCTCTCCACCTATCGTGGTCTATACCAATTGGGGGTCGAGCCCGGCGGGGACATCACTACACTGATGACCGCGGTCGCCATCGGGCTTGCCCTGGCAGCGGGCGTGGTACTCGGCGAATACCTGGCACAGCCGGTGCGTACGGGGCTCGGCAGACTCGAACGCAAGCTCGCCGGGCCGCGCATGGCGGGTCCCATGGAACCCGCCGAGCGACGTTTGGAGTGACCGCGCGACGACCGGCCGTCGCGTGAGCGCGCGATAGGGTTTCCCCTAGGGCAGCGACCCGCGATTTTGAGGGAGCGGCTGGTGGACGACGGCATTGCTGAGACGGGTAGAACGAATTCCGCGGACTTCGTCGTGGTGGCGAACCGGCTTCCGGTGGACCTCGAACGGACCGCCGACGGGAGCAGGCGCTGGACGGCGAGTCCCGGCGGGCTGGTGTCGGCGCTCGAGCCGTTCCTGCGGTCCCGCAAGGGCGCCTGGGTCGGCTGGCCGGGGGTACCCGACGTCGACGTCGAGGAATTCGACGACGACGGCCTGGTCCTGCACCCGGTCTCCCTGACCTCGGACGACGTCCGTGACTACTACGAGGGCTTCTCGAACGCGACGCTGTGGCCGCTGTACCACGATGTGGTGGCCCGGCCGGTGTTCGACCGGAGCTGGTGGGAGTCCTACGTCCGGGTGAACCGGCGCTTCGCCGAGGCGAGTGCGAAGGTCGCCGGCGAGGGCGCGACCGTGTGGATCCAGGACTACCAGTTGCAGCTGGTCCCGGCGATGCTCCGCGAACTGCGCCCCGACCTCCGGATCGGGTTCTTCCTGCACATCCCGTTCCCCCCGGTCGAGTTGTTCATGCAGATGCCGTGGCGGACCGAGATCGTCCGCGGCCTGGTCGGGGCCGACCTCGTCGGTTTCCACCGGCCGGGTGGCGCCCAGAACTTCCTGTGGCTGGCGCGGCAGCTGGCCGGTCTCGAGTCCAGCCGGGGCGCGGTCGGCATCCGCACCCGCCCCGGCCTGATGCAGGTCGGCGACCGCACGGTGCGGGTCGGCGCGTTCCCGATCTCCATCGACGCCATCGGCCTCGACAAACTCGCCAAGACCAAGGGCGTCGCCGAACGCGCCGCCCAGCTGCGGCGCGACCTCGGCAATCCGAAGAAGGTCCTGCTCGGCGTCGACAGGCTCGACTACACGAAGGGCATCGACCTGCGGCTGCAGGCGCTGCACGAGTTGCTGCACGAAGGCCGCGTCCGCCCGGAGGACGTCACGTTCGTCCAGCTGGCCACGCCGAGCCGCGAGCGCGTCGAGCATTACCAGCGGATGCGCGGCGACATCGAGCAGATGGTCGGCCGGATCAACGGCGAATTCGCCAGGGTGGGTCGCCCGGTCGTGCACTATCTGCACCAATCGGTCAACCGGACGGAACTGGCCGCGTTCTTTTCGGCCGCCGACGTCATGGTGGTCACTCCTTTGCGTGACGGGATGAACCTCGTCTGCAAGGAGTACGTCGCCTGCCGCCACGACCTCGGCGGCGCGCTCGTGCTGTCCGAGTTCGCCGGCGCCGCGGCGGAGCTGACCAGTGCTCTCCTGGTCAACCCGCATGACCTGGACGGGGTGAAGAACGCCTTGGAGACTGCCATTACGCTCGACCCCGCAGAGGGACGCCGCCGTATGCGCGCCATGCGTCGCCAAGTCCTCACGCATGACGTCGACCGCTGGGCGCGCTCGTTCCTCCAGGCGCTCGGTACCGAACCGGCCGACTGATTCTTCCCCCATACCCCGCATAGTCCCCGAGGAGAAATCGTTGACCGCCGAGGCACTGCCCGCCGAGCTGAGGCGCGCGATTGTCCAGGTCGCGCGCACGCCGCGGCTGCTGGTCGCCTGCGACTACGACGGCACGCTGGCTCCGATCACGGCCAATCCGGACGAAGCCCGGCCGCTGCCCGAATCGGTAGGCGCGCTCAGGTCGCTGGCCGGCCTGCACGAGACGACCACCGCGGTCATCTCCGGCCGCGCCTTGCGCGATCTCGCCACCCTGTCCCGTCTCCCGGCCGAGGTGAACCTGGTCGGCAGCCACGGGTCCGAGTTCGACATCGGCTTCATCCACGCGCTCGACGACAAGGCCCGGGAGCTGCACAGACGGCTTGAGGCCGAGCTGGAAAACCTGGTGCTCGACGTGCCGGGCGTCTCGCTCGAGGTCAAGCCCGCGAGCATCGCGGTGCACGTCCGCCGCGCCGAGCACAAGGCGGGCCGCCGCGTGCTGCGCGAAGTCCACAATGGACCTTCGCAGTGGGAGGGCGTGTCCACGACCGACGGCAAGGAGGTCGTGGAGCTCGCGGTCGTCCAAACGGACAAAGGCCGCGCACTGGACACCCTGCGGCATCAGGTCGGCGCGACCGCGGCGGTCTTCCTCGGCGACGACGTCACCGACGAGAAGGCATTCGCCCGGATCTCCGGGCCGGACCTCGGGGTCAAGGTCGGCGACGGCGAAAGTCTCGCTCAGTACCGGGTCCCGGACACCGTCGACGTCGCGCTGGTGCTCGCCTTCCTGCTCGAAGAGCGGCGGAACTGGCTCTACGGCGAGCAGGCCCCGCCGATCGAGCGGCTGTCGATGCTGGCCAACGAGCGTTCGGTGGCACTGGTCACGCCGGACGCCCGGCTGACCTGGCTGTGCCACCCCGGCCCCGACGCGCCCGCGATCTTCGCGGACCTGCTCGGCGGTGCCGCCGCCGGCCACTTCTCGATCAAGCCGCACCGCAACGGCCTCCCGCTCGGGCAGCGGTACCTGCCGAACACCATGACGGTGGAGACCCGCTGGTCGCGGCTGCTCGTCACCGACTACATCGAGCCGGAAAGCCCCGCCCACCGCACGGACCTCGTCCGGGTGATCTCGGGCGAGGCGGCGGCGGAGATCGTGTTCGCGCCGCGCCCCGAATTCGGCGGCGTGCCGGTGAAACTGGTCGCACAGGGCGACGGGATCCTGGTGCAGGGCACTTCCGAGCCGTTCGCGCTGCGCTCACCTGGCGTGGAGTGGGAGATCACCTCCGACGGCATGAACGACACCGCGACGGCGCTGGTGACCCCCAGCCCGGAGAAGCCGGTGGTGCTCGAACTGCGCTGCGGCACCACGGACCTCGGCCCGCACGAACTGTCCGAAGTGGAGCGGCGCGCCCGCGCGGGCGACTACTGGAGCACCTGGGCGCAGACGCTCAAGCTGCCCAGCGTGCAGACCGACCTGGTCGGCCGCTCCGCGCTGACGTTGCGCGGGCTGGTCAACACCGACACCGGCGGCGTGCTCGCGGCGGCGACGTCGTCGCTACCGGAGGAGATCGGCGGCGTCCGTAACTGGGACTACCGCTACTGCTGGATCCGTGACGCGGCCATGACCGTGCGTGAGCTGGTCCACCTCGGCTCGATCGAGGAGGCGGAGGGCTACCTCCGCTGGCTGCACGGCGTGCTGTCGACCTTGGCCGGTCCGGAACGGCTGCACCCGCTGTACACCTTGGCGGGCAGCGTGATCGGCGCCGAGGCGGTCATCGAGTCGCTGCCCGGATACGCCGGTTCGCGGCCGGTCCGCGTCGGCAACCTGGCGAACCACCAGGTGCAGCTGGACGTCTTCGGCCCCGTCGTCGAACTCGTGCAGACGCTGGCCGAGGCGCGCGGCGAACTCCGCGACGAGGACTGGCAGATGGTGCGCGCGATGGCCGAGGCCGTCACGCGGCGCTGGAACGAGCCGGACCACGGCATCTGGGAGGAGCGGCACGTGCCGCGTCACCGGGTGTACTCGCGGGTGATGTGCTGGGTGACCATCGACCGGGCGATCAAGCTGGGCGAGGTCTACGGCCGCGAGGTGCCGGGCGCGTGGCCGTCGCTGCGCGACGAGATCGCCACGGATGTACTGGAGAAGGGCTGGAACGACGAGGTCCAGGCCTTCACCACCGCCTACGACGGCACCGACCTCGACGCCGCGTCGCTGTTCGTCGGGCTGACCGGGCTGATCGACCCGGGCGACCCGCGATTCCAGTCGACGGTGACCGCGATCGAGGCGGAGCTGCGCAGCGGGTCCACTGTGTACCGCTACCGCCGCGACGACGGACTTCCCGGCGGTGAAGGCGGCTTCCACATCTGCGCGGCTTGGCTCATCGAGGCGTACCTGCTCACCGGGCGGCGCACCGAGGCCGAGGAGCTGTTCACGCAGATCGTCGACGCCGCCGGCCCGACCGGCCTGCTGCCCGAGCAGTTCGACCCGATCGCGGAGCGCTCGCTGGGCAACCACCCGCAGGCGTACTCGCACATCGGGCTGATCCGCTGCGCGAACCTGCTTTCCCGCTAAGCCCCCGTGTCATGAGGGGTCCTCATAGGACAGATTTCGTCCTATGGGGACCCCTCATGACACTCGGCACCGACAACGGACTCAGCCACCGGCGACCGACGGGATGATCTGCACTTCCTTCGCGTCGGCGAGCGAGGTCTTGGCGCCGTCGAGCCGACGGCACTCCTCACCGTCCACATAGAAGTTCACGTAGCGCCGCAGTGCGCCGGTTTCGTCACGCAGGCGGCGTTCCAGCGCGGGGAACTCGGCACCGAGTGAGTCCAGTACGGCGCTGAGCGTCGGAGCGTCGACGTCGAACGTCCCCGCCCCGCCGGCGAGCGGCCGCAACATCGCCGGCAGCAGGACGCGGACCATCTAGACCACCTGGGCCCGCACGCACAGCACGTCCGGCAGATGCGCCGCCACCTGATGCCACGTGTCGCCCTCGTCGGGACTGGCCCACACTTCACCGGACCGCGTGCCGAAGTAGACGCCGTCCCGCGAGTCGACACACATCCCGTCACGGAGCACACCGGCGTAGAAACCCTTGTCCGGCAAGCCGTTTCCGAGCCCCGTCCAGGTCTCGCCCGCGTCGTCGCTGCGATAGACCCGGCAGCGGCCCTCCGGCGGGAAGCGGAGAACGTCGGCCACCAAAGGGAAGTTGTAGATGGTGTCCGGTTTGGACGGATGGACGACCATGGCGAACCCGAAGTCGTTCGGCAGGCCGTCGGCGATGGACGTCCACGTCCTCGTGTCGTCGTCGCTACGGTAGACGCCGCCGTGGTTCTGCAGGAAGAACCGCTCGGGCCGGGCCGGATGCATCGCCACCTTGTGCACGCACTGGCCGAACTCGGGTTCCTCGTCCGGCAGGAAACCCGCGCTGATGCCGCGATTCGACGCCGTCCAGCTCTTGCCGCCGTCCTCGGTGCGGTAGACACCGCCGGTCGACATGGCGACGGTGACGCGGTCCGGATTCGTGGGATGCGGCAGGACCGTGTGGATCATCTGGCCGCCACCACCGGGAGTCCAGTGTGGACGGTGCTCGTGCTCCCACAGCCCACGCACCAGTTCGAAGGTCTCGCCACCGTCTTCGGACCGGAACAGGGCGGAGGGTTCGACACCCGCGTAGATGACGTCGCCGGAGATCGCGATCTGCCAGATGCCTTCGAGCGCGGTGTCGGTGTCGGCGGGGAAGGCCACCGGGGCGTGCTCGGGTTCCGACCAGGTCTCACCGAAATCGCCGGACGTCGCGATCGTCGGGCCGAAATGCTCGTTGACCGCCGCGGCGTAGATCCGCGACGGGGTCAGCGCGACCGCCCGCACGGCTTCCATCGGGAACTTCGGGGTGGAGAGTTCCCAGTTCTCCCTGTCCTCGCTTGTGGCGAGGAACAGTCCCTTCCTTGTTCCGATCCCCAGCTGGAACTCCACGACGACGGCCTCCTCGGTCGATGCTGTGACTCAGGTCACCAAGCACCGTACCTCGGGGAGCACGTGAAGACGTCGCGCCGGCTGCTGTCCAAGGGGTCGTGACACTCGTCTTCTCGGGAGAACGAGGCCACAGACGAACAGCCGGCGCGACGGGCTTGCGGTGGGGTCAGGTCCCGCTGATCAGGCGCAGGGCCAGGTCGGGGCTGAACTGACCGGCTTCCACGTTCGGCGCGATCCCGCATTTGCCGTCGGAGTCGCCGGGCACCTTGACCCAGAGCAGCATCTCGGCGCCACCGCCGACCTGCGAGGTCGCCCCGAGCTTACGCCCGGCCGGGTTGCACCACTCGGAACCGAGCGGGCCGTTGCCGTTGCGGCTCGTGTCGATGACGAACGGCTTGGTGTAGCCGTACTTGCTCGACAGCGCCGCGCTGACGGCCTTGCCGTAGTTCGCCGAGTCGGTGGTGGTCTTGTAGTTCGACACGTTGATCGCGAGGCCGCGGATCGACTTCACGCCGACGGCGTTGAGCCGGTCGGCCATGGTGGCGGCGGGGATCCAGGTCGAGTTGCCACCGTCCATGTAGGCCCAGGTGTTCGGGGCCTTCGCGGCGAACTGCTCGGCGGCGTACTTGAGCAGGTCGAGGCGGGTCTGGCGCTCACCGACGGGCAGGCAGTCGACCTGCGCGAGGGCGTCCGGCTCGATGACGACGACCGCGGGCTTACCGCCGATGCCGTCCGCGAAGTTCGAGATCCAGGTCCGGTAGGCGTCCGGACTGCCGGCGCCGCCGCCGGAGTGACCGCCGCAGTCGCGGCCGGGGATGTTGTAGGCGACCAGGATCGGCAGCTTGTCCGCGACGTCGGCGGCGTAGGTGTAGCCGTCGACCGCGGTCTTGACGTTCCCGCTCCAGTTGCCGAACCAGCGCGCGCCCGCCTTGGTGGAGATGGCGGCCCTGATCTTGTCGGCAGTGCTGCCGGGGTTGTTCTTCACCCAGACGGCGTGGTTGGAGTTCGGGTCGACGTAGAAGCCGTTGGTCTTCTCAAGGGGGTTGCCGTCGGCGGCCTGTGCCGGCGCGGCGATGAGGGCCAGCATTGAGGCGGCCAGCAGACCGAGCGTCTTGATGCGCATATCGGCAGCTTCGCGCCTTCCCGTACAAGATTCGTACAACCCGCGTTTCGTCCTCTAAATGCGGTAGTTGCGCTTGGCAACTACCGCAAGTAGAGGACGAAACGCATCGAGGGTCAGGCCGAGTAGCCCTTCGGCGGGATCAGGGTGGCGAGCTGGTTGAAGGTGAGCCAGTAGATCTGGTTGCCGCCGAAGTTGGCCGGGTCGGCGATCTTCACCGTCATGTTGTCGCTGTTGTAGCCGATGATCGTGAAGTAGTGGTAGATCGTGTAGTTCGGGTAGCCCGGCGGGTGGTTGTTCGCCGGGGCGACGATATTCGCGACGATCGCGTAGCCCTTGCCGATGTCCAGCACGATGTCGCGCCACAGGAGGTCGCGCTGCGCCTGGGTCGGCGGGTCGTTCGGCATCTCTTTGGTCTCGTACCAGCCGCCGCCGACGTGGTTGTTGAGGACGCGGGTGACCTGCCCGATCCAGTCGGTGCCGTTGGTGGTGGTCGGCAGCTCGTTCGCGAGCTGCTGCTGGCTCGGCGGGTTGCCGTTCTTGGCCGAGATGGCGATGCGGGTGGCGGCCGGTCCACACCAGTAACCGGTCTGCTGGACCTGGTACTGGATGTTGAGCTCGGCTACCGCCTGGACACCCTCCACCTTGGCGGGCGCGGGCATCGATTTCACGAAGTCGGGCGCGGGCACGACATAATCGTCTTGAGCGGCGGCCATCGCCGGCGCGGTGATCAGTGCGGACACCGCTAGCGCGGCGACGACCGCGGTCCTGAGTCGACGCATGATAATCCTTCCCCAGTTCGGATATTCGTTGGTGAATATCCGATAGGTCGATCTTCGCGTTTCGGGCCCCGCTTGTCTGCCCCCTACCTGGGCGTTCCCCGATCGGCGCACGACGAAAGTAGGGTCGAATGAACGCAGGAGGGGTCATCGGGCAAGAGCGATCGTGCAGGTGATGAAAAAGGATCACGAGCAGCCCGGTTCGCGGGGGCCGGACCGGCCGGATCTCGACGGTCCCGACCCCGCGCCCGTCTTCGGCATGCTCTTCGACGCCCACGCGGCCCCGCTGCAGCGCTATCTCGCGCGCCGTGTCGGCGTCGAGACCGCGCACGACCTCGTCGCCGAGACCTTCCTCGTGGCGCTCCGGCGGCGGGAGACGTACCGCCCGGAGGCCGGGACCGCACGAACCTGGCTGTACGGCATCGCGACGAACCTGCTGCGGCACCACGTCCGCACCGAGACCCGCGCGCTCAACGCGACGGCCCGGCTCGCGGCCGCCGAGCACGGCGTCTCGGCCGGGCATGACGGCCGCGTCGCCGAACGGGTCGACGCGCAGCTCCGCGCGGCCCGGCTGGCGGGCGCGCTGGCCGAACTGAGCGTGGCGGACCGCGACACCCTGCTGCTGGTCTCCTGGGCCGGCCTGGAGCCCGGCGAGGTCGCCGAGGCGCTGGGCATTCCCGCCGGAACGGTCAGGTCCCGGTTGCACCGAATCCGAAGATGGTTGCGCGCCAACGCACCAGAGGTCACAGAAGAGTCCACAGAGGACGATTCGAGCGAAGAAGGGACACCCGGCCGTGGACGGCGGTAGCATCAGGAAGGTGTGGTCCGACGCCGAACTCGACGAGGCGCTGGCCGACCTCCACGCCGGACCGGAAACCCGGCAGGACGAACTGACCCGCGCCAGGGCGGCACTCCTGCGCGCGGCCGGGGACGTCGAGGACGAACTCCTCCCCGTGTCCGTGTCACCGGTGCGGAAACGACCGGGTTCGTGGCGCTGGATCGCGGCCGCGGCCGCCGCCGCGCTGGTGTCCGGCGGGGTGATCGTCGCGACGAACGTCTTGACCGGCGACAACGGCCAGGACACCGCGGCCCACTCGACCCTCGCCCCGGTCGACGACGCGCTCGAAGCCCTCCACGGCGACGACTTCCCGCTCGGGGAAAACCAGTACCGGCTCGTCACCGAGTCCACCTGGACCACCCATGTCACCAAGACCGGGCTCGTCTACCAGACCCACGAGATCCTCGAACGCTGGCTTCCTGCCCACACCAGGGCTCCTGCCAAGACCCAGTTCACGAGAACCGGTGAAATCCGCTGGATCAAGGGCGACTACCAGTCGGCGATGACCTTGGGAGAGGCGCTTCCCGGCCCGTCGTCCCAGACCACCACGGAACAAGCCGTGCCACCGCGGACCACCACCACGTCCCCGCCGCCACCCCGTGCCACGACCTCCGAGCCACCATCGCCCCCGCCTACGACCCAGCACCGGCTGCCATCCAAAAGCGGTTGGACGGACCCCACCACGGAGTTCCTTTCCGCACTGCCGACCGACCCGACGAAGCTGTCCGAACGACTCCGCCACGACGGCCTCTGGCTGGACGGGCGCTCACCGGAACAACCGAACTCGCCGACCGAGATGTTCGAGATGGCCTACAACGTCCTTCGCTCCTCCCAGGGCTTCGGTGCGCTGCGGGTGGCGCTGTGCAAAGCGCTCGCGAAAATGCCCGGCATCACCACGGAGAGCGTGACCACCGCCGACGCGCGGCCCGCGTTGTCCTTCTCGGTCGTGTTGCCGGACCAGACGCGCACGTTCGTCGTCGACCGGGCGACGGCGGCGGTCGTCGGAAACCGCGCCGCCCGGTCCACCGGCGACGACGACGGCTGGCCGGGACTGACCCTGTTCGACACGTCGGTCTCGGTGGTGATCACCGATCGGGGCGGCCCCTAGCGCGCGTGTTCGGCGGCGTTGAGCGCTTTTCGACGTCGGCGCCGCAAAGGTGAACAGGACTTCCCCCGGCTTCGAAGGAAAGTCCTGTTCACCGCGTTCATTCGATCAGGTCAGGTGGCTACGCGCCGCACTGAGTAGACCTGTCGGTCGTGACCCCGGTCACGGAGTTGTGGTGGATGGAGCCGCGTTGGAAGTTGCTGCACCGTCCGCCTGTCACGGCCAGCTCGTCCGAGGTGGGGTAGCCCAGGTAGGACCGCTCCCAATCCAGTGCACGCCAGCGGTCCTTGATCGAGCCGTAGATCAGGTGCGCTCCGGTGGCGGACGTCCAGTAGATGGAGCCGCCGCCGGCGAAATGGTTGTAACGACCGATTCTGTCCGGTGTCCCGGTTTCGTCGGTGGTGGGGGCACCGAATGCGTAGTGACGCAGTGCGTCCACCTGGACGTACTTGGCGAGGATGGTGCCTTCCATCTGCTTGACCCCCGTCGGCGCCGTCCAGGTCAGACGACCTTTCTGGTAATCGCGGTAGCGGATGTCCCCCTCGACCTTCTCGTCCGCGATGGGGTCGCCGACGCGGGCGCGGACGGGATCGTCGTTCAGCCAGCGACGATGGATGGCGGTGGTGGTCGGGTTCTCGCCGTGAACACGCCAGAACCGGTCGATTTCGTAGTAGGCAGGCGCGTCGAAGACGTTCGCGCCGCTGTTGTTCGCCGCCCACAACTGGCCACCGTAGTGGCGCAGGAAGCGTCCAGGGGCTCCCTTCGCTTCCAGGGTCACGCCACCGGAGTCGGTACGGCTGCACCAGGTCGCGTCGGTGCGGAACCGGTCCGTGCCGTCGTTGGGCGCGATGAGCACCTTGAAGTCGAGCTGGCGCAGGTAACTGCCCGGCTTGGTCACCGACTCGAAGGAATAACACCCGAAATCCGCCAGCCCCGGAACGACCTTCCATGACGCGTCGGCGCCCTCACCCGGCTGAGGCGCCGGGTTACCGAAGCCGATCACGGCTTGACCACCGTGCGGGCCGCGGACGTAGGATCCTCGCACTCCCAGCGTGTCGGCCTGCAACGCCTGCCTCAACACCCAGTCCTCGTACTGACCGATCCGCAGGAAACGGTCGACAGCCTCGTAATCCCCGGCCAGCGCCTTGCCCGCCGCCCACACAAGCGTCGGAAGCAGCCCGCTGTTTTCGGCCCGGACCTTCAGCTCCTGCAACCGCTTCCGCTCGGCATCGGCCTTCTTCTGCAGCGCGATCTCCAAATCCCGCCTGTTCGCGGCATAGATCCCGGTGTCGATATACGCCTTCCAGTCCGCGGCATTGCTGCTACGCAGGGCTCGTTCGGCAGCGATGGCGACTTCCGACCCGGCCACGGCCCGGTTCCAGATCTCCCGGACGAAATTCTCATCCGACAGGACGAGCAAACTCTCGGTCGCGACGATCCCCAGCACGGCAGCCGCGTTGGCCTTCGCGTTCCGGGCCGCCAAGCGTGCCTTCTCGGCTTCGGTGGCTTCCTTGTCGGCATCGATCTTGTCCTGCTGGTCCTGTGCGTGCGCGGTCACGATGCCCGTGGACAGGAAAGTCTTCTGTGCGGCCTCATCGGCACCGAACGCCGCCAGCGCCGCGGCCTTCACCTTGGGCCCGGTCGCTCGCTGCCACAGGACGTAGACGAAGTCCTTGTAGCTCTGGATGAGCAGCTCCGCCTCAGGGATAATCCCGATCGTCGCCGCGGCACGCTGCTTCAATTCACGTGCTTGGCGCGCGACCTCGGTATCGCGGATCTCGTTGGTGTCGTCACGCTTCTTCGCCTCGTGGATACCGGTCTTGATCCACTGCGTGCACTCGAGATCCGCCCCCGCGAACGCCAGCTCGGCCGACGCACGCACCTCCGCACCCTTCGCCTGACGCCACAGAGCGATGACGAAGTTGCGATCGTTCAGGATGAGCAAATCGTCCCCGGCCAGGATCCCCAGCACCGCGGCCGCCCGGACCTTGTCCTCCATCGACGACTCCGGCACCGCCGCGGCCGCCTTCCCCGCCGCCGGCGGGGAGTTCACCGGCGTGGCCGCAACGGCGGGAACTCCGGCAAGGCCTGCCATCAAGGCGGCCGCGGTAGCCGTCACCAATACTCGCGAAAGTACGCTGGGTCTTTTTCTCACATTTTCCCCTCAATCTTGTTCAAACATCAGCCACGCTCTGGAGAAAGGTGGATCGACCACACTTGGCCTACCTGCGGCCCGGCCATCTCAGGATCGTCCACCTGGGATACGACGGTCACCTGGACGTTCGAGTTCGTTAAGGCGAAGCGCTCGTAATGAGAAGTCGATTCGTCGACCTCGGGCGTGAGAGTAATGTTCCGTCGCGCCAATAATGTCTCCAGCTCGGCGAACTTGACAGCACGATCAAAATCACCGTACCGCACCTTTAACGGAGCAGGAACAATGCCGGTCAGATCATTGGAGAGCCGATGAACTTGAACAGCCACGCTGTAACAACGCCAGATCCCCTCTTTTCGTTGAAAAGAGACTTCGACCAAGCCGAAGTCTCGGCGCATGAGCGCCTTACCGCGGACATCGACGTAGCGGTTCCCCAGCTTTGCCTCCCATTCCTCCGGAGACGAAGCCACAGTGACACCCAGTACATCGCCTGTAGCGATGACCTGAGCAAAAAAATCCAAGTCTCGCACGCCTACATGGCCTCCAACGCCTTGATGAGGAAATTCATCTCAGCCGCCCTGTTCACCACGTCTCCGAACTCACCCGAATTGAACTTCTCTCGCGCGGACTTCGCCTGCTCAATCAGGTAGTTTCGCAGCTTCGGGTTACTCTTGATCGCCTCGATGGTCGCGGCGATCATATTGGGGGTAGCTTCCCCGTGGGTAAGGTGAATCGTTTTGCCCATAATACCGCCGACACCGTCCGGTTTGACGCTGACCTCGAGGCCATTGGTCAGCTTGACGTGAGCACCCTTCTCCACCCAGTCGCGGTCGACCGGCGAAACCCGCTCGATCTTACAGGCCGCCGCTTGGGCCGACAGTGATTGCGCTTCAGCCGACTTGACGGTGGGAGCACAAGCGTTCTTGAAGATATTCGCGAGTTTGCGACTCTTGTCGAGGACGAGACGACCTGCGGACGACGCTTCCAGGAACTTGACCAGACCACCGATGACCTTGGCGACAGCGGCGCTGACAGCCGGCAACTTGGCTATCAGTAAAACCAGCGACCCGACATTGATCACTGTCCACAGACAGGCTGCGACATCCCCTTCACCGAAGCAACGCTTAGCGTCATCAATGCCCAGGACACTAAGCAGGACCTCTCCGCCGACCTCCATTATATAGTCGATAACACTCTTCTTGGCGTCCTCGAAGGCTTGCCGGTACTGATCGAGCAACTCTTGCCCGCCCCAGTCCAACATCGCCTGTTCCTCTTCAGGAGATAGCCCTGGCCCCGCTTCGCCTGCCTGGATTTGCTGCTTGCGCTTTTCCTCTGCCGCCTTCCTCGCCGCTTCCTCGGCCCGGTCGGCAGCCTTCCCGGCGTCGACGGCGCTCGCCAGTGCGTTCCGTGCCGCTTCCGCCGCGTTGTCGGCATGCGTCTGAGCACTGGCGGCCGCCGCCTCGGCGGCGGTCGCGTCTGTCTCGGCTCGATCGGCCGCGCCTCGCGCGGCGGTGGCGTCGGCTTCGGCGGCGGTTGCCGCGGCTCGTGCGGCGGTGGCGTCGCGTTCGGCCGCGGCGGCGTTGCGACCGGCGATCGCGGCGTCGTTGTTCGCCGCGTTCGCGGCGGCTCGGGCCCTGCGCGCGTCTTCGCGTGCCTGTGCGTCCGCCTCGTTGGCTCTGGCGGCGGCCGCTCGTGCCGCTGCCCCGTCGACGGCCGCGTCCGCTGCCGCTTGCTGGGCTTCGGCAGCCGACTTCGCGGCGGCGGCGGACGATTTCGCGGCGGCGGCGGCCGCGGCGAACGCGGGCTTGACCTCGGCCGCAGCGCGGTCGGCCGCTTCCTGCGCCAGCCGCGCGGCATCGAGGGCTTCGGTGGCCCGCTTCTGTGCGGCCGCGGCTTGTTCGGCACCGACGGCCTTGGCCTGGTTGGCCACGAGCAGGACGAAGTCGGCGTCGAGATCCGAGCCGCTGAAGGGGGCGGCGACGGTGATCGCGGTGTTCGCCGGATCGGTGATCGCCTTCGACGAAGCCCTGGCCGCTGTCGCCGCCTGGACCGCCAGACCCGCTTGGGTCGCCGCGGAAACCGACTCCGCCGCCGCGGCGTCCGCCTCCGCCTTGGTGCGCTGCGCCGACCACAGGGCGTTCATGGCCTCCGCAGCGGCCTGCTGAGCGAGCGATTGCGCCGCACGGGCGGCCTCGGCCGCCTTCGTCTCGTTGAACGTCGCGTCGGACGCGGCCGCGTTGGCCTGCATCGCGGCCGCGTGCGTGGCCGCGGCCTCCGATTCCGCCGTGTTCGCGGCCGCGTTCGCCCTCGCCGCGGCGGCCGCCGCCTGCTGGGCGGCCGCACGGGCACGAGCCGCGTGCCTGGTGGCGTCCGTCGCCGCTGCCCGCGCGCCTGCCGCGGCACCGGTCGCTATGTTCGCCGAGTTACGAGCGGCACCCGCCGCTCCCCTGGCCGTACCGGCGTCGGCACGCGCCTGGTCCGCCGCGGACTGCGCCGCACCCGCGTGTTGTCCACCACGAGCAGCCGCCGCGGTGGCGTCGAGAGCAGCAGCACGAGCCTCTGCCGCTCTTTGGTCCCGTTCCGCCGCGTAAGCACGATCCCTTGCTTCGGCGGCCAGGCGCTCTTCGGTCCTCGCGTTGGTTTCGGCCGTCCCGGCGAGTCCATCGGCGGTCTCGGCCCCTCGGCGCGCGTCCGCCGCGATCCCGGCCTGACGGTCCGCCTCGCGGCGGGCGCTCTTGGCGACGGCGGCTTGTTGCTCCGCCCTGCCGCGAGCGCTGGCGGCCGCTGCCCGCTCGCGTTCGGCGACGGCGCGCGCCGCCGCGGCGTTCGCGGCCTCACGTTCGGCGGTGATCCGTGCGTTGCGGGTCCGTTCCGCCGCCTGCCATGCCCGCGACTCGGCGGCCTCGGCCGCTTGACGGGCCGCCTTCGTCCGCGAGGCGGCGTCCTTCGCCGCGTCTGCCTGCACTCGAGCGGCTTCCGCGATCTGCGCGGCCGTCCGGGCGTGTTCTTCGGCGTGCAGACGCCACTTCTTCGCTTCTTCCGCGTGACGCTCGGCCTTCTCCTGCGCGTCACGTGCCTGGTCGGTGAACGCCGTCGCGTCGATGGCGTGCTGAGCCGTCTCGGACGCGGCGACCGCGGCGCGGGCGGCCTCGGCCATGGCACCCGCCATCTGCGCCCACTGGACCCCGTAGGTCAACCCGGTGTCGACCAGGACGGTCGCTTGGACCTGCGCGGACGCGGAAGCCGCCTGCGCGTCGGTGGCGGCCTGCCTGGCATAGCCGAGCTGACGGGCCACCTCGGCCTTGACCTCGTCGAACGCGTTCGGCGGATGCTGCCCGCCCGCCGTGTTGGCGGCGAGGATCTGCGCGGCACGACGTGCTTCCGTACCGGCCGAGATCAGCGCGTTCGAGGACTTCTCCAGCGCACGGATCCCGTTGCCATGTGCCACGAGAAGAAGCCGTCGCGCCTGCGCCGCCCGCGCGGCCTTCTGCGCCAGGTCCGAGAGCTCTTCCGCGGCCTTTTCCCTGGCTTCTTGATCCCTCAGGAACTGTTCGCGTGCCTCGGCGTCGGCCTTCGCCGCGACCAGATAACCGGTCTTGAAGAACTCCGTGACCGCCGCGTCGCCAGCGTCCAGCGCGGCCTGGGCGGCTCGCTTGACCTCGGGGCCAGCCACCCCGAGCAGGGCCTGCAGCTTCGCGCGGTTCGCCGCCGCAGCCTCTTGCGCACCCTTGGCGGCCTGCTCGTCCCGCTGGCGGGCGACGTCCCCACCGTAAGCGAGGAACAGCTTGCGATCGGAATCAGACCCGGCGAGCACCCGCTCGACTTCAGCGTTGAAATTGGGGCCGCCCGTACCGCGCAAGGCCTGGACGTCCGCCAGGTTCTTCCGCGCTTCCGCTGCCTTGCGGTCGGCCGCGCGGGCCTTCGCCGCGGAAAGACCACGGTCCAAGAACTCCATGATCGCCGCGGTGCCCCCGACGGCGAGAGCGGCGGCCGCGGCCTCCCGGACCTCCTGGTCCTCGGCGAGTTCCGCGTTGTCGACCACGATCTGACGCAGCCGCGGGTCACCCCAATCGGGAACGCCCGTCCCGCCGTCCCACTCCCGATAGGGATCCGCCGGCATCGGCCGTGGCTCGGTGTTCACCGGTGGCGGTTCGGCCATCAGTCCCACGGACGGCGAACCCACCGCGACACCAGGTTGGACGAGACCTGCGAAAACGGCGAGTACCAGGAACGTGATCAAGAATCTTCGTGCGCGCGCCAAAACATCCCCCTCAATATGGATTCGGAATCAGGCAGGGCGGAAATCAATCAGCCTTCGGCGCGAACGCGCTGTTCACCGTCGCGCGCCTGCCGTAAAAGGTCGTTCCAGTACTGGGCCTGCTGCGCGGCCGCGGCCCGTTCGGCGTCCCAAGTGGACTGACCGGCCTCGGCGGGCGCGACGATCGCGGCCCAGTTCGGCCCGGACGCGGCGACCGCGGCCGCGTAAACCGCCGCCCAGTTGGCGGCCTGCTGCTCGGCGTGCCGCTGCGCGTCACCCCAATAGGAACGGGCCGGCGTCGTCTGCTCACCCACGGCCTGCCAAGCGCGGACAGCGGCGGCCTTTGCCTGTTCGGCAAGCTCTTCCGACGCCTCGCGTGCGACCTTCTCCGCGGCCGCCGCTTCCTCGACAAGACGATTGAGCGCCGCGCGCCACCGCATGTCGTTGTCCGCGCCGAGCTGCCGGTGCGTCTCGACGTCGAGCCGGGCACCGAACGCCCAACCCGCCGCGAAGAAGTCGACGAGATCACCATCGCTCGCACCGACCCGCGTCGCATACGCGGCACTGGCCCGCACCTGCGCGCCGGGATCGTTCACAGCCAGATCACGCACGAAGGCCCGATCCGCCTCCACCAACGCCCGTGCTTGCTCACCCTGAGCGTCTCGCGCGGCGGTGTCACGCAACTTCGCGGCCTCGAAGCCGCCATTGGCGAAGCGCTCCCGATCCGCATCGTCACGGCTGTTCACCGCATACGAAGCAGCCTTGTGCACCTCCGGCGCGAACTCGGCGGTGAACGCCGCCAGAACACGCTTCGCGAAGTCCATGTTGCGAGCTTTTCGCTCAGCCGAAAGCTTTACCGCGTAGTCGTAGCCACTCTCGACGAACTGCGCGACAGCCGCCTCCGGAGCGCTCGACAGCAGCGTCTGCCAAGCAGCGACACGTACCGGCGACCGCGGGTCCGACTTCGCCAAGTACTGCACCCAGACCCGATCGCCCGCCGTCGAAGCGACGGCGGCGACAGGGTTCGACCACATCGCCAGCACCGCGACGAACATCAGGCAAAGCGCACGTCTCAAGGCATGCTTGCGCATCTATGATCCCCCTCTTACCCACGGTCACCGTGCCGTAGCCGTACTGAACGTATGGGGGCGGAAGACAGGCCGTCTCTCAGAGAAAGATCACAGGACAGGTCTAGACAAATGCGTAACGCGGCGACCACGAAGAGCGATCACCGGCTTGTCAGCGCCGGATTCCGGCTTTGGACGCAGCCACAACTGCGTCATACGGATCTACGGAAAGCTTGGGCAGACACCCCCATCCCGACGGTCGTCCTGAAGACGACAGGATTCTGTCCACCCGATCACTAGCGGGCGTGTTTGGCGGCGTTGAGCGCGCTTCCGACGTCGGCCACTTCGAGTACCCGGATCCCCGGCGGGATCTTGCCGGAGTCCGGCGGCACCAGCGCGTAGGTGTAGCCGAGCCGGGCGGCCTCCGCGAGCCGCCGCGTGACGCTCGGCACCCGCCGGACCTCACCGGAAAGCCCGACCTCGCCCATCGCGACGAGTTTGGGCGAGAGGGGCGTGTCTCTCGCCGACGAGATCAGGGCGAGCACCACCGCCAGGTCGATCCCCGGCTCGGTGATCTTCATGCCGCCGACTGTCGCGACGTAGACGTCCTTGTCACCGACCTTGATGTTGGCCCGCTTCTCGACCACGGCCAGCACCATCGCCACCCGCGCCGAGTCGAGGCCGCTCACCGCGCGCCGGGGCTGCGGTGACTGGGTCGCCGAAACGAGTGCTTGCACCTCCCCCAGCAGCGGCCGCTTGCCCTCCATGGTCACCGTGACGGCGGTGCCCGCGACCGGCTCGGCGGTGTGGCTCAGGAACAGCCCGGACGGGTCGGGCACCCCGACGATGCCCTCCTCGACCAGTTCGAAGCAGCCGATCTCGTCGGCGGCGCCGAAGCGGTTCTTGATGCCGCGCAGCATCCGCAGCGTCGAATGTTTGTCGCCCTCGAACTGCAGGACGACGTCGACCAGATGTTCCAGCACCCGCGGCCCGGCGACCGAGCCGTCCTTCGTCACGTGACCGACCAGCACGATCGGCAGCCCGCGCTCCTTGGCCAGCGCGACCAGCCCGGAGGTGACCGCGCGGACCTGGGTGACCCCGCCCGGCGAACCCTCCACCTGAGGCGACGCCATGGTCTGGACCGAGTCGACGATCAGGACGCCGGGTTTGACGGCGTCGACGTGGCCGAGGATGGCGGAGAGATCACTCTCGGCGGCGAGGAACATCTCGTCGTGGACGTTGCCGGTGCGTTCGGCCCGCAGCCGGACCTGCCCCGCCGACTCCTCACCGGTGACGTACAGCGCGCGGCCGGCGGTGGCCGCCCATTGGTAGGCGACCTCCAGCAGGAGTGTCGACTTGCCGACACCGGGCTCACCGGCGAGCAGGATGACCGCGCCCGGCACGAATCCGCCGCCGAGCACGCGGTCCAGTTCGGAGACGCCGGTGGGTTTGGCGCGAGCCGTCTCCACGTCGACCTCGCCGATCGGGCGCGCCGGGGCACTGGGCGCGCCCGCCGCGACCCTGGCTATCGCGGGACGGGCGGTACCGCGCTCCTCGATCGTCCCCCATGCCTGGCATTCCGGGCAGCGCCCGACCCACTTCGGCGCCTCGTACCCGCATTCACCGCACCGGTAGGTACTGCCTTTCTTGACCACCCCGCGAGGCTAGCGGCCACCACCGACAAACCCCGGGACCGACGCAAGTACGTGAAGGCCCCCTTCAAGGCGCCTAGCGCCAGGGTCCCGACAAAGTCAGGATCAGGCGCTTCTGGGCGCCGACTCGGGTATCCATGTCGGCATGGAGCTTGCCGAGATCGACGATGAAGGAATCGGGACGTTGAGTGTCCCGATTCCTTCATCGTCGCGAGGCCAACCTGGGTGATCGGGGAAGATTCCGGCCGTTGAACGTCCGGAATCTTCCCCGCTCGAAGCCTGCCGGAGGTCGTGACCGACCTGACGTTGATCGACGGAGGATCGGGGACACTCAACATCCCGGATCCTCCGTCGTCGATCCCGCCGTCCGCTGGACCGCCACCCTCGGGCGAGTCAGGCGCAGAAAGAGCCCGGTCGGTGGCCAGCATCGCGCTATCCCGACTTTGCCGCGCCCCTGGGACCGACGTAAGTACGTGAAGGCCCCCTTCATTGCGCCTAGCGCAATGAAGGGGGCCTTCACGTACTTACGAAAGACTTAGTGCCCGCCGCCCTCGGCCTTGGGCTTTTCCGGCGCGGGTGCCCGGCTGCCCGGGTGCGACGGAGCCGCGACCGGCAGGTCCACGGTGACGGAACCGGAGTTCTTGAAGACGAAGGTGACCTTGATGGTCTGGCCCGCCCACACCGGCTGCTTCAGGCCCTGCAGCACGACCGTGGCCTTGCCCACCTGGTCCGGGGTGTTGGACGGCTCCGGGCCGGCCGACGGCGTGACCGTCCCGGCGACGCTCGACGACGGGGCGCCAGAGGAGGACGGGGCTCCTGAGGAAGACGGGGCTCCCGAGGACGGCGGCGCGGAGGGGGCACTCGTCGGAGCGACCTCCTTGGTCGACTCGACCGCGTCGGACGGGCCGATCACGAGCGCGTGGCTCGAGACGATGGCCTTGGCCCCCGAGATCTTGGCGTCACCGGTGGCGACGTCGGAGGTGACCGAGACGAGCTCGTCGTCCTGCTTGCCCTGGTTCACGATGGTCAGCGTCAGCGGCACGGCGGCTCCGGCCGGGTACGCCTGGCCTTCTTCCGGGAACTGAAGCGCGGCGTTCCGCAGCACCAGGTCCTTCGCCTGCGCGTACGTCCCGTTGACCGCGGGCTGCTGCGAGTCGGTCTGGGTGATCTGACCAGCACCGCAGCCGGCGAGCACGAGCGCGGCACCGAGCGCCAGCACACCTGCGCCGAACACGCGACGATTCTGCAGCCTCACGTCGGAGTCCTTCCATCTCACGGCCTCTTCACCGCGAAGACTAGCCGGGCGGCTTCGCGGGCGGAGAACCCGGTGCGTGTTGACACGCCACCAATGCGGTGACGTGCCCAAGATCAACCGTCCACAAAGGATTTGGAAATCGTTCGCTTCTCACCTGCATGAGCATGGGCGAATTGAGTTTGTCAACCCCCGGGCGGACCACCGTCAGGCCGCTGACCTGCGACGACGATCGCAGGCCACTAGGTGGGCTTCGTCGGCACGTGCTAAGATGAATTCAGCGAAAGGGGCAGAGGACACATGGTTTTCAAGGTCGGAGAGACCGTCGTCTACCCGCACCACGGTGCCGCACTCATCGAAGCCATCGAAACCCGCGTGATCAAGGGCGAGGAGAAGAAGTACCTCGTCCTCAAAGTCGCGCAAGGGGATCTTACGGTTCGCGTGCCCGCTGACAACGCCGAGATCGTCGGCGTTCGCGATGTCGTCGGGCAAGAAGGACTGGACAAGGTTTTCGACGTTCTGCGTGCTCCGCACACCGAAGAGCCCACTAACTGGTCTCGTCGGTACAAGGCCAACCTCGAGAAGCTCGCCTCCGGCGATGTGAACAAGGTGGCCGAAGTGGTGCGCGACCTCTGGCGGCGAGAGAAGGACCGCGGACTTTCAGCCGGCGAGAAGCGCATGCTGGCGAAGGCGCGGCAAATTCTGGTCAGCGAGCTCGCGCTCGCGGAGGGCACCGACGAGGACAAGGCTGAAGTCCTCCTCGACGAAGTTCTGGAAACCGCGGCAGTCTGAACCTGCGGGTGTCCCGCGCCAGGTGAGGCTGCGGGGGATACCTCTACGATCGCGCACATATGAGCACCGTCCCTATGAGCACGATCGTGTTCGTCACTGCCGTTTATCACCATGCCTCCGACGCGGAGCTCGCTCTCGCGCCGGTCAATGGTGAAGCGCTACTCACGCACACCGTGCGGGGGCTGCTCGCGCTGCCGGATCTCGATCTGGTGGTCGTGGCGGCCCCCGAGCGGTGTGCTCAGTTGTTTTCGGCCGCTCTGATCGACTTCCCGGAGCGTTGCCGGATAGTACCCGGCTCGTCACTCCACCATGTTTTCGACTCCGTCGAAAAAGACATCGCCGGAAATCCCGTCTTTCTCTTGCACGACGCTTTGCGGGCTTTCACGCCCGCCGACACGGTCCGTGCCGTCGCGGACGCGGTCCGTGCGGGTGCGCCTTCGGTGGTTCCCGTACTACCGATGGCTGACACCGTGAAGGTGACCGACGCGACAAAGGTCATCACAGGCACCGAGGACCGCGCATATCTGCGCACGGCGCAAACCCCGCTCGGCTTCACTCGTGAGACTTTTCTCTCTTATGTCGACAAACCGTCCCTCGACGGCGCGCACACCGTCGCCGGGCATCCCGACGCGATGCGGGTCACCAACTCGTTCGAACTGAAACTGGCCGAGGCGATCGCTTCCGCCGGGGACCAAGAAGAAACCCTGTGATCGGCTCGCGCCGCGGCACCCGCGTGGGCCGAAGAGCGCGCGGGGCGGCCGTGAGGCCCCGCCATCGCGGCGGCAGGGCGCCTCTCCCCGTTCCCGAGGTAAGTCACTAACGTGCGCCCTGGCGACGCGATCGCGGTCGCGCGCAAACAGGCGAAAAAGAGGAGTGCTGTGAGGATCGGGAACGGCGTCGACGTCCATCCCATCGAGGCAGGCCGCGAATGCTGGATCGCCGGTCTTCTCTGGCCCGGCGTCGACGGCTGCGCCGGGCATTCCGACGGCGACGTCGCGGCGCACGCGCTGTGCGACGCGCTGCTGTCCGCGGCCGGACTCGGTGACCTCGGAGCGGTCTTCGGCACCGGCGACCCGCGGTGGGCGGGCAAGCACGGCGTCGAGTTCCTCGCCGAGGCGCGACGCCTGGTCGAGGCGGGCGGCTGGACCGTCGGCAACGCGACCGTCCAGATCGTGGGCAACGCGCCGCGCGTCGGGAAGCGCCGAGAAGAGGCGCAGAAGGTGCTGAGCGAGGCCGTCGGCGGACCGGTGAGTGTCTCCGGGACGACGACCGACGGACTCGGCCTGACCGGACGCGGGGAAGGCATCGCCGCGTTCGCGACGGCGTTGCTGCTGCCCTCGCAGGAATAGGGCTTGCCGGAGGCCGGTTTTCCCCTGGCATGGCAGTCACACTTCCCGAACCGGTCCGCGAACTGGTGAACGGCAAGAACTTCGCGACCGTGGCCACGCTGGACGCCGACGGCGGCCCGCAGACCTCGGTCGTCTGGGTGGGTCTCGACGACGGCGATCTGGTCTTCAGTGCCACCGAAGACCGGCTGAAGGTGCGGAACCTGCGGCGCGATCCGCGCGCGAGCGTGTCCATCACCGACGCCGGGAACCCGTACCGGCACACGCAGCTGCGGGGCACGGTCACGATCACCCCCGATCCCGGCAAAGAACTCTCGAAGGCGTTGAGCCACAAGTACCTCGGCCAGGACCCGCCGCCGGAGGGCCCGGAGGTCGAGCGGGTGATCGTCCGCCTGCGGGTGGACAGGATCGCCGGGAACGTTCGTTGACAGGCCGTGTCCTGTGAGTCTGTTCGATGGTCTCCGTGCCGCCAGGGGCCGCCTGGGCGCGGAGACCGCGAACACGAGTTGCGGGATACGGCCTAGGCTCTCGCCATGGGTGTGACTTTCAACGACGCGACCAAGAAACTCCTCGACGGCAACAACTTCCCCGTCCTCGCCACCATCAACGCCGACGGCTCCGCGCAGACGTCCGTGCTGTGGGCGAAGCGGGACGGCGACACGGTGGTCTTCGCGACCGTCCGCGGCCGTCTCAAGGAGCGGAACATGGCCAGGGACCCGCGGGTGTCCGTGTCGGTGTTCGACCAGGAGAACCCGTACGACTACGTCGAGATCCGCGGCACCGTGGAGATGACCGACGAGGGCGGGCGCGAGCTGATCAACGAGCTCTCGCACAAGTACCTCGGCAAGGACTACCCCGAGGAGCCGGCGGACGTCGTCCGCGTGCTGGTCCGGATCACGCCCACCAAGATCACCGGCAACGCCGCCTGACCCCTTCGCGGCGTGAGATGAACGGGACTTTCATTACGAAATTTGAGATGAAAGTCCCGTTCATCTCACCGGCAGAGAGAGGCGCAGGTCCCACGATCGTGGCTAGTGTGGGGCTCGTGACCTTTCGCGCTGTGTTGTTCGACTTCTCCGGCACGATCTTCCGGCTCGAGCAGGACGAGACCTGGCTCGCCGACCTCACCGATCACGAGGGTGAACGCCTCGACGTCGAGGCCCAGACCGAATTGATGCGCCGGATGACCGCGCCGGTCGGTCAGGTCGTCGACCTCGACGAGGAACACCTGCACGCCTGGAACCACCGCGATCGTGACCCGGTGCTGCACCGCAAGGTGTATCTCGAGGTCCTCAAGCGGTCCGGCGTCCCGCACGCCGACCAGGCCGTCGCGCTCTACACGCGGCTGATCGATCCCAGCCAGTGGACGCCGTACCCGGACACCGAGGCCGTCCTCAAGGGCGTCTCCGGCAAGGGCGTGAAGCTCGGGGTGCTGAGCAACATCGCCTTCGACATCCGCCCCGCGTTCAGCCGCCGGGGCTGGGACGCCTTCGTCGACGAGTTCATCCTGTCGTTCGAGGTCGGGGCGGTGAAGCCGGAGCCGGAGATCTTCCGGACGGCCGTCGAGCGGCTCGGCGTCGACCCGGCGGAGACGCTCATGATCGGCGACAGCGACGAGGCCGACGGCGCCGCACGCGAGATCGGCTGCGCGTTCGCGCTGGTAGAGCCGCTGCCGACGACCGAGCGGCCGGACGCTCTCCTCAGCGCCCTGCGTGCCCATAACGTGCTGTAATACGGTCACTGCGACGCCGCTCACGCGGACCCCGTACCCTTTTAGGGTGGCACTACACCTCTATGACACCGCGACCCGGAGCGTGCGGGAATTCCATCCCGCCCGTAGCGGAACGGCGTCCATGTACGTGTGTGGTGCCACCGTGCAGGGCGTACCCCATATCGGCCACGTCCGCGGTGCCCTGAACTACGACGTCTTGCGCCGCTGGCTCGTCCACAGTGGACTAGACGTGCTGATGGTCCGCAACGTCACCGACATCGACGACAAGATCCTCACCAAGGCCGCCGACGCCGGCCGCCCGTGGTGGGAGTGGGCGGCCACGCACGAGCGCGCCTTCGAGTCGGCGTACGAGTCGCTCGGTTGCCTGCCGCCTTCGATCGCCCCACGGGCGACAGGGCATGTCACGCAGATGATCGAGTTGATGCAGCGGCTGATCGACGGCGGGCACGCGTACGCCTCGGGCGGCGACGTGTACTTCTCGGTCAAGGCGTTCGACGGCTACGGCGACCTGTCCGGGCAGAAGCTCGACGAGGTCCAGCAGGGCGAGAGCCTCGGCGAGGGCAAGCGCGACCCGCGCGACTTCACGCTGTGGAAGAGCGCGAAGCCGGGTGAGCCGTCGTGGCCGACACCGTGGGGTGAAGGCCGCCCCGGCTGGCACCTCGAGTGCTCGGCGATGGCGACGGCGTACCTCGGTGCCGAGTTCGACATCCACGGCGGCGGCGTCGACCTGGTCTTCCCGCACCACGAGAACGAGCGCGCCCAGTCGAACGCGGCGGGTGACCCGTTCGCGCGGTTCTGGCTGCACAACGCCTGGGTGACCTTGTCCGGCGAGAAGATGTCGAAGTCGCTGGGCAACACGGTCTCGATCCCGGAGATGCTCAAGAACTACCGGGCGCCCGAACTGCGGTACTACCTGGTCCAGCCGCATTACCGGTCGACGATCGAGTACTCCGACGGAGCACTCGCCGAAGCCGCGCAGGGCTACCGGAGGATCGAGCAGTTCCTTCGGCGCACCGCCGGTAGCGCCGGCGCGGTCGGCCTCGGCGAGGTCCCGGCGGACTTCGCCGCCGCGCTCGACGACGATCTCGCCACCCCGCACGCGTTCGCAGTGCTGCACAACACGGTCCGCGACGGTAACGCGGCACTCGACGCGGCCGACAATTCCAAGGCACTCGAAATCGCCGCCTCCGTGCGCGCGATGGTCGACGTGCTCGGCCTCGACCCGCTCTCCGCGCGCTGGTCCGAGGCGGGCGGAAACGAAACGCCCACCCGGCAGGCGCTGTCCGAACTCGTGGAAAGCCTGCTCGCCGAACGGCAGCAGGCCCGCGCCGAGAAGGACTTCGTCCGTGCGGACGCCGCGCGTGACCGCCTCCAGCAGGCGGGCATCGTGGTGGAAGACACCCCGAACGGTCCACAGTGGACTGTCAAGGACGTCTGACACTTACTCGGTTTCTAGCTCAAGGATTCTCACTGATGGCAGGCAACTCCCGGCGCCAGGGCGCTATTCGCAAGCCCGGCACGAAGAAGGGTCAGGTCGTCGGTTCCGGCGGCCAGCGCCGGAAGGGCCTCGAAGGCAAGGGCCCGACCCCCAAGGCCGAGGACCGGCCAGGGCACAAGGCGTACCGCATGTCGAACGCGCGGGACCGCAAGGAACAGGCGCGCCAGAAGAAGGCGGACAAGCCGGAATTGATCGCCGGGCGCAACCCGGTGGTCGAAGCCCTGCGCGCCGACGTGCCGACCACCGCGCTGTACGTCGCGGTGAACATCGAGATCGACGACCGCGTCAACGAGGCCGTCCGGCTCGCCGGTGACAAGGGCATCTCGATCCTCGAGATCCCGCGCGAGGAACTCGACCGCAAGACCAACCGGGCCATGCACCAGGGCCTCGGCCTGCAGGTCCCGCCGTTCGAGTACGCGCACCCCGGCGACCTGATGACGGCGGCGAAGGACTCCGGCAACACGCCGCTGTTCGTCGCGCTCGACGGCGTCACCGATCCACGCAACCTCGGCGCGGTGATCCGCTCGGCCGCCGCGTTCGGCGCGCACGGCGTCCTCCTGCCGGAGCGGCGGAGCGCGGGGATGACCGCGGTGGCGTGGCGGACCAGCGCCGGCACCGCCGCCAAGCTGCCGATCGCCGTCGCGACCAACCTCACCCGCCAGCTCAAGGCGTGGAAGGAAGACGGCCTGATGGTCGTCGGCCTCGACGCGGACGGCTCGGTCGACATCGACGCACTCGACGTCGCGGCGGACCCGCTGGTCATCGTGCTCGGCTCGGAGGGCCGCGGCCTTTCCCGGCTGGTGCGCGAGACCTGCGACGCGACCGTGTCGATCCCGATGGCGGCCGGTGTCGAGTCGCTCAACGCGTCCGTCGCGGCAGGCGTGCTCCTCGCCGAGGTGGCGCGCCGTCGTCGTCTCGCGGGACGTGTCTGACCGCGCACTTCGTCGACAAGGTGCGGGGCGCGCAGGCTAAGGTCACCAGCGGATAACGCGTAACCGCCCTGGGGGACCCCGCACCGATGTCGTTCATTTCGCCGCTGTTCCTGTGGTACTTCATGCCGGCGGTGCTGCTCGCCGTCCTGGTGTGCCCGCGCGGCTGGCGGAACGGCATCGTCGCGGTCGGCAGCCTGATCTTCTACGCCACCGGCGCCGGGCCGTACACGCTGGTGCTGATCGGCTGCATGGTGGTCAACTTCCTGGCCGGGCCCGCGCTGGAGCCGAACGCCTGGGATCTGCAGAACAAACGGCGTAAGCGGCTGCTGCTCGGCGTCATCGGCCTCAACGTCGGCATGCTGCTGATCTGGAAGTACGCGGGGTTCGCGACGGAGCAGATCGCGGCCGTGACGCAGTGGTTCGGCGGCGGCTTCCCGGTGGCCGACCTGGTCATCCCGATCGGCATCTCGTTCTACACCTTCCACCACATCTCGTACGTTGTGGACATCTACCGCGGTGAACGCCGGGCGCTGCGCGATCCGGTGTCGTTCGCCGCGTACATCGCGATGTTCCCGCAGCTGGTCGCCGGGCCGATCGTGCGGTACCGCGAGATCGCCGACCAGCTGCCGCAACAGCGGTCCCACCGCCTCGACGACATCGCCGCCGGTTTCCCGCGTTTCGCGCTCGGATTGTGCAAGAAGACGATCATCGCCGACTCGCTCAGCCCGATGGTGGACGCGTGTTTCACCACGCCACCGGATCAGATGACCTTCGCGATCGCCTGGCTCGGCGCGATCGGCTACACCCTTCAGTTGTTCTTCGACTTCTCCGGCTACTCCGACATGGCGATCGGACTCGGCCGCATGCTCGGCTTCCGGCTCCCGGAGAACTTCGCGCGGCCGTACTCGTCGGTGACCATCACCGAGTTCTGGCGACGCTGGCACATGTCGCTGTCGCGCTGGTTCCGCGACTACGTCTACATCCCGCTGGGCGGCAACCGCACCGGCGCCGGGCATACGTACCGGAACTTGTGCATCGTGTTCGTGCTGACCGGGTTCTGGCACGGCGCGGAGTGGACGTTCCTGATCTGGGGCATTTACCACGGCGCGCTGCTGATCGTGGAACGCGCTTTCGGCTACGACATCACCCCGAAGACCCAGGCCGCCCGCATCGGGCGCCGCGCGCTGACCCTCGTGCTCGTCGTCTTCGGCTGGGTGTTCTTCCGCGCCAAGGACCTGCCGCACGCGCTCGGCATGATCGGGCACATGGTGCTGCCGGACTTCACCGGCCTCACCGACGTCGTCGAGGGCGCGGTGACCAACCAGCGGCTGATCATCCTGCTGTGCGCGCTCGCGATCGTGTTCCTGCCCGCGCATCCGGTGACCGGGCCGCTGCTGGAGTCCTCACGAAGCCGCCCGGCCACCGCGCTGCGGATCGGGGTGATGACGGTGGGACTGGTGTACGCGGCCATCCTGATCGCGACCGGCACGTTCAGCCCGTTCCTGTACTACCAGTTCTGAGGGAGCCCGCGCATGACCGAACCGACCAATCTGGCCAAGATGCCGGGCGTGATCCCGTACGTCGACAACCACGACGGTCCCCGCCGCCTGCTCACCATCGAGGTACCTCCCTTCGGTTCCCTGGGAAGGATTTACGTGCCTTTCGTGAGCATCGACGGCAGGCAATACGTGGTCTCGTGGGGTTCGATCACGTTCGAGGTCCCCGCCGACCGGAACGTGCACGTCAGCGCGCATCTGCACACCAACTACGGGTCCGGGGCGTCAGCGACGCCGTACGCCTCGATCGTCCTGGCTCCGCATCAGGAGCCGGTCCGGCTGACCACCCAGTTCACCTCGACCGGCGGTTCGATGTTCCCGGTCGGCTAGCTTGGCCGCATGACCGACGGCTGGAAGCGGGACCGGATCGGTTCGGCGCTACGCGGTGAAAATCCCACCGTGCTGCGACGGCTGGACACGGGCTTCGCGGTGATCGGCGACACGCAGTTCCTGCCGGGTTACTGCGTCCTGCTGACCGACACACCCGGCGTCGGCCGCTTGACCGATCTGCCGCGGGCACGGCGGCTGGAGTTCTTGGCGGACATGGAGTCGCTCGGCGAAGCGGTCGAAAACGTCTGCGCGCGAAGGGATCCGGCCTTTCGCAGGGTGAACCTGGAGATCCTCGGCAACACCGACCCGTTCCTGCACGCGCATGTCTGGCCGCGCTACGACTGGGAACCGGCGGACGTGGTCGGGCGTCCGGTCTGGCTGTATCCGATGGAGAACTGGGCCGTGCCACTCGGGCCTCAGCACGACTCTCTGCGGTCCGAGCTGACCGCGGAGATCGACAGGCTGCGGGCCTGAGTACCCGGGGAGCGCCCCGCCGCCGAAACCGGCGACGGGGCGCTGTCTCAGACGAGACCGGTCAGCAGGTCGGCGAAGACCCGCGGCCGGCTGAAGTAGCCCACGTGCGACGAGGCCAGGGTGTGCACCTCGAACGGGTTGTGCGGAGTCAACTCGTCGGCCTTGCGGATCATGTAGTCCTGGACCGCCGGAGTGATGCTGAAATCCTCAGTGAGCCGGACGTAGGTATGGGAGACACGTCCCCATCCGTCCGCCTGAATCAGCGCACCCGGTTCGAGCACCGCGTAGTTCTCGTCCGGATCCAGTGAGTCCAGCAACAGCCGGAACTGGTGATCGGTGGAGTCAGCCATGATGGCGGCCTTCAGCTCGGCGAACAAGGCCGGGTCACCGTGGGCACTACGCCAGTTCAGCCGGGCCACGCCGGGTTCGTCCACGTCCGGCACGGTGATCCGCGCCGCGAGGGCGTCCAGCAGATTGTCGTCGACCACATCCCACGGTTCGGTGAGCATGGCCGGGTCGCTGAGACAGAGCGCGGAGAGGTAGACGACCCGGTCGAGCAGTTCCGGCGCGGCATTGGCGACGGCGCTGATCGTCAACCCTCCGAGACTGTTGCCGACCAGGACCATCGGTCCCCCGTCGGCGAGCCGTCGCAGGGTGTCCACCACGTGCTTCACGTTGTCCTGCAACGTGACTCCGCGCAGCGGGGAGGGAGCGGCCGCCAGCGCCGTGAGGTCCTGAGGTTGCCGGTAGTAGGCGGCCGGGCTGTCCGCGAGGTCGCCGTGGCCGGGCAGGTCGACGGCGTGTGAGCGGTACCCCAGCAGAGCCAGCTCGTTCTGCAACGGGCCCCAGGCCCGTGCGTTACTGGAACCGCCGTGAACGAAAACGAAAACGGGGCGCGAATCTGCGCGCATGATGAAGATCCTTGTCATCCCTTGGCGAACGGTGGACGTGGACCTCGAAGCCGACGAGAGGCGGCATCGGGTCAGCGCGCCGGCCGGATGCGAATGGCCTGCCAAGTGTGGATGACGGAACACATACCGATCACCTTAGCCGGAAGCGCCGCCGGACGCCCCCGATTTACCGGTACCGGAAATCGGCAGGCCGTGGGCCGCGTCGAGTACGAGCTGAGCGAATTCCTTGCCGCGCACCATCGGCAGGTAGTGCCCCGCTTTGGGGACGTTGACCAGCCTGCCGTCGGCGCAGACGTCGAGGAACCGGCGTTCGTGGCGGCGGAAGTGGTCGCGGGAGCCGTTGATGAGCCACGTCGGCCCCGGGTATGTCCTTAGTTCCGAGAGAACGTCGAAGTCGGCGAGAGCCTCGGCGACATCCGGGATCACCTCGGTCGCGATGCCGCCGGTGATCACGGCCTCGGCGAGTTTCGGCGGCAAGACGCTCCGGAACTGCCACCGGCTCAGCCGTTCACCCCGGTCCGGTAACCGCATGAGCAAGCGGTGCGCGACGCGGAAAGGTGTCTCCAGTGTCCGGCCGGGCAGGTAGGTCGAGTCCGCGACGACAAGGCCCGCGACGCGTTCCGGATGCCGTGCCGCCGCGGCGATCGCGACGTAGCCACCGAGGGAGTGCCCGACGACCAGGGCGGGTTCGTCGATGGCTTCGACGACGGCGTCCGCCGCCGCGGCCAAAGTGAACCGCTCGCCGCGACGGAGGCCATGGCCAGGCAGATCGACCGCTTTCGCGGGATGTCCGAGCAGTTCGAGTTGCTCGGTCCAGGCGGCGCGGCTGAGCCGGATGCCGTGGACGAACAGGACGGGGACCATGGATTACCTCCAGTATGCAACGCACCGTTGCGTTGCAAAGTACCCGTGCTCACAGTGCAACGCAACGGTGCGTTGTATTCTTCGGGAGTGAGCGTCCAGAACGGTCCCCGTAAGGCCGAGGCGATCTTCGCCGCCACCCTCGAACTGCTGGCCGAGCATGGCTACGACAAGCTCGCCATCGAGGCCGTCGCCGCCCGGTCCGGCGTCAACAAGACGACGCTGTACCGGTGGTGGCCGTCGAAGGACGCGCTTCTGGCCGCCGCCCTGCGCGATTCGGGACTGTTCGCCGTCGACATCCCCGACACCGGCAGTCTCCGCGGCGATCTCCTCGCCGTGGCAACGCAAATTCACCGGTTGCTGACGTCGGAGCACACCGCGCCGGTCGTCACGGCGACATTGACCGCGGGCCCCCGCCGCCCGGAACTCGGCGAGGTGGCACGAAGCTTCTTCGCTGACCGGATGGCGCGCGAAGAGCCGATCTTCGAACGCGCCGCCGCCAGAGGCGAACTGCGCCCCGGGGTCGATCCGGTCGTGGTGATGGATCTGCTCGCGGGGGCGATCTGGTTCCGGCTACTGCTGCGTGGCGGCGAAGCCGGTCCGAAATTTCTCGAAGAAGCCGTCGACACAGTACTGAACGGGGTCGCATGAAAATCGCGTTGAAGATCGAATCCGAGCGGCTCGAAGATTATCTCGTCGCCGACGCGGTCGTCGATCACGGGCATCCACTGATCCGCGAAACGGCTGACCGGCTGGCACCGACCGGCGGCACCGAGGTCGACGTGATTCGTTCGATGTTTCACTTCGTGCGCGACGACATCGCCCATACGGTGGATGCCGCCGATTCGCGCGTCACTCTTATGGCCTCCGCGGTTCTGCGCGAGCGGGTGGGCCTCTGCTATGCGAAGTCCCATCTGCTGGCCGCTTTGCTTCGCAGCCAAGGCATCCCGGCCGGGTTCTGTTATCAGCGCATCGGCGTCCTGCACGGCCTCAACGGCGTGTACCTCGCTGGTCTGGACCGGTGGATCCGGCTCGACCCGAGGGGCAACAAAAATGGTGCGGACGCCCATTTTTGCCTGGAGGATGAGCGACTCGCGTGGACGCTCGACCCCGCCCGAGGAGAGATCGACTTCCCGACGGTGTACGCCGCACCGTCTTCGGCCGTTGTCGAAACACTCTCGTCGGCGACGCCCGGTCCCGCGTGGCACGAAGGAATCCTTCCGCACGCTCCGTGAGTGGTTTTTCCGTGATCCGGCGAAACCTCCGATGCGAAAGCGGTATCGCCGAGCGTCACCCTCGCTGTTGGGATCTTTCCCCCGAATTTCTTATTTCGACATTGTCACGAGGCGCGTAGAGTAACTCCCCGCACTCAAACCGACACGCAATGCGTTCGTCCGTTCGAGTGCGGATCAAGGAGGTGACCCCCGTGCCCGCGGAAGCCGACCGGCTCCGCCGTACCCCACTGCAAGAGATCTTCTGGACCAGGACAAGTCTGCTGCTCACCGTACTGGTCGTCGTCGCGGGCCTCAGCCTGTGGATCTCCAGCATGATGGATCCCGGCGCCGGCAGAACGCTGCTCACTTCACTGGGCACCGGCACGCTGATCTCCGCGGTGGTCGGCTTCGGCCAGACCCTGATCACCGCCACCGCGTCCCAACGCGCGATGGTGACCCCGGTGATCGAGGAGAGCCGCCGCGCGCTGGAAGCACTCAGCGCCGAATACCGTTCGCTCAACAAGGAATTCTTCCCCACCCACGTCTTCGAGGCGACCACCGACCCGGATCCGTTGTTCAACCGGGTCATGACCGAAGACCTCGCCGTGACCCGGCACTACTTCTTCCGCGGATTTTCCGGCAGGCATGCCGCGGCCCGGTTGCTGTTGTCCCGCACCGAAAGGGAGCTTCGCGTGGTCATCGCCGACCCGCGCGACGAGGGCGCCATCAGCGGCAGGGCGCGGTATCTCCTGCGCAGCGAGGAAGCGGGCATGGACTACGAGACGATCCAGAAGCGGCTCGACGACGAGATCAGCATCGGCCTGGTCGGACTGTTCCTGGCCCGCAGCCGGTGTTCGCTGGTGGACATCACCGTCGTCGCCGATCCGCCACTGGACCGGCTCGAAGTCTTCGACGAAAGCGTTTGGGTGACCTTGTACAGCGACATCCGCGGCGCGACCACGCTGTATCCGCGAACGTTGCGGTTCAGCGAAGGCTCCTTCCTGTACAACAAGGAACGCTCGGAATTCCTGCGGGTGTCCCAATCCCGGTTCGGGCGGCACTTCCGCATCTCCACCTCGACGACGAGGGCGGATTTCCTGGCCCTGTACGAAAAGATCACCGGCTCTCCCCTGTCCGAAGAGAACTTCCTGGACCTGGAAGCGAAATTCCACGCCTTCCGGAAGGAGTTCACCACACTCGCCGAGCTGAACCCCTGACCTCTCGGCGCCGAAAAGCACTAGAACTGAGGAGCTGAAGTTGCTCACTCGTTTGTCCCCCCTCACCCAGCTGGCCGCGTTGCTCCGCACCACGGATCTTCCGCTGGCGCAGCATTGGCAAGTCGTCGACGAGATCTTCCGGGACTGGACCTCGAGACCGGATCTGCGCACCGATCTCCGGCGGCATCTGGATTCGCTGAGCCCGGACGAGGCGAGCGCGGTTCTCGGTCGATCCCGCGAAACGACCACCCATTTCGCCTGGTGCCTGCTCGACTCCCCGACGGATCCCTTTTCGATCTGGCTTCACGAGTACAAGGCACCGGAGGACTGGCGCGAAGGTTACGCCGACTCCGTGCACAACCACAGATATCACTTCTGCACCACGCTCCTCCGCGGTAACTATGTCCACGAGCGCTACTCGACCCTGCGAGATCAACTTTCCGGATTGATCACATCGGTTCGGTTACGACGTAGCACGCTGTGTCAGGCGGGGTCGGTAGGCGTCATGTACGCGGACGAGTTCCATCGGATTCCCGAAGCCTCCGAAGGAACTATGACGTTTCTGGTGAAATCACGCCCAGTAAGCGAGTTCAGTCTTTCCTATGACCCGAAGACGGGAATCGGGCATCGTCACGTTCCGGTCGAGGTCCGATTGGGGGACCTGGCCGCCCGCATCTAACTACACACCGCCGTCGAAGGCGCATACCATTACTCCACCCGAAAGCGGGATCGGAGAGGTGTATGCGCGCGCGAAAGAGCACGATTCCTTCCCAGACCATCGACGCCGTCGAGCAACGTGTCCGGCAACTGTGCTGGAGATATGCGGACAAACTGCAGTTCCACGGCTGGCACCACGTGAGTTTCGTCCGGGCGAAGGCCGCGGGATTCGCCGAGCACAACGGTGCCGATCGCACCGTCGTCGAGGTGGCGGCACTGGTGCACGACGTGAACTACATCGTGCTCCGGAACTCCCCCGCGGCCGCCGGGCGAGATCTCCGGATGGGCATCCTGCGGGAATGCGGCGTCGACGACACCGTGGCGCGGTGGATCGACGACATCGTCGACGAGGCCGAAATGGCCACCCGCGGCCGTCACATCTCGCTGGAGGCGCAGGCGTTGAGCGACGCCGACACGCTGTTCAAGGCGCTACCGGTGACACCCGTCGTGCTCGCCCACCGCTATCTGCGGGAGAACGGGCTGAGCCTGCGCGAATTGGCGCACAAGATCGTCGGCGAGCAGCGGGACGTCCACGACAGTGGCTACTACTTTTACAACCCGAAGGCCGCCGAGACCTACTCCCGGTGGGCGCTGGCGAATCTTCAGCTGTGGCAATGCATCAAGGAAGCCGTCGACGATCCGACGGTCGTCGAGCTCCTTGACGCGGTGCACGCCGTGGACGGTATGGACTTCGAAGCGGAACCGGCGGCTTCCTAACGCTGTCCGTCAGGAGGTCTTCATGTGCGGTTCCGCGTGGGTCGTGAGTGATAATGAGGGTTAGAACGACCCAAATCACTCACGACCCTTTGCCGGGCCCCTGAGGCTGTCCGTAGCCGCGGAGTTTCTCCACGACGTGCTCGATCTCGGCCGGAGGGAGCAGGTTCGGTGTGCCCGCCGCCCGCGCCGTCAGCCAAACCCGGCAGACCCATTCGAGCTGCTGGGCCCGGCTGTACGCGGAGCCGAGGCTGTCGCCGAAGGTGATCGTGCCGTGGTTGGCCAGCAGACAGCCTCTGCGGCCCGCCAAGGCCTCCAGCATGGCCCTGGCGAGCTCTTCGGTGCCGTATGTCGCGTAGGACGCGACGCGGGCCGTCGGGCCGATCGCGGCGAGCATGTAGTGGATCGGCGGCACCTCGTCGACGAGGGTGGAGACGGCCGTGGCGTGCACGGAGTGGGTGTGCACCACGGCGGAGACCGCCTTGCCGTCCGGATCCGCCGCCTCCCGGTACACGGTGAGATGCATCGGGAGTTCGCTGGTCGGTTCGAGCGAGCCGTCGGCGACCTCGCCGTCGAGGTGGACCACCGGCACGTCTTCCGGCCGGAGCCCGGCGTAGCCGACCCCGGTCGGGGTCACCGCGACCAAGTGGCCCCGTCTCGCGGAGACGTTGCCGGACGTGCCGACCACGAGTCCGTCCGTCGTCATCAGGCGGGCGAATTCGCAGACCGCCGCGCGTTCTTCGGCCAGGATCATCGGTCAAGAATGACGTACCGGTGCAGGTGGTCGTGAGTGGTAATGACGGCTATTGAGTGGTAAGGCAAAGGTGTCGTGTTCGGGAGGGCCTGTGAGACGTTGGACGTCAGGCTTCAGCACTGGGCCGTGGCGTCCCGAAGGTGTCGCGAAAGCCACTTTCGGGACATTACATGTCCTGAAAGTGGCTTTCGCGACACGGGCAGCGGGCGTCGCCTTCGCGGGAACGCGCACCGCATAGGTGGCATGCCCTGGGGTCAGGCTTGGTG
>NZ_JBVISU010000019.1:47158-155048 GCF_055575355.1 Amycolatopsis sp. NPDC034160 | reverse complement strand
CGGTGTTGGCCAAAGGCCCGTCGGGTGGGGTGGGTTGGGGGTGGCGGTTCGGGTGGCAACCCGACTCGCCACTCACGACCACGGTGACGCTGGGTCAAGGATGGACTCGGTGATCGTCAAGTCGTCTGAGCGCGTGCCGACGGGGTGCCGGTGAAAGGCAACGCGTCGAAGGGTGTGCGGTAGGACGGAGGCTGGTCTCGCAGGTCGAGGCGCAGCGTCAGGCGGACACAGGTGGAGGGAGGCAAGTCGACTCCGAGCCACGGGCCGTCGACCTGTGTGGACACTGAAGTCACCGTCGGCTGACGATGTCCGTAGTCGTAGAGGTCACCGAGCCAAGACGAGTCCTCGCAGGCGGTGTGCCGCACGCAGCGGATGGAGTGCTCGGCGAACGCCCCCGCCTGCACGACAACGGAACGCGCGGTTCCGGGATCGAGATTGACCAGGTCGAGCGTGGTCGCCTCCGGGTCGATGCTCGACACGAGTGCCGCCACCGAGGGCGGCAGGCCGGGCCGCAGGGCTTCGGCGTCGTAGTAACGCACCCGAGCCTGCTGCAGACCACCGTTGTAGATCACCTGCGGACCACCCCAGGTGAGTTGTACCAGTGCCTCGGTGACGACGGGATTCGACTGCTGCCACAGGTGGATGTCGGCCTCGGACACGTCGTGTTCTCGGTGGCGCTCCATCCGGGCGAGGCGGTGCCGCACCTGCGCCTGCGCGGCGGCCAGGATCCGTTCCGGGTAGTCGGGGTTGTCCCCGGCGAGGAAGGCGAACCAGGGCTCTTCGTGCCCGGCCTCCTCCTTGAGCCGGAACGGTCGCACGGTGCGCCAGTCGTGGCCACTGGCATTACGCAGCGACTCGACGCGCTTCCGGTCGGCGGGTGCGGCCGAGTGATGCCACAGCGCGGCGGGGACCGACATCAGCATCGGGTTGTAGTCGAACCATCCCCGGTCGCCGTGCCGGAACGGTACGAGCAAGGTGGGTGTGTGGACGTCCTCGCCGAGTTGCACGATCCACCTGGACTTCAGGCTGGAGTCCGCCTCGGTGAACGCCATCGTCTTGCCCTGTTGGATGACCTCGTCGAGGGCGGGCCGCACCAGGTCGAGAAAGGACTCGTCGCCGGTCGCCGCGACCGCCGCCAGCGCCGCGATCATCGCGGCGTGCCCGACGCTGTACCAACCGTGTGGCCAGGACCAGCCGTAGTGTCCGCCATACCAGCGACCATCCAGCAACCCGCCGACCGTGCCATCCGGGCCGACGTTGTCGGGGACGATGCCGCCGTTGCCGTCGGCCCGCTTCCGCCACGCCCCGACGTAATCGGCGATCCAGTCCCGATAGCGCTGCTCTCCGGACAGCAGCAACGCGTTGAGGACGAGCCCCGAGGCCGCCAGGTTGACCGCGGTGTCGCCCACTGCCATCCGCCGTCGCATTTCCTCGCCGAGGCGCGGGTCCCGATCTCGCCGCGGTTCGGCCTCGCCCGGAGGCAGCACCCAGTCCAGCGGAAAGCCGTACATGCGGGCTTCTTGAGGCAGCCAAGGATAGGACTCGCCGTCGAACAACCCTTCCCGGTGCGGATCGCTGCCGTTGTGCGGCCGGCGGATGATCCGGTGTTCGGGGTCGTAGTTGCCGTGCGCCGGGTCGACGTAGAGCTCCGCGAAGCGCAGTGCCCGCTCGGCCCAGCGATCGGGCGCGGCCATACACAGGAAGTAGAACATCTGCAGGCTTTCGCCTTGATGGAACCAGTCGTAGCCGCGCTCGTACTCGCCGTGGAGCATGCCCAGTCCGGTGAGCTGGCGGGTGACCCCCTCCCAATGCCATTCGGACGCGGGCAGGAGGTCATCGGCACCACCCAGAAGGTAAAGCTGGGGCCAGTTGAAGAAGGTCTCGTAGAAGTCGTCCACGCCGTCGCGTGAGGTGAGCCGGGCCTGGTAGTTCAGCTGCCCGTCGGCGCCGGTGAAGTCGTGCTCGAACCGGCGCCAGGCATGGTCGAGCAGGTCGAACAGTTCACGTTGCGCGATCGCCCAGTTCGGCGGCTCGAGCAGGGGCACCGAGGCGGTGATGACGGGATGCATCCGGGGCGTTCTCCGTTCCGCGGGTGGGGCGATCACTCCTTGGTCGCGCCGGCCAGCATTCCGGCGACGAGGAATCGTTGGGAGAAAAGGAAGACGACGAGTACCGGGATGATGGCCACCAGGGTCGCCAGCGCCAGTTGGGGGCGCTGGACCGCGAGTTCGCCGACGGTCGGATTGAACTGGGGGACGTTGTTGAGCAACTCGCCCAGGCCGACCTGGACCGGGAAACGGTCGCTCGCGGGCAACAGGACGTAGGGAAGGAAGTAGTTGGTCCAGTTGGTCACGAAGCTGAAGAAACCGACCAGTGCGACGACCGGAGCGGCCAGTGGCAGGGCGACGCGGCGAAACACCCCGAATTCCGAGCAGCCGTCGAGTCTGGCGGCGTCCAGCAGTTCCCTCGGCAGCGCGGTGGTGAAGAAGATGTAGGCCAGGTACACGCCGAACGGGTAGAACGAGTACGGCAGGACGATCGACCAGATCGAGCCGATCAGGCCGACGGCGTTGAGCTCGAGAAAGAGCGGTACCACCAGGGTCGCGTTGGGCATGAGCATCACCACGAGGGTGGCCACCAGCAGCGTGTGCCGACCGAGGAACTCGGTCATCGCGAGCGCGTATCCGGCCGGAATCGCCACGCACAGCGTGATGACCAGCGCGAGACACGAGTACAGCGCGGAATTGCCCAGCCAGCCGAAGATCGCGTTGTCTCCGAATGCTGTCAGCGCTTCCCAGTTCGCCCGTAGCGCCTGCCACGACCCGAGGGACAGCGGGTGGCCGTGGACGAGCTGGTCGTCGGTCTTGGTGGCGGCCAGCACCAGCCAGAGTGCCGGGAGCGCGAAGAAGAGCAGGAAGAACACAAGGACCACTGTGGACAGTGGGTTCGGCAGGTCGCGGCGAGGACGCGCGCGGCGCGAGATCACCGGTCGCGGCGCGGTGACGGGGCCGGAGCCGAGCGTGGACCGCCGGGTGTCAGTCGGCATCGAAGAACCTCGATCGCGCGACGAACAGACCCGCGGCGATGAGCCCGGCCACCAGCAGCTCGACCGAGATGGCGGCGGCGGTGTTGACGTTGTCGTTCTGGAAGGCGAAGTCGTAGGAAAGCTGGTTAAGCGAATAGTCACGACCGGCGACTCCGACACTCGCTTGAGACAGTAGTTGCGGCTCGACGAACAACTGCGTCCCACCGGCGAACGCCAGGATCACCATGTAGACGATCCATTTGCGCAGCAACGGAAGCTGGATGCGCCGCGCGATCTGCCAGGGTCCAGCACCGTCGATTCGTGCCGCTTCGACAAGGTCCGGTGAGATGTTGTTCAACGCCCCGTACAGCACCACGATCCACCCGCCGGCGCCGGTCCAGAACGCGATGAGAGTGAACAGGACCGGCAGGTGTCCCGGCGCCACCACTTGGCCGAAGGTGTCGAAACCGAACGCACGCAACAGGAAGCCGACCGGGCTGACCGCCGGATCGAGCAGGAACAGCCAGACCAGGACGCTCGCCGCTCCGGACAGTGCGCCGGGAAGGTAGTACAGGAAACGCAAGGACCTGCCGAGGGCGCGGGAGGTCACGCGGTGCAGCAGCAGTGCGAGGCCGACCACGAACACCACTAGGGTGGCCAACCAGAAGACCAGGTAGAGCGCGACATGCCCGACGGCCGAGGCGAACCGGAAGTCGCTCGCGGCGGTGGTGAAGTTCGCCAACCCGACGAAGTCGCCCTGGGAATCGGTGAAGGCGAAGTAGAACGCGTAACCGATCGGCACGACCCCGAACCCGGCCAGCAGTACCACGTAAGGCGCGACGAAACCGTAACCGGCGCGGCCACGCCGGCGCGCTACGGCGCTCGACGGCGAGGTCATGGGCTGACTTGGTAGCCGTCGGACCGCGCGTGGTCGGCGATCGCTTTCCGCCACTCCGGGAGCATCGACACGATGGTCTTGCCGGCGTTCAGCCCCGGGGTGACCGTCGCCGCCCAGATCGCCTCCTGGCTGAACTGCCCGTAACCCCAGCCCGGCCACACCTGCCCCGCCGCGGCCTGCAGCGGTGGGGCGATGTCCTGGGCGTAGTACCCGGAGGAGTTCTGGTTCGCCAGCCAGGTTTTCGCCGCGGGCTCGTATGCCGGGTAGCCGGGGGCGGTCTTGCCCTGATAGTCATCCGACGTGGTCACCCAGGTCAGGAAGTCGGTGGCCGCCTTCAAATTCGCGCTGCGGGCGGACAACAGCCAGGTACCACCGCCGACATTGCCGACCGAAGGGGTGCCATCGCCGGACCATTGCGGCATCGGGGCGACCGCGGTCCGGCCTGGCGGAACTTTGAACGTACCCTGGAACAGCGAGCCTCCGTACCACGCGGGCCCCGGCATCATCAGGATCTTGTCGGCGTGGTTCTTGCCGAAGTCCGAACTGAACACGCTGCTGGTGGACAGCGTGCGGTTCTTGATCAACGTGTCGAGCAGCGAGGCCATCCGGGTGCATTCCAGGCTGCTGGTGTTCACTGTGACGGCCTTGGGCCCGGTGATCTGGTTGGCGCCGCATTTTCCCGCCCACAGATAGATTTCCGGGGTGAACGTGTCGCCTGCGGAACCGACCAGGTAGCCGGGGTGTTCGGCGGCGACCTGCTCACCGAGTGCCTGGTACTGCTCCCAGGTCGTGGGGACTTGGTACCCCCACTGCTTCATCAAAGACGCGTCGTACCAGAGCACGGTCTGGGACAGATCGTTGCGCAGACAGTAAAGCGTGCCCTCGACCAGGCACGGGTCGTTGGCACGGGGAGCCCAGCCGTCGAGAAGCGACTGCGGGATCAGTCCCTTGTTCAGCGGCGCGGTGAACTTCGCTTGTACAGCCCAGGTGGTCTCGTTGTTCTGCGAACTGAAGACCACGTCCGGCCAGCCACTCCCGGTCCGATTGAACAGACTCACCTTCGTCTGCAGGTAGTTCGAGCCGTTGGCGCCACCGTCGTAGGTGACGATGTCCATCGGCACCGAAGGGTTCTGCTTCTGATAAAGCTGTGCGGCGGCCAGACGCGTCGAATCCACCCACACCGTCAACTTGCCGCCAGTCTGTTCCACCGGCGTGAACTCGTTCTGGGCGCCCGCGGGCCCGCCACCATTGCCGCAGGCTGCGACCGCGGCCAGGACCAGGGCGGCACCACCGGCCAGCAACGCCGTCCGCCCGCGGCCCTTCCTGGAAGTCGTTTCGCCGCCCGCGTCGAACTTCGCTGTCATGAGCTACTCCACTACGTTGTGGTGCCGACCGATCGAGGCACTGCGAGCTCAAACTTCCAGTATGTGTCTTACTCATTTTTGCGCCACAGGCAGGCAACAACCGAATCATTACTGGGGTCCATGAGAACGCCAGGACGGAGTACCTTGGTTAGATCACACATAACAGCCGCCCGAACGCAGTCAGTCAAGAGATGAACCTGACTAATCCGCCGATCATCGGAACCTGCCGCGTCCGTTTGGCCCTGTCGCGAGGGCAACGTCCACACGCCGCGCAGGTAGGGTCAGGTGGAGTCCGACGATGACTCACACTCTTCTGGTGGTCCTACGATGTAGGAGGCATGCAGGTGGACAGTGAGCCTCTACCGGCCGGCGCCGGCGCGCCCGCGCGGGAGCAGGATGTCGGCTCGTCCGGCGGGTACCGGCCCGGTTACGAACTGGTGGCCGAGCGGATCCTGCACCTCATCGCCGAGCTGAAACTGCGGCCAGGTGACCGCATGCCCACCGAGAACGACCTGGCCACCCGGCTGGGCTCGAGTCGTACCGTGGTGCGGGAAGCGGTCAAGATCCTCTCGGCCATCGGCCGGATCCGGGCCCAGAAGGGCAGGGGGCTCTACGTCGCGGACGACGACGGCATGCTGGGTTCGGCACGCTGGGGAGGATTCTTCCTGCCCACCGACCTCGACCACGTCTACATGCTCTTCGAGTTCCGCCGGGTCCAGGAAACCGCGGCCAGCCGGCTGGCGGCCACCCGGGCGACACCGGCCGAACTGCGAGCCATCGAAGCCGCCGCCGAAACCTGCCACCAGGGCCACCTGACCGATCAGGCCGCGCTGTTCGATCGCGGCGACGACGACTTCCACCTGGGCATCGCCGCCGCGTCACACAACGACTTCCTGGTCGCCTCGGTGCGCGAGGCCCGCCGCCTTCAACGCCAGTCCAGCACCATCGGCCTGCACGGCACGGTCGGCGGCCACGCGGAGGGAGCAATCGAGGAGCATGCCGCCATCTACCGGGCGATCCGCGACGGCGACCCGGAAGCCGCGGCACAGGCCACCGCCGTCCACCTGGACAACACGCTGCAGGACTACCGCCGCGAGATCCAGCGTCGAGTCTTCGGCTGACCTCGGCGCCATCAAGGGCACGCTCGCCGGGGTCATGTCGAGCATGCTGTCCGGCGGGCCAGCTCGACCAGGATCTCCTCCCCACCCCGCACATCCCCTTCCGAGACGGTGGAGGAGATGCGGGCGAGGGGGCGGATGATCGCGTCGATCTGCGCGCCGCCGACCGCGCCCTTCGCGGCGGCTTCGGCGGTCAAGGGCGCGAGAGGCGGCATGCCAACTGGCCATGACCTGAACGATACCGAAGATCGAACACATGTGCTAGCCCGATTAGCGTAGCGGTCAGCCGCCGCTCATTTCACCCCATAGAGGTCAACCTGCGGCCAAACAACTGCGCCGAGCAACAAACTTACGAGACGCGTAGGCGCCTTCTCGACCCGCAAAGCGCCACAACGGAATCGCCGCTCACGACGGCATGGCCGCTTTCTGCGCCGCCCCGGTGATGTTGCGGACCATGCCGCCGAAGATGACACCGTGGAACGGCGCGATCCCCTTCCAGTACGCGTGCCCGGCGAAGCCGTGCGGTTCGAACACCGCGCGCTGCCGGTAGATCGCCCCGCCGTTCCCGTCGGCCTCGACGCCGAGCTCGAGCCAGGCCCGCCCCGGCAGTTTCATTTCCGCGCGGAGCCGCAGCAGCCGTGGCCGGTCGAGGTATTCGACGCGCCACCAGTCCAGTGCCTCGCCGAGGTGCAGGCGTCGCGGATCCCGGCGGCCGCGCCGCAGCCCGACGCCGCCGGCGAGCCGGTCGGCCCAGCCTCGGACCGACCACGCCAGCGGGAACGAGTACCAGCCGTGCTCGCCACCGATCGACTCGATGACGTCCCACAGGGCTTCCGGCGAGGCGTCCGTCCTCTGTTCGCGCTTGTCCTCGTAGACCGTCCCGCCCGCCCAGTCCGGGTCGCTCGGGAGCGGATCCGAAGGTGCCGATGCGGTCGACGCGTCGGACCAGCGGGTCGGTACGTCGGCGTTGCGGATCCGGGTCAGCGCCAGTTCGACGGCGTGTTCGTAATGGGCCAGGCCCGCTTCCGGGTCGGGGATGTGCTCGGCGATCGCGTGGTCGTGGCAGACCACCTCGTGCACCAGCGATTCGATCAGCGGGGCGGCGATCGACTTCGGCACGGGGGTCACCAGGTTGACCCACTGCGCCGAGAGCCACGGCGTCAGCACCGGCACGGGTACGATGGCTCGCCTCGGCAGCCCGGCGACGACGGCGTAGCGGCGCATCATGTCCAAATAGGTCAGGACGTCGGGGCCGCCGATGTCGAAGGCACCTTGCACGTCGGACGGCAGTTCCGCGGCGTGTACGAGGTAGTGCAGCACGTCCCGGATGGCGATCGGCTGGATGCGGCTGTGCACCCAGCGCGGGGTGACCATCGCCGGGAGCCGCTCGGTCAGGTAGCGCAGCATCTCGAAACTCGCCGAACCCGAACCGATGATCACCGCGGCCTGCAGGACGATGGCCGGCACCCCGGACTCCAGCAGGACCCGGCCGACCTCGGCCCGCGACGCCAGATGCGGCGACAACTCGTCGTCGTCCGGCACGATGCCGCCGAGGTACACCAGCCGTCGCACGCCCGCCGTCTTCGCGGCCTCGGCGACCGTGCGCGCCGCCTCCCGGTCGATTTCGACGAAATCCTTGCGCGACAGGGAATGCACGAGATAGTAGACGACCTCGCCGTCGGCGAGCGCCTGCTTGATCGACGCCGGATCGGTGACGTCGCCGCGTTCGACCTCGACCCGATCCCGCCACGGCTCTTCGGCGACCTTCTCCGGAGAGCGCGCCACCACGCGGACTTCATGGCCGGCGTCGAGCAGTTGGGGCACCAGCCGCCCGCCGACATAACCCGTCGCACCGAGCACCACACATCGCATTCCACCGAGTCTTCCCGGCGGAGGCCGGTGGCGCAGCCCGAGTGGCCCGTTCAGGGGGCCAGGCGCCCGCGGACCTCCACCGTCGCGGCGATGCTGCTCCGGAGGAACCGGGCGACCGTCCGGCGCTCGTCCCGCCCCAGGTCCCGCCATGCCGCGGAAAAACGCTCACCCAGCGGCAGGAAGAACTCGGCCCCGATCTGGCGTGCCTGGTCGTGCATACGCAGCTCGACCTTGCGCCGGTCCGTCGCGCTGCGGTCCCGGTAGAGATGGCCGGCCCGCTCGAGCCGGTCGAGCACCGCGGTCGTCGCGGACGCGCTGAGGTGCAGCGCCTCCGCCAACCGGCTCGGACTCATCGGTGCGCCCATCTTGGCCGCGTCCATGATCACCGCGAGCGCGTTCAGGTCGGTCCGGTGCAGGCCGTGCGCCTCCCCGAACATCTCGGCGAACCGGTCGGACTCGACGGTCAGTTGACGCAGCAAGAGGACGAGCAGGGCGTCCGTGACCTCCTCATTGTCTTCAGCTTCGACTTCAGCCACGTCCGAAACCTCCCCTCGCGCTGCACCGTCCGGGTGACCACTCTACTATTTCGATCGTCGAACTATTCACTCGTCGAAGTAGTACTGCCACGGGAGCCATCCGCTCATGATCTCGGAAGTCGAACGCCCCACCCGCACCCGGTCACGTCTGCGCTGGCTACTCCCCGCCCTCGTGGCGGTCGCCTGGCTGATCTTCGGCGGCTTCGGCGGCCCGTACGCGGGCAAACTGAGCCAGGTCACGGAAAACGACAGCAGCAGTTTCCTCCCCGCTTCGGCCGAGGCGACCGAGGTCGGCGAACTCCAGAAGCGGTTCTCGAGCGCCGCCGTCATCCCGGCGATCGTCGTCGCCGAGCGGCCGTCCGGCCTGACCGACGGCGACAAGCGCTTCCTCGCCGACCGGACCTCGAACGCTCGGCTCGTCCCCGCACCGCAAAGCGATGCCGGGGCTCAGGTCGTCGTCCTGCTCGACGCCAAGGGCGATCCCGGTGACGGTGTCGAGGCACTGCGGGAGGCACTGGCTCGCGACACTCCCGACGGCTTGAAGGTCCTCGTCACCGGCCCCGCCGCCCAGGTCGCCGACCTCAAGGAGGCTTTCGGCGGGATCGACGGGCTGCTGCTCCTGGTCGCGGGCGCGGTGGTCGCGCTCATCCTGATCATCGTCTACCGGAGCCCGCTGCTCCCGCTGTTCGTCCTGCTGTCGGCCGTGTTCGCCCTCGGGACGGCGAGTCTCGCGGTGTACCTCCTCGCGGACAACGACGTACTGGCCTTGAACGGGCAGAGCCAGGGAATCCTCTTCATCCTCGTCTTCGGCGCCGCCACGGACTACGCGCTCCTGATGGTCTCGCGTTATCGCGAAGAACTCCGGACGACCGACGACGCCCGCGCCGCCCTGCGCACCGCGTGGCGCTCGACGATCGAACCGATCGCGGCCTCCGCCGGAACCGTGATCCTCGGCGTCCTCTGCCTGCTGTTCAGCGACTTGAACTCCAACAAGGGACTCGGCCCGGTCGCCGCCATCGGCATCGCCGCCGCCCTGCTGACGACGATCACCTTCCTGCCTGCCGTCCTGGCCTTGTGCGGCCGCAACGCCTTCTGGCCCTTCCGGCCGACGGTGGCTCCGCCCCGCGACGAGACCGGCAAGCTTTGGGGACGCGTCGCCGGCTGGGTCGCGCGCGCTCCCCGCACGATCTGGATCGTCACCACCGTCGTCCTCCTGGCGGGCGGCGCGTTCCTGCCGCAGCTCAAGGCTTCCGGCACGGCCCAATCCGACGTCTTCCTCACCCCGGTCGATTCCGTGGCGGGGCAGGAGGTCCTCTCCCGCTACTTCCCCGGCGGCTCCGGCTCCCCCACGGTGCTCATCACCCCTGCCGGACAAGCCAAGACCGTGACCGAACTGGCGCGCGTCCCCGGCGTCTCGGACGTTCGTCAAAGCGGTGAAGCCGGCGGGCTCGCGAAGATCGACGCGGTGCTGGCCGATCCTCCGGACTCCGACGCGGCCGTCGCCACCGTGGAACGGATCCGCGCGGCCGTGCACCCAGTGGAGGGCACCAAGGTCGGCGGCCCGACAGCGACCCTGCTCGACACCAGGACGACTTCCGAACACGACCGGATGGTGATCATCCCGATCGTCCTGCTCGTGATCTTCCTCGTGCTCGCCCTGCTGCTGCGCTCGCTGCTCGCGCCGCTGCTGCTGATCGCGACGGTGGTGCTGTCGTTCGCGGCCACGATGGGCGTCTCGGCGCTGGTGTTCAACCACGTCTTCGACTTCCCCGGCGCCGACCCGGTCGTCCCGCTGTTCGGCTTCGTCTTCCTTGTCGCGCTGGGGATCGACTACAACATCTTCTTGGTGACCCGGGTCCGCGAGGAGGCGGGCAGGATCGGGACCAGGGAAGGAACCCTGCGCGGCCTGCGGGTCACCGGCGGCGTGATCACGTCCGCGGGCGTCGTACTCGCCGCGACCTTCGCCGCCTTGGCCGTCCTGCCGATCCTCTTCCTGGCCCAGCTCGCGTTCATCGTCGCGTTCGGCGTTCTGCTGGACACCCTGCTGGTCCGGTCGCTGCTGGTACCGGCTCTGACGGTGGACGTCGGGCGGAAGATCTGGTGGCCGTCGAAACTGGCGAAAGCAGACCACGGACAAACGCCGACAACCAGCTGAGGACGTGGCGGAGCGCGAATGATACCGACCAATTTAAGTCAATTGATTGACCGCCGGGCTCGCGACGGTGGACTCGTTGCGCCGCAAGGGACATCCGGACGAGATCACGGTGCTGGGCGCTGAACCGCATCTCCCCTACGACCGGCCAGATCCACGTGCACGGAACCTCTTCACCGACGCTGAAGTGTCCATTGTGGAGGGCGAGCCGACCGCACGCCGGTTCGTCGCGGAGTACCGGCGGAACGGTGTGGTGACCGGCGTCCTCGGCTGGAACATGCCCGAACAAGCCCGCCTGCGTCGATCCCCTCGGCCCTGCGGACCGCCTTCTTGACCGGCAGCACGTAGGCACCGCGTTTGGCCTCCAAAAGATCGACGTTTTCCATTGCTGCCACCGATACCGACCTGGACGCGGACGGCACCGAACCCACGGCGCGGACCGTCGGTGATCTCACGGATCTCCTCGGAGATATTCCGCCTCGTGAGTGGTAATGGGGGTTATAGAGGGTTAAGGCATACGTGGCGTGTTCGGGCGGGGTGGTGGCTTGGGTGACGTAGCGCCGTACTCGCGTGCTTGGAGACGGATCTCGTGTGCTTGGAGGCGTAACACCCGAGTGCGGGGTCCAGGCACGCGAGTCCCGTCTCTGAGCACGCGCGTCACGCCTCCGCCCTGCCCCTCACATTCGTCTTTCTTCTCAATAACCGTCATTACCACTCTCGAGGCGGATGCCGCAGTGAGCGGGCCGTCGAAGTCCCGAGCACACGCGAGGCCATCCACGCCAAAGCGTCGGCCGTGCGAGCCGGGGTGTCCGACGGCTGCATGATGTGGCTCAGCACCGTCCGGACGACGACGTCGATCGCCACGTCGAGCTGCGCGGCGTCCAGCGGCGGGCCGTAGGAGCGCACGCGGCCGCGCAACATGACCGTCGCTTCGCTCAGCAGGCTGCCCGCACGGACCGTCAGCAGCGGCAGCAATTCGGTGTCGGCGCCGTGCGTCGCGGAGACGATGGCGCGCAGCAGGAGGTTGTCGTCGGCGAGTTCGAGAACGCCGCGAACGGCGTCGTGGATCGCCTCGACGAGGTCGTCGGGGTGCCGTTCGAAAGCCTCCCGGACGACCGAGAGGAACCTGCCGAGCTCGTGCGAGATCATCGCTTCGGCCAGCTGGGACTTCGAACCGAGTTCGTTGTAGACGGTCTGACGGCTGACGCCGACGATCTCCGCGAGTTTGCTCATCGTCACCGACGACCAGCCGGAGCGCACGGTCAGTTCGATCGCCGCCGCAACGATCGGCTGCCGGTACGGGCCACCCGTAGCGGAGACGGAGGGTGCCTCGCTCATGATCGTCATTCTAGGCCGCCGTTCCCGCCGCGAACGCCAGCGCCTCCGGCCAGGGTGCCCGTCCGGCGATGTGTCGGCGGTACTTCATGATCTCGCGCGGCCGGTCGACGGTCAGGGCGCCGACGATCCGGTCCCCGCGCCGGTACAGCGCGGTGAAGCCACCGGAAGCCGGAACGGCGGTCACCACCTCGTCCGCGCGCGGGGTGCCGACGAACTGGATCCGGTGGTCGTACCAGTCCGACCAGAAGTACGGCACCGGCGCCAGGGCCCGCGCCGACTCCGGGGCGAGCGCGTGGCGAGCGGCCGCGGCTCCCTGCTCCGCGGCGTTCGTCCAGTGTTCCAGTCGCATCAGATCGCCGTCGAACAGCGGGTTCTCGGCGTGCGCGACGTCCCCGGCGGCGTACACACCCGGTATCCCGGTCGCGAGGGTGGCGTCGCAGACCACGCCGCCGTCGCGCTCGTGCAGCGGGACCCCGCTCCCGGCCAGCCAGCCCGTGGCCGGGACGACACCGATGCCGGTGACCACCAGGTCCGCGGGCAGCGTCTCCCCGGTCGAGAGCCGGACGCCGGTCACCACGCCACCGGCCGACTCCAGGCCGGTGACCGCCGTGGACAACCGCAGTTCCGTGCCCGCCTCCCGGTGCAGTGAAGCGCACACCTCGCCGGCCTCGGCTCCGACGGATCGGACGAGGGGGACGTCGAGCGCCTCCAAGATCGTCGCCGCCAGCCCGCGTTTCCGGGCCGCGGCGGCGACTTCCGAACCGATGAACCCCGCCCCGATCACGACCGTGCGTGCCCCGCGATCGAGTGCGGCCCGGATGGCCAGTGCGTCTTCGGCGGTCCGCAGCGCGTGGACCCCGGCGATCCCCTCGCTTCCGGGCAACCGTCGCGCCGTGGCGCCGGTCGCGATCACCAACGCGTCGTACGACACGGTCCGGCCCGCCACCGAGACTTCCCGCGCGGCTGTGTCGAGCCCGTCCGCGGGCGCGCCGAGCAACAGGTCGACGCCGAGTTCGTCGCGCAGCACCGCCTCACTGTGGAACGGCTCGGCCCGGCCGGGACCGTCGGCGTCGAGGAACGTCTTCGACAGTGGCAGCCGGTCGTAAGGCGGATGCACCTCCGCGCCGATCAGCAAGATCCGCCCACGGTAGCCGTCCCGGCGCGCGGCCTCCACCGCGCGCAGCCCGGCCAACGACGCTCCCACGACGACCAGGGTCATGATCAGTCCCGCAACTTCAGAGCGAGGACCGGGCAGGCGTCGACGGCTGCCGTGAGGTCCTGCCGGTACTCCTCGCCGGGCCGCTCGTCGAGCACCACGACGGTGCCGTCGTCACCCACTTCGAAGAAGTCTGGCGCCATCGCCTCGCACATGCCCAGGCCGTCGCATTTCGCGCGGTCCGCCTCGATCCTCATCATGCTCCGACCCTTCCCGGCGCCACGAAATCGATCTTTTCCCGCACCCCGCAGTCCGGGCAGCACCACGAGTCCGGGATCGCCGACCACGGTGTTCCGACGGGGAAACCCTCACGCGGGTCGCCGAGTTTCTCGTCGTAGACGTAGCCGCAGCCGGGGCACATCCCACCCTCGGACGCGTCGCCGTAGGTGTCGGCGGCTACGCGGGACGGCGCGGTGACCCGGGTTCCGTGGCGCGCGAGGATCTTGGCGCGTTTCGACGGCTGGATGTTGGCACGGGAGATGTCGCCGTCGAAATGCGCGAACACCCGCGGGTCCATCACGCGACGCCAGAGCGGCGGGAACAGGGCCAGCACGATCATCCCGGCGTATCCCGTCGGCAGCACCGGCGATTCCGCGAAATCGCGCAGCGTCTGGTAGCGGCGGGTCGGGTTGGCGTGGTGGTCACTGTGCCGCTGCAGGTGATACAGCAGGACGTTGGTGGCGATGTTGTTGGAATTCCAGCTGTGGCTGGGATCCACCCGTTCGTAGCGTCGCCGGTTCGGCGGACCGACCTTCTGCCGCCGCATACCGTAGTGCTCCATGTAGTTCACGACTTCCAGCAGCGAGAACCCGATCACCGCCTGGATCACCAGGTACGGCAGGATGCCGACGCCCAGCCAGGCGATCATCGCCGCCCACAGCACCGCCGACATCAGCCAGGCGTTGAGCACGTCGTTACCGATCCGGAACGGATGCCGGTCACGCCGGGCATACCGCTTGCGCTCCAGTCCCCACGCGGATTTCAGCGCACCGAACACCGTGCGCGGCCAGAACCGGTAGAAGCTCTCCCCCACCCGGCTGCTGGCCGGATCCTCCGGTGTCGCCACCCGGACATGGTGGCCGCGGTTGTGCTCGATGTAGAAGTGGCCGTAGAAGCTCTGCGCCAGCGCGATCTTCGACAGCCAGCGTTCGTGGCTTTCCTTCTTGTGCCCGAGTTCGTGCGCGGTGTTGATGCCGATCCCGCCGATGCAACCGATCGAGATCGCCAGGCCCACCTTGTCCACAACGGACAGATCGCCGCGGGAGATGAGCCAGAACGCCGCCACGAAACCCGCGTACTGGATGGGCAGGAACGCGAAGGTGATCCACCGGTAGTAACGGTCTCGCTCCAGCCTTTCGATCACGTCGTCGGGAGGATTGCTACGGTCCAGGCCGGCGAGCAGGTCGATCAGCGGCACGACGACCAGGATCACGATCGGCCCGATCCAGAACCACACGCCCCAGCCGGTGGCGACATGCAGCCCGATAGCGAGGAAGGCGAGTGAGGGGACGACCAGTCCGATCAGCCACAGGTATCGCTTGCGGTCGGTCCACCGTTCGGTCGAGCCCGCCGGGACCGTGCCCGTCATCTCGCTCATCGCACCCTCCTCCATTGACTGGGTTTACAAAACCATAAAGTATGTACACCCCGTTTGACAAGTAGCCACCTTTTGTAAACCCACCGTTGCTTCATTTCGTGAGAACTTGGCGATATCTTGTGTTTGTAAGGAAACTTACTTAACTTGTGAAAACACGCCGCGACCCACTTCGTCCGCCCCGAAGGAGCGCGAATGCCTCGATCATCCCGTCGGATCCGACCCGCCGCCGTGGCCGCCGTGGCCGCCACCCTGCTGGTACTGCCCACCACGTCCGCCACCGCGAGCACCATGGCGAACAGTTCCTGGCCGGGCGCTTCCGCCGTCACGAACGCCGACGGCTCGAACGTCCTAGGCGGCAACATGAGCGGTCTGTCCTTCGGCGGACCCGACGTCCTGTGGGCGGTGAAGAACGGGCCCGGCACGCTGTACCGCCTCGTGCGCAACGGCACGAAATGGCAGCCGGACACCGCCAACGGCTGGTCCTCGGGCAAGGCGCTGCGCTACCGCGACGGCACGGGCGACCCCGACGCCGAAGCGGTCGTGGCCACCCCGGACGGCGTGGTCGCGGCCACCGAACGCGACGGCGACAACAGCAAGACGAGCGCGCTCAAGGTGCTCCGGTACGACGTCTCCGGCACCGGCAAGACGCTCACCGCCAAGGCGGAATGGAATCTGACGGCGGATCTTCCGAAGGTTTCGGCCAACGACGGTCTCGAAGCCGTCTCATGGGTCCCGGACAGTGCCCTCACCGCGAAGGGGTTCGTGGACGAACGCACGAAAGCGCCGTACAACCCGGGAAGCTACCCCGGCCACGGCACCGGCCTCTACCTCGTCGGCCTCGAGAGCAACGGGATGATCTACGCCTACGCGCTCGACCAGGCGGGCGGGAAGTACACCCGCGTCGCGAGCTTCGCGAGCGGACTCGACTCGATCATGGAACTCGAGTACGAAGCCTCGACCGGCAAGCTGTGGGCTGTCTGTGACGACAACTGCGGCGGTGCCTCGACAACCCTCGCCGTCGGCACGCAGGGCAAGTTCGCCGTGACCGCCGCGTACGACCGTCCGAGCGGGATGCCGGACTACAACAACGAAGGCTTCGCCATCGCGACTGCCTGCGCTTCCGGAAGCAAGCAGGTGGTCTGGGCCGACGACGGGAACGAAGGCGGCCACGCGCTCCGCGCCGGCACCCTTTCCTGCGGCTGAACCGGCACCGTTCCGGCGCGGATCCCCGGAGCCGCGCCGGAACGGAATGCATCGATTTCGGCCTTTGTTCCCACCGGCACGATGGCTTATTTTATCGGCATGAAATTCGCCTCTCTCGCCATTATCCCGGCATTGGCCGCACCTCTGTTCCTGCCCGCCACGGCTTCGGCGGGCAGCGGCTGGGAATCCATCGGAACCGGCATGACTTCGGGCGCCAGCGGTATCGCCGTCCTGAGCCGGGACGACAGCCGCGTCGACGCACTCGTCCTACGGGACAACAAGAAAGCCGGTGAGAATCGGGCGTCCCGGGTCCGGCTCGTCGACGGTCGAGTGTCCAAGGTGGACCCGATCGACTGGCCTGGCGAACTTCCGGTCGACCTGGAAGCGGCCGAAGCGGTGCCCGGAAAAGCGGGCGAATTCATCGCCCTGGCCAGCGGCGGCGAAGGTTTCCACCTCAAGCTGGACGGCCGGCGACTGAAAGTACTCGGCACCTTTCAGGTACCGAAGGGCGACCCCGGCGACAATTACGAGAGTTTCGCGCTGAAAAAGATGAATGGCCGATTGTTCGCGGTCTGGGCCGACCGGGGCCAGGACACGCGCCCGGCGACGCTGTACTCCGCGGAGTTCTCGGTGCCGACACTGTCCTTCGGGAAACCGAAGGCGATCCCGTTCCGCGTCTCGTACCCCGCCACCGACGTCCGGCACGCCTCGGACGTCGAAATCACCGCGGACGACCGGATCCTGATCTCGTCGGCCTCCGACCCCGGTGACAACGGCCCGTTCGACTCCGCCGTGTACGCGGCCGGATCGCTCCGCTCCGACGGTTCGATCGCCCTCTCCCCCGCCCCGGCGAAGATCGGCGACTTCCCCGGCCACAAGATCGAGGCGATGACCTGCCTCTCGCGCTCGTGCGACAGCCTCCTCTACGGAACCGACGACGAAGCCGCGGGCGGTAGGGTCCGGATCGTCACCAGTAACGAGCCGGAGGACCAGTGATCAGCGAAGACCTGCGCGAACGCCGCCTCAAGATCGTCGAAGAACACATGAACACCGAGGTGACCCAGGAGTTCGACCGGACACTGGGCACTTTCAACGGCCATCCGCGCTACGAGATCATGGCGACCGGGCAGATCTTCGATGGCGACGAAGAGGTCATGGACTACTACCGCATGACCCGCACGGCCTTTCCCGACCAGCGGCACGAAAACGTCCGCTACCACTTCGCCGACGAGTCGGTCGTCGTCGAGTTCGACCTGCTCGGCACCAACCTCGGCGAGTTTTACGGTCGCCCGCCCACCGGCAAGGCGTTCCGGGTGCCGATCATCGCGGTGTTCTTCTTCGACGAAGACCGGATCACCAACGAGCGGGTCTATTTCGACGCCGCCAGCCTGATCACCCAGGCGGGGCACGCCGAGCTGCTGACGCTGCTCGCGGCGGGCGGGGCCTGAACCAGCGGGCTGAGTCCATGGCGGTCCACATCGGCGAGCGGACGTCGTTCAGCCTCCGAGGCGCGAAAGGCCGAACGCGGTGAGGAAGCCGGCGACCGTGATCAGCCCGGTCCACAGGTGCGCGTCGTCGAAGGCCTCGGGAATCATCGTGTCGGCGATCATGGCGAGAATCGCCCCGCCCGCGAGTGCGGTGATCACGGCCAGGATGGTGCCGGACGCGCCACCGAGGAGACCGTAACCGAGCAGTGCCGCCACCCCGCTGATCACGGCGATGCCACTCCAGAGCGTGAAAACATAGCGTGGGCTCCGGCCTGCCCGCTTCATCCCCGAGGCGCTGGAAAGTCCTTCCGGGACATTGCTGATGAAGACGGCCGCCACGGTCACCACACTCACCTTGCCCCCGCCGAGCAGGCTGGTTCCGATCACCATCGACTCGGGGATGCCGTCGAGCAACGCGCCGAGCGCGATCGCCGTACCGGAACCGGCCTGCTCCGACTCGGACGGCTGCAGGTCACCCGACCGCTTGCGATGGCGCGCGCCTCGCCGGGCGAGCACGATGTTGGCGAGGGTGTAGATCAGCGACCCGCCAAGGGCGCCCAGGGCCGTCGGCAGGAAACCGCCCTTTTCGTGTGCCTCGGCGATCAGTTCGAAGGACACCGCCGAGATCAGGACCCCGCTGCCGAAGGCCATCACGCTGGCCACGGCCCGGCTCGGGATCCGGACCAGGAAACCGATCATCGCGCCGACCAGCAGGGCCGACCCGCCCAGCAGACCCCAGCCGCCCGCCGCGAGCAACTCCGACACGCGTCCTGTCTCCCCTCCGACGGCGATGCGTCGTCCCGTGCGCCCAGCGTCCTGCCCGGACGCGGTGGCCTCACCCGAGGAATGCCCATCGCCCGCCGCGCGAAACAGGTTTGGCCGGGAGAGAGCAGGGTAGCCGGGCCCCATGACCCGAACACCCAGCCCCACCAGGCGGCATCCGCCCCAAGTGGCCGCGCTCGCCGTCGGTGTGATCTTCCTGCTGGTCGGCGTGCTCGGCTTCATCCCGGGTATCACGACCGGCTACGACGAACTGAAATTCGCCGGACACCATTCCGAGGCGCGACTGTTCGGCCTGTTCGCCGTGTCGATCCTGCACAACCTCGTCCACCTCCTGTTCGGAGTCCTGGGCGTGCTCGCCGCGCGCAAGCCTGCCGCTTCCCGGGCGTTCTTGATGATCGGTGGCGGTGTCTACCTGCTCTTGTGGCTCCTCGGCCTGGTGATTCCCGAGGACAGTCCCGGCAACTTCATCCCGCTGAACGGCGCCGACGACTGGCTGCACCTCGCGCTCGGCCTCGGCATGATCGCGCTGGGTCTGGTCACCACCGCCCTCGAACGCAAGCACGGCGACTATCCCGAGCCGGATCTGCAGCACCAGTGACGGAACAGGCCGGGCCCGCCGCGCGAAGTTCGAACACGGCCGCAGTCTGACCAATTTCCTGGAATGAACCAAGTTGACGTGGTGCGCACGGCCCCGAGACAGCGGAGAGATAGTCGCCTGACCTACCACATTGTCAGTCCTCCCGTGCCAGCAACTCCCGCACCCGTTCTTGCAACGCCTCCCGCGGATACGCGTTCACCTGGGCACCGGCCATCCGCACCGGGTCGCCGAAGAAGAAGTACTCGTACAGCGACTCCCGCCCGGCGAAGCTCGAGACCGACGCGTCGAGCGCCAGCTTGAACAGCCGCGCACGGTCCTTGGCGGGCAGGGTGGCCGACTGGAGGTAGACGTCGATGTCGGGGCGGCCTTCCGCCTCGAAGTCGGCCTCCCCCGGCAGGGCCATGAGCCCGGACGCGGAAAACTTGCGGATGATCTCGGTCAGCCGCGGCGAAACCTTGGTGGGGTACCAGTTCCGGGCGGCGTTGAGGACTTCCCACTTCGGCAGGAAGACTCCGTCCTCGCTGACCGCGCCATCGGCTTCCGCCGCGCGCAGCACGGCCTTCTCGATTTCGACGTAGGAGATCAGCTCCGACAGATCCTGCTGGATGTGCTGGAACCCGCCGATGCCGATCGCCGCGGCGATCTCACTGGCGAGCCCGAGGTAGAACTCGGTCTTCGCCAGCGTGCGGGTGACGACCTGATGGGTCATCAGTGCGCCGGCGCCGGTCTCGGAATACCACGCGTTGCACAGTTCCGGATGCCCCAGCAGGAAGACCCGCTCGTTCGGGACGAACACGTCGTCGAAGACCACGACCGCGTCCATCTCCTCGAAACGTGAAGCGAGCGGCTCGTCGAAGTGCGAGCGGCCGTGGTGGAGTCCGGCGCGGCAGAAGTACTTCAGGCCGGGTGCGTCGTTCGGGATCGCGAAGGCGTAGGAGTACGGGGCGTCCTCGGGGGTGCCACGCAGGACGGTCGAGGGGAACACCAGGAGTTCGTCGGCGATCGGCGCGATCGTGGCGAGCATGCGGGCACCGCGGACGACGATGCCGTCCTCGCGCTCCTCCACCACTTTCGCCGAGAGATTGCCACCACCCTGCTGGCTACCGGATACGGAACGATTGACCTGCGGTGGGATCAGCGTGTGGGTCGCGAGAAGATCGTTCTCGCGGGCCCTCTCGTAGTACTTCTCGATGCGCTCACCGAAGACGGGATCGGCCTGGGAGAAGAACTTCTTCGCGGTCGAAAGCGCGGTGAGCGACGAGTTCATATAGTCGCCTGTCCGGCCGAGAAAACCGTGGGAATACTGGGCCCACACGGAGAAAGCGGCACGACGGCGCTTGAGATCCTCTTCGGTGCGCGGCACGAGGAACGACGTCCCGACGCGCTCCCCCGTGGTCGGCGACTCGTAGGTCAGGACGTCACGGTGCGCCGGGTCGTGCTGGAGGTCGAACAGCTTCGCGTAGGTCAGCGCGTTGTTGCGGAAGGCCGGGTGCTCGGCGACCTTCGAGGTCACCTTCTCGCCGTCGACGTACAGCTCCGGCGTCATCGCGTTGAGCTTGTCGAGGTACTGCTGTCCGGTACGTGCTCCCATGTCGTGCTCCTCCTGAAGGGTGGACGTCGTTGTCAGAACAGGGATTCGTGGCCTTGCGTGGATTCGTGGACGGTCGAGAACTGCCCGTTGACGAAGCCGAGTGCGTCGCCGGTGCGGTAGTCGAACTCCCGCACCTCACCGAGGAACAGGGTGTGGTCGCCGCCGTCGTAGGCGGCCCACGGCGTGCAGTCGAACCAGCTGAGGACGCCGGCGAGCCGCGGCGCGTGCCCGCCTTCGACCCAGACGGGCGCGCCTTCGGGAGTCGGCCGTCCGGCGAAGTTCATCGCGAGCGCCTGCTGTTCGGCGCCGAGGACGTTGACCGCGAACGGCCGCCCCTCCAGCAGATCGTGACTCTTGACCGTGCGCTGGATCGACACGAGCACGAGCGGTGGCTCCATCGAGACGGCGGTGAACGAGTTCACCGTCAGGCCGTGCCGCTTCACCGAGCCGTCGGCGGTAATGGCGTCGAAGGTCACCACCGCCACGCCCGTGACGAACCGGCCGAGACAACCCCGGAAGAACTGCGCCGGTGGCCGATAGAGATTCGAGCCCGGCGAGAAACTGGTTTCGCGTGACATCATCGTCGGATCCTGTTCTATAATCGAACAGCCAGTTCAACTATCGAAATGGATCGTATACGATGGTTTCGGACTCCCGCAAGACCGCGAGCACGTCCCAGACGCTCAGCCGTGGCATCCGCGTACTCGAAGTGCTCGCCGACGCCCAAGAAGCGCTCAGCGTCGACCAGATCGCCGAACGGCTCGGCGTGCACCGGTCGATCGCGTACCGGCTCATCCGCACGCTCGAAGACCACGGACTGGTGACCCGCGATCCCGGCGGCCGGATGGAACTCGGCGCGCGGCTCGCCGCCCTCGCGGCCGGGATCAAACACGACCTGCAGGCCGCCGCGCTCCCCGAGCTGACCACGGTCGCGAACGAACTCGGCATGACGTGTTTCGTGGCGGTACTCGACCGCGAAGAGTGCGTGACCCTGGTCAGCGTGGAACCCCGGCACGCCGTCGCGTCCGTCGCGCAGCGCCCGGGGTCCAGGCATCCGTTCACCGCGGGCGCTCCGGGGCGCGCGGTCCTTTCCCAGCTACCGGCCGAAGAATGGCCGGAGGAGGTCGCGGAAGAAGTCCACGAAGTGATGATGCGCGGATACGCGGACAGTCATGGCGAAGTGATCGAGAACCTCAGCGCCGTCGCGGTGCCGCTTTCCTTGCGCGGCCACAATCCCGCCGCGCTCGCGGTGGTCTACCTGTCCAGTGCGCACGCCCCCGCCGAACTCGCGGAGCGGCTGAAGGCGGCGGCGAAGGCCGTCCGTGACGCCCTCGGCGGGTGAGTCGTCAAGGCCTCCTTAACCAGTACTCGTGAGTGGCGATTCGGGTTAGAACACGAATCGCCACTCACGACCTCGCTACTTACCGAAGCGAAGCGGGCTCACCGCCTGCTCCGCCTCGTGGTCCGGGCCGAGCGGGATCCCCGACCGGTCCCGCAGGAGCAGCGTGGCGATGAGGCCGATCACCGTCATCCCCGCCAGGTACACGGCCACGGACCACGAAGTCCCGGTCGCCCCGACCAGCGCGGTGGCGATCGTCGGCGCGAACGCGCCACCGAGGATCGCGCCGAGCGCGTAAGAGATCGAAACGCCGGAAAATCGGATCGACGCGGGGAACAGTTCCGCGTAGAACGCCGCCTGCTGGCCGTAGGTGAACCCGAGCCCGACGCTGAGAATGATCAAGCCCAGCGCCAGCAGTACCACATTTCCGGTGTCCACCAAGGGAAAGAGCACCGCGACCCCGGCGAGTTGCGCGGTCCAGCCCAGGACATAGGTGCGCCGCCTGCCGATCCGGTCGGACACCGCACCCGCCGCCCACGTCGAAAGCAGCCAGGTCGCCGCCGACGCGGTCACCGCCCACAGCACCGGGCCGCGGTCGAGTCCGATCGGCCCCTTCGGGTTGGTCGCGTAGTTCTGGATGTAGCCGCCGGTGGTCATGTAGCCGACGGCGTTGTTGCCCGCGAACACCAGCGCGGCCACCAGGACGAGCACGGCGTGCTTGCGGAACAGCTGGATGATCGGGGTCCGGGTCTGCTCGCGCCGTTCGGCGATCTCGCGGAAGACGGGACTTTCCTCGACACGGCGCCGGACGTAGTGCCCGACCAGGATCAGCCCGACGCTGAGCAGGAACGGGATCCGCCAGCCCCAGTCGAGGAACGCCTGACCGGGGACGAGCAGGCTGGTCAGCGCGAGCACACCGGAGGCCAGCAGCAGCCCGAGCGGGACACCGATCTGCGGCGCGGCGCCGAACAGGCCTCGGCGTTTCGACGGCGCGTGCTCGACGGCCATCAGCACGGCGCCGCCCCATTCACCGCCCGCCGAGACACCCTGCAGGACCCGCAAAAGGATCAGCAGCACCGGCGCGAGGACGCCGATCTGGTCGAAGGTCGGGAGCGCACCGATCAGCGTGGTCGCGGCGCCCATCAGGATCAAGGTCAGCACGAGGACGGCGCGGCGGCCGTACTTGTCGCCGAAGTGCCCGGCGAGGAAGGCGCCGAGCGGGCGGAACAGGAAGCTCACGCCCACGGTCGCGAAGGACACGAGCGTGCTGTTCGCCCCGAGGCCGGAGAAGAACAGCTTGCCGAAGACAAGCCCGGCGGCGGACGCGTAGACGAAGAAGTCGTACCACTCGACCGTGGTGCCGACGACGGTCGCGAACGCGACCCGGCGCCGATCGGACGACGGCGGGGCGACGCGGCCTGGCGTGCGTTCATCCTGCGCTGGATTCGACACCTTGACTCCTTTGACGTAGGCCTGGCGCGAGTGGCGGCCCGCTGGATCCCGGGCGAGGCGAAGGCCACTCGGTGGCCGCCTTGCCACTGTGGCACAGAATCATATACGTTATTAGATACGAAGCAAGATCAGTCATGAAGCAGGGCCGAGCGATTCAGGGAAACATGGACACTTACGAACCAACGGCGTCATCGGGACGCGGGTCCGGTCCGCTGGGTACACGGCCGGGCAAGATCATCGCCGTCCATCTCAGCTACGCGTCACGGGCCGAGCAGCGCGGACGACGTCCGGCGAACCCGTCGTACTTCTTCAAACCGGCGAGCTCGATCGGCGCGTCCGGGGACACGGTCGAACGTCCCGCCGGTACCGAACTCCTGGCCTTCGAGGGCGAGATCGCGCTGGTCATCGGTACCGCCGCCCGGTGGGTGAAACCGGACAAGGCGTGGGACCACGTCGCCGCGGTCACCGCGGCGAACGACTTCGGCCTCTATGACCTCCGTACCGCGGACAAGGGTTCCAACGTCCGGTCCAAGGGCGGCGACGGCTACACCCCGCTCGGCCCCGGCCTCATCGACGCGCGCGACGTCGACCCCGCGTCCCTGCGCTTGCGTACCTGGGTGAACGGCGATCTGGTGCAGGAGGACACCACGGCCGGACTACTGTTCCCCTTGCGGCAGTTCGTTTCCGACCTCTCCCAGCACTTCACGCTCGAACCCGGCGATGTCATCCTCACCGGCACCCCTGCCGGATCCACCGTGGTCTCCCCCGGCGACGTCGTGGTGGTCGAAGTGGACGTACCCGGCACTTCCGTCAGCAGTGGACGGCTCCACACCACCGTCACGCAGGGAATCCGCTCTTTCTCCGACATCGGAAGCCTCCCCCAGGTCGACGACAAGCAGCGTGCCGAAGCGTGGGGCACTCCCGTCGCCGAGGAGGAGGAAGAGGAAGCCCCCGCGCTCAGCCAAGAACTCCGGGCCAAGCTGCTTCGCGCGCCGGTCGCGGGTTTGTCCGCCCAGCTGCGCAAGCGCGGGCTGAACAACGTCGCGATCGACGGCGTACGTCCCAACATCCCGGGATCGAAGATCGTCGGTACGGCACGGACTCTGCGTTTCGTCCCGAATCGCGAGGACCTCTTCAAAACCCACGGTGGCGGCTACAACGCGCAGAAGCGCCTGTTCGACTCGGTCGGCGCCGGAGAGGTGATCGTCATCGAGGCCAGGGGTGACGCGGGTTCCGGAACACTCGGCGACATCCTGGCGTTGCGGGCACGGTATCTCGGCGCGGCCGGGGTGATCACCGACGGCGGGGTCCGCGATTTCGACGCCGTCGCCGCGACCGGTCTCCCGGTGTTCTCGCGAGGTCCGCATCCGGCGGTCCTCGGCCGCAAGCACGTGCCGTGGGACACCGACGTCGCGGTCGCCTGCGGCGGGGCGACCGTGCTGCCCGGCGACATCATCGTCGGCGACGACGACGGCGCGATCGTCATCCCGCCGGCGCTGGCGGAAGAGGTCGTCGCCGCGACGCTCGTCCAGGAGGACGAAGACGCGTGGATCGCCGAGCAGGTCGGACAGGGCCACCCGGTCGAGGGGCTCTTCCCGCTGAACCCGTTGTGGCGGGAAAGGTATGAGGCATGGCAGAAGAAGCAGTGAAGACGGCCAGCAAATCCGAACTCGCCTACGAATGGCTGCGTGAGCGGATCGCCCGGCACGAATACGGACCCGGCTACCGGCTCGTCCTCGCCGAGATCGCCGGCGCGCTCGACATGAGCGTCGTCCCGGTGCGCGAGGCGATCCGGCGGCTGGAGGCCGAACGGCTGGTGACCTTCGAACGCAACGTCGGCGCACGCGTGGCGATGGTGGATCAGAACGAATACGTCCACGCCATGCAGACCCTGGGTGTCGTCGAAGGCGTCGCCACCGCGCTGTCCGCGCCGGGACTGACCGAAGAGGACATCGCGAAGGCGCGCAGGGTGAACGAACGGATGATCACCCTGCTGGACCACTTCGACGCCCACGAGTTCACCGCGCTGAACCAGCAGTTCCACTCGCTGCTGTTCGCCTGCTGCCCCAACCCGCAGATCCTCGACCTCGTGCACCAGGGCTGGACACGGCTGTCCGGACTGCGCGACTCCACGTTCGCGTTCGTCCCCGACCGTGCTCACCGGTCGGTCGAGGAGCACGAAGAGATCCTCCGGCTGATCTCCGAGAAGGCCGACCCGCTCGACATCGAATTCGCCGCGCGCAATCACCGCTGGGCCACCATGCAGGCCTTTCTGGACGCTCGAGATCGCGCGAACCGCTGACTGAGGAGGACTTTTGACCAGCACGACTCCCCGGCCGATCCCCGACGGTGTCCCGGAGCGGATCCGGCATTACATCGGCGGTGAACTGACCGATTCGGCCGACGGCGCCGTCTTCGACGTGCTCGACCCGGTGACCAACGCGGTCTACGTGCGGGCCGCCGCGGGGAAGAAGGCCGACATCGATCGCGCCGTCGCCGCCGCGCGGAAGGCGTTCACCGAAGGGCCGTGGCCGAAGCTGCTGCCGCGCGAACGGGCGCGCGTGCTCAACCGCATCGCCGACCTCGTCGAGTCGCGGGACAAGCGGCTGGCGGCGCTGGAGAGTTTCGACTCCGGACTGCCGATCTCGCAGGCGCTGGGCCAGGCACGGCGGGCCGCGGAGAACTTCCGGTTCTTCGCCGATCTGATCGTCGCGCAGGCCGACGACGCCTACAAGGTTCCCGGCCGCCAAGTCAACTACGTCAACCGCAAGCCGATCGGTGTCGCCGGGCTGATCACACCGTGGAACACGCCGTTCATGCTGGAGTCGTGGAAACTCGCCCCGGCGCTGGCGACCGGCAACACCGTGGTGCTCAAACCCGCCGAGTTCACGCCGCTTTCGGCGTCGCTCTGGGCGGAGATCTTCGAAGAGGCCGGGCTGCCGCCGGGTGTGTTCAACCTCGTCAACGGCTTCGGCGAGGACGCGGGCGACGCGCTCGTGAAGCATCCGGACGTCCCGCTGATCTCGTTCACCGGCGAAAGCCGAACCGGCAGCCTCATCTTCGGGAACGCAGCGCCGTTCCTCAAAGGACTGTCAATGGAGCTGGGCGGCAAATCGCCCGCCATCGTCTTTGCCGACGCCGATCTGGAGACCGCGATCGACGCGACCATCTTCGGCGTGTTCTCCCTCAACGGCGAACGCTGCACGGCGGGCAGCCGGATCCTGGTCGAGCGCGCGATCTACGACGAGTTCGTCGAGCGGTACGCCGAGCAGGCCGGGCGCGTCGTCGTCGGCGACCCGGCGGATCCCGCGACCGAGGTCGGCGCGCTGGTGCATCCCGAGCACTACGAAAAGGTCATGAAGTACATCGAGATCGGGAAGACCGAAGCCAGGCTGGTCGCGGGCGGCGGCCGCCCGGAGGGTTTCCCGACCGGGAACTACGTGGCGCCGACGGTGTTCGCCGACGTCAAACCGGACGCCCGGATCTTCCAGGAGGAGATCTTCGGCCCGGTCGTCGCGATCACGCCGTTCGACACCGAGGACGAAGCGCTCGAACTCGCGAACAACACGAAGTACGGGCTCGCGGCGTACGTCTGGACCAACGACCTCAAGCGGGCGCACAACTTCGCGCAGTCGGTGGAGGCCGGGATGGTCTGGCTCAACTCGAACAACGTCCGGGATCTGCGCACGCCGTTCGGCGGGGTCAAGGCGTCCGGGCTGGGACACGAGGGCGGATACCGCTCGATCGACTTCTACACCGACCAGCAGGCGGTGCACATCAATCTCGGCGAGGTGCACAACCCCGCCTTCGGCAAGGGCGCGAAGCCCGTCGACTGACGATCCGTTCCTTCGTCCACAAAGGATGCTGTCATGACCCCGATCCCCACGCCGTCCTCACCGCCGCCGGACGTCCTGCGGTGCGCGTACATGGAACTCGTCGTCACCGATCTGGCCCGTTCGCGCGCGTTCTACGCCGACGTCCTCGGGCTGACGGTGACCGAAGAGGACGAGACCACGGTCAGTCTCCGCACGATCGACGAGTTCATCCACCACAACCTCGTGCTGCGCGAGGGCCCGGTCGCCGCGGTCGCGGCCTTCTCCTACCGCGTCCGGTCGCCGGAGGACCTGGACAAGGCCGTGGCGTTCTACTCGGAACTGGGCTGCCGGGTCGAGCGCAACGCGGACGGGTTCACCAAGGGCATCGGCGACTCGGTGCGGGTTCAGGATCCGCTCGGCTTCCCGCTCGAGTTCTTCCACGACGTCCAGCACGTCGACAGGCTCAGCTGGCGCTATGACCTGCACGTCCCGGGCGCGCTCGTCCGGCTCGACCACTTCAACCAGGTCACCCCGGACGTCCCTCGTGCGGTGAAGCATATGGAAGACCTCAACTTCCGCGTCACCGAAGACATCCAGGACGAGCAAGGCGTCACCTACGCGGCGTGGATGCGGCGCAAGCCGACGGTGCACGACACCGCGATGACCGGTGGCGACGGGCCGCGGATGCACCACGTCGCGTTCGCCACGCACGAGAAGCACAACATCCTGTCCATCTGCGACAAGCTCGGTTCGCTGCGGATGTCGGACCACATCGAACGGGGCCCCGGCAGGCACGGCGTCTCGAACGCCTTTTATCTCTACCTGCGCGACCCGGACGGGCACCGCGTCGAGATCTACACCCAGGATTACTACACCGGTGACCCCGACAACCCGGTCATCACCTGGGACGTGCACGACAACCAGCGCCGCGACTGGTGGGGCACGCCGGTGGTTCCGTCGTGGTACACCGAGGCGTCCCTCGTGCTCGACCTCGACGGCAAACCGCAGCCGGTGGTCGCGAGGGCCGAAGAGAGCGAACTGGAAGTCACCATCGGCGCCGACGGCTTCTCCTACACCCGCAAAGGCGACGACGAAGGGCAACTCCCGTCCTGGAAACAGGGCGAATACAAGCTCGGCAACCAGCTCTGAGGCGGAGACATGCTCGAACAGGAAACGATCACGGCGATCGCCGACGAACTGGCGGCCGCGGAGGAGGCCCGGGAAACGATCCCGCTGCTGACGGCGCGCTATCCGGACATGACCGTCGAGGACTCCTACGCCGTGCAGAACGAATGGCGGCGCCGGGGCATCGCGGCGGGACGCCGTCCGGTCGGCCGCAAGATCGGGCTCACGTCGAAGGTCATGCAGGCCGCCACCGGGATCACCGAACCCGACTACGGCGCCATCTTCGCGGACATGGTGTTCGAGAACGGTTCCGTGCTCGAGCACAGCCGGTTCTCGAACGTGCGGATCGAGGTCGAACTGGCCTTCGTGCTGCGTGATTCCCTCGCCGGGCCGGACGCCACGGTGTTCGACGTGCTGCGCGCGACCGAGTACGTCGTCCCGGCTCTGGAGATCCTGTCCTCGCGTATCGAGATGGCGGGCCGGACCATTGTGGACACGATCAGCGACAACGCGGCCATGGGCGGGATGGTCTACGGCGGCAACCCGGTCGCCGTGGACGCCGTCGACCTGCGTTGGGTTTCCGCGCTGTTGTACCGCAACGAAACCATCGAGGAATCCGGTGTCGCCGCCGCGGTGCTGAACCACCCCGCGAGCGGGGTCGCGTGGCTGGCGAACAAACTCGCGCAGCACGGTGACAAGCTCGATCCGGGCGACATCGTGCTGGCCGGTTCGTTCACCCGGCCGATGTGGGTCCACCCCGGTGACACGGTGACAGCCGACTACCGGGACCTGGGGGCGATCACATGCCGCTTCGTCTAGCGCCGACCTTCCGTGCGCGGCTCGCCGAGTCCACTCGGCCGCAGATCGGGATGTGGGTGACGTCGGGCAGTCCCGTCGTAGCGGAGATCTGCGCCGGTTCCGGCCTCGACTGGCTGCTCGTCGACACCGAGCACTCCCCCGTCGGGCTGGAGACGGTGCAAACATTGCTGCAGACGATCGCCGCGTACCCGATTACGCCGATGGTGCGGGCGCCTTCCGGCGACACCGTCGCTTTGAAGCGGCTGCTCGACCTCGGGGCGCAGAACTTGCTCGTCCCCATGGTCGACAGCGTCGAGGAGGCCGAGGCCGTCGTGCGCGCCGTCCGGTACCCGCCACGAGGCGTGCGCGGTGTCGGCAGCGCCCTCTCGCGGTCGGCGCGCTGGAACCGGGTCGAGGGTTACCTCGCCGATGCCGACGAGTTCACCTCACTGTTCGTGCAGATCGAATCCACCGCGGGCGTGGAGGCCGCCTCCGCGATCGCCGCCGTGGACGGCGTCGACGGAATCTTCGTCGGACCGTCCGATTTGGCCGCCTCGATGGGGCTTCTCGGGCAGCAGACCCACCCTGACGTGACCGCGGCCGTCATACGCACCTTCGACGCTGTCCTGGCGCGCGGGAAACCGGTGGGCGTCAACGCTTTCGACCCCGCGCAAGCCCAGCGCTACCTGGACGCGGGCGCTCTGTTCGTCCTGGTCGGCGCCGACGTGACGCTCCTCGCGAACGGTTCGGACGACCTGGCCCGGCGCGCTCGGCGGATGCGGGGCGACTAGCGCCAGCGCATCAGGTAGGACGGACCGTTCTCATCGTGGCGCACATCGCGTTCATCGTAACGCCACTGCGCGAACATCGTCCGCGCCGTGGCGGGCGGCGTGCTATTGCGGGCTTCCAGTAGCGCGTTCAATTCGGTCAGGCGTGCGGGCTGGTGATCCCCCGCGTCCCATGCTGTGACATAGAGCCGCCAGGCTTCCTGTTCGAGGGCGAAACTCTCGTCGTCGATCGGCCAGACGGAGAATTCGTCGCCGTCCTCGAAGGAGCGATTCAGCCGGACGAAATAGTGCGGAACGCCGTCGATGTCGGCGACGCCGGCTTGTGGGCCGTCGTAGCGGTCGTTCTCCACGTGGACGTGCTCGAAGCCGATCGAGAGCAGCTGCTCCCGCGTGGTGTAGCGGCGGTCCTCCAACGGAACGATCGGGATGGGGTACTCGGTGAACCAACCGTCGGTGCGGAACCCGAGTTCGCGGTACACCGGCTCGTCCTCGGCCGGGGATTGGAGCACCACGGTGTCGTATCCGGCGGCGCGAGCACTGTCCACCGCGGCCAAGGTCATGACACCGCCGAATTCCCGGCGCCGGGAGGCGGCCAGAGTGGAGATGTTGTAGATACCGGCGATCCCGGCGTGCCGGAAGGTTTCGCCTGCGCACACAGGCTCGCCGTCGTGGTAACCGAGCAGATAGTGCGCCGGGCAGTCCTCGGCGAGGGCGGACGGGGCCACCCGATCGTAGAACTCGACGGCGGAGGGTGCAGCCCGATCGGCGGCCAGTATCCGGGCATACTCGGCGAGTTCCTCACTGGTGCGGACCCGGCGGACCTCCAGATCCGGGTGCGGGCCTCCAGCGGGGACTTCCGCGCTGTGTGCCCACATCGCGGCTTTGCGCTCCCCCGCGGCCAAGTCGACGCTGTCGAACGGCAGGTCAGCGGACTGCGGACCGGCCAACCAAGAGAAGGCGCGGCCGGTCAACCGCAGCGCGAACGTCGTGCGATGAAGGCGGTCCTTCACCTCCTCGGGCGCGAAACGCGCATTTGCGACGATGTTGAAGGCGGCGGCACCGGTACTGGTATCGCCTTCGATACCGCTGTCGGCGATCACCAGATCATCGGTTTCCGTGACCGTCATACCCTCGGTATGGCGATGCAGATGGCAGACATGTTCGACGAAGTTCGCCTCGATGCGCTGCGTGAGCCCGACGTCCATTGGTTCACCCTACCGACGTGGCCGGCGCCTGCCCGGTCGAATCGCCAGTGAACGCACCGTCGGGCTCGGGTTCAGTGCCAGTGGGTCGTCGAGACCGCCGTTTCCGCGCGGGACGCCTGGCGCGACCTGTTCGTGACGGTAACGGAAAGACGCGAGGAGTCGCAGCCGTGATGTCGGTGGAACCGGACCGCATCACGATCCTGTTCGACGACTTCGACTACCAGACGCTGGACCTGTCCGCCGTCGACGAAAACGACCTCCTCACCGCCGAGGAGACCACGACTGGGCGAAACCCGTCGGCGGCCGAGTTCTCGGGTTGTGAATGCTAAGGAGGGTTGTTGAGGGGTAAGGCAAAGGTGTCGTGTTGCGGGCGGGCCTGTTCGTACCGCGGCCTGATGTCCCCAATGTGGCATTGGGGACGCTGATCGTCTCCACTGCCGCATTGGGGACATGCCCGCCTCCCGATTCCCCGCTCACACCGCCAGGGGTGACCAGCCTCCCCCAGCCCTCACGGAGGTGTCGCGAAAGCCACTTTTAGGACATCACATGTCCCGAAAGTGGCTTTCGCGACACCTCCGGGACGCCACCGCCCAGTGCCGAAGCCTGACGTCTCACAGACCCTCCCCAACACGACACCTTTGCCTTACCCCTCAATAAAACCCGCATCGCCACTCACGACCACCACGCTCCGGCACCCTCACGCGGGTGAAGTACATGATGGCCTCCTTCCTTGCGCCTGACGCAAGGAAGGAGGCCATCATGTACTGGGAAAGCCGCGAAGGTCGAGGTTCCCCGACTGAGGGCCGGTCCGTCTCGGCAGGGAAAGCCGCGTGGGTGGCGGCGAAACGCCGTGACCGGGCGGTGGGTCGCCACGCCATCGGATCGCGGCGACCCACCGCGTTTCATCCTGCCGCGCAGGATGCCGTTCCGAGCCGGAAGCCCGACGGTGCGGGCGTCGTCACGCCCGTCGCCTGGAATCCGACGGTCGTGCTCGCACCGGCGGCCAGAGCCGGTGCCCACGACGGTGCCGACGCCGTGACCGTCGTCCCTGCCAGGGTGACTGTGGCGTTCCAGCCGCTCACGAGCCGCACATCGGGTGGCACCGTCCAGGTGGCCACCCAGTTGTCGACGGCGGCCGAACCCGTGTTGGTCAGCCGGACCGACGCGGTGAAGCCGCCGTTCCACGTGTTCTCCACCCGATAGGCCACCGTGCAGCCTCCCGGCGTTGGAGCCGGTGTCCCACCTCCCGACGGCGGGATCAGGTACGGGCTGAGGTACCCGTGCTTGACCGTGTTCACCGTGGTCCAGTCGTCGTTGAGGATGCCGCCGGTGTCGCCGGAGTTGGGGTTCCACGACCAGAAGGTGAAGTCCATTCCGGACGGACCGGTTCCCGCGTACCGCATCAATTCCCGGAGCCAGACACCGTCACGCGGATCCCGCAGCGTGGTGCCGAACTCGCCGAGCAGCACCGGCGCGATGTTCTCCTTCTCCAGATACCCGAACCAGTGGTCCCACAGCGCGGGCAGGTTCGCCGGGAAGGCCGGATCGGAGAACCACGGCTGCGCGAACACCGACGTCGCGTACTCGTGCGCCGAGTAGACCAGCTTGTCCGGTTTGCTCAGCCGGACGGGGAACTGCCGGGCACCGGAGAGGTTCCCGCCCCACCAGCCGCATTGCGGCGAGCCGGTACCGGCGACACAGTCGACGCCTTCGACGATGATCAACCAGTCCCGGTTGACCGTGAGGATCGCGTTGCCCGCCCTCTCGGCCGCCAGGCGCCAGTCCACCGCCTGATCACCGCAACCCCAGCAGGCGCCGCCGCCACCGGACGTCGCATGCGGTTCGTTGTGCAGATCCGCGCCGACCACGGTGGGGTTTCCCTTGTACCGTAAGGCGAGTTTCTTCCAGTCGTCGATCCAGCGCGACTCGGGATAGGCGGCGGTGTACCAGAGCGGGGACTGCCCGGCACCGTCCGGGCGATGCCTGTCGAGGATCACCCGCATTCCCCGCGCCCCGGCCTCGGCGATCACCTTGTCGATGATCTGGATCCCGGAAAGGCCTGCCAGATCCGGGTTCTTCGCCAAATCGATGCTCGTGGGCGTCGAACCCACGTCGAGCATTTGGTTGGAATACGGGATACGGATGGTGTTGTAGCCGAGGCCCACCATCTGCGCGACCATGTCACGGTAGTTGCGGCTCCACAGGCCGTGGAAGGTGAAGTTCGCCGTCTCGGCGCCGAACCAGTTGACGCCGGTCATCCGCACCGGATCGCCCTTCGCGTCGACAAGCTGCGCGCCGCGAGCGCTCCAGTAGCCGGATCCCGTGCCCGCCGCGGATGCGGTCGGGCTCACCGCCGTCAAGCAGGCGAGCCCGACCAACGCGGCGATCAAGCACTTCATCGTGCGTGAACGCCATGCTCTCACCGATGTCCTCCTGGTCAGCCGAAGAGTTGGACGTGCAGGGAAAACGCCGTGGCTATCTCGGCCTGCGCCCAGAACCTGTGGAAGGTGAACGACGGCGCCGCACCACCGTCCAGATAGGACCTGACTTTCGGCCATTGCGGATCGTCTTCGAAGAACGACCGGATCGACAGGAACGTGCTGTTCGCGTTGATGGCGTCCCCGTTGGGCATCTTGCCGGTCCAGCCCGGCGGAACGTAGGTCCCTTCTCCCGTGGTCGCGTTGTAGGCGTCATCGAATCGGTTGTAGTCGGTGCGGGTCTCCGGGGTGCCGATCCCGAGCGGGTCGGTATGTGCCAGCATCCCGTTCAGCAGGGCCTCACCGGTGCTCTTCGCCGCGGCGTTGCCGGATTTCGCCGCGTAGTTCAGCAAAACCTTCGCGTACGAAGCCGCGATCCCGACGTCCTGGTTGTGATTGAGCACCCGGACGTGCAGGCCCGTGTTGCCACCGGGGTTCGCCGGGTTCCACGTGTCGGGCGCGCCGGTCCATTCGAGATCGGCCGGAATGCGGAAGCCCGCGCCGGTGGTGGTGTTGGCGATCGCCCACGGCACCCATTTGTCCAGGATCTTTTTCGCCCTGGCGTCACCGGTCAACTGGTACAGCGACGCGACCCGTTCGAGGTTCCACACCTGGAAGCCGAACCAGCGGTTGCTCGGCGGATCACGCCAGACCGGATGGTCTTCGTAGAACATGCCGTAGAACGTCGGCGTCCCCGCGGGCGGTGCGCCGTACTGGCCTTCCCAGCTGTTGGTCACGCCGCCGGCGATCCCGCCCTCGTTCGCCTGCAACCATTGCAGGACCTCGAGTTGCCGGTCCAGGCTCTTCGCCCAGTCGGCCGCACCTGTCGCCGACTGCGGCTTCAGCGCCGGATCGTTCGCCAGCGCGTACGCCGCGAGCGGGTTCTGGTAGCCCTGGTGGTTCGCGCCGTCGCCGATCCGCCAGGCCCAGCCCGCCGAGGTGTCGGTCGCGCCGCCCCAGGCGTAGTACCAGGACATCAGGTAGTGCGCGCTGTCCTTGCCCGTCCCGGCCGGACAACTCGGGCTCGTGCAGCCGCCGATCTTCTTGAAGTACTTGTCGAACATGGCGTACCGCAGATAGTCGCCCATCTTCGACGCCTTCTTCACCACCCCGTCGACCTGTGCGCCCTTGCCCTGCGCCGTCGCCCATTTCTGGGCGAGGTAGGCGACCTGGACGGCCCGCGCGTCGGCGTCCGGCGCGTTGGTGTACTTCCATTGCTTGGCGTACGACGAGTCCTTGGTGAACAGATCGAGATACCCGTTCGGACCACCGTGGGCGAAGGTGTCGCAGGACGGCTGCGGGATCGTCTCCCACACCGATTCCGACGAACCGCGCTGATAGGTGTTGATGTACGCGGGGGCCGTGGTCCCGTCACCGCAGCGGCCGAAGCCGTAGGTGTTGTCGACGTCGAGCAGCCAGTGCATCCCGTAGATGTCGTCGGTGCCGTAGGCCGCCTTCAGTTCCCCGGCGATCGGGTCGGAACCGACCGGGACGCCGGAATCGAGCACGGACGGATACCGGTCCATCCGGGGATGTTCGGGCGCGTACGTCGCGGGCTTGCCCGCGTTGTACTTGTCGTTCGTCGGCTGATCGGTGTGCGCCGGGATGATGTACTTCTCCAGCGACGCCCATGCCGCGTTGAACGGTGCCCAGTCGCCCTGGAGCTGGCCGTACGCGGCTTCGAGCCACAGGTAGTAGCTGAACGCCTCGGACGTCGTCTGGTGGCCGTGGTCCGGGGCTTCGACCAGCAGGGTCTCCACCGAGTGGTAGGGCACCAGCAGGTCGCCGAACCGCCGGAAGTAGCCGCTCGCCGGGTCCTTGATCTTGTTGTACTGCGTCAGGAACGCGGACTTGAACGCCGGCGTCGCCGGATCGAGTTCGCTCGCCGCGATGGTGGCCGCGTCGAAGCCGGCCGCGGTGGCGGAGAAGGTCGCCGTGGCGAGCGCTCCCCCATTGGCGGCCGAGGCGATCGTGACCTTTTGAGCGACGTTCCAGTTCGCGGGCGTGAAGCTCAGCTGCGTCGGCGACGCCGTGAGATCCGTACTGCCCGACGTCCTGGCGATCGTGACCGGGACGGTCGCCGACGGCGCGCTCGCCAACGTCACGTCCACCGTGGCCGTCGTGCCCTGTCTGACCGAGACCGTCGCCGGTGTCGCGACGATCGTCGGGGCCGCGAGGACCCGGACCGCGATCGGTGAGGACACCGTGGACGCGCCCTTGTCGTCATAGGCCTTGGCAGCGACGGAATACTGGCCCGCCGCGGCCGGGGTCCAGCCGAGCTGGAACGGGGCCGAGGTGTCGGTGCCGATCAGTTCGGTACCGGCGTAGAACTCGACCTTGCCGATCGTGCCGTCGGCGTCGCTCGCCTCCGCGGCCAGCGGGACGACGGTCGAAACGGGATGGCTGGAGTTGTTCGCCGGGCTGGTCAGGGCGACCGCCGGCGCCCGGTTGGCGCCGGTGCACGCGACGCCGTTGACGGCGAAGTCCACCGGCGTCCGGTTCCCGGCGGTCTTGCTGCCGTTGAACCCGAATTGGGCCGATCCGCCGACCGGGATCGTCCTGTTCCAGTCCACGTTGCGCACCGAGACCGTGGCTCCGGTCTGGGTATGGGTCCCGTTCCAGAGTTGGGTGATCCGCTGACCGTCGGCGAACGTCCAGGTCAGGTCCCAGCCGTTGATCGGTTCGGTGCCGGGGTTCCGGATGGTCACGGCGGCGCCGAAACCCGTCGACCACTCGTTGGTGACGCCGTACTCGGCCGTGCAGGACACGGCCGCCGCCGCGGGCTGAGCCGCGGTCATCAGGGCGGCCGAGAGTAACACCGTCAGGGATAAAGCGGGTAAGGCTCTTCTGGATCTCATAAATCCTCTCCTCTGGCCGGACCGGGCGACTGGGAGCGCTCCCATGCAGGGTAGCCGGGCCGTTACGTTCTGGGAAGACGCGCTCCGCCGAACGGAGTCTTCAGTCCTTTGTGGACGATCGAGAGGTATATCGGTTGCGGCAAGATCCAGGTTGCCCCACGATGAGCCGCCTACCAGCGGGACGGAATTGAACGAATGGGTGGTTCATGTTCGATGTGATCATTGCCGGGTGCGGGCCGACCGGTGCGATACTGGCCGCTGAACTGCGGCTACACGATGTGCGGGTACTCGTCGTGGAGAAGGAGACCGAGCCCGCGTCGTTCGTCCGGATAGTCGGCCTGCATATTCGCAGTATCGAACTGATGGCCATGCGCGGACTGCTGGATCGCCTCCGCGAAAACGGGAGGCAGCGTCCGGCGGGCGGTTTCTTCGCCGCCATCGACAAACCCGCGCCCGAGGGTCTGGATTCCGCGCATGCCTACCTGCTGGGCATCCCGCAGCCGGTCATCGTCCAGCTTCTCGAAGACCACGCGACCGCCCTGGGCGCGGAGATCCGGCGCGGTCGCGCGGTGACCGGTTTCGAACAGGACGACGACGGCGTGACCGTCGAACTGGCCGACGGGGAGCGGCTGCGGACGCGCTACCTCATCGGCTGCGACGGCGCGCGCAGCACGGTGCGCAAACTGCTCGGAGTCGGCTTCCCCGGTGAACCCTCGCGGAACGACACGCTCATGGGCGAGATGAAAGTGGGTGTGCCGCAGGAGGAGATCGCCGCCACGATGGCCGGACTCCCCGAGCCCCGCAGGCGATTCTGGCTCAGGCCCTTCGGCGAAGGGGTCTATAGCGTCCTGGTCCCCGCCGCGGGAGTCAGCGACCGCTCGGAACCACCCACCATCGAGGATTTCAGGCAGCAGCTGCGCGCCGTGGTCGGAACCGATTTCGGCGTGCACTCCCCGCGCTGGTTGTCCCGCTTCGGAGATGCCACCCGGCAGGCCGAACGGTATCGGGTGGGACGTGTCCTGCTGGCAGGCGATTCGGCGCACATCCACCCGCCGCTGGGTGGACAGGGTCTGAATCTCGGCATCCAGGACGCGATCAATCTCGGCTGGAAACTGGCCGCGCAGATCCGTGGCTGGGCGCCGGAAACCTTGCTGGACACTTACCAGACCGAACGTCATCCGGTCGCCGCGGACGTACTGGACAACACCCGCGCCCAGGTGGAACTTCAGTCCACCGAACCGGGCCCGCAAGCCGTCCGCAGGCTGCTCACCGAACTGATGGACTTCGACGAGGTGAACCGGCATCTGATCAAGAAGATCACCGCGATCGGCCTCCGTTACGACTTCGGCGACGGCCCCGATCTGCTCGGCCGCCGCCTGCGTGACCTCGACCTGAAACTGGGCCGCCTCTACGACCAGCTGCATCAGTGCCGCGGCCTGCTCCTCGACCGCACCGAACGGCTGACCGTCGAAGGCTGGTCGGACCGGGTCGACCTCATCGCGGACCCCACCGCGGCGGTGGACGCTCCGGCGCTGCTGCTCCGGCCCGACGGCTACGTCGGCTGGATCGGCGAGGAGCAGCAGGACCTGAACGAGCACCTGACTCGTTGGTTCGGCACGCCAACCGGCTGAGCCCCCAGGCGCAGCCGGGGCAGGTAGCACGCGACAAGATCCACACGGTCACGCATCGCCGTGCTCCGGGGCCCCACTCACGACTGTGCCGCGCGATCGGCGACCGAACTCACCGGCAACCGGACCGCCGCGACGGCCCCGCCCGCGGCGATCAGGCAGATGACCAGGAAAACGACCCCAAAGGCCAACTTGGGGCTCGCGTCGAGGCCGGCCAGCACCGCGCCGGTCACCGCCACTCCCGCGACCGCACCCACCTGTCGCACGGTGTTGAACAACCCCGAGGCACCACCAGCGGCGTCCGGGTCCACCGATGCCATCGCGATGGCGGACAGCGGCGACCACGCCAGGGCGTTGGCGGCGCCCAGCATCGCGGCTCCGGGCAGGATCCACCAGGGACTCAGGTTCAGCATGACCACGAGACCGATGAGCAAGAGACTCGCCGTGAGCAGGCTCATGCCGAGTATCGCCGGCAGTCTCCCTCCCACCCGGTCGACCCAGCGGCCCGCCGAGGGCGACATCAGGATCGCCACGAGAGCATCCGGCGACATGACCACGGCGGCCTCGATCGGTCCGAACCCTCGTACGTCTTGGATGTAGAGCATCGTCGGCAGGGCCATCGCGAGGACCGTCGCACCGAGAGAAGCCATCGCGAGACTCGCGGTCAAATAGCCGGACGATCGATAGAGATCCAACGGCGCCAACGCCTCCTCGCCTTCGCGACGTTCGCGGCGGTAAAAGCAAACGAGCAGCGCGACGGCGATGAAGGCCGCGGGCAAGGAAAGAGCGCCCCAAGACAGCAGGGCCCAGACGAGAAGGCTCAAGCCCGCTGTGCTCAACACAGCACCGAGGAGATCGAATCGTGTGGTCCCGCCCCGGCTACCGGGAATCAGGCGGACACCCACGACGACGGCGATGCCGCAAAGGGGCACGTTGACCCAGAAGATCCAGCGCCAATCCAGGCTCGCCGTCAGCAGCCCGCCCAAGATAGGCCCGAGCAGGGTGGCAGCGGCGGCGACCGAACCCCAGATGCCGAAGGCGCGCCCGCGCTCGTCCTCGGCGAACAGCCGTCGAATCAGCGTGAGCGGCTGAGGGGCCATCGCGGCGGCCGCCAAGCCTTGCAGGGCCCGGAACGCGATGAGCCAGCCGATCGACGGAGCGAGACCACACAGCGCGGACGCGACCGCGAAACCGCCCATACCGAAGAGGTAGACGCGCTTCGGATCGAAGAGATCACCGAGCCGTCCGGCGACGAGCAGCGGGACCGAGAACGCCAGCAGGTATCCGGCCGTCACCCAGAACAGCTCGGCGACGTCCCCGCCGAGATCGGCTTGAATGCTCGGGCTCGCCACGGCCACGATCGTCGTATCGAGCAACAGCACGAAGAACCCGGCGAGCAGGGCAGTGAGCCCTCCCCAATTGGACGTCACCACTGGGCGTTTCGTCCTCTAAATGCGGTAGTTCGGTGTACGAACTACCGCATTTAGAGGACGAAACGCGGGGCAGTCGTGGTCGGCTGGCACGGGCATGGGCACATCGATGTGCGTAGCTGACATGGAAGTGCCTCCTTACCGCCGCGGCCCATACTGGCGTAAGTTGCGGTTACGAACAAGAAGTATCCAAGGAAGTGGTCATGACTGCGTCTGCCGCCCCCGAAGCACCCGAAAACGCGCTTCCCGAAGAACCGGAGCCTGCCGGACCGAAGCTGGTCGTCCTCGGCTCCGAAGACGCGCCGCTCTGCACGGATGGGGTGTGCTCGTGGTGATGTACGTCGACGTCTGGTCCGACGTCGTCTGTCCGTGGTGCTACATCGGCAAACGCCGGATGGAGACCGCGCTCGGCGAGTTCGCGCACGCCGACGACGTCGAGGTGCGCTGGCACAGCTTCCAGCTCGACTCGTCGCACCCCAAGGGCCATCGCGAGCCGGTGCGGGACATGCTCGCCAAGAAGATCGGCGCGCCGCCCGAACAGGTCACGGCGATGACGCGGCAGGTAACCGAACTCGCCGCCGCGGAGGGCCTCACCTACGACCTCGACAACGCCGTGTCGGTCAACACGCTCGACGCCCACCGCCTGAACCATCTGGCCGACCAGCACGGGCTCGGCGATCGGATGCACGAACGGCTGCTCAAGGCACACCTCTGTGACGGCGAGATCGTCGACGATCTCGACACGCTGGTCCGGCTCGGCGCCGAAGTCGGCGTCCCCGAGGACGAGGCGCGCGAGGTACTGGAGGGCACGAAGTTCGCGGGCGAGGTCGACGCGGATTTCGCCGAAGCGCGCAGGATCGGCGTCAACGGCGTGCCGTTCTTCGTACTGAACGGCACTTATGGCGTTTCCGGTGCGCAGTCCCCGGTCACGTTTCTTTCCGCGCTGGAAAAAGCGCACCGATCACGATAGGGCCACGGAACCCGTCCGTCGTAACAACGCCCGTCCGCCCCACGAGTGGTAAGCCGATGGCTTCGGCACGCGAAAAGGGGAGACGATCTTGCAACGGGCGGGTTCTGTATGGTTCTGGTCCCTGCTCGGCGCCTTCATCGCCGCGGCACTCGGCACCGCGATCAATTTCGCGACCGACCTCAAGACCAATTACCTGGCGTGGGGTCTCGCCGTCGCGTTCACGATCGCGACGGGGCTGATCAGCGGAATTTCACAGGTGCTCAGTCGTCGCGACGGTGACGGCGCGCGGTCAGCGGACCCGGCGCGCGTCCCCCACGCCGGGCAGCCACAGGTCAACGTCTGGCTGGTGTTCTTGGTACTGGGGGTCTCGGGGTCCGTGCTGACGGCCATCTTCGTCGGCGTTCACTTCGCGGGCTCGGCCCAGACAGCCGGCACACCGCTGCCCGCCGTGGTCGAACCGCGCCCGCAATCCCCACCGCCGACGACCACCACGCTGATGCAATCCACGACCTCGCACGTGACGACTTCCACCGCGACCGGGCCCACCTCGAGCGAAGGCATCGCGGAGTTCGTCACCGGTTACTACCGCCTGATGCCCGACACCCGTGCGGGCTGGCCGCTCATCGGGCCGAACCTGCGACGCCGCGGTCTGACCGATTACGAGGCCCACTGGGGAAAGATCAGTGCGGTGGACGTTCACAGCGCCTCGGCAAGCTCCGCGACGACCGTGCGGGCGCGCATCACCTTGCACTACCGCGACGGCCGTCCCGCCCCCACCGAAACCCACGAACTGACGGTCATTCCCTGCGACGGCCGCCTCTGCATCGACGCCGATACCCTGCTCCGGGCGAAATAGCGATCGCGATCCGGACGAACGCGGTTTAGGGTGCCGATCATGACCGCTCTTCCCCGTGGCGGCCGCCCTGCCGAGGCACTGGCCGCCGTCGAGGCGAGTATCGAGGAATGCTGGCGGCGGTTCCGCACCGAATACGGCGTCGCCGCCGGAACACGCGAGGAAACCGAACTCGCCGAGATGGTCGTCGCCGATACCTCGGCCTTCGCCTGGCGAGTGGTCGACGCCGCCCTGTGCCGGCTGCGATGCCCGGGATGCGGCAATGAGCTCGGTGCCGGTCCCACCGGTTGTGAGAAATGCGATGGTGCCAACGGTTTCCGGTTCGCGGCCATCGAGATCGACAGGCCCGCGACGCCGCGGGGCACCGAACACGGGCTCCGTGTCGCCACGGCCGTCGCCCGTACCCGGCACCGCTACGGAGTGCGGGCCCGCTGCGGCTTCGAACTCGGACTGCCGGTTCTCCTCGACGGCGAGCTGTCCAGCACGGCCCGAGCACAGGCCTACCGGGCTGCGATCAACAAGCTCACCGAGGAGGAGTGCGAACGCGTGACCTCTTTCGAGGAGGTCACGCGCCGGCTCAGTAGTCGTCGCGGCCGGTGAACTGCTGTTCGAGCAACTCCGCCGAACCCGCGACGAGTTCGAGCGGGTCGGTGAACTCGTTGATGTCGAGGTTCACCAGCGGCAGGGAATGGCGCAGCACCAGGTGCTCCCCCATGACCACCAGGCCCCCGACGACGATCGTGTTGCCGATCTCGGTCAGCACGGTCGCCAGATCGACCTGGTCGACGCGCGCGAAAGGCGTCGCGATCTGCACCCAGTCTTCACGGCGGTCGAAGACCTCGCGCGCGATGACCACGGTCTGGGCCCGCTCTTCGTAGTCGTCATCCCCATAGGACAACCGGATCCGGATTTCGTCCGGTTCGTCCCGGACAATCCGATATTGCTGCCGTACGAACGCGACCAGATCGGCCCACTCCGCCATGAACTCAGTCCTCCCTCGCAGTCGAAGACCAAGCCTAGCGACAGCGGGTGGACAGGAGCCGCCCAGTAACTCGTGAGTGGTAATGACGGTTAGAACCGTCATTACCACTCACGAGACCGAAGATCAACCGCCGCTCGGATGCCCCGCTCGCGCTTCCTGCGAGGTCAGCGGCCGCAGCGACAGCGTGTACTCGTAGGTGCTGTCCTGCTGGACTTGGCTACGCTCACGGACCGGGTTGGGCGTGTCCCCGACACCGGTCACCGCGTGACTCGCGTGCAACGTGAACCAGCCCTTGTTGCGCTGCAGTTGGAACGGGTACGCCGCCCGGTCGAGGTCGTCGAACGGCGTCACACTGACGTCGTTCGCTCCCCCGACCAGCAGGCCACCGGTCCGGCCGTCGGTGAGCAGCGCCCACCGGCTGTCGGTGTGGTTGCCGTGGTCCTGCGGCCGGTGATAGTCGACGTACTGCTGGTCCACCGTGGTCGACTGCACGCCGATCGGCGTCCCGTCCTTGCGGTCGACGTAGCTCTCGGCCTTCCGCCCGTACCAGGCGAACCGGTCGTAGGAATCCGGCACGGCCAGTGAGACACCGATCCGGGGCAGGTACGGCAAGGTACGCACACTTCCCTGCGGCACCACCTTGTTGCCGAGGCTCAGCGTCCCGGACTTGTCGACGGTGTAGGTCATCGTCTGGTCGAACCAAGCCCCGGTGACGTCCGGCGCGGCGACCCGGCTGTCCACGATCACCCGCGCGCTTCGCGAGCCGTCCTTCTCCACCCGGACACCGGTGACCGTGGTCTTGAGCCGGTCCAGCCCCGCCTTGCGCCAGTCCTCGCCTTCGGCCCGGCCCCAGGCGAAGGTCTCGTTGCTGATCGGCGCCCGCCACGCGTCGAGCTTCGGCCCGCCGCTCAGCAGTTCCTTGCCCTGGTGCCGGATCGACGACAACGTCCCGGTGGTCTTGTCCACTTTGTACGTGACGCCCGCCGCGGACGCCGTCACCGATGCCGTGTCCTCGACTACGCCGACAGACTTCCCGCCGAGCGGTGAGCGGTCCAGACCCGGAATCCGCTTGCCGCCCAAGGAGAACTGGTCGTGCGCCAGGACGTGCCCTCGCGCGAGCATCGGCTCGCCCTGGGTGGTCACCGCCTCGACGGTGAGGAACCGCTCCCGGTCGGTCGGATTCGGCGGTATCGGCAAGGAGATCTTCCCCGTCGACGCCGCGCCGACGCGCAACGGCCGCTCGCCCTGAGCGACGATCCGGGAACCTTCCTGGATCCGCCACCGCAGGTTCAGCTCGTCGGTGCCCTTGAACTGCCGCTCGTTGGTCACCGCCAGTGTGCCGCCTTCATACGCGAACCGGATCGGCTGGTGCGCCCACGCCATCTGCGCGGTCTCCGGCTGCACCGAACGGTCCGAACCGATCAGACCGTCCACACCGGACAGACTCGATCCGTAGGAGAGGTGACTTCCCCGCTCGGTGACGCTGTCGAAGTCCAGCGCCAGTACCGCTCCACCGACCGGGGTGGTCCCGGACAACTCCGCCGCGGTGAGCGGCTTGTCGTAGATGCGGACGTCGTCGACGGCGCCGCGTCCCATCCATCCGATCGAAGACGGGTCGTTCCACGACGTTTCGAAATCACGGCCGATGTTGACCTCGGCCGACGAGGTGTCGATCGCGCCGGTGAACGGCTTGTTCGCGATCTCCTTGCCGTCGAGGTACAACCGCAGGGCCGTGCCGTCGTAGGTGCCGCTCACCCGGTGCCAGTTGCCGTAGAAATCCGCGGGCACCTTGGCCTGGACGGCTTGCCACGTTCCACTGTGGATGAAGAACTCCAGGGTGTCCTGCGTCTTCATCTTGAGCGCGTACTGGTGGTCGCCCTTGCCGAGAATGCGGAAGTCGCCGGTCCATTCACCCGGCTTCACCCACGCGTCGAGTGTCAGCGCCTTGCCCGTGATGTCGAGTTTCCGGTCGCGGTACACCTCGACGAAATCGTCCAATCCGGACAGTGCCAGCGCCTTGCCGCGATGCCCCTCGACCAGATCCGGCTTCCCGGTCACATGCGCCGAGATGTCGTTGCCGGACGAGTCCGGCGTGAGCCGGATCGGCTGCCGGATGTTCTGCTCCGCCCAGTCCCAGATGAACCCGCCTTGAGTCTGCGGATGCGCGCGGGTGATGTCCCAGAACTCCCGGAAGTTGCCGAGGCTGTTGCCCATCGCGTGGGCGTACTCCCCGAAGATCAGCGGCTTCGTGGTGTTCTTCGCCTGTTCGGCGAACTTCTCCGGAGACGGATAGCGCGGCCCCCAGACGTCGGCGAAGGGGGCGTCGCCGTCCGGATTGTTGGACTGGTGGTAGATCGGCCGGGTCGGCTCGTTCGCGTCCAGCCATTCCGCCAGGGCGAAGTGGTGAGCACCGAGCCCGGCCTCGTTCCCGGTGTCCCAGAGGAAGACGCTCGGGTGGTTCTTGTCCCGTTCGACCATGCCGATCATCCGGTCGAAGAACGCGTCCCGCCAGGCCGGATCGTTCGCCTGGCAGTACTTCGCGCAGTTCTCGTGATTGTGGGTCTCGATGTCGATCTCGTCGTCGACCCAGATTCCGTGCCGATCGGCCAGCTCGTAGAAGTACGGGTCCGACGGGTAGTGCGAGGTGCGGACCGCGTTGACGTTGAGCTGCTTCATCAGCGCGACGTCGCGTTCCTGCGCCCGGCGCGGCACATGCCTGCCGTGGTCGGGATCGGTCTCCGCGCGGTTGACGCCCTTGAACAGTAAGCGCTTTCCGTTGACCAGCAACTGTTTGTCGCGGATCTCGATCTCGCGGAACCCGACCGTCTCGCTGGTGATGTGCGTGACCCGGCCGTCGGGTGCGGTCAGCGTGAGGACGGCCGTGTACAGGTTCGGCGTCTCGTCGGTCCACTTCGCCGGATCGCGCACCGGCAGGCTGAGCGCGGTCTTCCCACCGGGCTCGACATCCCCGCCGGTCTTCCCGACTTCCCTGCCGGCCGCGTCACGCAGGCTCAGGCCGACACGGTGCTTGCCCGTCGTTCCACCGGGCTTCGTGGCGACCTCGACCGCGGCCTTCAGCGTGGCGTCGGTGTAGGTCGCGTCGAGATCGGTGGTCAGGCCGACGTCCTGGATGAAGGTGCCCGGCGTCGAGCGCAGGGTCACCGAGCGGAAGATGCCCGAGTACCGCCATTGGTCGACGTCCTCCAGGTAGGCACCCGCGCTCCAGCGGTGCACCTGCACGGCGATCCGGTTCGGCCCCGGCCGCAACGCGGACGAGATGTCGAACTCCGCCGGCGTGTATCCGCCCTGGTCGTAGCCGATGTACGTCCCGTTGACCCAGACGAAGTACGCCGACGTGACGCCCTCGAAGCGCAGGAAGGTCTTGCGCTGGGTCCAGTCCCCGGGCAGCGGGAAGTCCCGGATGTAGGCGCCGGTCGGGTTGACCTCACGCGGGACGCGCGGCGGGTCGTCCGGCTGGATCTCGGTGGCGATGTTGCGGAAGATCGGGTGGTCCAGGCCGTCGGTCTGCCACGTGTGGGGCACGGACACTTCGCGCCAGCGTGACGCGTCATAGCCGTCTTCGTGGAATCCCGCCGGTACCTGCGCCGGGTTGTCCGCCATCGCTATCCGCCAGATGCCGTCGAGCGACATCGTGTACGGGCCGCGTTCGTCACGACGGGCGGCGGCGGAAACGTCCGCGTAGGGACGCAGGTCGGCGTGGGCCGGTTCCTGTCCTTCGGAGACTTTCCGTGGATCTTCGAGGTAGGTGTAGACGTCGTCGGGCGGGCCTTCGGCCGAGGCCGGTGAGCCGGCGGCGACCAGGGTACCGGCGAGCATCGCCAGAACCCCGACGATGGGGCGTGTTCGCAGCACTGCGTTCAACCTCCCAGAGAGTTCAGCTGAGCCGGAAGCTGACCCGTCGACGATCTCGTACCCCGGCACCGGGGCGGAAGGGCAAGATCCTTCCATTGTCGTGGGCCAAATAGGTGGCGGAGTCGCCCAGCAGCCGGAACGACACCGCCTGCGAGTCCGCCAGGCCCGGCACCCGGGTGAAGCTCGCCGCCCGGCCGTACGTGTCGCTTTCGTCGTACGGATCGATCCGGACGGTCGCGCCGTCGACCACCCGGACGTACCGGTCCGGGAAGTTCACCGACTGCAGCGCCACCGTCCCGGCACCGCGGAAACCCGCCACGATCCGGAACTGCGAGTCGGCGAGTTCACGGACGTCGCCGTCGACCGTGAGCCGGTGTTCGTAGTGCCGCACATACGACGCGGGAGCGTCCAAAGGGGACAATCGGAAGCACGGCCCGCCCTTGCCGACCGGGACACCGAAACTCGGAGTGCCGTCGTTGTTCCAGTACAACCGCTGGACCCGCGTGTGCCGGTTCGGGTCGTACAGCGGATCGCCGGTGATGTCGCGGTAGTCGCGGGCGTGGTAGACGAGCACGTCGGTCCGGCCGTCCTCGGCGACGGTGAACGAGTTGTGCCCCGGCCCGTATTGCCGCGTCGCCTCGTTCGTGGTGAACACCGGCTGCGGCGACTTCGTCCACGACCTCGGATCGAGCAGGTCCGAACGCTCGTCGGCGGTGAGAAGTCCCATGCAGTACCGGGCGTCGGTGGCGCTCGCCGAGTAGGTCATGAAGACCCGGCCGTTGCGGACGAGCACGGCCGGGCCCTCGTTGACCTTGAAACCTTGGATCTCCCACGGCAACGTCGGCACGGCGAGCCGCACCGGTTCGCCCTTGAGCGCCAGCGGTGAGGCCATTTCGGCGAGGTAGAGATTGCTGTTGGTCTCGATGCCCGGCTCGCTCTGCGCCCAGGCGAAGTACCGCTTGCCCCGGTGCTCGAACGTGGTCGAGTCCAGGGTGAAGGTGTCCCACTTGGTCACCATCTGCCCGCGCAGCACCCAGGTGTCCGCGCGTGGATCGTCCGAAGTGGACTCCAGGACGTAGGTCCGGATGCGGAACACGTTGTCCGAATCCCCGGCGGCGAAGTAGATGTACCAGCGGCCGTCGATGTGGTGCAGTTCGGGCGCCCAGATGTGCCCGCCCATCTTCCCGGACGACGGACGCCGCCAAACCGTCTTTTCCTTGGCCGTGGCCAGTCCGTCGATCGTGGCGGCGCCGCGCACGACGACGCGGTCGTACTCGGGCACCGAACCGGTCAGGTAGTACATCCCGTTCACCGGCCGGGTGATGAACGGGTCGGCGCGCTGCTCGACCAGCGGGTTCCGGGTGGTCAACTGGGTCGGCGCAGCAGCGGTTTCGGCGGCCGTGGCGGTGTTCGCCGCCAGCGTCCCCACGGCGGTGGCGGCCAGCAGCCCGCCACCCGCTTTGAACAGGTCACGTCGGTCGATGGTCATGGTCATCCCCTCACTCGGGCCGGAAACCGCAGGAAGGTCACGGAGTTCGGTGGGAAGGTGTAGCTGAAGGTGTTCGCCACCCCGGTGAAGCGCGACTCTCGCGGCGCGATCGGCGTGGCGAAGGCGGTGTTGACGTCGTCGGGCGAACCCTGCAGCGTCGTCACGCGAGCCGTGGAGCCCGGCTGGACGCGGGTGCCGAGGTCGACCCGGGTGCGGGCGGCCGCGTTCTGCGCGTTGACCACCTTGACCACGAGTTCACCGGTCTTGAGGTCGCGGGTGACGACCTGCCGGAACGGTTCGGCGACCTGGTCGTCGGTGAAGGAGCCCCACTTCTGCCCGTCGAGGAACAACGTCACCTGACGGCCGCGGACCTCGACGCGCAGGTCGTACTGACGACCGGTCTCGATCTTGGTGTCGTTCTGGAACAGCGTCTGCTTGGCGCCACCCTCGGCCTTCTCGACGGCGGAGACGGTGTTGTTCCAGCCGCCGAGGTTCCACCAGTAGTTGTTGCCGGTGTCCTTCACCCCGAACGCGACGAGGAACCCTTCCCGTCCGGCGGTCTTGGTCGCCTTCACCGAGAAGTCGTAATTGCTCCAGGCCGGATCACCCGCGGTCACCAGCGTGTTCTCCGCGGCCTGATCGGTCTGGACGTACGCGCCGTTCGACACCGCCCACGAACCGCGTCCGGCCACCTTCGACCAGCGTGAGTCGTCACCGGAGAAGTCGTCGGAGAACAGTTGCGCGCCGGCGGCCGAGGTGACCTTGACGTCGTCGTAGGCCGCGCTCGTGGCCCAGGTCGACAGTCCGATCGCACCCGAGATCGGGGCGACCGTCGACGGCGTCGACGAAGCCTTGCTCGGTACGACGTGGTCACCGGCGTTGGTCATGAACAGCTTCTGCGTCTGGTAGCTGGCCGATCCCCACGAGCGCTGGTTGTCGAACCAGATCATGTCCGGTTTCCACTGCACGTAGTCGGTGTTCGCCAGCAGCGGCGCGTACGACGCGAGCTTGACGACGTCGGCGTTCCGCTCCAGCCCGGTCATGTACGCCGCCTCGGCCAGCGCGTTGCCGAACTTGTTGTCCAGCGACGCGTACTCGCCGAGGAACACCTTGGGCCCGTTGCGGTCGTAGGTGTCGTACCGCTGGTTGTTCTGCAGAAACCACTGCGGACTGTTGTAGTAGTGCTCGTCGACCATCGCGACCTTCGCGTCGCGGTTCAACTGCCACAGCCTGTCGAACGTCGTCCCCGTGTCGTCCGGACCGGAGTTGCCGATCACGGTGATATCCGGGTACTTCGCCGCGATCGCCTTCCGGAACTCCGTGAAGCGGGCGAAGTACTCGTCCGGCAGGTTCTCCTCGTTGCCGACACCGAGATGCGTCAGGTTGAACGGCGCCGGATGCCCCATCTCGGCCCGCTTCTTGCCCCAGGTCGAGGTGACCGGGCCGTTGGCGAACTCGATCAGGTCGAGCGTGTCCTGGATGTGCCGCTGAAGCAACGCGGGATCGTCGGTGGCGCGGTTCTGCCCGCAGCCGGTGACCAGCGCGGGCACCACCGGCAGCGGCATCGCGCCGATGTCCTCGGAGAATTGGAAGTATTCGTAGTACCCAATGCCGTAGGACTGGTTGTAGCCCCAGAAGTTCGCGTTCGTGGCCCGCTGCTCTACCGGCCCGATCGTGTCCTTCCACTGGTACGAGCGCTTCCGCTCCCAATTCGGCGCCTCGTAGCCCTGATGGCTGCCGGTGTTGACCAGGCAGCCGCCGGGAAACCGGACGAAGCCCGGCTTCAGCGCGGCGATCTTCTCGGCCAGGTCGGCCCGCATCCCGTTGGGCCGGCTCTTGTAGGTGTCCTTCGGGAACAGCGACACCATGTCCAGCCGCAGTGTCCCGCCGCCGGAAGCGGTCAGCGCCAGCCTGCCGACCGCGCTCGACTCCCGCGCCCGGATCGTGCCCGAGTACCGCACCCAGCCGTCGCCGCGGACCTGGATCCGCAGCGGGTCAGCAAGCGCTTTCCCAGCCGGGTCGGTGACCGCCGCCGTGAGCGGCGTCCCCGCCACGCGATCGGTCCGCGCGAACACCGAGAAGTCGTACTGCTTTCCCTTTTCGACGCGGACTCCCGAGTTGTAGCCGGAGTTCGCGACGCCGTATTCACCGCTGGAAAGGTCGAGCCGGAGGTAGCGCCGGTTCCGGTCGTTGAGTCGCTGGGCGTCGTCGGCGACCTGCGCCGTACCGGTCCCCCCGCCGAGTGACGTCGGCGCCCAAGACGTCAGTGGGGTGTAGGACGCGTTGTCGGCCTTGTCGTACTCGAAGGACCGGTTCTGGACGAGTTCCGCGTACAGACCGCCGTCCGCGGCACGGTTGATGTCCTCGAAGAAGACGCCGTACAGCGAACGGTCGATCGTGGCACCACGCCCCGCCCCGTCGACGGCGAGCGTGTAGTCGGTCTGCGCCTGGCCCGAAGCGGGTTGAACGGGCACGAGGACACCGGCGGCGATGGTCAGGGTCAGCACACTGAGCCGGGCGGATCTGCTGCGCACAGCACTTCCTTTCGCGACATTGCGAGGAGCCTGGGGTGGGGAGGTGGGGCGCGTTGGTCGTGAGTGGCGTTTCGGGTTCTCACCCGAAACGCCACTCACGACCGTCAGGCGGCGGTCCGGGCCCGCCGTTTGGTCCAGATGTCGTAGGCGACGGCGGCGAGCAGCACGAACCCCTTGACCAGGTTCACGCTCTCGGTCGGCGCGCCGATGAGGGACATCCCGTTGTTGATGACGCCCATGATCAAGCCGCCGGTGATCGCGCCGACCACCTTGCCGACCCCGCCCTGTACGGCGGCACCGCCGATGAAGGCCGCGGCGATGGCGTCGAGTTCGAACATGTTGCCCGCGGTCGGACCGGCCTGGTTGAGCCGTCCGGCGACGATGATGCCAGCCAGCGCGGACAGCACGCCCATGTTGACGAAGATCCAGAACGTGACCGCTTTGACCTTCACCCCGGACAGCGTCGCCGCCTGGACGTTCCCGCCGATGGCGTAGATGTGGCGGCCGAACACCGCCCGCGTCGTCACCAGCGAATACCCGATCACCAGTACCGACAGCAGGATCAGCACCCACGGCAGGTTCTTGTACCGGGCCAGCTGGACCACCACGAACAGCACGACGGCGGCCGCGGCGACCATCTTCAGCAGGAACATCGGCAACGGGTCGACCTCTTGGAGGTAGTTGATCCGCGCCGTGCGCTTACGCCACTGCGAGAAGACCGCGCCCGCGATCGCCAGCACGCCGACGAGGAGGCTCACCAGGTCGGCACCGCCGAGCGGGCCGAGCCCGATGTTGCCGAGATAGCCGCCGGTGAACCCGTTCGCCAGTGTCCGCACCTCGTCGGGAAACGGGCCGATCCCCTGGTTACCCAGGACGGTCAGGGTCAGGGCGCGGAAGATCAGCATGCCGGCCAGCGTCACGATGAACGCTGGAATGCCGAAGTAGGCGACCCAATATCCTTGCCAGGCGCCGATCACCGCGCCGACGAGCAGCGTGATGAGCAGCGCCAACGGCCACGACATGCCGAGGTTCACCATCAGCACGGCCGAAATCGCGCCGGTCAGCGCCACCACCGAACCGACCGACAGATCGATGTGCCCGGCGATGATGATCAGGATCATGCCGATCGCGAGCACCAGCACGTAAGTGTTCTGCACGATCAGGTTCGAGATGTTCTGCGGTTCCAGCAGCGCGCCGCCGGTGAGGATCGAGAACAGCACGACGATCAGGGCGAACGCGACGTAGATACCGCTTTGGCGCGGGTTGAACGAGATTCGCCTCGGCGCTTTGGCCGGAGCGTCGTCGTTCCGTTCCGGGGCACCGCTGACGGTGCCGGCGGAGACGGTACTCATGGTGTTACTCCTGTTCCCTGGTCATGGCACGCATCAGGACCTCCTGGGTCGCCTCTTCCCGGCCGACCTCACCGGTGATCCGCCCGGCCGACAACGCGTAGATCCGGTCGCACAGACCGATCAGCTCCGGCAGCTCGGAGGAGATGACCAGCACGGCCTTCCCCTCGTCGGCCAGCCGGTTGATGATCGTGTAGATCTCGTACTTCGCGCCGACGTCGATTCCCCGCGTCGGCTCGTCGAGGATCAGCACGTCCGGATCGGTGAGGATCCACTTGGACAGCACGACCTTCTGCTGGTTGCCGCCGGACAGCGTGCCCGTCACGCTCTGCACGTTCGGGGCCTTGATGTTCATGCTCTTGCGGAAGCCTTCCGCGACCCGGTGTTCCTCGTTCCAGTCCACCCAGCCGCGACGCGCGATCTTGCCGAGCGCGGCTCCGGAGACGTTGCGCTGGATGTCCTCGATGAGGTTCAGCCCGTAGCGCTTGCGGTCCTCGGTGGCGTAGGCGATCCCGTGTTCGATGGCCTCGCCGACGGTCCGCGCTTCGATCTCCTTGCCGTCCTTGACCAGCCGGCCGGAGATGTCCTTGCCGTACGAGCGCCCGAACACGCTCATCGCGAGTTCCGTCCGGCCGGCGCCCATGAGTCCCGCGAGGCCGACGATCTCGCCACGGCGCAACGTCAGGTTCGCACCGGAGACCACCACCCGGCCACGCTGGGTGGGGCTGTGCACGGTCCAGTCCTCGATCCGGAGCACTTCGTCGCCGATCCGCGGTTCCCTTGGCGGGAAACGGTTCTCCAGTTTCCGGCCGACCATTCCGGCGATGATCCGGTCTTCGGTCACGCTGGCCGCGTCGAGTGTCTCGATCGTCCTGCCGTCGCGCAGGATGGTGATCGAGTCGGCGATCGCGGCGATCTCGTTGAGCTTGTGCGAGATCATGACGCAGGTGACGCCGTCGTCACGCAGTCCTCGCAGCAGCTCGAGCAGATGTGCCGAGTCGTCGTCGTTGAGCGCGGCCGTCGGCTCGTCGAGGATGAGGAGCTTGACCTTTTTGGACAGTGCCTTGGCGATCTCGACCAGTTGCTGTTTGCCGACACCGATGTCGAGCACCGGCGTCACCGGGTTCTCCCGCAGGCCGACCCGCTTCATCAGCTCGCCGGCCTCGTGGTTGGTCCGGTTCCAGTCGATCAGGCCACCGCGCGCCTTCTCGTTGCCGAGGAAGATGTTCTCCGCGATCGACAGCTGCTGGCAGAGGGCGAGTTCCTGATGGATGATCACGATGCCGCGGCGTTCGCTGTCGCGGATCGCGGAGAACGCGCACGGCTCGCCGTCGAAGACGATCTCGCCTTCGTACGAGCCGTGCGCGTACACGCCCGAGAGCACCTTCATCAGCGTGGACTTGCCGGCGCCGTTCTCACCGCAGATCGCGTGGATCTCACCCCGCCGCACCGACAGGTTCACGTCCTGCAGTGCCTTGACCCCGGGGAAGGTTTTGGTGATCCCCCGCATCCGAAGGATTTCGTCGGTCACTTCCACTACCTCAGCTGTTCCGCTTTGTAGTAGCCCGAGTCGATGAGTTCCTTCTGGTAGTTGCCCTTGTTGAGGATCACCGACTCCAGCAGGAACGCCGGGACGACCTTCTGGCCGTTGTTGTAGTCCTTGGTGTTGTTGACCTCGGCCTTGCCGCCCTTGAGCACCGCGTCGGCCATCTTGACCGTGGTGTCGGCGAGCTTGCGAGTGTCCTTGAAGATCGTCGAGTACTGCTCGTCGGCGATGATGGACTTCACCGACGCGACCTCGGCGTCCTGCCCGGTGACGACCGGATACGGCTGCCCCGGCGTGCCGTAGCCGTTGCTCTTGAGCGCCGAGAGGATGCCGATGGAGAGCCCGTCGTACGGCGAGAGCACGCCCTGCACCTTGTCGCCCGAGCTGTAGGTCTTGGTCAGCAGGTCTTCCATGCGCCGCTGCGCGGTCGCCGCCTGCCAGCGCAGGATCGCCGCGACGTTGAACGCGGTCTGGCCGCTCTTGACGACCAGCGTGCCGTTGTCCAGGTAGGGCTTCAGAACCGACATGGCGCCGTTGAAGAAGAACGTCGCGTTGTTGTCGTCCGGCGAACCGGCGAACAGCTCGATGTTGAACGGGCCCTTGCCCTCGCCGGGGGAACCGTCCTCCTTGAGCACCTTCAGCCCGGTGAGCAACGACGTCGCCTGCTGCACGCCGACCTTGAAGTTGTCGAAGGTCGCGTAGTAGTCGACGTTCGGGGTGTTGCGGATCAACCGGTCGTAGGCGATGACCGGGATCTTCTTGTCCGCGGCCTCCTGCAGCTGCGTGGTGATCGCGGTGCCGTCGATCGAGGCGATCACGAGCAGCTTCGCGCCCTTGGTGATCTGGTTCTCGATCTGGTTGACCTGGGTGGGGATGTCGTCCTCCGCGTACTGCAGGTCGACCTGGTAACCCAGCTTCTCCAGTGCCGCCTTGATGTTGTCGCCGTCGTGGATCCAGCGCTCCGACGATTTGGTCGGCATGGTGACGCCGACGAGACCACCCGCGGCACCCGCGCCCGCCGCCGGCTGCTGCTCTCCCGTCTTGGTACTCGAACCGCAGGCGGTCAGCGCCGCTCCGACGCCGATCGCCATGGCCAACGTGGCCAGTTTCGTGAACTTCATTGTTCCTTCTCTCCGGTGGGGACCGTTCAGAAACCTTGTGCGAGCCGGTAGTACGCCTGGTTCCAGCGCATCCGGTCCGCGATCGACTCCGGTGTCGTCGTCCGATCGATGACCAGCAGTTCGACGTCGAGCATGGTGGCCAGATCGCGGATCGATTCCGCGCCGACCGCCTGGGTGAGCACCGTGTGGTGCGGCCCGCCCGCGGTGATCCAGGCCTCCGCGGACGTCGCGAGCGACGGCGCCGGCTTCCACACCGCGCGAGCGACCGGCAGGTTCGGCAGCGGTTCGTCCGGTGCGACGACCTCGACCTCGTTGGCCACCAGGCGGAACCGGTCGCCGAGGTCGGCCATGCCGATCACCACGGCGTCACCGGGAGCGGCGTCGAACACCAGCCGGACCGGGTCTTCGCGGCCGCCGATGCCGAGCGGGTGGATCTCGCACGACGGACGGGCGGCGGCGATGCTCGGGCAGACCTCGAGCATGTGCGCGCCGAGGATCTTCGGTTCGCCAGGGCCGAAGTGGTAGGTGTAGTCCTCCATGAAGGACGTTCCGAGCGCGGAATCGCGGCCCATCGCCTTCACGGCGGTCAGCAGCGCGGACGTCTTCCAGTCGCCCTCGCCGCCGAAGCCGTACCCGTCGGCCATGAGGCGCTGCACGGCGAGGCCGGGGAGCTGGCGCAGCCCGCCGAGGTCCTCGAAGTTCGTGGTGAACGCGCCGAAACCACCGTTGGTGAGGAAAGTACGCAAGCCGTGTTCGATGCGGGCCGCGTAGCGCAGGGATTCGTGCCGCTCCGCGCCCTTCGCCAGCTCCGGCACGAGCGCGTACGAGTCGGCGTACTCCTCCACCAGCTTGTCGACCTCGGCGTCCGGCACCGCGTCGACCAGGGCGACGAGTTCGTTGACGCCGTAGGTGTTCACGGAAACGCCGAGCTTGAGTTCCGCCTCGACCTTGTCCCCGTCGGTAACCGCGACGTCGCGCATGTTGTCACCGAAGCGCGCGAGCTTGAGCGAGCCGAGGGTCTGGCGTCCGATGGCCGCCCGGACCCACGCGTCGATCCGCTTCACCACCGCCGGATCCGCCGCGTGCCCCGCGATGGTCTTGCGCGGCACGCCGAGGCGGGTCTGGATGTAGCCGAACTCACGGTCGCCGTGCGCGGCCTGGTTCAGGTTCATGAAGTCCATGTCGATGGACTGCCACGGCAGCGCCTCGTTGAGCTGGGTGTGCAGATGCAGCAACGGCTTCCGCAGCGCGTCCAGCCCGGTGATCCACATCTTGGCCGGCGAGAACGTGTGCATCCAGGCGATCACGCCGACACAGGCGTCGTCCGCGTTCGCGTCGAGCATCACCCGCCGGATCGCCGACGGCTCGGTGAGCACCGGCTTCGCGACGATCTCGGCCGAGATCCGGCCGGCGTCGGCCAGCATCCGCTGGATCTGCAACGACTGGCCCGCGACCTGCTCCAGGGTCTCTTCGCCGTAGAGCGCCTGGCTCCCGGTGAGGAACCAGACCTCGGTCTTCCGCTGTGTGCTCACTTCTCTCCCTGCTGGCCGTAGACGTTCTGGTAGCGCGCGTAGAGCCGGTCGATGTCCTCTTCGGACAGTGGCTCCGGTTTCCCGAGCGCGGAGGCGATGTGGACGGTCCTGGCGACGTCTTCGACCATCACCGCGGCCTTGACCGCGTCCTTGGCGGTCCGGCCGACGGTGAACGGTCCGTGGTTGCGCATCAGGACCGCGGGCGACCGGCTGGACCGGAGCGTCTCGACGATCCCCCGGCCGATCGAGTCGTCCCCGATCAGCGCGAACGGCCCGACCGGGATCTCTCCGCCGAACTCGTCGGCGATCATCGTGAGCACACACGGGATCGGCTCCCCGCGCGCCGCCCAGGCGGTGGCGTAGGTCGAATGCGTGTGGACGACGCCGCCGACCTCCGGCATGTGCCGGTAGACGTAGGCGTGCGCGGCGGTGTCCGACGACGGCGCGAGGTCACCGTGGACGACCTCGCCGTACAGGTCGGTGACGACCATCGTCTCGGCGCTCAGCGTGTCGTAGGAGACACCGGACGGCTTGATCACCATCAGGTCGTGGCCGGGGACTCGCGCCGACACGTTGCCCGCCGTCCAGATGACCAGTTCGTACCTGGTCAGTTCGCTGTGCAGCCGGGCGACGGTGCCGCGCAGTTCCTCGAAGGTGTCCGTGATCTCGGCGGCCAGGCTCATCGTTGCGGTCCTTTCCGGGCGGACGCGATCGCGCGACGGCGGGCGGCGAGGCGGTGCATGACGTCGTTGGTGCCGCGGCCGAAGTAGTCGTGCAGCGCGGCGTACTCGGTGTAGAGGTCGTCGTAGGCCTTGACGTTCTCGGCGATCGGCCGGTAGACGGCGCGGCGGACCGAACCCATCTCGGCCGCCGCGGCGGGGACGTCCGGATGCGCACCCGCGGCGACGGCGGCGTGGATCGCCGAGCCCAGCGCGGGACTCTGCGCGGACCCCGCCACCGAGAGCGGCAGGTTCGTGACGTCGGCGTAGATCTGCATCAGCAGCGGGTTCTTGACCAGGCCGCCGGCCACGATCAGTTCCGTGACGGGGACACCCGCGCGTTCGAAGGTCTCGATGATGGTCCTGGTGCCGAACGCGGTGGCTTCCAGAAGTGCCCGGTAGGTGTCTTCGGCGCGAGTCGCCAGTGTCTGCCCGACGATCACGCCGGAGAGTTCGTGATCGACCAGCACCGAGCGGTTCCCGCTGTGCCAGTCCAGGGCGACGAGGCCGTGCTCACCGATCTCCTGCGTCGCGGCGAGCCGGGTGAGCAGCTCGTGTACGGAGACGCCCGCTTCCTGCGCGTCGTACACATAGGACGCCGGGACACCGTGTTCGACGAACCAGCCGAAGATGTCGCCGACCCCGCTCTGGCCCGCCTCGTAGCCCCACTGCCCGGAGATGATCCCGCCTTCGACGACGCCGCACATGCCCGGCACCTCGCGCAGTTCGGCGCCGTTCATCACGTGACACGTCGACGTGCCCATGATCGCGACCATCTGCCCCGGCCCGACCGCTTGGACGGCGGGTGCGGTGACGTGCGCGTCCACGTTCCCGACGGCGACCGCGATCCCTTCGCGCAACCCGGTCCACTCGGCGGCCTGCGCGCTGAGCGTGCCGGCCTTGTCGCCCAGCGAACCCAGCGGATGAGCGAGCTTTTCGTCCACAAAGGACCCGAAGCCCGGTGCCAGCGCTTCGAGGAAGCCGACGCCCGGGTACCGGCCGTCCTGGAGGATCCCCTTGTACCCGGCAGTGCAGGCGTTGCGCACGTAAGTACCGGTGAGCTGCCAGACGATCCAGTCGGCCAGTTCTACCCAGTGCCGCATCCGGGCGTAGACCTCGGGCGCCTCTTCGAAGATTTCCAGGGCCTTGGCGAACTCCCACTCCGAGGAGATCAGCCCGCCGTAGCGCGGCAGCCAGGACTCGCCGCGCTCGCGGGCCAGCGCGTTGATCCGGTCCGCCTGCGGCTGCGCGGAATGGTGCCGCCACAGCTTCACGTAGGCGTGCGGTTCGCCGGCGAAGTCCGGCAGTTCGCACAGCGGTGTGCCGTCGGCCGTGGTCGGCACCATGGTGCACGCGGTGAAGTCGGTCCCGATGCCGATGACGTCGGCCGGATCCACTCCGGCGGCCCGGACGGCCTCCGGCACGGCGGTGCGGAGGACGTCGACGTAATCCGACGGCACCTGCAACGCCCAGTCCGGCGGCAGGCCCTGGCCGGTCTCCGGCAGGATCCGGTCGATCACGCCGTGGCGGTACTCCGAAACCGCGCTGCCCAGTTCCGCGCCGTCACGGACCCGGACCACCACGGCCCGGCCGGACAGCGTCCCGAAGTCGACGCCGACGACCAGCGGTTCCCCTGTACTCACTTCTTCTCCCGCAATGTTAGCGTTCACATTCTTGATCGTTGGCCACCGCGGAGAGCGGTGGCGCGGCTTTATGTCGCCCGCCTCCCGGCGAGCCGTTGCAGGACGATGAAGGCGAACAGCAGCGCTCCCGTGATGATCGAAGTCCACCAGGAGTTGAGCGTGCCGTCGAAGGTGATCAGCGTCTGGATGATGCCCAGCACCATGATCCCGAGCACCGTGCCGAGGACGTAGCCGGAGCCACCGGTGAGCAGCGTGCCGCCGATGACGACCGCCGCGATCGCGGTCAGCTCCAGCCCCACCCCGTTCAGCGGGTCACCGGAGGACTTGTACAGCACCAGCAGCAGCCCGCCGAGCGCCGAGCAGAACCCGCTGAGCGTGTACACCGCGATCCTCGTGCGGCCCACGTTCAGGCCCATCAGCAGCGCGGACTTCGGGTTGCCGCCGATGGCGTACACCGTCCGGCCGAACCGCGTTCCATAGAGGACGTACGCCGCGACGGCGACCACCACGAGTGCGACGACCACGCCGATCGAGATGTGCAGTTCCGGACCGAGCGGGATCTGCGTCTGCGCCAGGCTCGCGACCGTGGGATCGTCGATCGAATACGCCTGGGTGCTGATCGTGTAGCAGAGCCCCCTGGCGAAGAACATCCCGATCAAGGTCGCGATGAACGGCTGGATCTCGAAGACGTGGACCAGCACGCCCATCCCGAAACCGAGCGCCGCGCCGATCACCAGTACCGCCGGGATCACCGCGTACACCGGCCAGGACTGGTTCTGCAGCAGGTCGGCGGAGACCACTGTGGACAGTGCGACCACCGAACCGACGGACAGGTCGATCCCGCCGGTGAGGATCACGAACGTCATCCCGACCGCGACCACCAGCAGGAAAGCGTTGTTGATGAACAGGTCGAGCACGACCTGGCCGGATCCGAACGCCGTGTAGCTGGAGGCGCCGTAGACGTACGCGCCGATGAGCATCGCCATCGTCGCCAGGATCGGGAGGTGCCGCCGCTGGGGCCGGTAACCCTTGACACGGGTCAGCATGGTGGTCATACCCCGGCCTCCACCTTCTCCGGCGCGACGATGGGTGACGGTGGCGGCGTTTTCCGCCGCCTGCCGAACTTCCTGCGGAACACCGGCGACTGCAGCAGGCAGACCACCAGCACGACCAGCGCCTTGAACAGCATGATCGCCTGCGGCGCGATGCCGAGCGCGTAGACCGTGGTGGTCAGCGTCTGGATGAGCAGCGCGCCGATCACCGATCCGGTGAGCGAGAACCGGCCGCCGGTCAGCTGTGTACCGCCGATGACGATGGCGAGGATCGCGTCGAGCTCGATGAACTGCCCGGCGTTGTTGCCGTCGGCGCTGTGCACGTTCGCGCTGATCATCAGCCCGGCGATCCCGGCGCAGAGGGCGCAGAAGACGTAGGTGAGCCAGATCAGCCGGGCCGACCGCAGGCCGGCGAGCCTGCCGGCCTCCGGGTTTCCGCCGACGGACTCGACCAGCAGCCCCAGCGCGGACCGCCGCACCAGCACCGCGGCGATGGCGAACACCGCCAGCGCGAGGAGGATCGCGCTCGGCAGGCCGAAGACGAACCCGCTGCCGATCCACTCGTACGGCCGGGCGTTGACGGTGATGATCTGGCCGCCGGTGATCAGCTGCGCGATCCCGCGCCCGGCGACCATGAGGATCAGCGTCGCGATGATCGGCTGGATCCCCAGCACCGCCACCAGCCAGCCGTTCCACGCGCCGAGCGCGACGGCCAGTCCGAGCGCCATCCCGACCGCGGCGAGAGTGCCGCCCAGACTGTTCTGATCGCCCAGACCGCTGATGTGCAGGCAGGCGAGCGCGCCGCTGATCGCGACGACGGCGCCGACGGAGAGGTCGATCCCCCGGGTCGCCACCACCAGGGTCATGCCGATCGCGATGAGGATCAGCGGTGCGCCGTTCTTCAAGATGTCGATCAGGTTTCCGTAGAGATGCCCGTCGCGCAGTTCGAGGGCGAAGAACGACGGCTGCGCGATGAGGTCGCCCAGCAGCAACGCCAGCAGCGCGACCACGGGCCAGAACAACCGATGCCCGGTCAGTGCCTTCATCGGCCGACTCCTTCCGCCATTGTCGCCATGACCCGTTCGGCGGTCAGGGATTCGTTGTCCAGCACCGCGACCACCGCCCGGTCGCGCAACACGGCGACGCGGTGGCTGAGCCGGAGCACTTCTTCGAGTTCGGCCGAGATGAACACCACGGCCATGCCCTCCCCCGAAAGCTGCGTGACGAGCCGCTGGATCTCCGTCTTGGCACCGATGTCGATGCCGCGCGTCGGCTCGTCGAGGATCAGCAGCCGCGGTTCGGTGATGAGCCACCGTGCGAGCAGCACCTTCTGCTGGTTACCGCCGCTGAGGTCGCCGACCTTCGCCTCGGCGTTGGCGGGACGGATGTCGAGCGCCTTGATGTAGCGCTCGGCGATCTCTTCCTGCCTCCGCCGCGAGATCGGCCGCGCCCAGCCACGGGAGGCCTGCAGCGCCAGCACGATGTTCTCGCGCACCGTGAGTTCTTCGACGAGGCCTTCGGTCTTGCGGTTCTCCGAACAGAACGCGATGCGCCGGTCGAGCCCCGAACGCGGGGTCTTCAGCGACACCGGTTCGCCGTTGATCCGGACCGAACCGCTGTCCGCGTGATCGGCGCCGAACAGCAGCCTGGCCAGTTCGGTGCGGCCGGAGCCGAGCAGACCCGCGAGGCCGATGACCTCGCCCTCGCGGATGTCGAGCGAGAACGGCGCTACACCGCCCTTGCGCCCGACGCCGTCCGCTTCGAGGAACACCGGAGCGCCCGCCACCTCGGAGCGGCTGTGGCCCGCGTCCTCGAGGTTTTCGAGAACGGCGAGTTCCTTGCCGATCATCCTGGTGACCAGGTCGACCGGGCTGATCTCCTCGGTGCGGTACTCACCGATGAGCTTTCCGTTGCGCAGCACCGTCATCCGGTCCGCGACGGCGAAGACCTGCTCGATGAAGTGCGAGACGAACAGGATCGCCATCCCCTGCTCCCGCAGCGACCGCACCACGTTCAGCAGCTGCTCGACCTCACCGGCGTCCAAACTGGACGTCGGCTCGTCGAGGATGAGGACGCGGGCGTCGACGTCGAGCGCCCTGGCGATCGCGACCAGCTGCTGCACCGCGATCGAACAGCGGCCCAGTTCCGCCGACACGTCCACTTCGACGTCCAGCCTGGCCAGCAGCGCGGCCGCCCGCCGGCGCATCTCGCGCCAGTCGATGCGGCCGCGCCGCCGCGGCTCCTTGCCGAGGCAGATGTTCTCCGCCACCGACAGGTTTGGGCAGAGGTTCACTTCCTGGTACACGGTGCTGACGCCGGATCGCTGCGCCTCCCCCGGACCACTGAACGCGACCGGATTCCCGGCGAGTTCGATGGTGCCCGCGTCCACCCCGTAGACGCCGGTGAGCACCTTGATCAGGGTGGACTTGCCGGCACCGTTCTCACCCATCAGCGCGTGCACCTCACCGGGGAACATCCGGAAGGAGACGTCGTCGAGGGCGACCACACCGGGGAATTCCTTCCGGATGTGGCTCATCCGCAGAATCGCAGGGGGTTCTGTCATCGCTGACCTTGTTTCGGGGGGACGCGGGCGGGAGATCAGTACTGGCGCTGCGGCAGCGCGGCCTTGGCGGCCGCCTGGTCGAACTCGGTCTCGGCGGTCTCGATGCGCGGCGGCACCTGCTCACCGGCGGCGACCTTCTTGACCAGGTCCATCAGCTGCGGGCCGAGCAGCGGGTTGCATTCGACGACGTGGTTGATCTTGCCGTCGGCCAGTGCCTGCAGCGCGTCACGGACGCCGTCGACCGAGACGATCTTGATGTCCTTGCCCGGCGCCTTCCCGGCGGCCTGGATCGCTTCGATGGCACCGAGCGCCATGTCGTCGTTGTGCGCGTACAGCACGTCGATCTTGGGCTGGGACTTCAGGAAGGCCTCCATGACCTCCTTGCCCTTGGCGCGGGTGAACTCACCGGTCTGCGACGCGACGACCTTGAACTTGGGGTTCGACGCGATGACGTCGGCGAAGCCCTTCTTGCGGTCGTTCGCCGGCGCGGAGCCGGTGGTGCCCTGGAGCTCGACGATGTTCACGTCGCCGGCGGCCGAGCCGAACTCCTTGGCCAGCCACTCGCCCGCTTTCTTGCCCTCGGCGACGAAGTCCGACCCGAGGAAGGTCTTGTAGAGCGTCTTGTCTTGGGAGTCGACGGCCCGGTCGGTCAGGATCACCGGGATGTTCGCCGTCTTCGCCTCCTTCAGCACGGTGTCCCAGCCCGACTCGACGACCGGTGAGAAGGCGATCACCTTGACCTTCTGCTGGATGTAGGACCGGATCGCGGTGATCTGGTTCTCCTGCTTCTGCTGCGCGTCGGAGAACTTCAGCTCGATCCCGGCCGCCTTCGCGGAGTCCTGGATCGACTTGGTGTTCGCGGTCCGCCAGCCGCTTTCCGCGCCCACCTGGGCGAACCCGAGGGTGATGGCGCCGCCGTCACCCGTTCCACCGCCGCCACCGCCGCAAGCGGTGAGCACGAGCATCCCGGCCACGCCTGCCACGATCGCCGTCCACGGTTTTCTTGCCACATCGACTCCTAGATCCGCACTGATCATTTGAGTTAGCGCTAACAGTTGAGGGTGAAGCCACGGGCGGGAACCGCCACCGGCACTACGAGATGCCGGTGCTTTCCCGCACGATCAATTCGGGGGACACCAGGTCACGCGCCCGTTCTTCGCCGCCGTTCATCCGGCGGCGGAGCAGGTCGAACGTGCGCCTGCCGACTTCGACGAAGTCCTGCCGCACCGTCGTCAGCGGCGGTGTGTAATAGGCCGCCTCCGGCACGTCGTCGAAACCGACGATCCGCACCTCGCCCGGCACGTTCACCCCGGCTTCGGTGCAGGCGCGGAGAAAGCCGAGTGCCATCTGGTCGTTGGCCACGAACACCGCGTCCAGTCCCTTTTCGCCGACGAGGGATCGCCCCGCCGCGTATCCGGAACGCGCACTCCAGTCACCCCGCACGACGGGCGGGATCCGCGCGCCGTGCCGCTGCAGGGTCTCCCGCCAGCCACGCTCGCGGTCGAGTGCCTCCAGCCAGTCTTCCGGTCCGGCCACATGCCAGACGGTCTCGTGCCCCAGCCCGAGCAGATGTTCGGTCGCCCGGCGGGCGCCGTCGTACTGGTCGACCGAGATGACCGGTACCGGCGCGTCCTTCCCGCCGCCGACCGCGACGAGCGGCACGTCACTGGGCGCCGCTTCGAGTGCGCGCCCGGCGGTGACGTGCGGGGCGATGACGACGATGCCTTCGACAGCCTGGCGCCGCAGCCGCTCCACCGCGTCGGTGATGGATGACCGACCGGGACGGCTGATGCTGGTTATGGTCGTCGCGTAGCCGGCTTCGCGGGCGGCGTGTTCGATTCCGCTCAACGTGCTCGCCGGACCGTAGAGGTTGGCCTCCAACGCGACCACGCCGAGCGTGCCCGAGCGGCCGGTGACCAGTGCGCGGGCGACCGAGTTCGGCCTATAGTCCAGTTGCTCGATCGCGGCGTTGACCCGGACGCGGGTCTCGGCGCGGACCGGGCCGGTGCCATTGATGACCCGGGAGACCGTCATATGCGAAACCCCCGCGAGCGCAGCGACGTCGGTAAGGCTCGCTTGCTTGCCCGCGGGCACCTTGCTCTCCTCGCCGACGGTGTCGCGTGCCATCGCCTGTCTCCTATCGCAGCCCTCGCCGGGTGACGAGTGTCGCAAGTGTTAGCGATAACACGGACAGGGTCAAGAGGACTTTCAGTCACAGTCGGATCACGAGCCGGGCCGCCGGACTCGACGGCTCCGGTTCGCGCCGCGGCCTGAAGATCACCTGACTGAGCGCACTGTGCCGGGGTGGTCGTGGGTTGTGGCTTTGGGTTGGAACCCAACCCGCCCCTCCCACCACCCGTGCCCACACCCCCACCTCGAACCTCGAGCGTGGAAGGGGGGGCGTGGTCGCTGCGTGGGTCGGGGGTGGCGATTCGGGTTAGAACCCGAATCGCCACTCACGACCACCTGTACCGACGCCACACCTCCGCTCACGCCGGCTTCACGCGATGAGTCACCGCGCCGAGCAGGGAGCGAGATCCGCCGGGAAACGCGATGGACACCTGCTCTTCGAGACATACCGCTCTCCATTGTCGAGTGAATAGGGAAATAAATGCGGCAATGAATCGGCGATCGCCGACTTCACCGGCGCGTATCGCGACCTCGTCACTACGGCTTCGTCCAGAGAACCGACCGGAAAAAGAAAAGAGAAATCTCATTGAACCGAACCGTTCTCCGGCACGTATCCAACAAGGAAGGGAAGGCCGATCGAGCGGGCCGCACACTTGACCGAAACGGAGCGCCGTTCTAGCGTCAGCATGCAGAACAGACTGTTAACGCTAACAGTTTCATCGGTCAAGGAAGCCCGAGGGAGCCCTCCACGATGATCTCCTCGCGTCCACGCCGTTCCGGCGTCCTCTTCGCGACGGTGGCCCTACTGATCGCGAGCGTCGGAACGGCCTCGGCCGCCTCGGCGACTTCGAGCGGCACCACCGACCTCGCCAAGGCACGGGAAGTGGCGGACACGCTCACGGTTCCCGGCATCGACGATGTCCGCGGGAACCTCACCCTACCCGGCAGCGGACAGGGCGGCGCCACGATCCGCTGGCAGTCCTCGAATCCCGCGGTGATCACGCCGACCGGCGAGGTCGCCAGGCCGGACGCGGGCACCACGACGGTCACGCTCACGGCGACCGTCGCCAGCGGACGGGACACGGCGACCCGGCGGTTCACCGCGAAAGTGCCGCCGAAACCGGCCCCGCAACCGCTCAAGGGCTACAGCTTCTTCTACTTCACCGGGGAAGGCACTCCGGACGGCGAGCAGATCTACACCGCCGCCAGCAAGGGCAACGACCCGCTGAACTGGACCGAACTCAACAACGGCAAGCCGGTACTGAGGTCGAGCCTCGGCGAACTGGGCGTCCGCGACCCGTTCATCCTCCGCTCCCCCGACGGTGACAAGTTCTACCTCCTCGCCACCGATCTCAAGATTCACGGCGGTCGCGGCTGGGACGCCGCGCAGCGCACCGGCAGCCGCTCGATCATGGTGTGGGAATCCACCGACCTGGTGACCTGGTCCCGCCAGCGCAGCGTCCAGGTCTCCCCTCCGACGGCGGGCAACACGTGGGCGCCGGAGGCGTTCTGGGACGCCAAGCGCGGGAGCTACGTCGTCTACTGGGCCTCGAAGCTCTACGCGGAGAACGACCCCGCGCACACCGGCGACAGCTACAACCGGATGCTCTACGCGACGACACGTGACTTCGTGACCTTCAGTCAGCCGAAGGTGTGGATCGACCCGGGATACTCGGTCATCGACTCCACGGTCATCCAGGACAAGGGCACGTACTACCGGTTCACCAAGGACGAACGCAATCCGACGTCGTCCTCGCCGTGCAGCAAGTACATCACCGCGGAGAAGTCGACCGATCTGCTCGACCCGTCCTACGACTTCGTCGCCGATTGCATCGGCAAGGGGAACCCGGGGCTGGACCGCGGCGAGGGGCCGACCGGCTTCAAGTCGAACACCGAGAACAAGTGGTACCTGTTCATCGACGAGTACGGCGGCCGCGGCTACGTCCCCTTCGAAACCACGGATCTCGCGTCCGGCAAGTGGACGATGTCGGCGGGTGCCAAGCTGCCGTCGTCGCCCCGGCACGGCACCGTTCTCCCGGTCACCCAGGCCGAACTCGACAGGCTGACCGCGCCTCCAGCGCCGGCGAAGGCCGACCGGAACGGTCTCGTCGCGCACTGGCCGCTCAACGGCAAGACCGGCACGACCGCCGCCGACAGCACCGGTCACGGCTACGACGGCGCGCTCGCGGGTGACGTCAAATGGGCGGACGGCGCACTGCAGTTCGGCGGCACGACCGGTCATGTGCAGTTGCCGAACAACCTGCTCAACGGCGCGGCGTCGGCCACCGTGTCCGCCGACGTCTTCGTCGCCCCGGAGCAGCAGGCTCCCTATTTCCTCTACGGTTTCGGCAACACCGGGTCGTCCGGCGCCGGGGACGGATACCTCTTCACCACCGGCGGGACCGATGGCGGCGGCTTCCGGGGCGCGATAGCGACCGGGAACTGGACCACCGAACAGGCGGCCGCGGCGAGCGGCGGACTACCGCGCGGAGTGTGGAAGAACGTCACGCTCACCGTCGGCGGAGGCAGCGCCGTACTGTACTCCGACGGCGTCGAGGTGGCGCGCAACGACAAGGTCACCATCAAACCGTCCGACCTCGGCGGCGGTGTCACCGCGGCAAACTACCTCGGCCGCTCGGTCTACTCGGCGGACAAGACGTTCAAGGGCAGGATGAAGGACGTCCGCCTCTACAACCGGGCCCTTTCCGGGGCCGAGGTCGCGGGGCTGCCCTCGAACAGCACGCTGATCCGCTCGGTCGAACTCGACGCGCTGAAGGTGCCGGCGATCGTCGACGCGGGCAGCGGCAAGGTCGTGCTGCCGGTGCGGCCCGGCACCGACCTGCGCCGGCTCAGCCCGCGCTTCGTTCTCGCGCCCGGGGCGAAGATCGCTCCGGGTGACGGCCGCCCGGTCGACCTCAGCCGTCCGAAGAAGTACACGGTCGTCGCGCCGGGCGGGCAGACGCGGGTCTGGACCGTCGAAGCCAGGGAAATGCGCGGCCCCACGCTTCCCGGCTTGAACGCGGATCCGAACATCGTCGTCTTCGGCGACACCTACTATCTCTACCCCACCACCGACGGCTTCGACGGCTGGAGCGGCACGACGTTCTCGGTGTGGTCCTCGAAGAACCTCGTCGACTGGACGAACCACGGCGTCGCACTCGACCTCGGACCCGGCGTGAGCTGGGCGGACAAGAACGCCTGGGCACCGACGATCGCCGAGCGGAAGGGCAAGTACTACTTCTACTTCTGCGCCGAGGCCAAGATCGGCGTCGCCGTCAGTGATTCGCCGACCGGCCCCTTCGTCGACACCGGCAAGCCGCTCATCGCGAAGAACCCGGGCGGCGGTCAGGCGATCGACCCTGCGGTCTTCCTCGACCGATCGGGTAAACCGTACCTGTACTGGGGCAACGGCGAGGCGTACGTCGTGCCGCTGAACGACGACATGGTCTCCTTCGACGAAGGCCGGATCCAGCACATCACCGGACTCGACGATTTCCGCGAGGGGCTGTTCATGGTCGAACGCGACGGCACCTACTACCTGAGCTGGTCCATCGACGACACCCGCAGCGAGAACTACCGCGTCGCGTATGCCACCGCGAGCGGCCCCCTCGGCCCGTTCACCGATCGCGGCCTGATCCTGAGCAAGGACACCTCGCTGGGGATCAAGGGCACCGGGCACAGTTCGATGCTGCGGATACCGGGAACGGACGACTGGTACATCGCCTATCACCGCTTCGCCATCCCCGGCGGTGACGGCATGCACCGGGAGACCGTCATCGACCGGCTGCGGTTCACCCGGGACGGCCGGATCTTGCCGGTCGTGCCGACCCTCGAAGGCGTCGCGCCACGGCCGATACGCCCGGTGTCGTGAGTGATTTGAGTCGTTAGAGCCGACCGTGTTTTAGGTACCTACGGTGGGCGAGTTCGGTAGCGGCCGGTCCGTGAAGGACTCTTGAGGGACTCTACCTTCACCCCCGGAAGGCCCTCAGGAGCCTCAGCAGCACCACCAGCCACAGCGGCGGCGCGTGAAGGCACCTTCCCCAGTGCGTGATGGCCCCCTTCCTTGCGCTAGGCGCAAGGAAGGGGGCCATCACGTACTTCGCTCGACAAGACCGCAGGCCACAAGTAGGTACCTAAGAGCCGGTTCGTTAGAACGACCCAAATCACTCACGACTTTCTGGACCAGGCCTCTTCGGCGGTTCAGCTGGAGGCGCGGCGGGTGAGGGAGACCGGCAGGACCTGCTGACGGGGTTTGAGATCCCGGTCGTCCATCACCGCCAGCAGCGTCTCGACCATCGCGTGGACCTGCTCGCGCGGGTCCTGGTGCACCGAGGTCAGCGGCGGATCCATCTCCGGCGCCAGCGTCGCGTTGTCGTCGAAGCTGACGACGGCGACGTCGGTGGGGATCCGCCGTCCGGCCGCGTGCAGGGTCCGGAGCGCGCCGAGGGCCATCATGTCGCTGGCCACGAAGACGGCGTCGAGGTCGGGGCGCCGCTCGAGCAGGTTCGACATCGCCTTCGCGCCACCTGTCAGGGTGAAGTCGGCCTCCTCGACCAGGTCGGCCGGATCGAGTCCCGCGTCGAGCAGGGTCTTGCGCCAGCCGGAGAGGCGGTCGATCGCCGCGCTCTGGTCCTGCGGTCCCGCGATCGTGGCGATCCGCCGGTGACCGGCGTCGACCAGATGCGCGACAGCCAGTTTCGCGCCGCCCTCGTTGTCGAAGTCGACGACGTGGACGCCGCGTTTGAGCCCGGCGGCCTGTCCGCCGTACACCACCGGGATCCGCAACTGGCGCAATGCCTTGGGCAGCGGGTCGGTCCGGTGCGGCGCGAACACCAGCACGCCGTCGACGTGTCCGCCGTCGAGGAACCGCACAGTGCGGTCGAGGTCCTCGCGGGTGTCACTGAAGATCAAGACCATCTGGCAGCCGATGTCGGCCAGTTCGCGGTAACCGGCCCGCATGACCGCGGTGCGGTACGGGTCGTCGAGCAGTCGCGCCTCCGGTTCCGACAGGACGACCGCGACCGCGCCGGTCCGCCTGGTCACCAGCGACCGGGCTGCCTGGTTCGGGGAATAGCCGAGCGCGCGGGCCGCGGCCTGCACCTTCTCCCGGGAACGCGCGCTGACGTAGCCGTCGTCGTTGAGCGCGCGCGACGCCGTCGACCGGCTGACCCCGGCGGACGCGGCGACGTCTTCCAACGTCGGCCGCTCGTCTTCCCCTGGTCGAGGACCCACCCGCGTCACCTTCACTCTTCAGCACCACCCGGACACCGACAGCTTAATCTCCGGCGGCCGAAACGCTGAGAGCGCTCCCCTGATGGAAACGCTCTTATTACAAGCCCTTGACACGGCCAAAGCGTGGCGACAGACTCTCCGCATCCTCTGGGAGCGCTCCCACTTTCTGGGTCACGCGACGGGCGTTCCCACCCATCGGCAAGGGGTTTGACACGTGAGAACCATCCGGAACGGCCTGGTGCTGGCACTGGGTATCACGATGACGGCGTTCGGCGTAACGGCGTGCGGGAGTGACGACGGCGGGACACCCGCCGCGTCCGATCCGAACGCCAAGGTCGAGCTGACGCTGGCGACGTTCACCGAGTTCGGCTACGAGGACCTGATTCCCGAGTACGAACGGCTCCACCCGAACATCAAGGTCACCCACCGCAAGACCGGCCAGGGCGGGCCGTACCACCAGGACCTCATCACGAAGCTGGCGGCGGGTTCCGGTCTCGCCGACGTCACCGCGGTCGAGGAGGGCCACCTCTCGAACGTCCTCGACAAGGGGGCGAAGTTCAACGACCTGCCCAAGATCGGCCCGGCGGAAGCCGCCCCCGACCGCTGGCTCCCCTGGAAGTACGAAGCGGCCAAGACCAAGGACGGCAAGGTCATCGGCTACGGCACGGACATCGGGCCGCTCGCGATGTGCTACCGCAAGGACATGTTCGAGGCGGCGGGCCTGCCGACCGATCCCGAGGCGGTCAAACCGCTGTTCGCGACCTGGGACAGCTACTTCGCCGCGGGCGACCAGTACGTCTCCAAGACCGGCGGCAAGGCGTGGTTCGACTCGGCCGCGCAGAACTTCAACGCCATGGTCAACCAGCTGCCCACCGGCTACATCGGGAATGACGACAAGCTGGCGGTCGAGGGGAACCAGGGCATCAAGGACGCCTGGACCAAGGTGACCGCCGCTGTCGCGAAAGGACAGTCCGCCAAGCTGACCGCGTTCAGCAACGAGTGGAACTCCGGCTTCAAGCAGGGTGCTTTCGCCACGAAGGCCTGCCCGGCGTGGATGCTCGGCGTCATCAAGGAGCACTCCGGCCCCGAAAACGCCGGCAAGTGGGCGGTCACCGCGGCCTTCCCCGGCGGTGGCGGGAACTGGGGCGGTTCGTACCTGACCGTGCCGACGCAGTCGAAGCACCCGAAGGAGGCGGCCGAACTCGCCTCGTGGCTGACCGCACCCGAACAGCAGCTCAAGGCGTTCAAGGCCAAGGGCACCTTCCCCAGCCAGGTCAAGGCGCTGGAGGACCCGGCACTGCTGAGCGAGACCGACGCCTACTTCGGTGACACCAAGGTCGGTCAGCTGTTCGCCGAGCAGGCGAAGAAGGTCACCAAGCCGCAGTACAAGGGCCCGGGTGACGGCCAGATCCAGGAGAACGCTTCGAGCCCGGCACTGCAGGCCGTCGAACAGGGCAAGTCGGCGGACGAGGGCTGGACGCAACTGCTCGACGCCGCGAAGAAGATCACGCGCTGACTGATGACCGTCGTCGACAAGATCGCGCCGGAAGGGAGGAAGGCCGGGGAGCGCAAGTCGCCCCGGCCCACCCTCCGGCACCGGCTGAGCAGGTGGGACGTCAAGGTCTCGCCCTACCTCTACATCGCCCCGTTCTTCATCGTGTTCGGGATCGTCGGGTTGTTCCCGTTGCTCTACACGGCGTACGTGTCGCTGTTCAGCTGGGAGGCGGGCGACGACAACCCGGACTTCATCGGGCTGGACAACTTCAAGGAGCTGTTCGCCGACACGCAGTTCTGGAACGCGCTCGAGAACACCGTCAGCATCTTTCTGCTCTCCAGCGTTCCCCAGCTGATCATCGCCGTGGCACTGGCGGCGTTGCTCAGCAGCAGACTGCGCGGGGCGACCGGCTGGCGCGTCGGCATCCTGCTCCCCTACGCCGCCAGCCTGGTGGCTCTCGGGATCATCTTCGCGAACCTGTTCGGACCGAAGTACGGCCTGGTCAACGGCCTGTTGCAGACCATCGGCCTCGATCCGGTCGACTGGCAGGCGGACCGGTTCAGCAGCCACGCCGCGATCGCGATCATGGTGAACTGGCGCTGGACCGGATACAACGCGCTGATCGTGCTGGCGGCCATGCAGGCCGTCCCGAAGGAACTGCACGAGGCCGCCCTCATCGACGGCGCGGGCGCGGCACGCCGCTTCTTCAGCATCACCCTGCCGCTGCTGAAGCCGACGCTCATCTTCGTCACGATCACCTCGACGATCGGCGGACTGCAGATCTTCACCGAGCCCAAACTGTTCGACGCCATGCCGGGGTCGAACAACGGCGGTTCGTCCAACCAGTTCCAGACGGTGACGCTGTACCTGTACCAAACGGCCTTCGAGAACTACGAACTCGGCTACGCCTCGGCCATCGCGTGGGTGCTGTTCGTGATCATCGTGCTGATCGCGCTGGTGAACTTCTTCCTCACCGGCAGGCTCGCCCGGACCCCGGCGGTGAAGAAGAAATGACCCTCCTCCACAGTGGACCCATTACCGGCGGGCTCAAGCGAAGTGTTTCAGCACTGGGCAAACCACGCCGGTCGACCTACATCGTGCTCGCCATCTTCGTGCTGGGCTCGCTCTTCCCGTTCTATTGGTCGTTCCTGGTCGCCAGCCGGGACAGCGGGATGCTCACCGAACGGGTGCCGCCGTTCCTGCCGGGCGGCAACTTCTTCGCCAACGCGGCCAGGGTGTTCGACACGGTGCCGTTCTGGAAGGCGCTCGGGAACAGCCTGATCGTCTCCGGCACGGTCACCCTGACCACGGTGCTGTTCTCCTCGCTCGCCGGGTTCGCGTTCGCCAAACTGCGGTTCCGGGGCCGGAACGGGTTGTTCGTGTTCATCGTCATCACCCTCGCCGTCCCGACCCAGCTCGGCATCATCCCCTTGTTCATGGCGATGTCGGAGTTCGGCTGGGCCGGCGGCCTGCAGTCGGTGATCGTGCCCAACCTGGTGACCGCGTTCGGCGTGTTCTGGATGCGTCAGTACACCTTGGACGCGGTGCCGTACGAACTGATCGAGGCGGCGCGGGTCGACGGATGCAGCATGATCCGCATCTTCTGGAACGTCTGCCTGCCCGCGGTCCGCCCGGCCGCGGCGATCCTGGCGATGTTCACGTTCATGACCTCGTGGAACGACTTCCTCTGGCCACTCGTCGTGCTGGACGCCGGCAATCCCACCGTCCAGCTGGCACTGGAGAAGCTGCAGAGCGGCTATTACGTCGACTACTCACTGGTGCTGGCCGGGACCACCCTGGCCACCATCCCGATCCTCATCGTCTTCCTCCTCCTCGGCCGCCAGATCGTGGCCGGGATCATGCAAGGTGCCGTGAAAGGGTGACCATGTCCACTCAACCCGACAGTGTTCGGGCGAAGACCGCGCTGCTGTTCCCGCCCGGATTCGTGTGGGGCGCCGCCACCGCCGCCTTCCAGGTCGAAGGCGCCACCGCCGCCGACGGCCGGACCGACTCGATCTGGGACGTCTTCGCCCGCCGTCCCGGCGCCGTCGTCGGCGGCGACACCGGCGAACCGGGCGCCGACCACTACCGGCGCTACGCCGAGGACGTCGACCTCATGCGGCGGCTCGGCCTCGGCGCGTACCGGTTCTCCCTGTCGTGGCCGCGGATCCGCCCCGACGGCGGCGCACCGAACCCGCAGGGGCTCGCCTTCTACGACCGGCTCGTCGACAGGCTCCTCGAAGCCGGGATCCAGCCTTGGGCGACGCTCTATCACTGGGATCTCCCCCAGGCGCTGGAGGACGAGGGCGGCTGGACCTCACGCGAGACCGCGTTCCGCTTCGCCGAGTACGCCGAAACGATCGTGGCGCGACTGGGCGACCGGGTCGCGAACTGGTCGACCTTGAACGAGCCGTGGTGCGCCGCGATGCTCGGCTACGCGGGCGGGATCCACGCTCCCGGGCGAAAGGAACCCGACGCGGCGGTCGCCGCCACACACCATCTCCTGCTGGGACACGGGCTCGCGATGGACGTCCTGCGAGCGCACGCCCCGGCGGCGTCCTCGGGGATCACGCTGAACCTGTACCCGGTCTCCGCCGCCGATCCTTCGTCCACAGTGGACGTCGAGGCCGCGCGCCGGATCGACGGCCTGCAGAACCGGCTCTTCCTCGACCCGGTGCTGAACGGCGGCTACCCCGAGGACATGCTCGCCGATCTCGCCCCGCTCGGCATCGAAGCGCTCGTGCGGGAGGGGGATCTCGCGGCCATCGCCGCCCCGATCGATTGGCTGGGCATCAACTACTACCGCGGCTACCAGGTCGCGGGCACGCCCCGGCCCGGCAGCGAGCCGGCCGGCCCCGACTGGCTCGGTGTCCCCGACGTCCACTTCGTCCCCGACGAAGCGGCGCCGCGCACCGACTCCGGCTGGGAGGTCCAGCCTTCGCGGCTCACCGAATGCCTGCTGCAGGTGCACCGCGATTACCCGCAGATCCCGTTGTACATCACCGAAAACGGCGCGTCCTATCCGGACGCCCTCATCGGCGGGGACGTCGCGGACACCGACCGGATCGCCTTCCTCGACTCGCATCTGCGCGCCGCCTACGAGGCCATCGAAGCGGGCGTCGACCTGCGAGGCTACTTCTACTGGTCGCTGCTCGACAACTTCGAGTGGGCCGAGGGGTACGCCAAGCGGTTCGGGCTCGTGCATGTCGACTACGAGACGCAGCAGCGGACGCCGAAGCAGAGCGCGCTCTGGTATGCCCGGGCGATCAGCCTCAACGGCCTGAGCTGAGCCACCGACTGGGGGTCGCGAAGGGTCGTTTCCGGTAGTGGGTCCGGAAACGACCCTTCACGGCAATCTCAATTCATTTGGTCCCGTGAGCCGCGATCGCGGCCTGTTCGGCGACCGTGCGATCGTCGGCCTCGCGGCGGTCCGGAATGCCGGCGGCGCGGAAGGGATTGACGCAGCCTGGTACGTCGGCCACGGAATAGCAGTTGTCGGGCCGGTTACCGCTCACTGCCGCCTCGTCGGTCAACGTGACCTGCGCGTCGAGCGTGTAGATGCCACCACCGGAGGCGGGCTGCGGGAAGGAGCCCGACCCCGGCTCGCCCGCGGCGTTGTCGCCGACCTTCCCGCCGCCGAGCGTGAGAGTGTCGTGGAAAACGCTGAGGCCGGCACCGCTCCCCCTGTAACCGGCATACCCGCCTGGCCCGGCGACACCGGCGTCGCCCGCCACGGCCGGCCGGGTTTCCGGTGATTGATGGTGAGCTTCCCGGCGATGGCGGGCAGTCCGGCGTTCCAGGTGGCATCCACGGGTTCGTGAGGGTGTAGACGCACTTCGCCGCCAGGGACAACGTGTCCGGAACCGTGGTCGCGTTGGCCTCGGCGACGGCCTGAACGAGCGCCCACATCACCGGCGATTCCGAGTACCGCTTCCGAAAGCGTGCCCATTTCCCGGATACGAATCCAAATTCGCACTGAGGATTCCTTGCGACAGCACACTCGGCTATTCGCCGTACGCGGATCAGCCCGCTGGCACCCCAGGCGCGCGTGGGTCAGGTTTGTTATCGTGGAGGCGGACCTGAGCAACGAACAGGAGACCAGACGTGGCAGGTGAAGACGACATCTCCGGGTGAGCCGGAGTTGGCAGGCCACCGGCGGTAACGCCGAAGTGGCCATTTCGTCGTCCCCTCAACGCCACGTCCACCGCGGTGCTCCCTTGAGGCGCCCGCTTTCTCCGTGAGGTCTTTCTCCATGTCAGACGCCTTCGTCGTCGTGTCCGCCTTGTCCTTCGCCTGGCCTGACGACACGCCGGTCTTCGACGACCTGTCCTTCACCGTTCCCGGGGGCCGCACCGGGCTCGTCGCGCCCAACGGGGCCGGCAAGAGCACGCTTCTCAAACTGATCGCCGGCGAGCTGCGGCCCCTCACCGGAACCGTGTCCACCCAAGGCGTACTTGGCTACCTGCCGCAATCGTTGCCGCTCACCGCCGAACTGACCGTGTCCGAGGTGCTGGGCATCGCCCCGCAGCTCGCGGCACTGAACGCCATCGAGTCGGGTGACGCGAGCGAGGAGCACTTCACCACCATCGGCAACGACTGGGATATCGAGGAACGCACGCGTGCCCAGCTCGACCGGCTCGGTCTCGACGGCATCACGCTGGACCGCAGCCTGCGCACGTTGAGCGGTGGGCAGATCGTCTCCCTCGGGCTGGCGGCTCAGTTGCTGAAGCGGCCCGACATCCTGCTGCTGGACGAACCGACCAACAACCTCGACCTCGACGCCCGCCACAAGCTCTACGGCGTACTCGAAGACTGGTCCGGTTGCCTGATGCTGGTGAGCCACGACCGTGAACTGCTCGACCGGATGGACCGGATCGCCGAACTCGACCACGGCGACCTGCGCTATCACGGCGGGAACTTCACCCAGTACGAAGCGGCGGTGAAGGCCGAGCAGGAGGTCGCCGAGCGCAATGTCCGCAGCGCCGAGCAGGAGGTCAAACGCGAAAAACGGGAGATGCAACAGGCCCGCGAACGCGCGGCCCGACGAGCCGGCAACGCGGCCCGCAACCTCGGCAACGCCGGTCTGCCGAAGATCTTCGCCGGAACCATGAAGCGCAACGCCCAGGAATCCGCGGGCAAGGCGAACGAGACACACGCCGCTCGGGTCAGCGAAGCCAAGAACCGCCTCGATGAGGCGGAGCGCTCCCTCCGCGACGACCAGAAGATCGCGCTGATCCTGCCGGGCACCACCGTCCCGGCGGGACGCACGATGTTCCACGGCGAAGGCATCCAGGTCCGCTACGGCGACCGGAACGTCTTCGCGGGCGGCGGTGTCGACCTGACGATCCGCGGCCCTGAGCGGATCGCGCTGACCGGCGGCAACGGCAGCGGGAAGTCGACGCTCCTGCGAGTACTCAACGGCGACCTCGAACCGTCGGACGGGGTGATCAAACGGTCCGAGGGCCGGATCGCGTACCTCTCCCAACGACTGGATTTGCTCGACCTGGACCGGACCATCGCCGAGAACTTCGCGGCGTTCGCCCCCGGCCTGCCCGAATCGCAGCGCATGACACTGCTCGCCCGATTCCTGTTCCGGGGCGCGCGCAGCCAGCTTCCCGTCGGCGCGCTCTCCGGCGGCGAACGGCTTCGGGCCACTCTGGCGTGCGTGCTGTTCGCCGAGCCCGCACCACAGTTGCTCCTGCTGGACGAGCCGACGAACAATCTCGACCTGGTCAGTGTCGGGCAACTGGAGAGCGCGCTGGGCGCCTATCAGGGGGCTTTCGTGGTCGTGAGCCACGATGAGCGCTTTCTGAAGGAGATCAAGGTGAATCGACGGGTGCTGTTGACCGATGGAGTGCTTCGTGAGGGGTAAGGGTCGCGCCTCGGCGACTTGCCGCGATCAGCCGGTTAAATGCGGGTGCTTCCGGTGCGCGTGGTCGTGAGTGGCGATTCGGGTTCTAAACCGAATCGCCACTCACGACCACCGCGCCGCTCGCCGCACTGCCCAGCCGACGGCGAGGCCGCCTGCCCTTCACCGCCAAACTCCTGCACGCCCCGAGGAGGGCGGGTCCCTCGCCCATGCCACAGCGTCTCTCACTTTGGAAAACAAAAGATCCCGCTTCCGCTCAGCGAAGGTCTGGGGGTTACCTGCGAGCAGAAGCGGGAGTTCAAGGCCGGTACGGAGGGCCGCCTCTCGGCGAAAGGCACGACATGGCTCCGGCCGAACCGGTATTCCATGAAGGCAAAAGGTGAGGCCCGGGGGCACCATCCGTACCGACACCCATTACAACGCACACATCCACCAAACGTTCCCCAGAACCCCCACGCGACCAAGTGACCTACATCGCCCGAACCCTTACCGGATAAAGGGAACAGACAACACCGTCACACGCGCGGAATCGCCGCCACGGCTTCCACTTCGACGGCGTACTCCGGCGCCGCCAGCGCCGCAACCACGGCCAGCGACTGCGCCGGGAAATCCCCCTCCGGGAACCATCGCCCGAAGGCCTCCGCCTGAGCGGAACGGTAGCCCGCCAGGTGCTCGGTGCCACCGACGAGCGTCAGCAGTTTCACCAAGTGCCGGGGTTCACCACCGGCGGCGGTCAGCAGTGCCTCGATGTTGGCGAAGATCTGCCGCCCCTGTGCTTCCGCGTCCGAGCCTGCCAGGCTGCCGTCCGGGAGCACGCCGAGCTGTCCCGACAGGAAGACGAGCTCGCACTCCGGCGGGGCAGTGGCCAGGTGGCTGTACCGCCCGGCGGGCGACGCGACTTCTTCAGGGTTCCAACGACGTGAGTTCATCCTTCAATGATCCACATCCGCGTTCGGGACGTGCACCACGGCCCCGGACGGACAAAAAAGGCCCGCCCCCGCTCAGCGAAGGCCTGGGGGTCACCTGCGAGCGGAGGCGGGAGCTTAGGGTCGATACGGTGGGCCGCCTCTCGGCGAAAGGCACGACATGGCTCCGGCCGAACCGGTATTCCATGAAGGCGAAGGGTGAGGCCCGGGGGCACCATCCGTATCGACACCCTGTACAACGCAGACACGGGCCGAATGTTCCAGCCGGGACAGTGACCCACGTCAACACGCTCGTAACCCTCAACAGGGCGGCGGAACCTGCTCGATCAGCTCTTCGGGAGCGGACAGCCGCCAGGCCTCGTAGACGAGTTCGTTCAGCTCATCGGCCTCGAGACCGTCGAGGTGGACGACCACCCAGCCGAATCCTCCCGCCGTGAACTGCACCTCGAACACGTCCGGCCGCTCGGCCACGAGGGCCTCTTGTTCCGTCAGGGTCTGCTTCAAGCCGACGGTCTGGGTGCGCGGCCAGTAGTAACCGAAGCGCTTTCCGCGCACGCTGTACGACTCCCAGTCCCTCGCGTCGGAACGCTCGACATCGGCGAGCTTCTCCAGCATTCGGTGGAACTCGTCGCTCGGCACACCCATCCTGAACCCCAACCACAGCTGCCCCCAGAAAACCCGGCGGCCACAGTCTAGGCGGACAGACCGACAAGATCAGGAGCCAGCCCGTAGCTCCGCCTTGCGCACCTTGCCGGACGCGGTCCTGGGCAGCTGCTCGACGAACTCGAACCGAGCCGGCACCTTGTACTTCGCCAGCCGTCCGAGCAGGAACTCGCGCAGCTCGTCGCCGTCGACGTCACCTGAGCGGACGACGAAGGCACAGCCGACCTCACCCCATTTTCCGTCCGGGACGCCGATGACCGCGGTCTCGGTCACCGCGGGATGTTCGTACAGGACGTTCTCCACTTCGGCCGGGTACACGTTTTCCCCGCCGGAGATGAACATGTCCTTCAGGCGGTCGACGATCCGGTAGTGCCCGTCCTCGTCGACGGTGGCCACGTCACCGGTGCGGAACCAGCCGTCCTCGTTGAACACGGCCGCGGTCGCCCTCGGGTTCCGCCAGTAGCCGGGGGTCACGTTCGGCCCTTTCACCAGGATCTCCCCCGGGCCCGCGCCCGGCGGGTCGAGCCGGACGTCGGCGAAGAACACGGGCACGCCCGCGGAGCCGGCCCTGCCTTCGCTCTCGCGTGCCTCCAGGAACGTCACGCCCGGCGCAGTTTCGGTCAGCCCGTAGCCCTGGCAGAACACGAGCCCGCGCCGCTGGTATGTCCGTACTAGCTCCTCCGGGACGGCGGCGCCACCGCAGATCAAGCTCCGCACCGACGACAGGTCGGCCGACGGCCAGCGCGGGGACGCCGACAGCGCGGCGTACATCGTCGTCACCCCGAACATCCAGGTCACCCGGTGCCGTTCGATCAGGTCGAAACAGCGATCGACGTCCCAGGATTCCGTGAGCAGGGCGCAGCCGCCCTTGATCAAGGTCGGCAACAGCGTCTGCGCCAGCGCGGCGACATGGAAGAGCGGCGCGGTGACGAGGGTGACCTCGTCACCGCCGACGTCCACCCCGATCAGCAGGTTGAAGGTGTTCCAGAGCAGGTTGGCGTGCGTGAGTGTCGCGCCCTTCGGCCGTCCCGTGGTTCCGGACGTGTACAGGATCAGCGCGACGTCGTCGGGCTTCACCGTCACCTCGGCCGGAATTTCCTCGCCCTCGGCGAGCCAGGTTTCGTAGCCTTCCAACGTGACCAGCTGCGCGGTGACGCTGTCCAGCCCCTCGACGACCTTTGCCGTCCGCGGCGCGTAGATCAGCACTGTGGCGCCGGAGTCGGTGAGGATGTGGTCGATCTCCGGCGTGGTCAGCCGGAAGTTGAGCGGGACGAAAATCGCGCCGAGCGAAGTGGCCGCGAACAGGGTCTCGACGAACGCCGGATGATTCGGGCCGAGGTAGGCCACGCGATCACCCTGGCGTACACTTGCCGCCGCGAGCCGGGACGCCAGCTTCGCGACGCGTCTGGCCAGCTGGGCGTACGTCGTCGGCTCGTCTTCGAAGAGCAGCGCGGTCCGCTGTGGGGAGATCCGCGCGCGACGGGCGGGCCAGCCGCCGATTCCTTCATCCCGCATCTGCGGCCTCGGCGGTGGAGCGGACGGGGCGGGCCTCGATCAGGTCTCGCCGGTTCGTCTCCTTCAGCGCGAGGACACAGCCCGCCGAGAGCAGGCAGAACGCCGCGATCGTCAAGGACACCGCCGTGGTCGACGGGCCGCCCGACGCACGCTGGAACTCGGCGAACAGCACCGGCGCGAAGCCGGCGCCGAGACCGGCGAGCTGGTAGCCCAGCGACGCGCCGGTGTACCGGTTCTCGGTGGCGAACAGTTCGGTGTAGAGCGCCGCCAGCGGCCCGTACATCATCGGATGCAGCACGCCTTGCCCGATCACGAGCGCCACGAGCAGCAGCGCGCCGCTGCCGCTGTCGACGAGCGGGAACAGCAGGAACCCGTACACCGCCGTGACGATCGCGCCGATCAGCACGATCGGCCGTCTGCCGAACCGATCCGACACCGCCGACCAGCCGATGATCCCCACCACCGCGCAGACGGACGAGACGGTGAGCGCGTTCAGCACGGTTTGGCGTCCGTGTCCCGCTTGGACGCCGTACGCGAGCACGAACGTCGTCAGCGTCCCCTGCACGACGAATGCGGCCAGGCCGACGCCGACCCCCAGCAACAGCGTCTTCGGCTGATCGCGCAGGACCGCGATCAACGGGAATCGCCGCCGCGGTGCCGCGGTCTTGGCGGCGAGGAACGCCGGGGTTTCCTCGACCCGGGACCGGACGAACAATCCGATTCCGAGCAGCACGACGCTGAGCAGGAACGGCACCCGCCAGCCCCAGTCGAGGAACGCCGCCTCGCCGGTGATCGCCACCGTCCCCGTCATCGCGACCGTGGACACGACCATCCCGCTCGGCGCGCCCGCGTTCGCGAAGCTGGCCCACAGGCCGCGGCGGGAGGTGGCGTGCTCGGCCGACATCAGGACCGCGCCACCCCATTCCCCGCCGACCGAGATGCCTTGCAGTACCCGCAACACGATCAGCCCGATCGGCGCGGCCGCGCCGACGTCGGCGTAGGTGGGCAGCAGCCCGATGAGGAAGCTGGAGACACCCATCAGCGTCATCGTCAGCACGAGCATCCGTTTGCGGCCGAGCTTGTCGCCGAAGTGGCCGAAGAGCACACCGCCGAGCGGCCGCGCGAGATAGCCGGTGGCGAAGGTCCCGAAGCTGGCGACGGTCGCGAGCGCGGGATCGAGGTCGGAGAAGAAGACCTTCGTGAACACGACCGCGGAAGCCGTGGCATAGAGCAGGAAGTCGTAGTACTCGATGAGACTGCCGAGGTAACTCGAAGCGACCGCTCGGCGGAGCTGCACGTTGCTGTGGGATCGCATGGCTTTCCCCTTGTCGTCAGGCGTAGTGCCGGTATACGGCCCGCGCGACGCACGCGGGTTTGGCGGAACCGTCGAGTTCGACCGTGAAGTCGAGGACCATCTGCACTCCCCCGGCGATGTCGGTCACCTCGGCGACCTTCCCGGCGAGGCGGATCTTGCCGCCCGCCGGGACCGGGGCGGGGAAGCGCACCTTCTCCAGCCCGTAGTTGACGCTCATCCGCACACCGGTGATCCGCAGCAGATCGCCGAAAAGCGGGATCAGCAGGGAAAGGGTCAGGTATCCGTGCGCGATGGTGCCGCCGAACGGGCCGTCGGCCGCGCGCTCCGGATCGACGTGGATCCACTGGTGATCGTCGGTGGCGTCGGCGAACCGTCCGATGCGGTCCTGGGTGATCTCCAGCCAGTCGCCGTGCCCGAGGTCCGCGCCCGCGAGTGCCTTGATCTCTTCGATGCCGTTCGCGTGGGTCATGCTTCTCCTAGTCGGTTTTGACGAGACCGAGCAGCTTCGCCGCGTTGTCCTTGAGGATCTTCGGGCGGACTTCGGGTTTGATCTCCAGCTCGGCGAAGTCGGCGAGCCAGCGGTCCGGGGTGATCACCGGATAGTCGGAGCCGAACAACACCTTGTCCTTCAGCAGGGTGTTGGCGTACCGGACGAGTTGCGGCGGGAAGTACTTCGGTGACCAGCCTGAGAGGTCTATGTGGACATACGGTTTGTGTGTCGCGACGGCCAAGGCCTCGTCCTGCCAAGGGAACGACGGATGCGCGAGGATGATCCGGAGTTCCGGGAAGTCGACGGCGACGTCGTCGACCAGCATGGGATTCGAGTACTTGAGCCGGATCCCGCCCCCGCCGGGGACGCCGGCGCCGATCCCGGTCTGTCCGGTGTGGAAGAGCGCGGGAACGCCGAGTTCCTCGATGGCCTCGTAAAGCGGGTACGCCATCGGGTCGTTCGGCGCGAAACCTTGGATGCTCGGATGGAACTTGAACCCGCGGACGCCGTATTCGCCGACCAGTCTCCGTGCCTCGCGGACCCCCGCCCTGCCCTTCCACGGATCGACGCTCGCGAACGGGATGAGCACGTCGCCGTGTTCGGCGCAGCTCTCGGCGACCTCCTCGTTGGCGATCCGCGGATGGCCGGTGGCGTACTCGGCGTCGACGGTGAACACGACCGCGGCCATCTTTCGTTCCCGGTAGTACGCCGCCATCTCCGCGATCGAAGGCTGCCGGTGCCCCTGTGCCTTGAAGTACTTTTCCGAGGCCCCGAACAGTGCCGGGCTCAACGAGCCGTGGCCGTCCTTGGAGATCTCCGCGTGCGTGTGGACGTCGATGGCGACGACCTCGTCGAGGTTGACGGGCATGTCACGGCCCCTTCGGCGCGGGGATGCCGAAGCTCTCCGGCGCGGCGCCGACCCCCGCGTGCCAGGAGGCCGCGATCCCGTCGGCGGTCCAGCCACCCTCGGCGAACGCGACGGCTTTCTCGTGCGGGTGCGCCCAGAGCGCGAGCCGGTCGCCGCCGATGCCGATCGCCTGACCGGTGATGCCTTTCGCTTCGTCCGAAGCCAGGAAGACGACGAGTGAGGCGGCGTCCTCGACCGTTCCCAGTCCTTCGTCACGGCGGAGCCAGGGCGGGAAGGGTTTTCCGGTGCGCTCGGCCTCTTCGATCACCGGCGCGAAAGTCGGGATGGTGCGGGTCATCTCGGTGGCAGCGACCGGGACGACGGCGTTGACCAGGATCTCGGCCTTCGCCAGTTCCGCCGCCCAAGTGCGTGCCATCGCGGCGATTCCGGCCTTCGCGGCGGCGTAGTTGGTCTGCCCGAAGTTGCCTCGCTGCCCCGCCGGCGAAGAGACCAGGATCAGCCTGCCGCCATCCCCCTGCTCCCGCATGCGCACCGCGGCGGCCCGCGCGCAGGTGAACGTGCCGCGGAGGTGGACGCGGACGACGTCGTCGAAATCGTCGTCGGACATCTTCCACAGCACCCGGTCCCGCAGGATCCCGGCGTTGGTGACCATCGTGTCGAGCCGGCCGAACTGCTCGACGGCGGTGTCCACCAGCCGTCCGGCGACCTCGGCGTCCCCGACCGGCGCGACGACCGGAACGGCGCGTCCGCCCGCTTTGCCGATCGCGTCGACGGTTTCGACGGCGGCGGCCTCGTCCACGTCGTTGACCACGACCGCGGCACCGGAGGCGGCGAGCGCTTCCGCGTAGGCCCGTCCCAGTCCGCGGCCGCTGCCGGTGACCACCGCGACCTTGCCCGACAAGTCCATGGAGCCGTCCTCTCGTCGTCCAGTGCACGTCTCAAAGTAGGCATAATCGAAACCGTCGTCAATAATCTGCCCAACATCGTCGGCTAAGCTGCTCTCCGTGACCGAAGACGACACCGCGCCCGGCCAGGCCCATCGGCCGCAATCCCTCATGCTCACGTTCCTGGGCATGCACGTGCTCGGCCACGAAACCGCCGTCTACTCCGGAAGCGTGATCGACGTATTCGCCCGCGTCGGTGTCTCCGAAGAGGCGGTTCGCTCGACGCTGACCCGGATGGTCGGCCGCGACCTGCTGCTCCGGCGGCGTCATGGCCGCCGGGTCTACTTCGGACTGACGGCCCGCGCGACCGAGGTGCTGGAAGACGGACGGCGGAGGATCCGCGACACCGGCGCGGTCAACCGCGATTGGGACGGCACGTGGACTCTCGTCGGCTATTCGCTGCCCGACAGCAGGCGCAGCGACCGGCATGATCTGCGCAGTCAGCTCGTCTGGGCGGGTTTCGGCCTGCTGCAGAACGGTTTGTGGATCGCGCCGGGCACGAGGGACGTCACCGCGATCGCCGGGCCGCTCGGCCTGCTCGACCACGTCACCGTGTTCACCGCGCAGGAGGCCAAACCGACGGAATCGGCCGACCTGGTCCGCAAAGCCTTCGACATCGACGCGATTTCCGCGCGATATCACACTTTCCTGGACCGCTGGGACACGCCGAAGCCGCTTCCGGCGGCTCCGGACGACCTCGCCCGCCGCCTGCTGCTGCACACCGATTGGCTCCAGGCCGTACGCCAGGATCCGCATCTTCCGGCGGAGCATCTGCCCGAGGACTGGCCCGCGATCCGGGCGGAGCAGGTCTTCGCGCGGCTGGACGAGCGGATGCGGGACGCTTCCACTCGATTGGCCGAAGAAGTGCTCGACGTCGTCGAGGTCACGGACGACTGATCCTCGCTACCCTCGCTCGGAAAGGATCGCGCGACTTGGGGAGCTGCGAAATGGATCGTCCGGCTACAGCGGCGGAATTGTTCGACGCCATCGGTTCCGCCTACGAGGACGCCTTCGGCCGTCCGCCGGTGGTCGACAAGGCGGTGCGGCAGCTACTCGACGCGCTGCCACCGGCGTCGAGGGTGCTCGACATCGGCAGTGGGACCGGCCGTCCGGTCGCCGAGGATCTCACTGCCGCCGGACATCGGGTGACCGGGCTCGACGTCTCGTCGGTGATGATCGAACTGGCCCGCGAGCAGGTCCCGGCCGCCACCTTCGTCCACGCCGATGTGCGCGAGTGGACCTCACCGGCCGAGTCTTGGGAGGCGGTCTGCGCGTTCTTCCCGTTCCTGCAGATGCCACGCAAGGACACCGAAGCCGTCCTCGCCGACATCGCCCGCTGGCTGGTACCGGGTGGTCTTTTCGCGCTGATCACCGTCCCCCGCGACATCGAGGACGTGCCGGTGGAGTTCTTCGGCCGCACCTTCCACGCGACCAGTTTCGCGCCGGAAGACCTCGCACGACGAGTGGAAGCAGCCGGGCTGGAAATCACCGGGACGCATTCGGAGATCTTCACCGCGGACGAACCGGGGACCCCACCCGAAGAGCACTTGTTGATCACCGCGGGCAAGCCGGGCTGACGCAGATCGAGACAGGTAACTTCCCCTCGTGCCCGTCATCAGCGTCATCACCCCGGTCCACCCGCCGAGCCTGCCGTATCTGACCGAGGCCTACGCATCCCTGGCCGCGCAGGAACTCCCGCCGGGCTGGACCTGGGAATGGCTGGTGCAGGAAGACGGCGATACCGGTCTGCTCGACGACGTCCTCCCCGCCGACGAGCGGGTACTGACCGGTTCGGGTCGGCGAGGCGGGCCCGGGGTCGCGAGGATGTTGGCGCTGTCCCGGGCTTCCGGGAAGTTGATCAAGGCACTCGACGCGGACGACGTGCTGGCGCCGGGAGGACTCGCGCGGGACATCGCGGCGCTCGAGGACCCCGCGATCGACTGGACCACCTGCCGGGTCCTCGACCTCTTCCCGGACGGGACCACGGCGGGTGTCGACAGCGATCCGAAGGAAGGGCCGATCGAACCCGGCGCGATCCTGCGGTACTGGCAGCGCAACGACTACCTGTCACCGGTGGTCGCCGGGACGTTGTGCATCCGCCGCGAACTGCTGCTGGAGCTGGGCGGCTGGATGGCGCTGCCCGCGTCGGAGGACACCGGGCTGGTCCTGGCGGCGAACGCCTCTTCCGTCGGGTACTTCGTGGCCACCTGCGGCATGTACTACCGGAAGTGGGCCGGGCAGGTCACCAGATCGGCCGCGCACAACGACGACGCCGAACGGCTCGCACGGATGAAGCTGATCGGGGAACGCGCCGAGGTCATGCTGGCGCGGCGGGCTCAGCGCGCGCCGAACTGTTGAGACGTAAGGCAAAGATGGCAGGCTTGAGCGCGTTCAACAGGCTAAACGCGAGCAGCCGGTCCACGTGCCCGGGACTTGGCGTCACGGTTTGCCCCAGCGTCACCGGTGATCACCTCGGCGGGGGTGGTGAAGGGCCCTCTCACTACCCTCAGGGTAGGCAAGGAGGCCTTCACGGCGCGGGGGCTCAGTTCCTCGACCTGCACGGTGAAGTCGTGCGTTGGTAGCACCCGGTCACATTCTTTTGGCGGGATCCGTCAGTGCGGTGAAAGCAAGACGGAAACCTCGAAGGAGAACAGCATGGAATCCCGGATTCCCAACCCCGCGATGGCGAACCCCGCCACGCTGAAGGCCCTGATCGCACTGGCGGAGTCGAGCGGGGACACCGGTGTCCCGAACACCACGCACTACCTCATGCACGTTCGCGCCAGCCAGATCAACGGCTGCAGCGGCTGCCTGGAGATGCACACCAAGGAACTGCGCAAGGCCGGCGAGTCCGACGAGCGGATCTTCACCGTGGCGGCGTGGCGGGACACGGCCTACTTCACCGGCGCCGAACGCGCGGCGCTCGCGCTGGCCGAGGCCCTCACCCGGATCGCGGACCAGGCCGATCCGGTCGACGACGAGGTGTGGAACGAGGCTACTCGCCACTACGACGAGAAGCAGCTCTCGAGCCTGGTCCTCTCCATCGCCGCGATCAACACCTGGAACCGGCTGAACGTCGCGACCCGGCAGATCGCCGGCGCCGCCTGAGGTCTCACCGGGCCTGCCGCAGCTCCACACAGCACTCGGCCGCGCCGGGAGCGAGGACGGCCTCCACGTTCCCGGCGCGCACGCCGGTCAGGAAACCGGCGAGGAAGGCCTGGTTGAGCGCGCAGACCAGCTCGGGCGCCTCGGCGGCCAGCGGATGGAACGGGCAGTTCCGCAGCCGCACACAGGTCTGGGTGTCCCGGCTCGGCTCGAACCCGAAGCGGCGAAGCATTCCTTCGGCCACGGTGAGCGCGCGTTCCACGCCGAGCCTGCCCGGCCGGGTCAGCGCACGTTCCTCCTCACCCAAAGCGACGCCTCGCTCTCCCGCGACCCGCAGCACGGCGTCCCGCGCTGTTTCACCGGATCCCTCGGCGAGCACGGCCTCGGCGAGGATTCCGGCCAGGATCTCGTGCCGCCTCGCGGGAAGCTGCACCTGGACGGCTTCGTCGACGGGTTCGTAGACCTTGGGCTTGCGGCCCACCTTGGTCACCGAGCCCGCCGCGAAGCCGAACCGGAGCAGCCCGGCGGCCACGAGTTTGTCGAGGTGGAACGCGGCGAGTTTGCGGGAGATCCCGACCGCGGCCGCCGCCTCGTCCCGCGTCACCGGACGCCGCGCGCGCCGGGTGAAGGCGTACATGCCGCGGCGCAGGTCGTCGTCGAGTGCCGCCACCGCGGCGATGGCGGTGGCGTCGAGGCCGTCCGGGTCGGACACTGTCACGTACACCATGATATCGCCCATCTCGACGGGCGGAACATCCTGGACCAGGGATCTACCATGTAGGGTGAATCAGCAGGCGCTAAAACGCCAAAGGATTTTAGTCGAATAGCACGAGGTTCGCGGTACAGCCTAGGAGGCCTCATGTCCACTCCCGCCTTGCGTGTCGTGCACGAACCCGGGCCGGGACCGGACCTGGAGGCCGCCGAAGCCGCGGCCGCCGATCTCCTCACCGCACTGGGCATTTCGCTCGACTCCGAGAGCCTCCGCGGCACCCCCGGCCGGATGGCGCGCGCGTACGCCGAGCTGTTCACCCCGCGCTCCTTCGACCTCACGACCTTCCCCAACGACGAGGGCTACGACGAACTCGTCCTCGCCAGGGGCATCCCCGTCCGGTCGGTCTGCGAACACCACCTGCTGCCGTTCGTCGGCGTCGCGCACGTCGGTTACCTGCCGGGCGAGCGGATCCTCGGCCTGTCCAAGCTGGCCAGGATCGTCGAGCACTTCGCCTGCCGCCCGCAGGTTCAGGAGCGGCTCACGAAACAGGTCGCCGACTGGCTCGACGAGCAACTCGACCCGCGCGGTGTCGGTGTGGTGATCGAGGCCGAGCACTCGTGCATGACCCTGCGTGGTGTCCAGGCCACCGGATCGAGCACCGTCACCTCGACCCTGCTGGGCACGCTCCGCGAAGACGCCCGATCGCGCCAGGAGTTCTTCGCCCTCACCCGCATCAACGGCTGACGGCGGGTTCCTCCGCGTAGGCCGCCGAAACGACGGCGCGGTCGAACACCCGCCAGGTGACCGCGGAAACGAGTACCGCCACCACGAAACCGGCCCAGTACGGCGTCGTCAGCCCGAATCTGGAGGCCACCGCGCCACCGAGCAAGGCCCCGACACAGTTACCGCCCGCGACGATGAACAGGCTGGTGCTGCCGACCCGGCCGAGCATTTCCGGTGGGGTCAGCCGCTGGCGCAGGGAGCTGCCGACGATGCCCCACAGCGCGCCGTGCACCCCGAACAGGAACAGCGTGACGCCGACCACCGCCGCGCTCGTGCTCGTCGCCAGCACCAGATGGGTCCCGGCCTCGATCAGCAGGCCGATCCGCAACGTCCAGGTCGGTGTGCACCAGGCGATCAGCCGGTCGCCCGTGATCGAACCGAGCAGGCCGCCCACCGCGATGCAGGTGAAGAGCAGGCCGTAGCCGACGGCCCCCAGCTGGAGGCGCTCCCTCGCGAGCAAGACCAGTACCGACGTCGCCGCGACGAGGGTCAGGTTGAGCAGGCCGATCAGCCCGACCATGGTCCGCAGCAGGCGCTGGCCCGCGAGCCAGCGGAACCCTTCGGCCGCCTCGGACCGGATCGAGCGCCGCTTCACCGGCTCACCTGGGCCGTCCTCAGGCCGTGACCGGTAGGCGCCCGCGATCAGCCCGAGCAGGAGCGCGCTGACCGCGTAAGTCGCGGCGTTGACGAAGAACGGGATACTCGCCGCGACACCGAACAGCAGTCCGCTCAACGGCCCGGAAAGCATGCCGTGGGCCAGCGTCGTCCCGGCGTACAGCCGCCCGTTCGCCCGCTCCAGCAACGGCTTCGGGACGATCGCGGGCAGCATCGCGCCGCTCGCCGTCCGGAACACGACCTCCCCCGCGTTGATCACGAAGAGGACGGCGTAGACCAAGGCGACACTGACGTTCCCTGTCGTGATCGCGACCGCCAGCAACGCGACGGCGGGCACACGGATCCAGTCGAGGGTGATCATCAGCTTCCGCCTGTCGACCCTGTCGACCAGCACGCCACCCGGCAGTGCGAAAAGCAGCCAGGGCAGCCATGCCACCGCGAATCCGCCCGAGACCACGAGGGGGTCGTCGGTACGGGAAGCGATCAGCAGCGGCGCCGCCACCGTCGCGAGACCGCTGCCCAGCGCGGAAGTCGTACTCGCCGCCCAGATCTTCGCGTATCTCCCGTCGAGCTTCTCCCCGGCCATGAGGTCACCGTAACGAGAGGTGACCGAGAGGAGGCGGAGTTTCACGCAGAGCTGAGCGGCCGCCCTCTAGACTGCCCTTCCGTTCGGCCTTGGGAGGGGACCACGGATGGTGCTGGTGCGCGACGTCGATCCGTCGATTCTGCTGAAGAGCAACCCACTGGATTCGAAACTCGGTGTCTACCTGCCTCGCGACATCGATAAAGACGTCAAGGCCACGCTTTCGGCCGACCAGTTCACGCTCATCGTGTTCGAGAGCAACTCGGGGGCCCGTCGAACAGCCTTCGAAGCCCTGCTCGCGGTACACGCCGGAAGGGAACTGGTCATCGAGCCGGAGATCGACGATCTCGTGTTCGACCAGGGCGACGCCCCGGCGGTGATCTGGCTCGACAGCAAGCTGCCGCGGGTTATCGTCCGCGACGCCGATTCCGTTGCCAACTGGCTTGCGAAGAACCCCGCCCGGCGCGTGCTCGGATTGATCGGGGCTAGAAACTACGAGAACCGGGATGTGCGCCTCGGTCTCAATCGCCTTCGTCCCTCAGTCCACCACATCCTTCCGGAGTTATCCGACGCGGAGCGTGCCGCCGCCGAGCAGATGTACGTCGGCCCGCCGACACGGACCGTCGGTCAACTCGCCAAGGCACGTGGGAAGAATGATGACTCGAGTGTGGCGGTGGGCCCCGACCCTTTCTCCGCTCACGTCGCCGACTACCGCCCCGACACCGACGACGGCGTCGACCGCCTCGGCATCGGTCCCGACGTGCGGATGCTCGCCGATCTCGTTGTCTCGCGGATGATCACCCCTCCCCTGTCGATCGGCCTGTTCGGCAGTTGGGGTTCGGGCAAGAGCTTCTTCATGCGCCAGATGCAACTGCGCGTCCGCGAACTCGCCGATTCCGCCCAGGAGGCCGAAATCGCGGCCGGAGCGCACGGCAAGACCGTGTCGTCCTACTGTTCGAGCGTCCGCCAGATCAGCTTCAACGCCTGGCACTACAGCGAAGCGAACCTTCTCGCCAGTCTCGCCACCCATATCTTCGACAACCTCGCCGCGAGTGGCGCCGAGAACGACCTCCAGCGCCAAGCCGACGCGCTCGCGGAACGCCGCAAAACGGAGAAGACCCTCCTCGGCAGGCTCAGCGCTGTCCGCCTCGAACGCCGCACCCTGACAGCCCAACAGAAACAGGCGAAGCGGCGACGAAGGAAGCCACGCGAGTACGTCCGCGCGGTCTTCGACAGCCTCACCGACGCGGACAAGGCCTGGATCGCCTCCCGGCTCGGCGTCGAGCGGCCGACCGCCGAGGACCTCGAACGCCTCGCACAGGAATCCGGCGGGCTGCGCTCGGACGTCGCCGAATTCTGGCGACGGCTGCGGCAGGATCCGGTTCCGTTGCTGGTCCTGATCGGTGGACTGGTGACCGTACTGGTCGTCACGCTTCTCCTGGGCCAGTCGCAGGTGTCGGGCGTACTCGGCGGGCTCACCGTGGTGAGTTCCGCTTTGACCGTCGTCCTGCGGATGCGCGCCAGCGCCGGCCGGATCCACCAGGCGCTCGACGATCTCGGTGGTCCGTCAGAAGAAGACACCGAGACCGAGCGGCGCCTCGCCGAACTGGACGCTGAATCCGACCGGCTCGAAAAGGCGGTCACCGAACTCGCGCCCGGGCTGGATCTCGTGTCGTTCGCCGAGTCCCGGGTCTCGGACTACGTCGAACACCTGGGCGTGGTCTCGTTGCTGCGCAAGGATCTCGAGACGTTCGCGACCATGCTCGCCGAGGTACCGCACGGTTCGGGGAAGATCGAACGGACCGTGCTCTACATCGACGACCTCGACCGCTGCCCGCCCAAGGTCGTCGTCCAGGTGCTCGAAGCCATCCACCTCCTGCTGGCGCTGCCGGTTTTCGTCGTCGTGGTGGGTGTCGACTCCCGCTGGCTGAAGAAGGCCGTCGAGCAGCACTACGAGGAGATGCTCGGCGACGATCCGGAGACCTTCGCCGAGAATTACCTGGAGAAGATCTTCCAGGTGCCGTTCACGTTGTCCCCCATGGATGACCCAGGGTTCGCGGGGCTCGTGCGCGGGCTCGCCGCCACCGAGGGTCAGGACGCCACACCGGCGGCCGCTCCCACCGGACCGGATCAGCCCACCGAGGCTCCCGCTCCGGCCGCGGTCGTGCCGGTTCCCCGTCGTGAGGAAACAACCGGACCGTCGTCCGAACAGTCCACAATAGACCTTCGACCTCCTCGTCTGGTGATTTCGGCCGCCGAACTGGACTTCCTGGCCACACTGGCCCCGCTCGTCCGGTCACCGCGGGCCGCGAAACGGCTACTGAACCTGTACCGGTTGTTGCGGGCGCGCCTCGCCGGCGAAGAACTGGCCGAGTTCCTCGACGGCGGTAGCCGCGAAGCACCGTTCCGCGCGGTGCTGGTGCTGCTTTCGGTACTCGTCGGACATCCGGAGGCGGTCGCCGGGTTCTTCGCCTCGCTCGACGGGACGGATCCCGACGACAGCGCGCTCGAGATCGTGTCGTCGCTGAACGACCACGAACTGCGGCCGAAACTCGAACGTGGCCTGACCGGCGAGTCGTGGCCGGAACAGGCCGCGTCCTATCAGCGCTGGTTGCCGTTGGTGAACCGGTTCTCGTTCTCCCACGACGGCTGAACCCGCGACCGCTCGATGTCGGGTCCCCGGTAGAGCCGCTCCGGAATCTTCGCCAGTGCCGACGGATGAACCTGCGGGCCGAGGCCGTAGAGCTTTTGGAAGCTCATGATCAGCGGCCGCCACCGGTCTGGGTCGATCCGGTCGTCGGTGCCCGGCATGCGGATGTCGTCGTGGACGTGGACGCGCTGCACGCGGACCTCGAACACGAGCACGCCGCCGCGCTGCGCCTCGTCGTCCTCGGCGAGCGGGTGGACGGCCTCGACGACGGCCTCCATCGTCACCGGGCATTCCGCCACCCGTGGCGGCCGGACGGTCTCCGAGTCGACCGGCGTGAGCCCGGCCCGACCGAACTTGTCGGCTTCGTACCGGTAGCCGCGTTCGTATTTGCGGGCCGGGACCGGATCCGATCCGGTGGTCAGGGCCAGCTTGTCGACGGCGGCCGCCAGATCGTCCGAAGGGAGATTCAGAACACATTCACGACTGCGCATGAGATTTTGCGCCGTCTTGGATTTCGCGCCCAAGCCGAGCATGCCCCGCCAGCCGAGCCAGAACGCCGACGACATCGGAGCCAGGTTCGGCGCCCCGGTCTCGTTCGACGTGGAGAGGAGCACCACCGGGGTGCCGAAGTAGAGGATTCCTGGCTCGATACGGGTGTGCGCGGTCTCGGCCGCCGACGTAGTAACTGTCACGTTCGTCAGCTTCGCCGCGCCGAACGATGAAGGCTGGCGTGAATCGGACGTCGCGATCGACCCTGTCGGCAGGCAGCCCGCCGGGCCGGAAGCGCCTACCCTTTCGGTGAAGGTTCCCTTGGGCGGGCGCGGACCCGGGGTCGTTCGGAGTATTGCGTTCGGCCGATTGCTGGTAGGTTCGCCGAACTTGAACAACGGAGGAGGCGCCGGCAGCTGCCCGGTCAACACCCGAACGCGCGTGGTGAGGCGAATCGCATGCGAGACGATGTGGTCCAGGCGAGCTCGATCATCGGGCACTCTCCCGGTCAGGTTTGGGAAGTGATCGGCGATCCCGAGTCCTACTCGAGGTTCGTCGCGGAGATCAGCTGGTGCGAGATCCGGCAGCCCGCCGAACGCGGGCGTGGTCCGAAATGCCTCATTCGCCTGGAGCCGCGGCCGGGCAACCTCGTCGTCGGTGACATCGAGGCCAGGGTTTGGCGCCCCGGTGAGCACGTCGTCTGGTGCGGGGTCGAGGACGACGGCAACTGGGTCTCGGTCGAACTGAGCCAGGCTCCCGACGGCGGTACGGAACTCGTCGCGCAGTTGATGCTTCCCGCGCGGCATTCACATCTCGTGTCCGCCGCGTCGTTCAAACGCAGTGTCCGCGCGGTGTCCCGGCGGATCGAACTGCACCTTTCGGGCCGGGCCGCGCCGCCGCAAGAGGAACCCGCGCATACCAAGGCCACCACGCTGCACACGGCGAGCACGCTGATCAAGGCCGGCGTGCTCGCGGCCGCGCGGCCGGACAAGATCGCCCGGCAGCTGACCTCGCTGTCGCAGTGGGGCGCGACCGTCGCGGGTGGATACACGGCCAACGCCGCCCGCGTGCCGGACGAGGTGGCGCTGCGCGACGAACGCCATGTCCGGACGTTCAAGCAGGCGGCGGACCGCAGCAACCAGATCGCGAACGCGCTGGCACTGCGCGGAATCCGCTCCCGTGACCGGATCGCCCTGTTGTGCCGCAACCACGCCGCGATGGTCGAGTCGCTGATCGCGTGCAGCAAACTCGGCGTGGACGTCATCCTGCTCAACACCGGGCTTTCCGCCAGCGCGGTCGCGAACGTCATCGGCCTGCACGAACCGGTCGCGGTACTCGCCGACGACGAGTTTTCGCGGATCATCGCCGACATCCCCGGCGATTTCCTGAGGCTGTCCACCTGGCCGGAAACCGAGAACGGCTACCCGACGATCGACCAGCTGATCGCCGGGGTGCCCGCCACCAAACTCAAACCGGCGGACCGGGTCGGCAGGCTCGTCGTGCTCACCTCGGGCACCACGGGCACCCCCAAAGGCGCCCGCCGCCCGACGCCGAAAGGACTCGCGACCTCGGCCGCCATGCTGGACCGCATCCCGCTCCACAGCGGCGATCGCTTCGTGGTGGCCGCGCCGCTGTTTCACAGCTGGGGCCTCGCCGGGATGCAGATCGGGATGGCGGTGCGCGCGTCGCTGTCGCTGGTCCGCCGGTTCGACGCCGAGGAGATACTGAGGACGATCGCCGAACACCGGTGCGGCGTGCTGTTCGCCGTCCCGATCATGCTGCAGCGCATCCTCGACCTCCCCGAACGGATCCGCGCCCGGTACGACCTGTCGTCACTGCGCATCGTCGCCAGCAGCGGATCCGCGCTGCCGGGAACGATCGTCACCGAGTTCATGGACACCTTCGGCGACGTGCTCTACAACTTCTACGGCTCCACAGAGGTTTCCTGGGCCAGTATCGCCACGCCCGAAGACCTCCGCGCGGCGCCGACCACCGCGGGCCGTTGCCCGCCCGGCACCCGGGTCGCCATCCTCGACGACGACCACAATCGCGTCCCGCCGGGCTGGGAGGGGCAGATCTTCGTCGGCAACGACATGCTGTTCGAGGGCTACACCGACGGCGCCACCGTCCCGCGTGCCGAAGAACTGATGGCGACCGGTGACGTCGGCTACCAGGACGCCGCCGGACGCCTTTTCGTCACCGGCCGCGCCGACGAGATGATCGTGTCCGGCGGGGAGAACGTGTCCCCTCGTCCGGTCGAGGAGGCCATCGTCGCGCTCCCCGGTGTCCACGAAGCGGCCGTGATCGGCGTGCCGGATCGCGAGTTCGGGCAGCGGTTCGCTGCGTACATCGTTCCGAAGCGCGGTGCCCGGATGAACGCCGAGGACGTCCGTGCCTACATTCACCGGCGCCTCGCGCGTTTCGCGGTGCCCCGCGACGTGTACTTCGTCGAGGAACTTCCCCGGAACGCGACCGGGAAGGTGCTCAAGCGGCTACTCCGGGACGAGACCTGGCCGATCGACCAGTAACGTCCTTTGTGGACTGGACAGCGGGCTCGCACAAGAGGCTCATCCCGACCCTTGACTGTCCACAAGGGACACTTTTCGAGACAAAAGCGCCCGATTTGGGTAGATTGCGCGGTTTCGCGAGGGGGTCGTGAGTGATTTGGGTCGTTCTAACCCTCATTAGCACTCACGACCCCACGCAGAACCAGACATGATAAGCATCAAGCGGACATCATTCTGTCCTTTGTGGACACCGAAGCTCGGTCGGCGTACAGAATCAGGTTGGTCTTACCCCGACTTTGCCGGGACCCTGACTCTCAAGGTACGGACGGAGGCCGTTCACGGACTTCCGGGCTTGAGGCTGCCGGTATGGGATGGGCTGGGTTGGTCGTGAGTGGCGATTCGGGTTCCCACTGGGCGTCTTGGGCAGCTCGTCCACGAAGTGCACTTCACGCGGATAGGCGTGCGCCGCGAACCGCGTCTTCACCAGCGCCTTCAGTTCCTCGGCCAGTCCGGCGTCGGCGACGACGCCGTCGCGCTCGTCGCGCTCGGCCTCACCAACGGCGAGATCGCACACCGGCTCGGCCTGCCCGCCGAGACGGTCAAGAGCTACCTGCGGGACGCGATGCGGAAACTCGACGCGCACTCGCGGCCGCAGGCAGTCACGCACGCGCGGCGACTCGGCATGCTTCCCTAGCTCAGCCCGCCGGCGGAAGCGAGACCGAAGAGATGCAGTACTGGCCTTCACCCACCCGGCGAACCTCCATCATCCCGGTGAAGTTCGTTTCGTAGTTCAGGGTTCCGGACATCGTCACCGAGATCAGGTCAGGACCGACCGCTCGCGGGTCCTTCGCGGTGAGCGACGCGTTCTTGTCTCCCAGAGCCTTCGCCGCGGCACGGACCTTTTCCTTGGAATCCGCACAGGCCGATTCAGCGGCCTTGTCGGCTTCGTCTCCGTACACCGCGAGCATGAACTTGCCCGCCAGGACCGGTCCCCAGTCGAGACTGAGCGGGGTTTCGCCGCCGCTCGACGAAGACGCGGACTTGCTGTCGCTGAGCAGGAATCCGGGGGCCACGAACGCGAGGATCACGAAGACGACCACCACCACGAGCGCGCCACCACCGGCGATGAGCCCGATCATCAGGCCGTTGCCCTTCTTCGGCGGCGGCTGCTGCCCGGCGAACTGCGGCCCGCCGTACCCGGGCGGCGGGTAACCGGGTTGCTGCTGCGGGTAGCCGGGCTGTTGCGGAGGCCCCCACTGCTGGCCGTGTGGTCCCTGAGGGCCCTGTGGATACGACATCGAAGCTTCCTTCCCCCGAGGATCTGTGCGGCGAATCTACCGTCCCCTTCGGACAGTCCAAACCCGCCTCCGGGACCTCTACACTGCTGTGCCATGAGACGGCTGGCCGTGGTGGTCTTCAACGGGGCGTCGCTCGGCGCGATGTCGTTCGCGTTCGGGGTGTTCGAGATGGCCTCGGCCTTCGGGGAACTGCCCGGCCTGGAGATCAGGGTCGTCGGTGGCGAACCGGACACCGCGCTGCGGGGCGGCGGCCTGACCGTCCCGGTCCCCGAGGACCTCGACGCGGTCCGGACCGCGGATCTGGTGCTCGTCCCGAACTGGCGGTCGCCGATGGAGAATCCGCCGGAAGCGGCACTGGAGGCCCTCCGGACGGCACACGACCGCGGTGGCCGGGTGGCCGGATTGTGCAGTGGCGCCTTCGTGCTGGCCGCCGCCGGGCTGCTGGACGGCCGTCCGGCGACCACGCACTGGGCGATGGCGCCGCTGCTCGCGGCCCGTTTCCCGGCGGTCCGGCTCGACGAGTCGGTGCTCTACATCGACGACGGCGACATCCTGACCGCCGGCGGGGGCGCCGCCGGGATGGACCTGGGCCTGCATCTGATCCGGTCGTGGTGCGGCGCGGAAGCGGCGAACCGGCTCGCGAAGGGCATGGTCGTCCCGCCGCACCGGCCCGGTGGGCAGGCGCAGTACATCGAATCGCCGATGCCCGAACTCGACGAAGGCGACCCGGTCTCGGAGTCGATGGCCTGGGCGCTCACCCGGCTGGACACCGCCCTGCCGGTCGACGAACTGGCCGGCCGGGCACATATGAGCAGGCGCAACTACGACCGTCGGTTCCGTGAGATCACCGGCACCGCGCCCGGTACCTGGCTCACCCATCAGCGGGTCATCCGCGCCCAGCAGCTGCTGGAATCCACCGATCTCCCGGTCGACGAGATCGCCCGGTACTGCGGGTTCTCCTCGTCGGCGGCGCTCCGGCCGCATTTCCGGCGGCAGGTCGGGGTCACCCCGATGGCGTACCGGGAGACGTTCGGGCCCCGCCCCGCTGTCCTCGAGCCCGTGCTGTCCTGAAGATCGGCCTGTCCGAAAAACGACTTCGGTTGGCGAAAACACCGCTCACGGTCAGGCTCCCGCCGGGCCCAGGATCAAGGCATGACCGAAGACAGCCGCTCCTTCCTCAGCCGCCGTTCCATGCTCACCCTCGGCGCGGGGGCCGCGGCCGCGCTGGTGGCCTCGACCGGTACCGCCGCGGCCGGACAACCGTCCGTACCGGCGGACGCGGAACTCGCCCGCTCCCTGCCCGGCGGTTTCCGCAGTGCGTTCGCCCAGGTCAACGGCGTACGGCTGCATTACGTCGCGGGCGGCCGGGGTGAGCCGCTGATTTTGCTGCCCGGCTGGCCGGAGACCTGGTGGCAGTACCACAGGATCATGCCCACGCTGGCGAAGCGGTATCGCGTGATCGCCGTCGACCTGCGCGGTATGGGCGGGTCGGGCAAGCCGCAAGGCGGGTACGACAAGAAGACGATGGCCCGCGACATCCACGAACTCGTCCGCGCGCTGGGCTACCGGCAGGCGCATATCGCCGGGCACGACATCGGCGCCATGGTCGCGTTCAGCTTCGCCGCCAACCATCCGGAAGCGACGAAATCGCTCACGCTCATGGACGTCTCGCATCCGGACGAAAGCCTGTACCAGATCCCGTTGCTGGCTCCGCCCGGACAGCCGGTGCACGTCTGGTGGTTCGCCTTCAACCAGGTCGCCACCCTGCCCGAACAGCTCGTGACCGGCCGCGCGCGTTTCCTCGTCGACTGGATGTTCGACCACCTGCTGGCCGATCCCGCCTCGATCGGCGACCGCGACCGCGCGATCTACGCCGCGGCGTACGACCGCCCGGACGCCATCCGGGCAGGCAACGGCTGGTACCAGGCGTTCGGCCAGGACATCGAGGACCAGAAGGCCTACGGGAAGATCACCGTGCCGACGCTGGGGCTTGGCTCGGAATTCAACTACGACTACCTCGCCGCGGTCCTGCCGTCCAAGGCGGCGGACGTCCGGGTGCGGCGGGTCGCCGCTTCCGGCCACTTCGTCGCCGAGGAACAGCCTCAGACGATCATCGACGAGCTGCAGGCCTTCCTCGGGTGAGCCCCCTATCCCGAACAGGGCAACGGCGCCCACCAAACCGCCTAATTCACTCGGTCAGGTGAAAGACGCGGCCAGCCGTCATTCTCGCGGCGGGGGTCCCTCTTCTCTGGTGTGTCGGTACCGGCCGGGCAGCCCCCCGAACGGCCGGTACCGGCACGGAAGTACAACTCAACCGATCCGCCAGCGGGCCTTGTAGCTCCACGCGTCGTGCAGCGCCAGCTCGGCGCGTGGAAAGGCCGGCCGGACAGCCTTTCAGAGCATCGCCCCGGACCGCACCATCACCGCCTCGACCGGACGACGTGCCGTCATCGGCACCGGACGGCCGTGGCCGAGGCGCAGCACCGCGTGTGGACGGCCGAGGTCGGCGAAGATCCGGTCCATCGCGAACCGCGTTTCCCTCGTCTCGAACGGCCTGCCGACGAACGACGCCGCGAGCCCGGCCGCCGTCGCGGTCAGCAGCACCCGTTGCAGCACCATTCCCGCCCGGAGGTCCGCGGCCGGCCCGCCCTCCGCGGTCAACACGGCGCCCAGCACCGGCTCGCCGCCCGCCGGTTCGGTGACGGAGAACGGCTCTTGCGCGGGGATCGTGTGCGGCGACGGCGGTTGGGCGGACGCCGGGACACCGTCCGGAGCGTTCGCCGTCCCCCGGGTCCACAACGCGATCTCCGCTTGGAAGGCTCCGTTGCGCGCCTGCGCGGCTTCGGCGCGGTGCAGGACGCGCGCGACGGCGTTCGCCCGGTCACCCCGGCCGAACAGTTCCAGCAGCCCCCTTCCACCAGCGCGGCCGCCCGCAACGTCGACCAGGCCTCGGCGGGCACCTGCCTGTTCAGGAACGGACGGCGGTTCGTGTGACGGCGAAAAACGGCCTCCGCCAGCCTCCGTTCCTCCGCTGAGGAAAACCGGTCACCACCGATCCGGAGGTCGGCGAGGAGGTCCGGCTCCTCCGGCGAAGGGAGCAGCCGCAGCGAGAGCGTCTTCCCGTTCGACCGCAGCGAAATGATCAAGTTGAACACCGCCGCGCCACACGAAAGCCGTGCCTCGCGGGCGTCCGGGTCGGCGATACGGAGCACCCTGGCGCGGTCGAGCCGTACTTCGATCCGGTCCCGGTCGACGACGAACCGCCACGGCTGGGTGTTGAGCGGTGACGGCGCGCGCACGGCGGCCGCCACCGCTTGGTCGACATGGGTGGGCAACGGGATCTTCATCGTGGACTCCGGGGAATGAGGGGTTGGCCAACGCTCCTCCGGGGTACCCGGCGACCGCAGCGGCCGCCGGTCACGAATTCCGAGGACTTTCGCCCCCCGTCCCCCCGGGAGCGAGGACTTAGGACTCTGTGCCACGAACGGCGGCGGTGAGAGTCTCGATGACCGGAACGGAGCCGATGATGACCGACAACACCGGTAAATGGACCATTGAGGTGTCCCTGCAGCCCGGGCCGTACCGGGTCCGCGCGGAAGCGCTACTCCGTCTCGAAGACGGCGGTGAGTTCGTCGGCGTCGGGCTGGCGCACGCCGGACTGAGAGACGGTTCGATCTCCCAGGTCGGCTCCTACCTGGCGGTGGCGCGGGCGCTTTCCGACCTCACGGCGGAACTTCTGGAGACCGTCGCCTCCGACGTCGACGCCGAGGTCTCCCGCTCCATCGAGGTCGACGGGATCCTCGCCGTGCAGTCGACGAATTAGGCCGCACGTCAGCGCAAGGGGGCGGACCACTCGACCCGGGTGCCGCCCTCTTCGCGCGTCTCCACCCGGAACGTCCCGCCGGCCCGTTCCGCGCGCTCACGCAGATTCCGCAGGCCACCGAAACCGCCGGGTTCCCCGTCGATGCCGTCGCCGTCGTCGGTGACCACGATCCGCAGGGCGTCGTCCTTCACCGCGACGCTCACCGAAACGCCGCTCGCCCGCGCGTGGCGGACGACGTTGCCGACCGTCTCCCGCACCACCGCCTCGACGTGTTCGGCGAACGGGAACGGGATCGAATCGAGCGGTCCGGAAAGGCTGATCGTCGGATGGATCGCGGTGTCGTCGGTCAGTTCGGTGATCGAGTCGTAGAGGCGGTACCGCAGCCGGACACCTTGTTGTCCCGCCGCGCCGCCGTGGAGATCGAAGATGGCCGTCCGGATTTCGTGCACGATCTCGTGCATCTGGTCGATGCTCTCGCCGATCCGCCGCCGCAATTCCGGTGTGCGCGCGCGGCGGTGCGTGCTCTGCATGGCGAGACCGACCGCGAACAGCCGCTGGATCACGTGGTCGTGCAGATCCCTGGCGATCCGGTCCCGGTCGGCCAGCACGTCGAGTTCCCTCGCCGTACGCTGCTGCGCGGCGAGCTGCAGCGCGAGCGCCGCCTGGTCGGCGAACGAGGCGACCACCGGCAGCTGGGCGAGCTCGAACGGGACCGCGCCCGGATTCCGTACCGCCATCAGCACCCCGGACGTGCGTTCCCGCGCACGGAGCGGAACGACCAGCGTCGGCCCGAGGCGCACCTCGCCGTCGTCACCGAGCACCAGTTCCGGCACACTGCGCGGAGTCCGATCGCGGTAGACCGCCCCCGGCAACGAGGCGGCGACGCTGATCCGAGCCCCGGTCAGTTCCCCCGAGCGAGCGCCCGAGCAGACGGCGATGGTGAGTTCGTCGGCCTCGTCTTCACCGTCCGGGCTGACGTCGAGCCTGCCGGAATCGGGCAGCGCCAGCAAGGTCAGGTCGGAGCCGGTCAATTCCAGTGCCCGGCTGGCGATCAGGTTGAGCGCCTCGACGGGATCGGTGCCACCCAGCAGTTCGGTGGTCACTTCGCTGGTGGCGGCCTGCCACTGCTGGCGGATCCGTGCCTGCTCGTAAAGATGGGCGTTCTCGATCGCGATCCCGGCCGCGGCGGCGAGCGCCTGGACGACCACCTCGTCGTCGTCGGTGAAACCGTCGCCGCGTTTCTCGGTGAGGTAGAGATTTCCGAACACCTCGTCACCGACCCGGATCGGCACGCCGAGGAAGGACCGCATCGGCGGATGACACGCCGGGAAGCCGACCGACGCGGGATGCCGGGAAATGTCGGCCAGGCGCACCGGCTTCGCCTCGTCGATGACGAAGCCCAACAGCCCGTGGCCTTTCGGCAGATGGCCGATCTGTTGTTTCGTCTCGCCGTCGATCCCGAGATAGACGAATTCGGCGAGCGAACCGTCGTCCGCGATCACCCCCACCGCGCCGTAGGTGGCCTCGGCGAGGTCGATCGCCGCCTGCACGATCCGGCGCAGTGTCGTGTCCAGCTCCAGTCCGGACGCGACGGCGAGTACCGCTTCGAGCAGGCCGTCCATCTTGTCGCGTGTGCCGATGAGCCGTTCGATGCGGTCCTGGAGATCCCGCAACACCTCACGAACCCGCAGCTGGGAGAGCGCGCCGGTGACCCGGTCGTCCGTTCCGCCCAGCCGGTCCTGAGCCGACATCCTGCTTCGCCTCCGAAGATCGGGACGACTCGCGGCCGTGGTGACTTTCTCCTCTTTCGGCCTCGCACCGCAGGCGGGACCGTCTCACCGGGACACCACTTGCCCGTGGCGCGGCGGCGGGAGAAACCATGACCTTACAAGTCACCAGGGTCGGGCGTCTGAACTCCGATCAGGTGAATTCCGTGCTCCGGTCGGCCATGTTGGCACCGTCGACGCACAACACCCAACCGTGGCTCTTCCGGTGCACCGGCACCGGAATCGAACTCCACGCCGATCCACGCCGTATGCTACCGGTCACGGATCCGGACGGGCGCGAACTCATCCTCTCCTGTGGTGCCGCCTTGTTCACGCTCCGGACGGCGATTCACGCATTGGGCTTCCATCCGGCGACCACCCTCATGCCGAGCCGCGCCGATCCCGATCTGCTGGCCGTCGTCCGCCCGTTCGCCGAACGCACCCCCGAGCCCAAGATCACCCGGCTCGCCCGCGCGATCCCCCGCCGCCGCACCAACCGGCGCCCGTTCCTGCCCACCACCCTCCCCCGATCCACGCTCGCCGTACTCCGCCACGCCACCGAACTCGAGCACGCGTGGATGCCGAGCCTGAGCGCCGAACAATGCGGCCACCTGCGCGACCTCACCGCTCGCGCGCGGCTGGCCCAGCTCGCCGATCCCGCTTTCCTCGCCGAACTCCGCCGGTGGACCGAATTGAGCGCGGGCACTCGCGACGGGGTGCCGTCCTATGCGACCGACGGCTCCCCCGCCGACGAAAGCTGGCTTCTCGAAGAATTCGGGCCGCCCGGTGCCGCCGGCCGGCCGGATCCTCCACTGGTGGTGGCGATCGGATCGTTGACCGACGAGCGACTCGATCGGCTGCAGGCAGGGCAGGCGCTGCAACGGGTTCTGCTGACCGCGACCGGCGCCGGACTCACCGCGTCGTTCATCTCGCCGCCGGTCATGGTCCGTTCGGCACGCGCCGAACTCCGGCGGCTTCTCGGCTGCGGCGTGTGGCCGCAGGTGCTGTTGCGTCTCGGCTACAGCTCACCACTGCCGTGGACGCCGCGCCGTTCGCTGGAAGACGTCCTGCTCGAAACACTCGTTTCCGCCTGAACACTCTTTCACTGACGACGCAGCTCCGTGGCCAGTACGGCCGCCTGGGTACGCCGCTGCATCCCGAGTTTCGTCAGCAGCCGGGAGACGTAGTTCTTGACGGTCTTCTCGGCGAGGAACATCCGTTCGGCGATCTGGCGGTTGGTCAGCCCCTCGCCGATCAGTTCCAGCAGCGTGCGCTCCTGTTCGGAAAGCCCGGCGAGCGGGCCCTTCTTCACCGAGACGTCGCGGAACTTCGCCATCAGCGTCGCGGCGGCGCGCGTGTCGAGCAAGGAGCGGCCGAGGCCGACGTCCTTGACCGCGGCGACCAGGTCCATCCCCCGGATGTCCTTGATGACGAAGCCGCTCGCGCCCGCCATGATCGCGTCGAGCATCGCCTGCTCGTCGGTGTAGGACGTGAGCATCAGGCATTTCAGCTCGGGGACCCTGGACCTCAGTTCCCGCGCGAGTTCGACGCCGTTGCCGTCCGGCAGCCGGACGTCGAGAACCGCGACGTCGGGCCGCAACGCCGGAATCCTCGCCAGCGCCTGGGAAAAGGTGGCCGCCTGACCGACGACGCGGAGCTCGGCGACCTCCTCGAGCATGTCCGCCACCCCTCGACGGACCACCTCGTGGTCGTCGACCAGAAACACCCGGAGCATTCCGACCTCCACGGTATCCTTCCTCCGCTCAGAGCGTACGGTGCACGACCGGTCACTGCGACCGGCCAAAGGACCCTGTTCGGCACCCGTTCGAGTGGCCGCCCCCCGGACCAGGTTCATTTGCATCAGGCGAGTCAGGACGTTCTCTTCTTTCCCGCGCCGCCGACCGCTGCGACGATCGCCCCATGTCCGAGACCACGCTTTCGCCGGCCCACTCGTCCGGCACACCAGACCCGGCAGACGAGCTCGTGGCCATGCGCGACCACATTCGTTTCTACCGCGCCCGTGCTGAACAACTCCAGTACGCGCTGGACCACCGGCTGCCGATCGAACAGGCCAAAGGAATACTCGCGGAGCGTTACCAGATCGACATCGACTCGGCGTTCGAGATGCTGCGTTCGTTCTGCCGCAACAACAACGTGAAGATCCACGACGTCGCCAGGACACTGGTCGAACAGCCACGTGAGGGCGAACGACGGCTGTCTTGCTGAGTCACGCCAAGTTCGGCGGCGGGCCCGCGACCACCACCGGCACCGCAGACCTCGCGGGCACGGACTGGGTCATGGACCGAACGCAGCCCCTCAGACTTCGGGTGCTCCTCGCGGACGACAATCCGGTCATCGGCGATGCCCTGCGCGCCCTGCTGGAGACCGAACCCGACATCGAGGTGGTCGCCGTCGCGCTCACCGCCGGTGAAGGCGTCGCGCTGGCCGAACTGCTGGCGCCGGAGGTCGCCGTCCTCGATGTCCGGATCCCCGGCGGAGGCGGCGCTTGGATGGCAAGGGAGATCCGGCGGCGGGTCCCCCACACGCGGCTGATGGCGTTCTCCGCGTACAGCGATACCCGGTCCATCGCCCAGATGGCCTCCGCCGGCGTCACCGAGTACCTCGTCAAGGGCAGCCCGAACACCGAGATCGTCGCCGCCATCCGCCGTCTCTGCGCGAACAGCGCCAACGGGACCGAGTAGCGGATCGTGAGTGATTCGGGTCGTTCTAACGACCCAAAACACTCACGACAAGCCTTCGCGGGACCTCAGTCCGAAAGCCAGCGTTCCATGCAGGCCAGCAGTTCCGCCGCGTTCACGGGTTTGGTGACGTAGTCGCTCGCCCCGGCGGCGAGGCTCTTCTCGCGGTCGCCCTCCATCGCCTTCGCGGTCACCGTGATGATCGGCAGGTCGGCGAACTTCGGCATCTCGCGGATCGCGGCCGTCGTCGCGTGGCCGTCCATCTCCGGCATCATCACGTCCATCAGGATGAGGTCGATGTCGTCGTCGGACAGCAGTTCCTCGATGCCTTTGCGGCCGTTGGGCGCGTGGACCACCGACAGGCCGTGCAGTTCGAGCATCCCGGAGATCGCGAAGACGTTGCGGGCGTCGTCGTCGACGAGGAGGACCTTGCGCCCCTGTAGTCGCCGAGGTCCCGCGGGCCGGTCGGCGGCCTTCGCCTCGGGAGGCACCGGGGTCACTTCGGGCTGCCGCATCAGCGGGAGGATGCCGTCGAGTTCGCTGGCCGAGATGTGCAGCATGATGCGTTCCCGCAGCATGTCGAGCGACGGCAGCAGTTCGACCGGGTGCTGCCTCGCGTGGCCCTGCAACAGCCGGTCCTGTGCGGCACTGAGCTTGCGGCTCGCGTGCGCCAGCACCGGAATCTCGACAGCGTCCGGTCCTTCGACAAGACGCTTGAGGAACGACAGCGCGCTGGTACCGGGGATGCTGGTGTCGAGCACCACGCAGCGATAGCTGTTGCGGTTCAGCTCATCGAACGCTTCGGCCGGGTCGCCCACGGCCCGCACCTGGACGGAGCCGTGGCTGTCCGCGAGATCGGCGGCGACCCCTCTGGCAAGCAGGGTCAGCAGACTGTTCTGCTCACTTTCCACGACCAGGACGCGTCGCCCGGCCGCCCCCGATATGTCCACAGTGGACTCGGTCGCGGGCACGGGTGCGGCGAACCGGGCCACCGGCAGGTAAAGGGTGAAGGTGCTGCCCGTTCCCAGCACACTGTCCGCCCGGATCTCGCCGCCGAGCAGGTAGGCGACCTCACGGCTGATCGACAGGCCGAGTCCGGTGCCGCCGTATTTGCGGCTGGTGGTGCCGTCGGCCTGCTGGAAGGCACCGAAGATGGATTCGAGGTTCTCTTCGGCGATCCCGATCCCGGTGTCGATCACGCTGAACGCCACCAAGGACTCGCGCTCGTCGGACGGCGAGATCGGACCGACCAGTTTCACCCGCAACTCGACGCTGCCGTCTTCGGTGAACTTGACCGCGTTCGACAACAGGTTCCGCAGCACCTGCCGCAGCCGTTGCTCGTCGGTGAACAGCAGTTCCGGCACGTTGGGCTCGACGGTGACCTGGAAGTCGAGACCCTTCTCCACGGTCAGGGGGCGGAACGTGGTGCCGACGTAGTCGAGCAGCTGGCGCAGCGGGAACGGCTCGTGGTGGATGTCCATCTTGCCTGCCTCGACCTTCGAAAGGTCGAGGATGTCGTTGATCAACTGCAGCAGGTCGGTGCCCGCGGATTGGATCACCTTCGCGAACTCGACCTGTTTGGGCGTCAGGTTCTGGGTCGAGTTCTGCGACAGCACCCCGGCGAGGATGAGCAGGCTGGTCAACGGCGTCCGGAGTTCGTGCGACATGTTCGCCAGGAACTCGGACTTGTACTTCGACGCCAGCGCGAGCTGCTGCGCACGCTCCTCGATCTCCTGTCGTGCCTGCTCGATTTCGAAGTTCTTCACCTCGATGTCGCGGTTCTGCCGCGCCAGCAATTCGGCCTTCTCCTCCAGTTCCGCGTTGGATCGCTGGAGTTTCGCTTGCTGTGCCTGGAGTTCTTCCGACCGCGCCTGCAGCTCCTCCGCCAGCCGCTGGGATTCCTCCAGCAGGGAGTCGGTCCGGGCGTTGGCGATGATCGTGTTGACGTTGACCCCGATGGTCTCCATCAGTTGTTCGAGGAAATCCTTTCGGACAGCGGTGAATGCGCCGAACGTCGCCAGTTCGATGACGCCGAGCACCTGGTCCTCGAAGACGATCGGCAGCACGATCAGGGTGACCGGCGGGGCGGAACCGAGACTCGACGAGATCTTCACGAAACCCGGCGGCGTCCGGTCGACCACGATCGGCTTCTTGGTGTGCGCGGCCTGTCCGATCAGTGATTGGCCCATGGCGAACTGCGAGGGCACGTCCGGATCCTCGCCGTGCCCGTAGCTGGTGATCAGCCGCAGCCGGGTGCCGTTCTCACCGGATTCGGTGAGGAAGAACGTCCCGTGCTGCGCGCCGACCAGCGGGGTCAGTTCGTTCATGATGAGCGTGGCGACCACCCGCAGGTCCCGATGGCCCTGCATCAGGCCGGAAATCCGCGCCAGGTTGGTGTTGAGCCAGTCCTGTTCCTCGTTCGCCCTGGTCGTCTCGCGCAGCGACTGGACCATCGCGTTGATGTTGTCCTTCAGTTCCGCGACCTCGCCCTGGGCCTCGACGGAGATCGACCGGGTGAGGTCGCCGGTGGCCACCGCGCTGGTGACCTCGGCGATCGCCCGCACCTGGCGGGTGAGGTTCCCGGCCAGTTCGTTGACGTTCTCGGTCAGCCGTTTCCAGGTTCCCGAGACGCCTTCGACCTCGGCCTGGCCACCGAGCCGCCCTTCGCTGCCGACCTCGCGGGCGACGCGGGTGACTTCCGCGGCGAACGCGGAGAGCTGGTCGACCATCGTGTTGATGGTCGTCTTGAGCTCCAAGATCTCGCCGCGCGCGTCCACGTCGATCTTGCGGGTGAGGTCGCCTTGGGCGACGGCGGTGGTGACCTGGGCGATGTTGCGGACCTGGCCGGTGAGGTTGTTCGCCATCGAGTTGACGTTGTCGGTGAGGTCCTTCCAGGTGCCGGCGACGTTCGGAACCCTGGCCTGCCCGCCGAGGATGCCTTCGGTGCCGACTTCGCGGGCGACGCGGGTGACCTCGTCCGCGAACGCCGAGAGCGTGTCGACCATCGTGTTGATCGTCTGCGCGAGCGCCGCGACCTCGCCTTTGGCCTCGACGGTGATCTTCTGGGACAGATCCCCTTTGGCGACCGCGGTCGCGACCTGGGCGATCGAGCGGACCTGGTCGGTCAGGTTGTCGGCCATGACGTTCACCGACTCGGTCAAACCCTTCCAAGTCCCCGACACGCCTTTGACATCCGCCTGACCACCGAGCCGCCCTTCCGTGCCGACCTCGCGGGCCACGCGCGTGACCTCGTCGGCGAACGACGACAACTGGCCGACCATCGTGTTGATCGTGTCCTTGAGTTCCAGGATCTCGCCGCGTGCGTCGACGCGGATCTTCTGTGACAGATCGCCTTTCGCCACCGCGGTGGTGACCTCGGCGATGGACCGCACCTGATCGGTCAGGTTGTCGGCCATGACGTTCACCGACTCGGTCAAACCCTTCCAAGTCCCCGACACGCCTTTGACATCCGCCTGACCACCGAGCCGCCCTTC
>NZ_JBVISU010000019.1:0-47063 GCF_055575355.1 Amycolatopsis sp. NPDC034160 | reverse complement strand
CCTTCCGTGCCCACTTCACGCGCCACCCGCGTGACCTCGTCCGCGAACGAGGAAAGCTGATCGACCATCGTGTTGATCGTGTTCTTCAGCTCGAGAATCTCACCCCGCGCGTCCACCGTGATCTTCTGCGACAAGTCACCCTTCGCCACCGCGGTCGCGACCTGTGCGATGGACCGCACCTGCGCGGTGAGGTTGCCCGCCATGAAGTTCACCGACGTCGTCAAGTCCCGCCAAGTCCCCGCCACCCCGGGAACCTGCGCCTGCCCGCCGAGGGCACCCTCGGTGCCGACTTCGCGCGCGACCCGCGTGACTTCGTCGGCGAACGACGACAGCTGGTCCACCATCGTGTTGATCGTGTTCTTCAGCTCGAGAATCTCACCCCGCGCGTCCACCGTGATCTTCTGCGACAAGTCACCCTTCGCCACGGCGGTGGTCACTTCGGCGATCGATCGCACCTGATCGGTGAGGTTGCCCGCCATGAAGTTCACCGACGTCGTCAGATCCCGCCAAGTCCCCGCCACCCCGGGAACCTCCGCCTGCCCGCCCAGTCGTCCTTCGCTGCCGACCTCGCGCGCGACCCGCGTCACCTCGTCCGCGAACGACGACAACTGGTCCACCATCGTGTTGATCGTGTTCTTCAGCTCCAGCATCTCGCCTTTGACGTCGACGGTGATCTTCTGGGACAGATCCCCTTTCGCGACCGCCGTAGCGACCTCGGCGATGTCGCGAACCTGACCGGTCAGATTGCCCGCCATCGCGTTCACCGAATCGGTGAGGTCCTTCCAGGTACCCGAAACCGAAGGCACCGCCGCCTGTCCACCGAGCTTGCCGTCGGTCCCCACCTCACGCGCGACCCGGGTGACCTCGGAGGTGAACAACGCCAGCTGGTCGACCATCCCGTTGAAGACGACCGCCATCTCGTCCATCAGGACGTCGTCCACTTGGGGCAGCCGGGTGCTGAAATCGCCGTCACGGACGGCTTTCAGCCCCTCCAGCAGCCGTTGCAGTCCTTCGTCGTCGAGTCCACCACTCGCTCGGACCGGGTCGCGCGACACCCGCTTGTTCTCCGGTTCCGGCATCGAGGTGTCTCCTTCGTCCAGGGTTCCCCAGGTCCGGAGGAACCGTCATCGCCGTACCGGTCCGGAACCGGCCAGCGGAATCCAGCAGACCACCCAAGTGCCTTCACCCGGTTTACTGGTGACCCGGAACCATCCTTGCGCCGCCTCCGCACGCTCACGCATCGATGCCACTCCGATGTGCTCACCCGACAACATGTCCGGGGAACCGTCGGCGCCCGGCTTCATCCCGTCACCGTTGTCGGCGACCCGCACCAGCAGTCCGCCGTCCTGCCCGGTCAAGCTGACCTCGACGGCGGTGGCGTTCGCGTGCTTCCGCACGTTGACCAACGCCTCCTGCAGGATCCGGAAGACGGTGACGACGAGTTCAGGCGGCGGCCTGCCGGTGAAATCGTGCCGAAGCGTGCAGTCGAGCCCCCAGCCGCGGACGACCTCGTCGAGATAGTCGCGGATGGAGCCGACGAGGTCCTCGTCGTTCAGTGCGGGCGGGCGCAATTGGGCCACCAGTATCCGCAGTCGCCGGATCGCGCCTTGGATCGCTTCGTCGAGTTGCAGCAAAGCGGAATCGCGGCGCTGGGCGGCGAGCATCTGCAAGCGCATGCTCACCGCGATCATCGACTGAATGGAATCGTCGTGAACATCCCACGCGATACGACGTCTTTCGGTTTCTTGCGCTCGCACCAAATGCGCGAACGCCTGCTGCCGCCCGCTTCTCTCCTCTTGCACTTTCCGCCGTTCGGTGAGGTCCCTGGTCACCTTGCCGAAACCGATCAAGGCCCCCATGGGGTCACGCAGGGCGGTGAGCACGGTGTTGGCCCAGAAGTGTTTCCCTCCTCGGCGGACCCGCCAGCCTTCGTCCTCGTGGCTGCCCATTTCGGCGGCGATCAGCAGTTCCGCGGTCGGTCTTCCGTCGGCGATGTCCTCCTCGGTGTAGAAAACGGAGAAATGGCGGCCGAGGATCTCCTCCTCGGAATACCCCTTGATCCGTTCGGCGCCCTGGTTCCAGGTGATCACCTTTCCGTCGACGTCGAGCATGTAAATGGCGTAGTCGACGACGCTGTGCACGAACAACTCGAAGAGCACAGCATTGCGATGATCGGGCGCCGATTCCGATGGCAGCATGGCCATAGTGCAGCTTGGCACTCAGGCGCGTCCCGGCGCTACGGCCGTTCGAGGAGGCCGTTCCGGCGCGCGTGCGCCACGGCTTCGAGTTTCGAATGGGTTCCGGTCTTCACCAGTATCCGCTGCACGTGATTCCGCACGGTGTTCCGCGCGAGCCGCAACTCCTCGGCGATCCGATCGGTTCCCGCCCCGTCGGCGATCAAGCCGAGCACCTGCCGCTCCCGCAACGACAACACCGGACCGAGCGAACCGGAACTCCCGGCCAGCATGGCCAAAGCCCCGCTGAGCAGTTCCGGGTCGATGATCACGTCACCGGCCGCGACGGTGCGGATCGCCGTGATCAGCTCGTCGAGCAATCCCGATTTCAGCAACAGCCCGGCCCCGCCGACTTCGAGAATCCTGGCGGCGATGGCACTGTTCGCATCGCCGGTCAGCACGAGCACTCGGCTCGACGGCGAAATCGCGCGGAACCTCGCGATCGCCTCGATCCCGTCGCCGTCCGGCAGCCGCCTGTCGAGCAGAACGATGTCGGGCAGATGTTCTTCCGCCGCGATCATCCCGTGCGCGAGGGACTCCACCGAAGCCACCAGCCGGATCTCCGGGAATTCCTCGAAGGCGGCACCGAGTGCCTCGGCCACCATCTTGTGGTCTTCGACGAGCAGCACCCGGATCGGAGCCGCCGCCGGGGTTCCGGGCCGCGGGGAGTTCGGGTTCGGCATACACCTTCTCCGTCGATCGAGGTCTCGCCGGCGGACATTGTCCCACCGACTTCCGTCGTCCCGGCGTTTCGAAGCCAACCCGTGACACGTCGTACCCGTTCGGCGACCGAACGAGGTCTTTGTGCCCTCGATGCCACTACCTTCGGCGGTGACCTGAGCACCCGCGATACCGCATCGTCGAAGGTGGCAATCGCCGGACCGCCGAAGGGGAAGGGTGACCGGGACGTGACCACGAGGATCTGCGAGACCCGCCGCCGTCCCGGCACGCGCGCCGGCGCCACCCGGACACCGGTCTCCGCCGAACTCGAAAGGTTGCCGCGAGTATCGGCGAAACCCGAGACGCGCGCCTCCCTGCTCGACGACGTCTTGACCGTCATCCAGCAGGCCGACGGTGCGGCCGCGGCCACGAACGGCACCGCGCGGCCTCGGGAGCGGTACCACTTTCCGCGATGGAACCCACGGGACCGGCGCGTTCAGCGGCTGCGCGGCTGGCTCAGCGGCGCCACCGGCTGACCGGTCAGACCGGGCGCCACCGGCCGATATCGGGCTCCATCGGCACGATCCGGGTCAGCGACGAACGCACCTTCAGCTCCATCGCGCGGTCCCGGCCGCGGGTCCCGCGCGGGGCATAGGGATAGAAGGTGCCGCGCTCCCGGCGATAGACCATGGTCAGCTTGGGGTGGCGCAGATCCCGCAGCTCGGCGAAATCTACCGTCGTGTGCAGCAGCCAAGACGCGAAGCCCGCCTGCGCCAGCCGGTCGTTGACGTCGACGAGGTCACCGAGAAGCCAGCCCAGATCCCCGTTCTCCCGCCAGCAGCGCACGATCGTCCTTCCCTGGGCGTCGTGGTTGATCACGTTGCGGCGCACGGAATCCCCGGCGAGACCGGCGATGATCTCCGCGTCCGTCCCCTCGCCGGGACGGCCCTCCGCGACGAAGCAGACCGTCCCCGTCCCGGTCGGCGCGAGTCCGTAGCCTGCCCGCAACGGCAAGGCCGTGGACCTCAAATCCAGCAACGGAAGCAGGCTCGGCCGTACCGAGCGGCTCCTCCCGAGAAGGCTTCCCAGTCGCGCCATGGCATTCACGCATCCTCTCTTCTGCGTGAAGCCTTCCCCGTTCCGTCCCGGCGCTGTAGGGCCGCACGGTCGCGCGTTTCGCGGGACAAGTCATCGTTTCCGGTGACCAACGACCCTACCGGCAACTGCCGCTCACCACTCGGCAGTTGTCAACTGCGGCGCGATCGAAGGAATACCTGGCTGTCCAGTGAACCGTCGACGACCCCGCGTGCCACGTCGAACAGCTTCCGGTTCGAGCCGCGGGCGAACGCGCGCATGCGCTGAAAAGCCTCGCCGGCGCTGACACCGGCACGCTCGGCGAGTATCCCTTTCGCCTGCTCGATGACGATCCGGCTGTCGAGCGCCGTCTGCAACTGTTCCGATAGGTTCCGATAGTGCCGCAGCTCCCGATGCTGGACCAGGCACAGGGTCGCGGCATCGGCGAGCGCCTGTCCGAGGCGGCGATCCTCGGCACTCAAAACCGCGGTTTCGGTATTCAGAAAGGTGATCGCACCGAGGGTTTCCTCCATCGCACGCAACGGAAGCGCGGAAACCGCGGCGTAGCCCAGTTCGGCCATTCTGGCGACGTAACCTGGCCAGCGGGACTTTTCGGCGGAGAGATCGTCGATCGAGACGCCACTACCGGTTTCGAACGATTCGAGGGCGGGCCCTTCTTCGACGGCCGCGGGGTATCGCTCGAGTTCCAGGCCCGGCAGGAAAACCTCCATCGAGTCGATCGGCAGCAGGCGCGCGCATTCGCTGGACAGGATGTCCACGACTCGCTCCGGCCGCGGATCCTCCACGGCGCTCGCGGTCAAACTCACGAACGCCGCGCAGACCGCGGATTCCCTGGTCAGCCCGGCGGTGAGCTCGGTGTCCCTCGCCATGGACGCCATCACCGATCCCGGAAGTGCATTCGCGACCCCGCGCGCCGTTCAGTCACCCGAGCGATTCTGGCCCGCATGGCCGCACCCGGCAACGACCAGATGGAGGATCCTTCACAAAAGCGCTCGCGGCGCGAAGGTTCGCCTTACCGGCGCAGGGATATCGGGGGCACCGTATTCGCGCGCAGCGCGTATTCGTCCATAGTGGACTCTCCGATGCCCGCCTTGCCGATCTTCTCCGCGACGAAGGCGCCCGGATCGTCGAGCACGTCGGCCCTGCCGCTCAGGAACGCCCATTCGTGCTCGTCCGAGCCGTAGTAGAGGACGGTTCCGAACGACTCGGCGAACCGGCGCCACGACGAGATGAGGTTCTGATTGCGCCACAGCGTCGGGCAGCCTGCCTGGCAGCCGACCACTCCCCCGGTGGTGAGCAGCGCCGTGCACCGGGCCAGGAAATCGGTTCCGTACAACCGGTTGTGCTGTGCCTCCGGATCGTCGTTCTCGTCCGGCAGGTCGATGACGACCACGTCGTAGGTGTCCCCACGCTCCCGTGCTTCGGCGAGGAACTCCCAGCCGTCGCGATAGTGCACGCGGATCTTCCCGTCGCCGCGCTCGGCACGGGCGAGGTCGTCGAGCATGTAGCCGTAGGGAAGATGCTCGGCGCAGGCCCGCACCGCCTCGGCGTCGATGTCGACGTGATCGACCACGTCGGCTCCCGCGGCGACCGCGAGTTCCGAGGCGACCCCTTCGCTGGAGCCGATGATCAACACCCGCTCGACCCGTTCGGCGAGCAGCAGCGACGGGATCATCAGCGCCTCGTGGTAGACGAGCTGGCTCAGCTCGGTACTCTGCCGTTCGTCGTCGCAGAACAGAGAAACCCCCTGCGCCGTCCGTCCGATGAGGACGTTCTGGAAGGCGGTGCGACCCTCGAACAGCACCTCGTCGACGTCCCAGTGCCGGGTGAGTCCCGGTCCCATCGGTTCGACGATCCGCCGCTGTGCCATCAGTTCTCTCCTCGTTCCACAGTGGACATCCGGACGGTGCCGGCACCGAGCAGCTTCGCCAGCAGCGCGACGGCCCGCTCCGGGTCGGCCCGGTCCCCGCAGGTGAACACGTCCACGAACACCGAGCCGATCTCCGGGTAGGTGTGCACGGACGCGTGCGACTCGGCCAGCAGCGCGAGCACGGTGACCCCTTGCGGTGCGAAAGAATGCGACACGACCTCGCACACCGTCGCCCCCGCTTCCGTCACCGCGTCCGCGAGGGCCTTCTTCAGCAACGCGGGATCATCGAGGAGCGACGGCTCGATCCCCTCGAACTCCGCGAGAACGTGGCGGCCGGCGAACCGGCCGACGAGTGGCACTTCACCCGGCATCGGCGAACCTCCCCACACCATAGGTACGCAACGGTTCGATTCCGTTGAACGCGACGGACGAGTAGCTGGCGGTGTACGCACCGGTGCCCGGGATGTCCAGCCGGTCGCCCGCCTTCAACGACAGCGGCAGCGCGCACGGCGTCCGCTGGTAAAGCACGTCGTCACCATCGCAGGTCGGCCCCGCCAGTACCACCGGTCCTTCCGGTCCTTTGACGCCGACGGGCTCCAGCCGATACGCGACGGCTTCGTTCTCACACTCGGCCATCCCGTTGTACCGGCCGACGTCGAGGTAGACCCAGCGGCGTTCGTCGGCGGCGGCGCGGGTGGTCACCAGGACGACTTCGGTCCGGATGAGCCCGGCGTCGGCGACGATCACGCGGCCCGGCTCGAGCATCAGTTCCGGCCCCGGCAGGTGTCGCTGAATGGCGTCGTGGATCACCGCCGCGTAGCCCGCCAGGGAAGGAACGGGTTCCCGGTGCTCGGTGGCGAATCCGCCGCCGATGTTGAGCCGCGCCAGACCGACGCCCGCGTCGGCGGCGACCTTGGCCGCGGTCGCGACGCCGATCTCCCAGGCGGCCGGATCCGGTTGCTGTGAGCCGACGTGGAAGGCGATCCCCGGCCGCAGCCCGGCTTCCACGGCCTGGCGGAGCAACGCGGCCGCCACGGGTGGCTCACAGCCGAACTTGTGGCCGAACGGCGTGACCGAATCGGGACCGCCGGTCAGCAGGCGGATCGAGACCAGCGAACCGGGCGCGTGCTCGGCGAGGTTCGCCAGATCACCGGCGGAATCCGTGGTGAATTCACGGACTCCGCGCGCATACGCGTACGAGATGTCCGACGGCTTCTTGATCGTGTTGCCGTAGGCCAGTTCCGCCGCGTCCGCGCCGCGCGACAGGCACAAGTCGATCTCGCCCGTGCTCGCGACGTCGAACCCCGCTCCCGCCGACCGCACCGCGTCGAGCACCCCGGGAGCGGGATTGGCCTTGACCGCGTAGCGGATCAGCGCGTCCGGGAAGGCCGCCGAGACCGCGGCCGTCCGCTCCGCGACCAGGTCGGTGTCCACGACCAGGCACGGTGTCGGCGGCTCGCGATCCGCCAGGAAGGCGCGGATCCGGTTGAGGCTTTCGGTCACGCGCCCCAGGGTGCCAAAGGCCCCTGAGCGGCGCGGAACCCGGGGTCACGCCCGGGCGTCGTCCGAGGCCTGCGCGGGCAATTCCACCCCGTGTTCGGCCGCCAAGCGCTCCAGGTTGGCGAGATCGGCGCCGACGGCCGACGCACGATCCTCGTCCGAATCCCGCCTGGCGATCCGGACCTCTTCCCTCGCCTGCCGTACCCGGTCCCGCAGATTCACCGCGAACTCGCTCATCGTGCACCCCCGATCTGCCGCGCCTTGTCCGTCTTCACCCTAGGACACTGGCGAATTCATCACCCACGTGATGTGCGTCATCACGGGCGCGTTCGTGGTCGAAGTGAAGAAGTATGACGGCGCCGCCATGGTTTCGCAGATCAGGGGAGACCGGCTTTTTCCACCGGGGCGGCCGCGCCCACCCGGCGGCCGATCACCGCCAGCGGCACGAGAGCGCACAGCCCGCCCGCGATGGCGACCAGAACGTATCCGCCCAGGCCGAACAGGTGCCCGGCGAGCAGGCTCGCCGCCGCGGAGGTCCCCCACACGAAGGCGTCGACGGTGCCCTGAGCCCGTGCCCGCTGAGCGGGCGGGAGATCACGGCTGAGCATGCTGCTGCCGCCGACGAACACCAGATTCCAGCCGTAACCGAGCAGGAACATCGCGACCGGGATTCCCACGTGATGCGAATCGGGGCCGCCGATCGCGGTGACCGCCGCGACGGTGAGCGTGCCGATGCCGCCGAAGATGGTCACGCGGCCGCCCCAGCGGTCGGCGATCCAGCCGGACAACGGCGCCAGCGCGAACATTCCGATCAGATGGGCGCTCAGCACCCAGCCGACGACGTCCAGGCCCTGACCGTGCTGGTGCAACTGGACCGGCGTCATCGTCATCACCGCGACCATCGCCAGCTGCGCGCCGACCATCGCCACGAGCGGTCCGAGGATCAGCGGGTTCCGCACGGACATCCGCTCCCGCCTCGGTACCCCTTCCGCCGGAGCGGCGAGACCGCGCGGCAGGGTGGCGACGGCGACCACCGCGATGGCCACGACGATCGCCCCGGCCGCGAGCGGACCGGACAGGGCAGGCAGTTCGGCGGCTTCCGCCCGCGCCGCGGCTGGCGCGATCAACGCCGGACCGGCCACCGCGCCGACCGTCCCCGCCCAGACCATTGTGGACAGTGCGAAACCCTTGCGGTGTTCCGGAGACAGGTCGGCGGCTGTATAGCGCGAAAGCTGCGCCCCGCTGTTGCCGAAGCCGATCAAGGGCATCCCCGCCACCAGCGCGAGCACCGATCCGCCGAGCACACCCGCGAACGAGATCAGCGCGCCCGCCACCGCGGCGCCGTACATCAGCACCAGGACCAGCCGCCTGCCGTAGCGGGCGGACAGCGCTCCCGACGACAGCGACCCGGCGGCGGAACCGAGTACCAGTGCGGCGTTCGGGAGCCCGCTCCACGCGGCACCGGCGTGCTCGACCACGATCAACGCCGCCGTGGTGGACAGGCCGACGACCGCGGTGCTGAGGCAGGCGACGCCCATGAAGAGGGCGAACATCGGTTTCATGATTCAAACCTAAGGAATCCGGACGTTCCGGCGAATAGGCTCGCGAAGGCCTTGCGGGGGTGCGAGGCCCATCATGAAAGGAATCCTGGCGCGATGACCTTACGATCGGAAAGACCGCTGGACGACCTCGACTGGCGGCTCGTCGAGACGCTCCAGAGCGACGGACGCCTCTCGTTCAAGGAACTGGGACGCCGGGTCAACCTCTCCGCGCCGGCGGTCGCCGAGCGGGTCCGGCGGCTGGAGGAGACGGGCGTCATCACCGGGTATCGCGCACAGGTCGACGCGCGCCGCACCGGGTACGACCTGCAGGCGTTCGTCGAGATGCGCTGCTCGCTCGGCAGCTGCCTGCTGCGCACCAGCAAGTCGGAGGACTACCCCGAGGTGGTCGAGCTGCACCGGCTCAGCGGTGACCGCTGCACCATGCTGAAGGTGCGGGCCGTGTCGCTCGAACATCTCGAAGGCCTTTTCGAACGGCTGGGCAAGCACGGTGAGCTGCGGTCGTCGGTGGTGCTGTCGACACAGTTCGAAGGCAGGCCGGTCGGACCGCCGGTCGAGGACTACCTGAAGGCGACGAAGAGCGAGGGCTGGAGCGTCTGAACCGGATCAGGAATCGAGAAGCGCCGGAGGCCACGGTTCACCTAGCGTGATCATCGTCGCGGACGCCCCGCACGTACAAAAGGATGAACGGCTCGAAACTGGTTAGATCGAGCCCGGTGAGGCTGACGGACCGTGAACGCGGCCCACCTCAGGATGGAGAAACGATGCGCAAGACCGCCAGGCCGCAGCCGCCCGAGCAGCACCCCGCCGACACCCACGACCTGATCCGTGTGCTGGGCGCGCGCGAGAACAACCTCAAGGACGTCGCCGTCGAGCTGCCGAAAAGACGGCTGACGGTGTTCACCGGCGTTTCCGGCTCGGGCAAGAGCTCACTGGTCTTCGACACGATCGCGGCCGAGTCGCAGCGGCTGATCAACGAGACCTACAGCACCTTCGTGCAGGGTTTCATGCCGACGCTGGCCCGGCCCGAGGTCGACGTGCTCGACGGCCTGACCACGGCGATCATCGTCGACCAGCAGCGGATGGGCTCCGACCCTCGCTCCACCGTCGGCACCGCCACCGACGCCCACGCGATGCTGCGCATCCTCTTCAGCCGGATCGGGAAGCCGCACATCGGCTCACCGCAGGCGTTCTCCTTCAACGTCGCCTCGATCAGCGGGGCGGGCGCCGTCACCATCGAGAAGGCCGGGCGGACCACGAAGGAACGCCGCGAATTCAGCATCACCGGCGGCATGTGCTCACGCTGCGAAGGGCGCGGCACGGTCAACGACATCGACCTCACCGCGCTGTACGACGAGAACAAATCCCTCAACGAAGGCGCGCTCTCGATCCCCGGTTACTCCATGGAGGGCTGGTTCGGCCGCATCCTGCGCGGCTGCGGCTTCTTCGACCCCGACAAGCCGATCAAGAAGTACACCAAGAGGCAGCTGGACGACCTGCTCTACAAGGAGCCGGTCAAGCTCAAGATCGAAGGCATCAACCTGACCTATTCGGGTCTCATCCCCTCGATCCAGAAGTCGTTCCTCGCCAAGGACCGGGAGGCGATGCAGCCGCATATCCGCGCCTTCGTCGACCGGGCGGTCACCTTCACCACCTGCCCCGAATGCGACGGGACCCGGCTCAGCGAGACCGCGCGGTCGTCGAAGATCAAGCGGATCAACATCGCCGACGCCTGCTCGATGCAGATCAGCGACCTCGCCGAGTGGGTCCGAGGGCTGAAGGAGCCGTCGGTGGCGCCGCTGCTGGAGAAGCTGCTGCACACGCTCGACTCCTTCGTGGAGATCGGACTCGGCTACCTCTCGCTCGACCGGCCGTCCGGCACGCTGTCGGGTGGCGAGGCCCAGCGCACCAAGATGATCCGCCACCTCGGCTCCTCCCTCACCGACGTCACCTATGTCTTCGACGAGCCGACCATCGGCCTGCACCCGCACGACATCCAGCGGATGAACAACCTACTGCGGCAGCTGCGCGACAAGGGCAACACGGTGCTGGTCGTCGAGCACAAGCCGGAGACGATCGCCATCGCCGACCACGTCGTCGACCTCGGACCCGGCGCGGGCACGGCAGGCGGCACGATCTGCTTCGAGGGCACCGTCGACGGCCTGCGCGCCAGCGACACCATCACCGGCCGCCACCTCGACGACCGGGCCGCGCTCAAGGACAGCGTCCGCAAGCCCACCGGCAAACTGGAGATCCGCGGCGCGGACCGCCACAACCTGCGGAACGTCGACGTCGACGTCCCGCTCGGGGTCCTCTGCGTCGTCACCGGGGTGGCGGGCTCCGGCAAGAGCTCGCTGATCCACGGATCGCTCCCCGCCGCCGAGGGCGTGGTTTCGGTCGACCAGACGCCCATCCGCGGCTCGCGACGAAGCAACCCGGCCACCTACACCAGCCTGCTCGAACCGATCCGGAAGGCGTTCGCCAAGGCCAATGGCGTGAAGCCGGCGCTGTTCAGCGCCAACTCCGAAGGCGCCTGCCCGACCTGCAACGGCGCCGGTGTCATCTACACCGACCTCGGCATCATGGCGGGCACCGCGACCACCTGCGAAGAGTGCGACGGCAAGCGGTTCCAGGCCTCGGTACTGGAGTACACCTTCGGCGGCAAGAACATCAGCGAGGTCCTCGCGATGCCGGTGTCCGAAGCCGAGGCGTTCTTCGGCGAGGGCGACGGGCGCCTCCCGGCCGCGCACGCCATCCTCAGCAGGCTCAACGACGTCGGGCTCGGCTACCTCAGCCTCGGCCAGCCGCTCACCACGCTTTCCGGTGGCGAACGGCAGCGGCTGAAGCTCGCCACGCACATGGGCGACAAGGGCGGCGTCTACGTCCTCGACGAACCCACCACCGGTCTGCACCTGGCCGACGTCGAAAACCTGCTCGCCCTGCTGGACCGGCTCGTCGACTCCGGCAAGTCCGTGATCGTGATCGAGCACCACCAGGCCGTCATGGCGCACGCCGACTGGATCATCGACCTCGGTCCCGGCGCCGGTCACGACGGCGGCAAGATCGTCTTCGAGGGCACGCCCGCCGACCTCGTCGCGACCGGTTCGACGCTGACCGGCGAGCACCTGGCGGCCTACGTCGGCAAGTGAGTGGTGGGTCCGTGAAGGGGCTCTTCACTGCTCTCAAGGCCAGGTCCGGCAGAGTCGAGATGGGCGGGCCTGATTTTGGACATCCGACCGGGCTTTACTGTCCACAAAGGACACCTGCGGCCGGTTCGGTATCCGATTTCTGCCTTTATGTACGGTTCCGCGCGGGGTCGTGAGTGCGGATGAGGGTTCTAACCCTCATCCACACTCACGACCCCCTCGCGAAGCAGCGCAAATCACCCAAATCGGGCGCTACGGTCTCGAAAAGCATCCCTTATGGACAGTCAGGAGCGGGCCGATCCTGGCCTGGATGCCGACGTCGACGAGCGGGGACATCGCCCTACCCTCGCGTTTAGTCCTCTAAATGCGGGTCGCGGTCGGCCCACTCGAGGAGGGTGTCGAGCGAGTACGCCGTGTCGTCGATGCCCGCGTGCAGGTCGCCGAGTTCGGCGAAGCGCGCGGGCACGGTGGCGATGGGAATTCGCGCGGCTCGACGTCGTCGATCTCGTCCCAGCCGATCGGCGTCGAGACGACGGCTTCGGGTACGCCGCGGACCGAGTAGGCGCTGGCGATGGTGTGGTCGCGAGCGTTCTGGTTGTAGTCGACGAACAGTTTCGAAGGATCGCGATCCTTGCGCCACCAGGTGGTGGTGACCTCGTCGGGCATGCGGCGCTCGACCTCGCGCGCGAAGGCGTGCGCGGCCCGGCGTACCTCCTGGAAGCCCCACCTCGGTTCGATCCGGACGTAAACGTGCAGGCCGTGGCCACCGGAGGTCTTCGGCCATCCGGTGATGCCGAGTTCGTCCAGGATCTCGCGGACGGTGTGGGCGACCTTCCGCACGGTGGAGAACGGGCAGTCGGGCATCGGGTCGAGGTCGATCCGCCACTCGTCGGGGCGTTCGGTGTCGGCCCGGCGGGAGTTCCAGGGGTGAAACTCGACGGTCGACATCTGCACCGCCCAAATCACGTCGGCGGGATGCGTGACGCACAGTTCGTAGGCGTGCCTTCCGGAGGGGAAGTCGACGCGGACGGTCTGCAACCAGTCCGGGGCACCGTTCGGGACGCGTTTCTGGTGAACCTTCTCCCCCGAGACCCCGGACGGGAACCGGTGCAGCATGCAGGGCCGTTCCCGCAGCGCCCGCACGATCCCGTCGCCGACCGCGAGGTAGTACCGGACCAGATCGAGCTTGGTCTCACCCCGCGCCGGGAAGTAGACCCGATCCGGGTTCGAGACGCGCACCGTCCGGTCGCCGACCTCGATTTCCACCGCCGAGCTTTTCGCCATGAGGGGAAACTAGCTCGAAACCGGCCACCCGGCCGATCACGATCACTCACTTCCGACGAACATCTCGACCAGGCTCCACGGAAGTTTCTCGCGGAACTCACGTTCCCGCAGGACTGCGGTCTCGCCGTCGACTTCGGCACTCCGGACGAACATGGCCTGCTCGTACTCGCCGATCCCGGCCTCGACGTCGCCGGGATGGGCGACGAGCGCTTTGGCCAGTTCGGCGCCGTCGAGCATGGCCAGGTTGGCCCCTTCACCGTTGGGAGCGGCGAGGTGGGCGGCGTCACCGACCAGCGTCACCCCGGGCACCTGGTCCCAGCGGAGCCCGGACGGGAGGGCGTAGTGCGGGCGATGGACCGGCGCGGTGTCGCTCTCGGTGATCAGCGCCGTGAGCTCCGGCGCCCAGCCGTCGAACTCCCGCGCGATCCGCGCGGTGGTCGCGGCGGGATCGGTGAAATCGATGCCCGCGAACCAGTCCAGCGCCTCGTTGAGCACCACGTAGGTGTGCAAGGTGTCGCCGCTTTCCCGGTGCGCGTGGATCTCCCTCTCCGGTGCGGGCGCTATCAGCGCCCCACCGCCGACCGCCTTCGCCGCGGCCCGATGCCGGATGTCGGCCTCGAACAGGTAGGTCTCGACGAACGACGTACCGGCGTACTCGGGTGTGGCGTCGGTGAGCAAAGGCCGTACTCGGGACCAGGCGCCGTCCGCTCCGACCAGCACGTCTCCCACGACGGTGGTGCCGTCGGCGAAGGTCACCTCGTGGCCGCCTTCGTCGAGGCGTCGGACGCCGGTGACCTTGTGGCCCCAGCGGACGGTGCCGTCCGGAAGGGAATCGAGCAACATCCGCCGCAGATCGGCGCGCTGCACCTCGGGGCGGCCGCCCGTACCGTCGTCGGCCTGCTCGAACAGGACCGTCCCGTCCGGCGCGAGGATCCGCATCGCCTCGCGGCCCTCCAGGACGAGGTCGCGGAACTCCTCCATCAGGCCTGCGGCCTGGATGGCGAGCTGTCCGTTGTAGTCGTGGATGTCGAGCATCCCGCCCTGTGCGCGTTGCTCCGGCGAGCCCTCCGCCTCGTAGACCACTGCCGGGATTCCGTGTACGTGCAGGACACGGGCCAGGGTGAGCCCGCTGAGTCCCGCGCCGATGATCGTGACGGTCACCTTCATGCCACCTCTTCTGGAATGACGTTCCATCATGGAATGCCATTCCAGATTGGAACGACGCTCCAGTCGTGTCAAGATGGGCGGCATGGGCACACGGACAAGCCGGACACCTCGGCGCGCGGAAGCGCTCTCCCGGGAGCGCATCGTCGAGGCCGCCGTCGCACTGCTCGACGCGGACGGCGAGAGCGGGCTGACCTTCCGGACACTGACCGAACGCCTCGCCACCGGCCCGGGAGCGATCTACTGGCATGTGGCGAACAAAGGAGAACTACTCGCCGCCGCGACCGACTCCGTGATCACGGACGTCTTGGCCATCGAGCACGACGAGACATCGGACACGCCTCAGGACGAGATCCGCACCATCGCACTCGGCCTGTTCGACGCGATCGCGGAACACCCGTGGCTGTCCGCGCAACTCGCCGTTCAGCTTTCCCGCAGCCCTTGGGGTTCGGTGACCCCGCGGATCTTCGAAAGCCTCGGGCAACGGGTGGCCGCGCTGGGCGTGCCCGAAGCCACCTGGTTCACGGCGACCTCGGCGCTCATGCACTATGTCTTCGGCGCCGCGGGCCAGAACGCCGCGAACGCCCGCGCACTCGGCCCCGGAGTAGACCGGGCCGAGTTTCTCCACGCCGCGGCGACGGCGTGGGAAGAGCTCGACCCGGGCGAATACCCGTTCATGAAGTCGATCGCCGATCAGGTGCGCGAGCACGACGACCGGGAGCAGTTCCTCACCGGGGTCGATCTCATCCTCACCGGCATCACCGCCCCGAACCGGGCCTGAGCACCGGGCGTCAAGCTTTCCGCCGCCAGGCCCTGTGAATTGTCGCGACCATGACGGCGAATACGGCGCCAAAGAAAGTGATGTCCACGGCGGGCACCCAGCGCACGTCGCCGCCCTTGAGCACGTACGCGCCGACAGGGCGCGCGGCCAGGATGAAACCGCCGCCCTCGCCTTCCTTGTCCTGTTCGGTGCCGTGCCCGCCACCGCCACCGCCGATGACGCTCGCGGCGGGGATCACCACCACGCCGTCGCGCTCCACCGGCTCGCCGTAGACGCGGCGGGCGGTGAGGATGTCGCGCATGGTGCCGGCGACCTTTTCGAGTCCCATTCAGGCCCCCAGCCTGTCCAGTTCCAGCGCGATCACGCCGTGCGAGAGGTTCCCGCGCCCTGTCCGGATCCATCGAACCAGAAAGCCGTCCCGCGGCGTCGTGGGCGATGTCATGAGGGGTCAGCCTTCCTGCGGCAGTACCGACATGACTTCGGACACCGGGCGCAGGTGCTCTTCCAGTAACCGCGACGCCTCTTTCGCGTCGTGGGCGTTCAAGGCAGCGACCAATTCCCGGTGTTCCTCGTTGATCACCGTCAGCCTCTCCGGCCGGGCCTCCAGCGCGCGGACCGTGACGCGTTGCTGCCGTGAGCGGAGGGTGTCGTACAGCTCGGTCAGGACGGAGTTGCCCGCGGCGTTCACGATGGCGCGATGGAACCGGCGGTCGAAGCCGGAAACGGCGAACCAGTCGCGTTCGTTCCCGGCGTTCACCATCGCTTCGATGAGTTCCGGCAGTTCGGCGGGCGCCCCGGCGCGATTCGCGCAGAGCGCCGCGATCGCGTGGCCTTCGATCAGCCGCCTGCTCTGGTAGACCTCTTCCAGCTCGCGCGCGGTGACCGTGCGCACCTGGGCGCCCTTGCGCGGCAAGAGACTGATGAACCGTTCGGCGGCCAGCCGGTGGAACGCCTCGCGCACCGGGGTCCGCGAAACGCCGATCTCGCCGGAAACCCACATTTCGTCGAGGAAGCGGCCGCCTTCCAGGGCGCCCGAGATGATTCCGTCGCGCAGCCACGTGTAGACCCGCTCGCGTGCCGGGCCGCCCCCTTCGGCGGTCACAGTCATCTCGTCCCCCTCCAAGCCGTCACTTTCCGCGACGGAGCCTACACCTGGACCACTCAAGTATCCATCATGTATACAAGAGTCCCACCTATCGGAAGGGGTCCCATGGTGCACGTCGCGGTGGCGCAGTTCGCGCCCGGCAACGACAAACAGGCCAACCTCGCACGCGTCGCCTCCCTCGTCGGTGAAGCGGCCGACCGCGGGGCGCGGGTGGTCGTGCTGCCCGAGTACTCGTTGTTCACCGTACCGACGATGAGCCGGGAGTTCGTGACCTCGGCCGAAGAACTCGACGGCCCGTTCGTCACCGAACTGCGCGGCCTCGCGAAGGAGCGGCAGATCACCGTCGTCGCGGGCATCAACGAAGCGCTCCCCGAGGGAGACCGGATCTCGAACACGCTGGTCGCGGCCGGTCCCGACGGGGCGATCGCCGCGCTCTACCGCAAATTGCACCTGTACGACGCCTTCGGTTTCCACGAGTCGGAACTGGTGCGGCCCGGCGACATCGAAGCGCCGGAGACCTTCGAGGCCGACGGCTTCGTCTTCGGTCTGCAGACCTGTTACGACCTGCGATTCCCGGAGGTCACCCGGCGGCTGGTCGACGCGGGCGCGGACGCGGTACTGCTGCCGGCGGAATGGATGCCCGGCCCGCTCAAGGAGGACCACTGGACCACGCTGGTCCGGGCGCGGGCGATCGAGAACACGAGCTATCTGGTCGCGGCGGGGCAGGCGGCGCCGACCGGGTCGGGGCACAGCATGATCGTCGACCCGATGGGCGTCGTGCTCGCCTCCGTCGGCGAGCGCACGGGAACCGCCGCCGCCGAGCTTTCGGCCGAGCGTGTTTCCGAAGTCCGCGCCAAGAACCCGGCGCTGGAACTGCGCCGGTTCGTCGTCACCCCGAAGTCCTGAGTATCTTCTCCAGGCGGAGGTCCGTTCGTGAAGACACGCCCTCGGGCGTGGTGACGCGGCTTCCGTTCGCCTGGGTGCCGGGTGGCCGCCCGGCACCCAGGCTCTCGGCTCACGGCACGAGCAGTCCCCAGTGGACGGCCCACGGGACGAACGCGACGGCTCCGGCCAGCAGCAGCCCGACTCGCACTCCCCTGGCCTCCTTGCGCCGCCACCACGAAACCGCGGTCACCACCCCGGCGATCACGACGCCGACCGCGATCAGCTGCAACGTGAGCCAGGGCAGCGTCCGTCCGAAAAGGACGGGACCCGGTGCCATCGCCGCCCCCATCGTCAAGGCGACGTAGTAAACGAGGAATCCCGCTGTGGCGAGCAAGCCGGTCGACGCCAGCCAGCGGGCGGGGCGGGCGAACGGCACGACGTCCTTACGGCGGCGGAACAACGCCGTCACCGGATAGGCCGCGAACGCCAGCAACGCCAGCGCCCACACCGCGATCTGCGCCCACGGCACCTCGTACCAGGCCAGCGGTGCCAGTGCGACACTCTCGCTCGCCTGCACCGGCGGCGGATCCGCGGACGGCTGGACGGTTCCGTCCTTCAATCCGGTCACCCAGGCCCCGACGAGATCGAGGTAGCCGGGAGCGAACCCGTCGAGCTTGTCGAAGCCATCGGTCGTCGGCCGGAGAGCGTGCTGGGCCCGGGGAAACACCTTCAGCGTGTACTGCCGGTTTCCCGTTCGCTCCAGCGTTTCCCGGAAGATCCGCACGGCCTCGCCGGGTGGGGTGAGCCGGTCCAGCTCACCCCACAACCCGAGCACCGGTTGCCGCACCTTCTCCAGCACCGGCACCGGGTCGTACCCTGCCTCGGGGAACACACCGGCGCCCGCGAGAGTCCGCATGTTCGTCGACGCGACCATGTCCACCATCGAGCCGGTGACCCCGCCTCGCCGCAGGTAGGTCTCGAAGGCCCAGGACTGCTGGCGGTCGGGTGAGACGCCGTTCGCCCCGACCGTGACCGCGAAAGCGACGTCCTTCGACTTCGACGCCGCCAACGGCGCGACCCAGCCGCCCTCGCTCAACCCCCACACGCCGACGCGGGCCGGATCCACGCCCGGAGACGACCGCAGGGCCTGCACCGCGGCGAGCGCGTCGTCGGCCAGGACCGAGTAATCCCGCTCGAACAGCGAATAGCCTTCGGTACGCTTGTCGTAGATCAGCGTCGCGATGCCCGCTTTGGCGAACGCCTCGGCCTCGGGGCGGTAGTCGTCCCGGTCGTGTTCGCCCGAGCCGTGCACCATGACGATCCCCGGTGCCGGACCGTCGCCTTCCGCCGCCACAATCGTTCCGCGCAAGGTGACGCCGTGGCTGGTGAACGAGACGTCGCCGGCGGGAGCGTCGGCGGGCGCCGGCGACGAAACCGCCATGACGGCCGCGAGCAGCGCGGCGATCATCGCCTGCTCACCCGGACCACCTCGAGCGACGGCGACGCGAGAATGTCGCTCTCGCAGTACCGTTCGGTGACCCACCGCTTGCGCGAGTACAGCTCCGTCTGGTCGCTGTGGTGCGCGCCCCGGCACGCCGGATCGGTGATCTCGCCGTCGCGCAGGTATTTGTTGACGCCCTCGACGTACCCGCGGATCAGTTCGCGGACCTCGCGGTGCAGACCGCGCGGCGCCGGCTCGGCCAGCATCCGCTCGACGGCACCGCTTTCGTTGAGCCCCTGGAAATACAGATCGCCGGCGAGGTTCGTACTCGCCTGGCTCACGCCGCTCGTCGGGGCCGTGTCCGGGCCGAGCCGGCGGGAACGCTGAGCGCGGGTGGTGAGCGCGACGTCCGCTATCGCGCAGATGTTGTCCTTGGCCGCGGCGTACCCCTGCCCGAAGCCCAGGTTCACGTAGTCGCTCGCGACGATATGCGGGATGCCGTACTCGGTGTAGCGGATGGTGGCGTCCGCGCGGGATAGTCCATCCGGCGGTTGCGCGGCCGTCGCGGTCCCCGCCGCGAGCAGGCTCATCGCGGTACCGACGGCCGCGATTCTCTTCCAGAGCAGCATGCTGCTCCCCCTTTACCTGTGAAGTCGTTCGTGAAGACACGCCGTCCGGCGTGGTGACGCGATCAGAGGTGGTCGAGTGGCCGCTCTCCCACCTGCTCTTCAGTCCCCCTCCTTCCCGTCCGGATCCGGGAACGCGATCCAGCGCACGAACACCTTCCGCGCGTCCGGGCCGGGCTCCGGCCGCCAATAGCGGCGCAGCAGCTCCATGTACTCCTCCCAAAACTGCTTGAGCTCCTCGATGTCCACGTGCACCGCGCCACGGGAGAACACCAGCGCGTCACCCCATTCACCCAGCTCACCGCGACGTTCGAGGAAACGCGCCAGCTGTTCGAGGTCTTCGGTGAACGCGGCACGCTGCGTCTCGTCGAACACCGCGCGCATCTCTTCGCTCTGCTCGCTGTGCCGGGGCCAGCGGATGTCGCGCGGCCTCGCGCGCCACCAGCGTTCCTTGCCGTGCGCGAGTTCCGGTGCCTCCTCGACGAAGTGGTACTTCGCCAGTTCCCGCAGGTGGTAGCTGGTCGCGCCCGAGCTCTCCCCCAGTTCCTTGGCCAGCTTCGTCGCTGTCGCCGGCCCTCGGCCCAGCGCTTCCATGATCCGTCTGCGCAACGGATGCATCACCGCCTTGAGCACGGCGGGGTCGGCGATCTCTTCGGGTGGCGGTGGGCCGGTCATGGCACCAAGGTAGCCATGCAAAGAAGATTGTGCAAAGGAATCTTTGCACGCGGTTCAGACCAGTCGCGTGGAGCGGCCGAGGATTCTGCTGGCACTTCGGTGAACTCAGCGTGAAATTGACAACTTCACTACCAAGGTCTTGTGCCGGGCGGACGAAATCCCGGCAGGCTCGCAGGTTTTTCGTTGTGTCTTCCCCGAAATTCGGTTGCATCCGATAGTTTTGCCCGGAGTCGACCTAGCGGGAGAGAACATGCCGAAGCACCGCCCTCGACAGCCGGACAGGTTGTCCGCCCGGCACCGGACGGCCTTCGCGCTCGCCGGTGGCGCACTCGCCGTCCTGCCCGCGGTCACCGCGTCGGCCGGTCCCGACACCCCGATCGCGGCGGCGAAGGAAACCGCACCGCGGAATCAGGCGGCGCAGTGGCAGCCGCCCGCCGGGGTCGTCCCGGAGATCGCGGTCGACGGCAGCCTCCCCGAGCCGCCCCATCCGGATCCGCTGACCGTCCCCGGCGGCACCGGCAACGTCGGCGGCTCGTTCGCGCCGTCGGGTGCGCTCGGCATCCCCGCCAGCATGATGAAGGCCTACCGCAACGCTGCGGACATCCTCGCGAAGGAACTGCCGGGCTGCCACATCGACTGGGCGCTCATCGCCAGCATCGGCCGGATCGAATCGAACCACGCGCGCGGCGGCTACGTCGACGCCAAGGGCGACACCCTCGAACCCATCCGAGGCCCGCAGCTCAACGGCGCCGGGCCCTTCGCCGCGATCCCCGACACCGACGGCGGCAAGTACGACGGCGACACGGTCTGGGATCGCGCCGTCGGCCCGACGCAGTTCATCCCGTCCACGTGGAAGGGCTACGCCTCCGACGGCAACGGCGACGGCGAATCGAATCCGAACAACATCTACGACGCCACCCTGGGTTCGGGCCGGTACCTCTGCTCCGGCGGAGTCGACTTGACCTCCGAGCAGACCCAGCGCGTCGCGGTGTACCGCTACAACCACTCGCTGTCCTATGTGGACACCGTGATCCGGTGGGCGGTCACCTATCGCGGCGGTGTCGCCACATTCCCGGACAGCCAGGTCCCCGTCGGCGCCCCCGACTCCCAGGACGTCGCCGCCGGCACGCCCGGCGGTCAGGTTCCGGTGCCGACCCTGCCCGGCACTCCCCCGCCCGGCACGACCACGCCGCCGCCGTCCACGCCGCCCGGTCCGTCGCTACCGCCGAGCAGCAGCGTGCCGCCGAGCAGCTCCTCGCCGTCGAAGCCGAGCAGCACGCCGCCTTCGTCGACGCCACCGTCGTCGAACCCGCCCACTTCGACCCCGCCTCCGAGCACCCCGCCGTCGTCGACGCCTCCGCCGTCGAGCACCACGACCACGCCGCCGCCTGCCTCCACCCCGGCGGGCAACACCGGCGACGCGACCCCCACCAGCTCCGCTTCGCCCACGCCGTAACGCGCCCGGAATGTCCTGAACGTGTCCCGCGTTACCTTCTCTCGTAGATCATTAAGCCGAGAGAAGTGAGACACGGATGTCGTCGATGGTCATGACCGCCGAAGAACGGGAAGCCTTCCTGAGCGAGGTGCACATCGGGGTCCTGGCGGTGGAACGGGAAGGACGGGCGCCGCTGGCCGTACCGGTCTGGTACGACTACGAGCCCGGCGGGGAACTCCTGATCTGGATGGACGGCGGGTCGGTCAAGGACAAGGCCATCAAGAAGGCGGGCAGGCTCAGCCTGGCCACCCAGACCGAGACCTGGCCGTACAAGTACGTGACCGTCGAGGGTCCGGTCATCGCCAACGACGCACCCCCGACCCGCGAGCAGGCACTGAAGATCGCGCAGCGCTACCTCCCCGGCGACGAAGGCGCGAAGTACGTCGACGGCGCGCTCAGCGACAAGTCCGTGCTGGTCCGGGTCCGGCCGGAGAAGTGGCTGAGCAACGACCAGTCCAAGGCGTAGCACCGGATGAGATGAACGGGACTTTCCTCTCGTTTTCTGCGATGAAAGTCCCGTTCATCTCACGCTCTCATCCCGCGATCGGCTCGAACTCGACCACACTGTCGAGCGCCTTGCCCATCGCGGCGTTCCCTTCGCGTTCGATCATGATCTCCACCAGTACCGGTCGCGAAGTCCGCTCGGCCTCCTCGCGTGCCCATTCCAGCGACGCCCGGATCTCGCCCGGCTCGGTCACCCGGGTGCCGGAGCAGCCGTAGGCCTCCATAACCTTCACGTTGTCCGTGCCGATCTTGTCGTAGTGGATGTCGACCTCGAAGTTCATCTCGTAGCCGGTTTCGGCCTGCCGGATGAGCCCGAGGTACTCGTTGTTCAGCATGATCAGCACGAACCCGACGTCGTACTGCGCGGCCACCGCCAGCTCCTCGACCAGGAACTGGAACGAGTAGTCCCCGACGACGCCGACCACTTCGGCCTCCGGCTTCGCCTTCTTGACCCCGATCGCCGCCGGGATCTCCCAGCCGAGCGGGCCTGCCTGGCCGCACACCTGGTAGTGGCGGGGCTTGTGCGCGCGCTGGAACTGCCCGGACCAGATCTGGTAGAGCCCGATCGCGGTGACGAAGTAGGCGTCCTCGCCGTAGAACTCGTTGATCTCCTTGAACACCCGCGGTGCCTTGATCGGTGTGTCGTCGAAGTCCTCCCGCCGCGGCAGGCTCTTCTTGAGTTCGCCGATCCGCCGCGGCCACGCCCGATCCCGCGCCGGAGAACGTTTCGACGCCGCTTCGATCAGCGCGTCCAGGAACGCGCCCGTGTCGGACACGATCCCGAGATCCGGCCCGAACACCTTGCCCAGCTGCGTGGGTTCGATGTCGACGTGGATGAATTTCCGGCTGCCGCGGTAGACCTCCAGCTCACCGGTGTGCCGGTCACCGAAGCGGGCACCCAGCGCGAGCACCAGATCCGCTTCGAGGAAGGCCGCGTTCGCCCACCGCTGCGACGTCTGGACACCCGCCATCCCGGCGAACAGTTCGTGGTCCTCGGGGAAGGTCCCCTTGCCCATCAACGTCACGCCGACCGGGACGCCGAGCAGTTCGGCCGCGGTCCGCAGCCGGTCGCTCGCGCCGCCGAGGACCACGCCACCACCGGCGAGGATCAGCGGCCGTTTCGCGGCGAGCAGCAGATCGAGTGCCCGCTCCACCCTGGCGGGCGACGGCGTCACCGTGGTGACCGGCAGCGGCGAATCGATGCTGGAGTCCCATTCGATCTCCTGCCGCTGGACGTCGATCGGCAGATCGATCAGCACCGGCCCGGGGCGGTGCGACCGGGCGATGCGGAACGCCTCCCGGAACACCCACGGCAGCTGCGCCGCCTCCTTGACCTGGACCGCCCATTTGGTCACCGGCTTGGCGATTTCGACGATGTCGACGGCCTGGAACGCCTCGGTGTGCAGCTTGCGCGAATCGGCCTGCCCGGTGATGCACAGGATCGGGATCGAGTCGGCCTGCGCGGTATAGAGCCCGGTGATCATGTTCGTCCCGGCAGGCCCGGAGGTGCCGATCGCGACACCGACGTTGCCGGTGGTCCTCGCCCACCCGTCGGCCATATGGGTCGCGCCCTCTTCGTGGCGCACGATCAGATGCTCGATGCCGCTGCCCTGCATCGCGTGGTACAGCGGAAGGATCGCGGCGCCGGGACAGCCGAACGCGGTGTCGACGCCCTCACTGACCAGGACGTCGACGACGGCCTGCATGGCGGGGATTCTGGGCATGCCTCACTCCTTGCTTTCCGCGCCGGACAGCGTTTCGACGACCTTCAACAGAGCGGAATGATCGAGCGAGCCGTGTCCCATCGCCCTTCCGGCGGCGACGAGCTGGGCGACCAGCCCGGTGAGCGGCAGCGCGACCTCGGCCTGCCTCGCGGCCGCGAGCGCGATACCCATGTCCTTGTGGTGCAGGTCGATCCGGAACCCCGGCGCGAATTCCCGCGCCACCATGGACTTCCGCTTGAGTTCGAGGATCCGGCTGCCCGCCAGGCCGCCCGCGAGCAGGTCGAGCCCGACCCCTGCGTCCACCCCGGACGCTTCGAGCAGCACGATCGCCTCGGCGATCAGCCCGTAGGTCCCGCCGACCACCAGCTGGTTGGCCGCTTTGACGACCTGACCGGCACCGTGCGGTCCCACGTGGACGATCGTCTTGCCGACGGCCTCCAGTATCGGGAGCGCGGCCGCGAAGTCCTCTTCCGCACCACCGACCATAATGGACAGTGACGCTTGCCGGGCGCCCGCTTCACCACCCGAGACAGGCGCGTCCAGCACCCGGATCTCCCGTTCGCCCGCCCGTTCGGCCACCTCGATGGAGGTCTCCGGCCGGATCGTGCTCATGTCGATCAGCAGGGTCCCCGGTTTCGCCGATTCCAGCACCCCGCCAGCCGCCAGCACGACGGCCTCGACCTGAGGGTGGTCCGGCAGCATGGTGATGACGACTTCCGCGCCCGAGACCGCGTCCGTCACCCCGCTCGCCGCCCGGCCGCCCGCCGCTTCCAGCCTCGCGAGCGCGTCGGCGTTCGTGTCGAAGCCGCTCACGTCGTGCCCGGCCGCGGCGAGATGCCCCGCCATCGGCCCGCCCATGATCCCCAGCCCGATGAATCCCAGCTTGGTCATGCCAGTCCCCTTCGTTCGAAAGGCAGCCACGACAGCGACTCCGCGCTCGGCCCGTTGGGCTTGTACTCCACGCCGACCTGCCCGCGGTAGCCCGCCGTCTGCAGCTTTTCCAGGTATCCCTCGATGTCCAGCGTTCCGGTCCCCGGCTGGTGCCGCCCTGGGGCGTCGGCGATCTGCACATGGCCGATCCGTCCGGTGTGGACGGACACGACCCGGTCGAGGTCGTCACCGTTGACCGCCAGGTGATACAGGTCGGCCAGCAGCTTCACGTTGTCCCGCCCGAGTTCGTCGAGCACCTTCAGTACTTCGGCCGCGGTCTTGAGCGGGTACTTCTCCGCTCCCGACAACGGCTCCAGGACGATCTCCGCACCGATCCGCGCGGCGGCGTCCGAGGCGAGCGCCAGGTTCTCCCGGCCGAGCTTGTCCTGCTCGGCGGGATCGGCGCCGTCGACGCGGTTGCCGTAGAGCGCGTTGAACCGGCGACAGCCGAGCCGCTCGCCGAGCTCGATCGCGGAAGCGATGCCGTGCGCGAACTCGTCCTCCCGGCCGGTCCAGGTGACCAGGCCACGATCGCCGCCGGCCATGTCACCGGGGAAGAAGTTCAGCCCGGTCACCGCGACCCCCGCCTTCTCGACCGACGCCACGAACGCGTCGACCTCGGTGGCGTCCGGTACCGCCGTCTCGAACGGCCACCAGTACTCGACCGCGGTGAACCCCGCCGCCCGCGCCGCCTCCGCGCGCGCCAAGAGCGGCAACTCGGTAAAGACCATCGACAGGTTCAGCACATAGGGCAACGCATGACGGGAACCGGCAAGATCAGCCATCGAAACCTCTGCAATTTCGCTATGCGGAAATTTTCTTTCGTATATCGAGAATAGCTCGCTGACCTGGCCGCGGTCAACGGGCAGCGCGGGAGCGAGGGCGCCGAACGTCCGGGCGGAAGTCCACGAATTGTCGGACCCTGTCGTTACCGTCGACCGCCATGGACACGACGCCCTTCCGAGCCCGGGTCCCGGAGGCCGAACTCGAAGACCTCCGCGACCGGCTCCGCCGCACCCGCTGGCCCGAGGACGAGACCGTCGACGACTGGTCGCAAGGGGTTCCCGCCGCCTACCTGCGTGAACTCTGCGCGTACTGGGCGGAGACCTACGACTGGCGTGCCGCGGAGTCCCGGCTCAACGCGATTCCCCAATTCCGGACCGAGATCGACGGCCTCGGCATCCACTACCTGCACGCCCGCTCCCCGCATCCCGGCGCGCTGCCGCTGATCCTCACGCACGGCTGGCCGGGTTCGGTCTTCGAGTTCCTCGACGTACTCGGCCCGCTCACCGATCCGGTCGCCCACGGCGGCGACGCGGCCGACGCCTTCCACGTCGTCGTCCCGTCCCTGCCCGGTTACGGCTTCAGTGACAAACCGGCCGGGACAGGCTGGTCGATCCAGCGCATCGCCGACGCGTGGATCCGCCTCATGACAGGCCTCGGCTACGAACGCTTCGGCGCGCAAGGCGGAGACTGGGGTACGAGCATCACCACGCTCATGGGACGGACGGCTCCCGAGCGCCTCGCCGGGATCCACCTCAACCCGCCGCTCGCCGCACCGGATCCGGCGACCTTCGACGACCTGACCGAGTTCGAGCGGAAGTCCCTCGACGATCTCGAACGCGCCAAAGCGGACGGTTCCGGTTACGCGAACCAGCAGGCGACCCGGCCACAGACGATCGGCTACGCGCTGACCGACTCGCCAGTGGCACTCTGCGCATGGATCCTCGAAAAGTTCCAGGCGTGGACGGATTGCGACGGCCATCCGGAGAACGCGCTGAGCCGCGACGCCATGCTCGACGACATCACGCTCTACTGGCTGACCGGCACCGGCGCCTCGTCGGCCCGGTTGTACTGGGAGAGTTTCGCCGAGGTCTCGAGCTGGTTCTCCGACTCCACTGTGGACACGATCACCGTGCCGACAGGATGTTCGATCTTCCCGCGCGAGACCCCGCGCCCATCCCGCCGTTGGGCCGAGCGCCGGTTCACCGATATCCGGTACTGGAACGAACTCAAGCGAGGCGGCCACTTCGCGGCCTTCGAACAGCCGGGCGTTTTCACCGAGGAGGTGCGGTCGTTCTTCCGGCTCGTGCGCTGATCGCTTGACTGTGACACCGTGTCAGGCTGTCTGGTGGGAGGCGTCATGTTCGGTATCGGAGACTTCGCCAAACACGGCCGGGTATCGGTCCGGATGCTGCGTCACTACGACGCCATCGGGCTGCTGCGACCAGCTCACGTCGACCCGTTCAGCGGCTACCGGTCCTACACCGGCGACCAGCTGGCGCGGCTCAACCGGGTGGTCGCGCTTAAGGATCTCGGGTTCACGCTCACCCAGGTGCAAGAGATCCTCGACGCCCGGATCGGCGTGGACGAGCTGCGCGGGATGTTGCGGCTCCGGCGGGCCGAACTCGAAGCGGCGATCGCGGCCGACGAGGCGCGGCTCAAGGCCGTCGAGGCGAGGCTCCGGTCGATCGAAAGCGAGGGAACCATGCCTTCCGAAGACGTCGTAGTCAAAAGCCTGCCCGCGGTACGGGTCGCCGAGCTGACCGGGACGGCACGCGGATACGTCAACGAGGAGATCGCGCCGGTGGTGCAGCGGCTGTACAAGGAGCTGTTCGGCGCGCTCGGCCCGATCACCCCCTCAGGCCCGTTGATCGCCTACTACGAAGATGAATCCGCCGGAGAAAAGGTGCTGATCCACGCCGCGGTCCCGATCTCGACCGAGACGAACGGAAGTGAAGGGTTCTCGACGGTGAACCTCGCCGAAGTCCCGACCGCGGCGACGATTCTGCACCGGGGTTCGATGGAGACCGTGCTCCCCAGCTACCAGGCGCTGGCGAGATGGGTCGACGCCCACGGGTACCGCGCGAGCGGGCCGGCGCGGGAGTTCTACCTCGAATGCCCGGACGACGGCGACAGGTGGGTCACCGAGCTGCAGCAGCCGATCACCAAGGACTGAAGGCTCGGCAAACTCCGGCCGGTCACGAGTTCCGGCTGGCTCCGAGCGGGAAGATTCCGGACGTTCAACGTCCGAAACCTTCCCCGCTCACCCACATAGGCATCCAGATTGCCAAAGACCGACGATGAAGGAATCGGGACACTCAACGTCCCGATTCCTTCATCGTCGCGACCTCACCACATCCCGGCCAAGATCGACCACTCTTCACTGTCCACAAGGGACACTTCTCACGACCGCAGCGCCCGTTTCAGGCGGTTTGCGCGGTTTCGCGAGAGGGTCGTGAGTGATTTGGGTCGTTCTAACCCTCATTAGCACTCACGACCCCACGCAGAAGCGGACAGGTAGTCGCGAATCGGACACTCGATGACCGGAGGACGTCCTCTGTGGACACTCAGTGCACGACAGGCTCCCGTCACCAGCCCAGACCCACCCTTTGACCTCTGTCGTCAGCGCCGCGCCCGCGACGATCACCACCTCAAGCGTGGCGCTCATGACCCCCGAAGCCGTGCGGAACACCCGTAGTGCCACCACTCAAGCCCCGGCCAGGAAATCGAGCACTGCGGCGCGGAATGCGTCCGGCGCCTCCAGCCACGGCACGTGGCCGACCCATCCGGGCGAGGGTGTGCGGACCGCGCGGGTCCGATCGTCCGGAACCGCGCACCGAGATCGAGAGTGCCTAACATGTCCCCCTGGCCAGGGCCGCTGTGACAGCACAGGATCGGTTCGCCCTGACCCGTCACCAGGTCCAGAGCTCACGGACGTCGTCGGCGACCATCCCGCGATTATCCGGTAGGCGCGATCGCCGTCGTTGGTTATCTTCCGCGCATGACGACCTACACGCCGCAGCAGCGGACGGCTACGCTCGCCGACGCGCCGGCCATCGCGGCACTGATGCGGGCTTCGGTCCTGGAGTTGTTCCCCCGGTTCTACGACGAGCGGCAGACCGCGAGCGCGGCGGAGCACATCGCGCACCTCGATCTTCGCTTGATCGAGGACGGCACCTACTTCGTGCACGAGGCGGATGGCGAGATCGTCGCCTGCGGGGGTTGGAGCAGGCGCAAAAAGATGCACGCCGGCGCCGGTGACGCGGCGGACGACGACCGCCCGCTCGACCCGGCGACCGAACCGGCGCGGGTTCGCGCCATGTTCGTCCGCGGCGACTGGACCCGGCGGGGGCTCGGGCGCGCGATCCTCGAATCGTGCCGCCGCGCGGCGAAAGCCGAGGGGTTCACGTCGCTGACGCTGACCGCGACCATGCCCGGTGTCCCGCTGTACCGGGCGTTCGGCTTCACCGAGGTCGAGCGGGTGACGGTGACGACACCGGACGGTGTCGACGTCCCTGGCGCTGTCATGGTCCGGGACATCGACCGGCCGGATAGCATCGGCGGATGATCTCCGGGGCCACCGCACTCTCGTTCGTCTTGGTCTGCCTGCTCGGCGCGATGGCGCCCGGTCCGGATTTCCTGGTGGTGACCCGCAGCGCGATCCTCGGCGGGCGCAAGGCCGGGATCGCCGCCGGACTCGGTATCGCGCTCGGCGTCTTCGTCTGGGTGGTCGCGATCGCGCTCGGTGTCGCGGCGATTCTCACCGCGTCGGCGATCGCCTTCACCGTGGTGAAGCTGATCGGCGCCGCCTACCTGGTCTTCCTCGGCGTCAAAGCCTGGCTGGCGGTGCGCCGCGGCGACTACAGCGAACTCAAGGACAAGGTGACGCCGGTCGTCGCGCCGAGGGCGGCGTTCCGGCACGGACTGCTCACCAATCTGCTCAACCCGAAGGTCGCGGTGTTCTTCCTCGCCCTGCTCCCCCAGTTCCTCCCGCACACGGCCTCGACAACGCAGACCCTGCAGCTGGCGATGCTGGCCACCGCGGTGGCCCTCGTGTGGACCTTCGTCCTGGCCACACTGGTCGGTTCGCTGCGGAGGTTCTTCTCCACCGGCCGGGTGCGGCGAGCGATGGACGCGGTGATGGGCACCTTGCTCGTCGGGCTCGGGATCAGGGTCGCCGTCCAGAGCTGAAGGTGCCCATCACGCCCGGCTACAGGGATTCCGCGGCGAGACGCGTGCCCTCGACACGAGCGGCGATCTTGGCGAACGCGATCTCCCGCGACGTCGACGTGTCGTCGGCGAACGGCGAGAAACCACAGTCGTCACAAGTGCCCAGCCGGTCGAACGGGATGAACCGCGCCGCCTGAAGAACCCGGTCGCGGACCTCCTCGGCGGTCTCGACGCGGGGGTCGATCGGGTCGGTTACGCCGACGAAGATCCGCTGCTCCGGCCGGGAGTGCTCGGCGATCACACGCAGCGCTCGCTCGGGATCCGCCTCGCTGGCCAGCTGCACGTAGACGTTGCCCACCTTCAGCTGGAACAACGTCGGCAGCAGTTCGGCGTAGTCGACGTCGAGGCTGTGCACCGAGTCCTGATCCCCGCCGGGGCAGGTGTGCACGCCGATCTTCTTGCGCTCCTCCTCGGAAAAGCGCTCCAGCACGGCGTTGTTCAGATCCACAAAGGACTTCAACAGCCCACCGGACGGGTCGAGCTTCAGCGACAGCCTGCCTTCGGTGAAGTCGATCTGGACGCTGTCCGCGCCCGCGTCGAGACTGCCGCGGATATCCGCTTCCGCTTCGTTCACCAGGTCGGTGATGAACTGTTCTTTGCCATATCCGGCCAATTCCTCACCCGGATAGACGAGCCCGATTGCCGAAGCCGCGATCACCGCCTGCTTGACCGGCTTGGTCGCGTATTTCTTGGCCTGGCGCAGATAAGAGGCGGCGTGGGTCTGGTAGCGGAACGGGCCGGCGGTGAGCCGCGGAAGCTGTCGGGTGTGCCCGTCGGCGAAGGGGATGACGACGCCGTCCGGCGCGAGCGAAGTCAGCCCCGCCAAGGGATACGTGGCGAAACTCGGCTTGCCTTGTTCGCCATCGGTGATGACCGGCGAACCGGTCTCCTCCAACCGCTCGATGGTCTCCATGAGGGCCTTTTCCGTCACCTCGCCGAGCCCGTCGGCGTCCAGCCGCCCGGCCGCGTGCTCACCGAGCGCTTCGAGGAGATACGCCGGGCGGGGAATACTGCCGATCGGTTCGGTGGGTATCGTCATCGTGCGCTTTCCTCCCAGGTGAAAACCGCCTGCGGTCGTGATCACGCAAACTACCCATCATCCCCTTCGTTGAGGATCTTTCTTCGTGCGGAGACCCCGAATGGCCCAGCACGGTCCAGTCGAACGCACCATTCGCCGGACGTATAGGCCGTTATACGAAATCCGGGTGAAATTCAATGCTTATCCCGCCTTGGTCCTGGGTATTCCCCCGTTGTCGAGCGGGCGCGCGCCGAAGGAGCAACCGATGCTGAGCCATCACGATCGGCAGGAATTGGAGAAGATCGAGCGCTGGTTCGAACTGACCGAGCCCGCGCTCGCCGCTCGGCTCCGGTCCGGCAAGCCCGCCCCGCCTCCCCTCCTCCGCCTGGCGGTCGTGCTGAGCATCGATGTGACCGCCGGACTGCTGATGCTGCTGGGCTTGGTGACGAACAGCCCGGCCCTGCTGCTGATCGGGATGATCACCGTGACCGCGGCCGTGATCGTTCACCTGTCCCGGTTCGGGCGCGACTGACCGTCTTCCCGTACGCCGGTAGAGTCCGGGCGATACGTCCGATTCACTGGGAGGAAGACCATGCGGTTCATGATCATCATCAAGGCTGACGAAGATTCCGAGGCCGGGAAGATGCCGCCGATGGAGGCCTTGACCGCCATGGCGAAGTTCAACCAGGAGATGCTCGACGCCGGGGTGCTGGTGGGCGGCGAAGGTCTGCAGGAAAGCTCGAAGGGCGCGCGGGTCACCCTCAGCGCCGCGGGAGCCACCGTCACCGACGGCCCGTTCACCGAAGCCAAAGAACTCGTCGGCGGCTTCTGGATCGTCGACGTCCCGTCGCGCGCCGAAGCGATCGAGTGGGCGAAGCGCTGCCCCACTCCCCCGCACGGCGACACCGTGCTGGAGATCCGCAAGATCCTCGAAGCCGAGGACTTCGGCGAGGACTTCACGCCGGAACTTCAGGAGAACGAGCAGCGCATGCGCGACGAGATCGCCGAACGGTCCTAAGCTCGCCGTATGGCCGTCCGGGAGTGGGTGCTCCATGTCGACCTCGACCAGTTCATCGCTGCTGTCGAGGTCGCCCGGCGGCCTGAGCTGCGCGGGAAGCCCGTGGTCGTCGGTGGCAACGGTGATCCGACCGAACGGGCCGTGGTGGCGACGGCGTCGTACGAAGCGCGAGAGTTCGGCATCCAGTCCGGGATGCCGTTGCGGACCGCGGCGAAACGCTGCCCCGAGGCGATCTTCCTCGCCACGGACGCCCCCGCCTACCAAGAGGTCTCCGACCGGGTGATGGCGACGCTGCGGGAATTCCCGGTGGTGGTCGAGGTACTCGGCTGGGACGAGGCGTTCCTCGGCGCCGCCACCGACGATCCCGAAGCCCTCGCCGCCGACATCCGGCGGGTGGTCGCCGACGAGACCGGGCTGTCCTGCTCGGTCGGCGTCGGGGACAACAAGCTGCGGGCCAAACTCGCCACCGGGTTCGCGAAACCGGCCGGGATCTTCCGGCTCGTCCGGGAGAACTGGTGGGACGTCATGGCCGAAAGGCCGACGGATGCGCTGTGGGGCATCGGCGCCAAAACCACGAAGAAGCTCGCGGCGGCCGGTTACCACACCGTGCTGGACCTGGCGGGCGCCGACGCGGCCGACCTCGCCGCCCGGTTCGGGCCGAAGCTGGGCCCGTGGTACCGAATCCTCGCCGGCGGAATCGGCGACGCAGAAGTCACCGCGACGCCGTACGTGGCCCGGTCCCGCAGTCGTGAGACCACGTTCCAGCAGAACCTGACCGACCCCGAGGCCATGGCCACCGAGGTCGTCGCGCTGGCGAAACGCGTTGCCCAGGACGTCGCGGACGAAGGCAGGCCCGTCGCGCGGGTCGCGGTCAAGGTGCGGTTCGCGCCGTTCCTGACCCACACCCACAGCGTGACCCTGCCCGCACCCACCGCGGACCCGGGTGAGATCGAGAAGGCGGCGCTGGCCGTGCTCGACATGTTCGACCTCGGCAGACCGGTCCGCCTGCTGGGTGTCCGCGCCGAATTCTCCGCGGCGGCGGCGCGATCCGCGTCGCCTTGACAGCGCTCGCGGCGCTTTGCCATCCTGGTTTCGGGCCGAGAGGCGCTGCGACGGAATTCTTCCGCCACGCTCGGCCCGCCGTGACAGACGTAAGGGCGCCTCCCATCGCGGAGGTGTCCTTTTTGCGTTGTAACACTTTTCCGGCTGCCGCCGTCTTCGAGGCCGCACGCTGACCTCCCGCGCTGACTCCGTTCTTCCCGCCATCGGCGAGAAGAACCGCTCCGCCCTGCCTTCCTTCACGATTGGAGAACCTGTGAGCCCCACCCTGACCAAGGTCAACGGGATCGAATTCGCCGTCGCCGACCTTTCCCTCGCCGAGGCCGGCCGTAAGCAGTTGCGCCTCGCCGAGGTCGAGATGCCCGGCTTGATGGCGCTGCGCCGTGAATTCGCCGCCTCGCAGCCGCTGAAGGGCGCGCGTGTCGCGGGTTCGCTGCACATGACGGTCCAGACCGCCGTGCTGATCGAAACGCTGGTCGCGCTGGGCGCCGAGGTGCGCTGGGTGTCCTGCAACATCTTCTCCACGCAGGACGAGGCGGCCGCGGCCGTCGTCGTCGGCCCGAACGGCACCGTCGACGCTCCCTCCGGCTCGGCCGTGTTCGCGTGGAAGGGCGAGACGCTCGCCGAATACTGGTGGTGCACGGACCAGCTCTTCGACTTCGGTGGTGGCCGCGTCCCGAACATGATCCTCGACGACGGTGGCGACGCGACCATGCTGATCCACAAGGGCGTCGAGTTCGAGGCCGCCGGTGCCGTCCCGCAGCCGACCGACGATGACCCGGAGGAATACCACTCCGTGCTGCGCACGCTCAGCGAGAGCCTCGCGCGTGACGCCGGCCGGTTCACCCGCATCGCCAAGGAGGTCCGCGGGGTCACCGAGGAGACCACCAACGGCGTCAAGCGGCTCTACAAGCTCGCCAAGGAAGGCGAGCTGCTGTTCCCGGCGATGAACGTGAACGACTCCGTGACGAAGTCGAAGTTCGACAACAAGTACGGCATCCGTCACTCGCTCATCGACGGTCTCAACCGCGGCACCGACGTGATGATCGCCGGCAAGGTCGCCGTCATCTGCGGCTACGGCGACGTCGGCAAGGGCGCGGTGGAATCGCTGCGAGGTCAGGGCGCTCGCGTGGTCGTCACCGAGATCGACCCGATCTGCGCGCTGCAGGCGGCGATGGAGGGCCTCGACGTCGTGGAACTCGACGACGTCGTCGAGCGCGGCGACATCTTCATCACCACCACCGGCAACTTCGACATCATCATGGCCGACCAGATGGCCAAGATGAAGCACAACGCGATCGTCGCGAACGTCGGGCACTTCGACAACGAGATCGACATGGCCGGGCTCGCGAAGATCCCGGGTATCCAGAAGATCGAAATCAAGCCGCAGGTGCACGAGTGGGTCTTCCCGGCGACTGGCGACCGCGAAGCGCACTCGATCATCGTGCTGTCCGAGGGCAGGCTGATGAACCTCGGGAACGCGACCGGTCACCCGAGCTTCGTGATGTCGAACTCCTTCACCAACCAGACGATCGCGCAGATCGAGCTGTTCACGAAGCAGGGCGAGTACACCACCGACGTCCACGTGCTGCCGAAGCACCTCGACGAGAAGGTGGCGCGTCTGCACCTCGACGCGCTGGGGGTCCGTCTGACGAAGCTGACCAAGCGCCAGGCCGAGTACATCGGCGTGGACGTCGAGGGACCGTACAAGCTGGACCACTACCGGTACTGAGCTACTGCGCTACGTCTCGTGAGTGGTAATGACGGTTCTAACCGTCATTACCACTCACGAGCGGGCAGTCACTAGGCCAAATGCGTGAAAACTGCGGCCGGATGGACCTGTTTCCCCTGGCGTAGGCCGGGCATTCCTTAAGTAGCCACACCCCGGCATCAACTCGGCCGGGCGACTACGAAGGAGAAGGTGCCCCGTGATCATTCTCGGCGTCATCCTGATTGTCATCGGTGTCATCGCCAGCATCCCCGTTCTGTACTCGATCGGGATCGCGCTCGCGGTCATCGGCATCATCCTGGCCGTTCTCGGGAACACCGGGAAGGCCATCGGCGGTCGCGCCCACTGGTACTGAGCACCGAACCGACCCCTGGTACTGAGTCCCCGGTACCAGTACTGAAACAGCACGGGCACCCGGCGTTCCCTTATGCCGGGTGCCCGTGCTGTTTCCGTTTCCGTCCGTCGGGTACCCACCGCGGACGAGGAGAAGGAGGGACAGCCGATGCCCGGAACGGACCCCCGCCCCTACCTGACGGCGGCGAAATACCCGTGCGGACGCGACGAACTCCTGCGGGCCGCCGCGGCGGCCGGAGCGGGTGACGACGTCCTCGGTCCACTGGGGACACTCCCCGCGACCGACTACGCGGACGGGGACGGAGTCTGGGAAGCGGTGCGCAAGTGCGACGGCGCTTCGATCCATGACACCGCGAAGGAAGCACCGTGACATGAAGGGGTCCCCCGGCTCCGAGGGGGAGGGAGAGCCGGAGGACCCCCGTCATAAGTAACACATTTCCTGCCTGGATGTACACGAATGCATACACCTTTGGGTGGCAATCGGTCCTGATCGCCCCGATCGGGCCGGACTGGTGTAGTCGCCGCCGGTCAGGAAGCCCGCAGCAGCAGCCGGGCCTCCACCTCCGCACACGTGCAGCCGCCGTCGACGTCGAAGCAGTCGATCGTCAGGGTGTGCCGCGCGAAATCGAAGTCGACGCAGCCGTCCTCACTGCATTCGGTGAACCCACCTTCCAGGTGGACCACCAGGGTTCCGTGGCAGTGGTCGAGACCATCGGCGCAGAACGCGCACTCCATGCTCATGCCGCCTCCCGCGATCAAGCGAAGATCGCTTCGGAAAAGTTCTCCTCGATTGCCTTACTACCACCGAGGGACGACAGATCCTGGCATACGCCCGGCGTGTCGCGAGACCCGGCCGGGTGAGTCCGGCCACACTGTCCACAAAGGAAGGTCAGGCGCTCTTCGGGGTTCGCTTGCCCGTGGCGGGCTTCTTCGCCGCGGTGGCCTTCTTGGCGGACGACGCCGACGACTTCCGGCTCTTCTTCGCCTCGCTCACGCTGGCCTGCAAGGCCTCCATGAGGTCGACCACATCACCCTTCGCGCGGACAGCCTTCGGTTTCGTCGTCTCGCTCCCCGCGGCCTTGGCCTCGATCATGGCCTCCAGTGCTTCACGGTAGGAGTCGGTGTACTTCTCCGGCTCGAACACCGGCTCCGAAAGCGAGTCGATCAGCGACCCCGCCATCGTCAGTTCCTGCGGCCGCACCTGCGGCGGGTCGTCGTGCAGGAAACCGAAGTCCGGGACGCGGACCTCGTCGGGCCACAGCATCGTCGTCATCATCAGTACGTCGTTGTGCACCCGCAGGACCGCCAGGGCCTCACGCTGCCGGATGGCGACCTTCGCGATCGCCACGTGGCTGGCCTTCTGCAGCGCGTCACGCAGGACCACGTACGGCTTGACCGCGTTCTTCTGCGGCTCGAGGTAATAGGTCTTGTCGAAGTTGATCGGGTCGATCGACTCAAGCGGCACGAACTCGAGTACGTCGATCGCCCGTGACGACGCCAGCGGCAGTTCGGCCATGTCCTCGTCGGTGAGCACGACCATCTCGCCGTCGGGCAGTTCGTAGCCCTTGGCGATCTCGGCGTAGGGCACTTCCTCGCCGTCGATCGTGCAGAACCGCTTGTACTGGATCCGGCCACCATCGGACTCGTGCACCTGGCGCAGCGAGACGTTCTTGTTCTCGGTGGCCGCGTAGAGCTGGATCGGGATGCTCACCAGCCCGAACGACACCGAGCCCTTCCACATCGAACGCATCGCGCCGCACCTCCACCGCCGTTACCGACCGTACTCACGCTCGGTAACAACGGTAGCCCGAAACGTCGGACCGCGACAGTCCCGTGAACCCGATCGCGGGACTGCCGTGGTCCGGGAATCACGCTTCGGCCAGGTACTTCTCCGCCTTGACGGGGTCGAAGAACCAATGCTGGAAGTCGGTCGGATCGGAGAATCCGTTCGCGAACCGCTTCGCCACCGCGGGGTTCTCCCCCGCCGCGCCGATGATCTGGAGCACGTGCGGGGGCGGCGGCTGCAGCATCGCGTTGGTCCAGGTCGTGACGTGCTGGGCGTATTCCCAGTACTTCTCGAACGCCGCCGTCATCCACTCAGCGTCGAACGGCTTGTCGCCGCGCTCGAGAATAGAGTCCAGATAGGACGCCGCGCAGTGGCTCGCGTTGTTGGAGCCCTGCCCGGTGATGGGGTCGTTGGCGACCACGACGTCGGCCATGCCCAGTACGACCGTGCCCGAGGCCAGCTTGCCGACGGCGTTCCGCACGACCGGGGTGTACCCGCCGGCCAGCGTCGCCTTCTCGTCGGTCAGCACGGCGTTCTTGGACCGCTCGTACTCCCACGGGAGGAACTGCTTCATCAGCGACAGGATCCGGTCGAGGTGCTGCTGCGGCGACGGCCGGTCGTTCCAGCAGTCCAACGGCCCGCCGGGGATGCCCTCGAAGAAGAGGATGTCGCAGTTCCCGCTCAACGTGAACGCCGGGATCATGAACAGCTCCCCGACGCCGGGGATGATGCTGAACCGCACCGCGGCCTTGTCCGGATGCTCCGGCCGGCGCTCGACACCGTGCACGTAGGCCAGGGAAAGTGCACGCTGCGGTTCGGTGTACGGGGAACGCTCCGGGATACGGTCGAACAGCTGGACCAGCTCACCCTTGCCCGCCGCGATGACCACGAGGTCGTACAGCTTCGCCAGCGGCGCCAGATCCGAGGTGGTGACACCGTGGATGACGACCTTGCCGCCGCGCTCCTCGACCAGTTCGAGCCAGCCCGCCATCTTCACCCGCTGGTCCACCGACTGCGCGTACTGCTCCAGCGGCCCGAACCAGTCCAGCACCCGGCTGGAGTCCGGTCCCGCGATCGAGACGCCGAGCCCCTCGACCCTGACGGTCTCGTTCTCCCACAGGTTCAGCTGGTGGTCGCGCTCGTGCTGCAGCGCGGAGTCGAACATGCACTGGGTCGACATCACCTTGCCGGACCGGATCTCGTCCGGCGTCCGCGCCGACATCACCGTGACGTCGTAGTCGTGGTTCAGCAGGCTCAGTGCCAGCTGCAAGCCCGACTGACCGGCACCGACGATCAGAACCTTGCGCATCCTCGACATTCCTCCCAGAGCGGTTCAGCTGAGTGCGGCGAACTCGCGGCCTGGCCCGGAGAGCACCGCGAGGGACAGCGTGTGGGACACCAGTTCCTGCATCGTGGCGACCGCCGATTTCGGGTCGCGCGCGTCGCAGGTGACCAGCGGGATCTCCGGGGACAGCGCGAGCGCGTCGCGGACCTCGTCGAGGTCGTGCACCGGCATCCCCTCGAACTGGTTGACCGCGACGATGAACGGCAGTTCGGAGTCGTTCTCGAAGTAGTTGATCGCGGCGAACGACTGGTCGATCCGGCTGGTGTCGACCAGCACGACGGCACCCAGCGCGCCGCGCGACAAGTCGTCCCAGAGGAACCAGAACCGGGCCTGACCCGGCGTGCCGAACAGGTACAGGAGCAGGTCTTCCCGCAGCGTGATCCGGCCGAAATCCATCGCGACCGTGGTGGTGGACTTGGTTCCCGGGGGCACCAGCTCGTCGACGCCGGCGCCTGCCTCGGTCATCCAGGCCTCGTTGCTCAGCGGCGGGACCTCGGAGACGGAGCCGACGAACGTCGTCTTGCCAACGCCGAATCCACCGGCGACCACGATCTTCGCCGAGATGGCGAGAAGATCGGCGTCAGACCGGGAGGCGCTTGAGTCCATCGAGGATCCTCTCGAGCACGTTCGTATCGTGGTTGTAGGCGTGTGCCGTCGGGTGCACGAAGACCGCGCCCTGGGTGGCGAGGTCGCCGATGAGGACGCGGACCACACCGAGCGGCAGGTCGAGCCCCACCGACAGTTCGGCGATCGACGAACGATCGCGGGCGCGCTCGTACAGCGAACGCGATTCGGGCATCAGCGCCTCGGCCAGCGCCGGGTCGTAGCGCGGCACCGAGATCAGGGTCTCCACCAGCAGCAGGTGACTGCTCTTGGTCCGGCCGCCGGTCAGCGCGTACGGCCGGATTCTGCGGCTGCGCATCTTGCCGGGCCGGTCCGGAGCTTGGTCGCTGGACACGGTCATCCCTTCCTTCTCCGGATTCTCAGGCCTGCGGCCGTCGGGCGGTCAGGACCTGCCGGAGTCCCGCGCGCACCTCGGGGGTGAGGGCGTGACCGGCGTTGGTGATGAACTGGGTCATCTCGTAGGCGACGACCTTCATGTCACAGTCGGGTTCGGTGAGCACGGCGAGCCCGGCCTCGGCGCCGATCCCCATGAACAGGAAGTAGCCGCGGGTGAGCCGGATGATGATCTGCTCGCAGTTGCCCTTGCCGAACAACGAGGCGCTGTTCCCGGCAAGGCTGAGCAGGCCGCTGGCGATGGCGGCGAGCTGCTCGGCGTCGTCACTGGACACCGATTCCGATGCGGTCAAAGGGAAACCGTCGACGGACATGATCAGCGCGTGACTGGCGCCGTGCACCTTGCGCACGAAATCGTCGAGCAGCCACGTGAAATCCGTGGTCGCGTCCTGGGCGGTCACTGGGTGTTTCCTCCGGTCTCACGCTCACGCCGGTCATCGAGAGCGGCGCGCTCGCCGTCGGTGAAGGCGTCGAGGTCGGCCAGCAGCGCTTCGTGCCCGTCCGCCGCGTCGGCGGGCGGGCTGGTCGGCGGGGCCGGTTCGTCGGGCAAAGTCCTGATACTGCGGGAAACCCGGCGCGGCAGGCCACTGGGCGTGGTGCCACCGTCGGTGGGCGGCGGGACGGCGGCACGCGGACGCGGGCTGGGCTTCCGCTCCGGTTCCGCCGACGGCGCCGGGCGGCGCCTCGGCAGCCCCGACGGCGTCGCGACCGGGCTGCCCGGAGGTGTTCCGTTGGCGATCTTCGTCTGCGGCAACACCACGGTCTGCGTGCCCGACCACTGTGTTTCCGCCAGCTCCGACACCACCGGAACCGGCAGCAGCACGGTGGCGACCGTGCCGTGCGGGGTGCGGCGATCGAGTTTGACGGTGATCTCGTGCCGGTCGGCGAGCCTGCCGACGACGGCGAGTCCCATGTGCCGCACCGAATCGTCGTCGAGGACGGGACCGGCGGCGAGGCGTTCGTTCAGCACCGCGAGGCGTTCCGGCGGCATGCCGATGCCCTCGTCCTCGATGCGGATCAGCACACTCCCCTGTTCGGTGAGATGCGCGCTGACGCTGACCGGCGAACTCGGCGACGACTGGTTCGCCGCGTTGTCGAACAGTTCCGCGAGGATCCGGCTGACGTCCTCGGCGGCGAAACCGACGACACCGAGCGGGACGACACGGCCGATCGTGATCCGCGAGTAGTGGTCGATCGACGACATCGCCGCGCGCATCACGTCGAGCACGGACGAGATCCCGGCCGCGGTGTCGTCGGCGTCGCGGCCGGCGAGGACGCGCAGGTTCTCGGCGTTGCGCCGCAACCGGGTCGCCAGGTGGTCGAGCCGGTAGAGCTCGGCGAGCCGGTCGGAGTTCTCCTCGCCCGCCTCCATCGTCTCCAGCTGCGCGAGCAACTGGTCGAGCAGGTTGAGGTCGCGCAGCGCGACGTTGGAGCAGACACCCGCGAGTGCTCCGGCGTCCGGCGCTTCCACGGCAGGCCGCTGTTCCGCGGCCGGTTCGGCCGACGGCTCCGAAGGGGCATGCCGGGGCGGTGCGGCGAGGAACTGCGCCGCGGCGACCCGGGATCGGTCCAGTAGAACCCGTGAGCGGTCAAGCAAGCCTCGAGCCCGCGTCACCATGTGCTTCCACTTCTTTCTCTTCACGTACCCGGACCCGTGTTGCACTCCCCAGTGACAACGTCCGACATGCAAGCAGACGGAACTATCGGTGTCCACAACCGGTTTCCGTTCAACCGCTGGCAGTGACCTGATAACGAAAGCGTTGCGGCTGGTGAGCGGTGCACGCTAGGCCATTCGGCTCAATTTGCCCGCCACCCGCGTCGTGTCGTGTCCGAAAAGTGCGTAGTGCGCATAAATTTGCGTAGCCCGCACCTTTTCTCTACTCTTTCCGACGTGACCACCGACTCGGCCGCTCCTCTCGGACTACGCGAACGCAAGAAGCGCGCGGCACGGCGCGCCATGAGCGAGGCCGCGTTGAAACTGGCCATGGAGAAGGGCGTCGAGCAGGTCCGCGTCGAGGACATCGCCAGCGCCGTGGGGGTCTCGCCGCGCACGTTCAACAACTACTTCTCCAGCAAGGAGGAGGCGATCTGCTCGTTCATCGTCGAACGACAGGAACGCCTGCGGGAAGCGCTGCGCACCCGGCCGCCGGAAGAGACACTGTGGGAGGCGGTCAGCGCCGCGACGCTGGAGACCTACAGCCGCGACGGTGAGCCGAACCGCGACTCGGTGAAGCTGGCGCGCTCGATGATCCTGCACCCATCGGTGCACGGCGAGTTCCTCAAGGCGCACGCCACCGTCGAGCAGGTACTCGCCGAGGCGATCCTGGAGCGGGCGGGCGCTGGGGAAGAAAACGCGTTGAACGCGCGGCTCATGGCGGCGATCGTGGAGTCCGCGGTGAAGACCGCGTTCTTCAACTGGCTGGTGAACGAGGGCGCCGAGCCGTTCCTGAGCACGGTCGAGACCCTCCTGCGGGAGGCCTCGTCCGGCGTCCCCTCGCTGACCGGACGCGAACCGGTGCGGAAACCGGACAAGAAGTAACACCTTACCCACCACTGGGGGAGAAACCGTTGTGCTGACAAAGCTGTTGCGCACTCACCTGCGCCCATACCGGCGAGACCTGTGGCTGATCGTGCTGCTGCAGTTCGTCCAGACCCTCGCCGGGCTCTACCTGCCGACGCTGAACGCCGACATCATCGACGACGGCGTGGTCAAGGGCGACATCGACTACATCCTCGGCGTCGGCGGCGTGATGCTGCTGGTGTCGCTGGTGCAGATCGGGTGCTCGATCGGCGCCGTCTACTTCGGCGCCCGTACCGCGATGGCGGTCGGTCGCGACGTCCGCGCCGCGATCTTCCACCGCGTACAGGACTTCTCCGCCCGCGAAGTCGGCCAGTTCGGCACACCGTCGCTGATCACCCGCACCACCAACGACGTCCAGCAGGTGCAGATGCTGACGTTGATGGCGTTCACCCTGATGGTGTCGGCGCCGATCATGTGCTTCGGCGGCATCGTCATGGCATTGAACCAGGACGTCACGCTGTCCTGGCTGCTGGTGGTCGTGGTCCCGATCCTGGGCATCTCGGTCGGCGTGATCATCGCGAAGATGCGCCCGGCCTTCCGGCTGATGCAGGAGCGGATCGACAAGATCAACCAGATTCTGCGCGAGCAGATCATGGGCATCCGCGTGATCAGGGCCTTCGTCAAGGACACCCACGAGCGACGACGGTTCACCACGGCCAACACCGCGCTGCTGGACGTCTCGCTGATCGTCGGCAGGCTCATGGCACTGATGTTCCCCATCGTCATGCTCGTGATGAACACCTCCAGCGTCGCCGTGCTGTGGTTCGGCGGGCTGCGCATCGACGACGGCAGCATGCAGATCGGCGCGCTGACCGCGTTCCTGTCCTATCTGATGCAGATCCTGATGGCGGTCATGATGGCCACCTTCATGTTCATGATGGTGCCGCGCGCCGAGGTCAGTGCCGAGCGCATCACCGAGGTGCTCGACACCCACTCCAGCGTCGTCCTGCCGCTGAACCCGATCAGTCCCGGGCAAGTGCACGGACGGCTTGAGCTGTCCAACGTGGAATTCCGTTACCCGGGAGCGGAGAAGCCGGTCCTGCAGGAGATCTCGCTGCTCGCCATGCCGGGTGAGACGACCGCGATCATCGGCAGCACCGGCAGCGGGAAGACCACGCTGCTCAACCTGATCCCGCGGTTGATGGACGCCACCGACGGTTCCGTGCGGGTCGACGGCGTCGACGTCCGCGAACTGGATCCGACCGTGCTGTCCGACGCAGTCGGGCTGGTACCGCAGAAGCCGTACCTGTTCGCCGGGACGGTCGCGAGCAACCTCCGCTACGGCAAGGCCGACGCCACCGACGAGGAACTGTGGCACGCGCTGGAGGTCGCGCAGGGCAAGGAGTTCGTCGAGCGGATGCCCGACGGCCTCGACTCCCCCATCGCGCAAGGCGGCACCAACGTCTCCGGTGGTCAGCGGCAGCGGCTCGCGATCGCGCGCATGCTGGTCCGCCGTCCCGAGATCTACCTCTTCGACGATTCCTTCTCCGCGCTCGACTACGCGACCGACGCCGCGCTGCGGCGGGCGCTGGTGGCCGAGACCGCCGAGGCGACCGTGGTGATCGTCGCGCAGCGGGTCAGCACGATCCGCAACGCCGACCGCATCATCGTGCTCGACGAGGGCCGGGTCGTCGGTAGCGGAACGCACACCGAACTCATGGACGGTAACGAGACCTATCGGGAAATCGTGCTGTCCCAGCTGACCGAACAGGAGGCCGCCTGATGAGCGCGCCCGAGTCCACAACGGACACTTCAGGCAGTTCAGGCGCGTCTGCCACTCCGGCGAAAGGCGTGGGTGAGCGAGCGAGCGCGCCCCGTGGGCCGGGCGGAGGCGGAACCGTCTTCAGCCGTGGTCCCGCCGCCCTCATGGGTGCTCCCGCCGAGAAGGCCTTGGACTTCAAGGGATCGCTGAAACGCCTGCTGCGGCTGCTGCAACCGCAGCGCGCCGTGCTGTACGGGATCCTGCTCTTCGGTGTCGCCAGCGTGACGCTGAGCGTCATCGGACCGAAGATCCTCGGTAGGGCGACGGACCTGATCTTCGCGGGCGTTGTCGCGCAGGACCTGCCCCAGGGGATCAGCAAGGAAGAGGTCATCGCGGGGTTGCGGACGAAGGGCGACAACACCCTCGCCGACATGTTCTCGGCGATCGACTTCGTCCCGGGTCAGCGGATCGACTTCGACGCCGTCGGCCAGGTCCTGATGTGGGTTCTGCTGCTCTACATCGTGGCGTCGTTCTTCGCGCTGCTGCAGGCCCGGCTGACCACGAACCTGGTACAGCGGGCGGTGTTCGAGCTCCGGGAGAAGATCGAGGAGAAGTTCGCCAAACTCCCGCTGAGCTACTTCGACCGCCAGCCGCGTGGTGAGGTGCTGAGCCGGGCGACCAACGACATCGACAACCTCGCGCAGTCGCTGCAGCAAACCCTCGCGCAGATCGTGACGTCGCTGCTGACGGTCGTCGGCGTGCTCGCGATGATGTTCGTCATCTCGCCGTTGCTGGCGCTGGTCGCGCTGCTTTCGGTACCGGCTTCGGTGCTGGTCGCGGCGAAGATCGGCAAGAAGGCACAGCCACAGTTCATCAAGCAGTGGTCCACCACCGGGCGGCTCAACGCCCATATCGAGGAGATGTACACCGGGCACTCGCTGGTCAAGGTGTTCGGCCGCCGCGAGGAGGCTCAGGAGGTCTTCCGCGAGCACAACGACACTCTCTACGGCGCGAGCTTCAAGGCGCAGTTCATCTCGGGCACCATCCAGCCCGCGATGATGTTCATCGGCAACCTGAGCTACGTGCTGGTGGCCGTGATCGGCGCGCTGCGGGTGGCGTCCGGGACGCTGTCGCTCGGCGACGTCCAGGCGTTCATCCAGTACTCGCGGCAGTTCAGCCAGCCGGTCACGCAGATCGCCAGCATGGCGAACCTGCTGCAGTCGGGGCTCGCGTCCGCGGAGCGGGTCTTCGCGTTGCTCGACGCGGACGAGCAGGAACCTGAGCCCGCCGAGCCCGCCCGGGTACCGGCGGTACGCGGCCAAGTCGAATTCGAACACGTGTCGTTCCGGTACGCGCCGGACACCCCGCTCATCGAGGACCTGTCGCTCACCGTCGATCCGGGGCACACCGTCGCCATCGTCGGGCCGACCGGGGCCGGGAAGACCACGCTGGTCAACCTGCTCATGCGGTTCTACGAACTCGACGGCGGCCGGATCACCCTCGACGGCGTCGACATCGCCGAGATGGACCGCGAGGACCTGCGGTCCAAGACCGGCATGGTGCTGCAGGACGCGTGGCTGTTCGGCGGCACGATCGCGGAGAACATCGCCTACGGTTCCGCGGGCGCCACGCACGAGGAGATCGTCGCGGCGGCCAAGGCGACGCACGTCGACCGGTTCGTCCGCACTCTGCCCGACGGCTACGACACGGTCATCGACGACGAGGGCGGCACGGTCAGCACCGGGGAGAAACAGCTGATCACCGTCGCGCGGGCGTTCCTGGCGAAGCCCGCGATCCTCATCCTCGACGAGGCGACCAGTTCGGTCGACACCCGGACCGAGGTGCTGATCCAGCGGGCGATGAATTCGCTGCGCGAGGGGCGGACGAGTTTCGTCATCGCGCACCGGCTCTCCACCATTCGCGACGCGGATGTCATCCTCGTGATGGAGAACGGCTCGATCGTCGAACAAGGCGACCACGAAACGCTGCTGCTCACCGGCGGTGCGTACTCCCGGCTCTACGCCGCCCAGTTCGCCGAGGCGTTGGCCGAAACCGACTGATCCGCCCTTCGTGAAGGCCCCTTTCCCTACTCTCACAGTGGGAAAAGGGGCCTTCACCACGCGTACGGGCGGTGAACGGCGCTAGGCTTGCGTGACCGGATCCGGAGAGGGGTGCGCTGGCCGACCATGGCGGAGAAACTCGGCGAATATCGCCGTAAGCGCAAACCGGGACGGACTCCCGAACCCATTCCCGATCGCGATGGGGCAACCGGGTCCGACGACCTTTTCGTCATCCAGGAGCACCACGCGAGCAGCCTGCACTGGGATGTCCGTCTGGAACGGGACGGGGTGCTGGTCTCCTGGGCGGTGCCGAAAGGCTTGCCGATGTCGCCGGATCTCGACCGGCTGGCGGTGCACACCGAGGACCACCCGATGGAATATCTCACCTTCGAGGGCGAGATCCCCGCCGGCGAATACGGGGGCGGCCACATGACGATCTGGGACACCGGCCGGTACGAGACCCTGCACTTCAACGACCACAAGGTCGAGGTCGTCTTCCACGGGACAAGGGCACGCGGGAAGTACCTGTTCCTCAATGTGAAGAAGGACGGGAACGATCGCGGCTGGCTGCTCAAACGACTCGACCCGGCCGATCCCGGCCGAACGGGACTTCCGCCTTTCCTCGCCCCGATGCTGACCAAGCCCGGACGTCTCCCCTCGACCGGCGAAGACCCGGAATGGGCTTACGAATTCGACTGGTCCGGGCGGCGCGCCTTGATCCGGGTGTCGGGTGGCCGGATCACCGCCTACGACGATTCAGGCGACGACGTGACCGGGCTGTACCCCGAATTCCGCGGGCTCGGCGAGCAACTGGGGGCCACGGAAGCCTTTCTCGACGGGGAAATCGTCGTCTTCGACGGTGGAAAGCCGAGCGCGGAAGGGCTCGGGCACCGGGCGCGTGCCACGAAGAGTTCCGCGAAACGGCTCACCGCCCGGTATCCGGCGTTCTACCTGGTGACCGACCTCCTGCATCTGGACGGCCGGGCCTGCCTCGAATCGCCCTACGTCGAGCGGCGGGATCTCCTCGACGGGCTCGGCCTCGCCGGACCGCATTGGCAGGTCCCCCGGCATTATCTCGGCGACGGTGGAGCGGTCGCGCGCGCGGCCCGCGAACACGGCCTCGCCGGAATCATCGCGAAACGCGCCGGCTCCGCGTACCACCCTGGAAGGCGTACCGGGGATTGGCTCTCCATCACCGACACCAGGGTCCAGCAAGTGGTGCTCGGCGGGTGGCGGCCCGGTGGCGGCAGCCGCGCGGGCACCTTCAGTTCGCTGCTGCTCGGCGTCCCGCACGAAGACGGCTTGCGGTACATCGGAAACGTCGGCGTCGGCTTCGCGGGCGACGAACTGGAAGAGCTTTCACGGCGGCTGTTCCGCCTGGAGCGCAAGACATCCCCGTTCCGCTCCGTACCGGACAAACAGGCTCGGGACGCGCGCTGGTCGCGGCCGACCATCGTCGGCGAGGTCGTCTTCGGTGGCTGGACGGACGCGGGCTGCCTGCGCAATCCACGCTGGCGTGGGCTGCTGCCGGACGTCTCCGCCGACGAGGTCGAACTCGACGGATGAGCACGCCGTCGTACAGCGGCTCGTGAGTGGTAATGACGGTTCTGGAGCTGCCCCCGCGATGCGGACACCTTGATTCCAGACGCTGGTCTGGAGGGAGGATGTCCTGGTGCCTCGCAGGTCGAAGTATCCGGAGCAGT
>NZ_JBVISU010000018.1:109477-166921 GCF_055575355.1 Amycolatopsis sp. NPDC034160 | reverse complement strand
TGCTCGTGTCGCGAAAGCCACTTTCAGGACATGTGATGTCCCGAAAGTGGCTTTCGCGACACCTTCGGCACGCCACCGCCCAGTGCCGAAGCCTGACGCCCAACGTCTCACAGACCCGCCCCAACACGACACCTTCGCCTTAACCCTCAATAACCCTCACTGCCACTCACGACCCCCCGTGGAACCGCGCGCAGAGGCATCAACAGGACATTCAAACACCAGGCCGTGTCCTTTGAGGACAGTGGGTCAGGCCTGCACTGTCTCGACTTTGCCGAGCCCCTGACCCTCAACGTGGGGACGGAGGCTCTTGCTATTCCGCTCACCACCACCGGGCCGCCCCCACCCGAAAGCCACCCCAGCGGGCTAGACCTTTCAGACCGGAGACGGACGCCCCCACAGCCCCCGCGCCCCTAACCTGAGATCGAGAATTTCGTTCGATACCAGGGAGTTCGGGTTGCTCAGGAAAACAGCCATCGTGGTGGCACTGCTCGTCGCCGGCGCGTTGACACCGGCGACGGCCGCCGTCGCGACACCTTCGATCACCTGGCACGGCTGCGTGGCCGGCCCCGGCGACGACCTGGGCGTCGAGCTGGACAAGGCGGGCGCGCAGTGCGGTGACGTCGTCGTGCCGGTCGACCATCGCCGTCCGCGGGGGCGTCAGATCACCGTCGCGCTGGCCCGGGTGAAGGCCACCGACCCCGCGCGCCGACGTGGCGTGGTGCTGCTCAATCCGGGCGGACCTGGCGGTCCGGCCAGGGAGATGGTCCTGGCCGGACCTCTCATGCCGGAAATCGCGGCGCAGTACGACCTCGTCGGCGTGGATCCCCGGTTCGTCGGGCGCAGCTCGCCGTTGCGGTGCGCTTGGCCGACCGACACGTTCACGCGGTCGGCCGGGCCGGACCGCAGGACGTTCGGCGAAAGTGTGGCACTGGCGAAGCAGCTGGCGCGTGGTTGCTCGGGCAACGATCCCGAGTTGCTGCGGGCCGCGTCGACCCGCGAAACCGCCAGGGACATGGACGTCGTGCGCGCCGCGCTCGGGGAACGGAAGATCTCCTACATCGGGGCCTCGTACGGGACCTACCTCGGCGCGGTCTATCTGCAGATGTTCGGCTCGCGGGCGGATCGGTTCGTGCTCGACTCGTCGGTGGATCCCGAGGTGTACGGGCCGGGTCTGCTCCGCCCGACCGCTCCGGCTCTCGACGCGGCGTTACGGAACTGGACGCGTAGTGCGGTCGGCCGGGGGCTGGGGGAGACCGCGGACCAGGTCTTGGCGACGGTGCGGGACGTCGCGCGCTCGGCCGAGCGGCGGCCGTTCGCGGTCGGGAAGTACACAGTGGACGGTCATACCGTGCCGTATCTGTACTTCGCGCACCTTTATGACGACCGACCCGCGTCGCAGGCCGAGTTCGCCGCCACTGTGCGGACGCTCCGTGACGCCGCGGCCGGTCTTCCTGTCACTCCTTCGAAGACACTGGGCGCGCTCCTCGACGGCTTGACGACAGGATCCGGCGACGCGAACGACCGGGCGGGGACGCCGATCGTCTGCGCCGATCGCGCGGCTTCCCGTGACCCGATGACGTACTACCGGGACATTCAGGCGCATCGGTCCGCCGAGCCGTTGTTCGGTCCGCTGGCTCGCAACATCACGCCGTGCGCGTTCTGGCCCGTGACGCCTGCCGAGCCCGCGACCCGGATCCACAACACCGCGCCGGCCCTGCTTCTCGGTTCCACCGGTGACCCCGCGACGCCTTACGCCGGGCAACTCGCCATGCACCGGGCACTCGCCGGTTCGCGCCTGGTGACGGTGGAAGGCGCCTACCGGCATTCCGTGTTCCTCAAGGGTGACAGGTGTGTCGACACGGCGGTCCGGGATTACCTGCTGGGTGGCGAGCTCCCCGCTGATCGCACCTGCCGCTAGCGCTGTGTCCGCGCCCGGACGTGCGCGCGTTCGCCCTGAGGTCCGAACAGGACGAGGGTTTCGACGGCGCCGCCGTCGGCCGAGCCGAGCCAGTGCGGCAGCGACGTGTCGAACTCGGCGGCCTCGCCGGGCGGCAGGACCAGGTCGCGGTCGCCGACCAGCAGCCGGAGCCGTCCATTGAGGACATACACCCATTCGTAGCCGCCATGGGTCTTCGGCGTGGGCTCCGCTGGTTCGTCACGGCTGGGAATCAGCATCTTGAAGGCCTGTATTCCACCGGCGCGGCGGGTGAGCGGCAGGAAGGTCATGCCGTGGCGGTGGATCGGTTGCAGGTGGACGCGCGGATCGCCGGTGCGCGGGGCGCCGACGAGGTCGTCGAGGGGGACGCCGTGCACGCGGGCCAGCGGCAAGAGCAGCTCCAGCGTCGGCCGCCGTCCGCCGCTTTCCAGCCGGGACAAGGTGCTTTCCGAAATCCCGGTCGCCGCCGACAGGTCGGCCAGGGTCAGGCCCCGGTGCTTGCGCAAGGCACGCAATCTCGGGCCTACCGCGTCCAGTACTTCGTCCGTCTCGTCCGCCATGCCGTCGATCTTGCCAGGTCGGCAAGTTTTCGTGCGTTTTCCCGGCGGCCGAGGCGAAGGTGGTCCTTGACAGACCATGCGAGGTGAGGATGAACGCTCCAGACCGTGCCACGGAATTCTGGGACGAGCTCTACGACCGGCGGGCCACGGCGTCGCCGAAGGTGAACCCGAGACTGGCCGAGATCGCCGGCTCCCTGACGCCGGGGACCGCGCTCGACCTCGGTTGCGGCGGCGGGGGAGACGCGGTGTGGCTGGCGAGGCGGGGATGGCGGGTGACCGCGGTCGACATCTCCGGATCCGCGGTGCGCTCGCTCCACGAGCGCGCTGAGCCGATCACGGCGCTCCGCGTCGATCTCGCCGAGGATTTCCCCGACGGCACTTTCGACCTGGTGTCCGCGCAATACCTCCACACCCCGTTCGCGCTGGATCGCGGCCGCGTGCTGCGGACCGCGGCGATGGCGCTGAATCCGGGCGGTCGGCTGGTCGTCGTCGATCACGGCTCCACCGCGCCGTGGTCGTGGAACCAGGATCCGGACCTCCGTTACCCCACTCCGCGGGAAGTGGCCGCGGACCTGGCCCTCGATCCGGCGGTGTGGTCGATCGACCGCGCGGAGGTCGCGGAACGGCGCGCCACCGGTCCAGGCGGCCGGACCGCGACCGTCGTCGACCATGTCCTGATGCTCCGGCGGATTTCGGAGCCCTCGCGATGAGCGCCAGGCGCAACCGCGACACCGGCCCGCCCGCGACGGGCACCAGCGAGAAAGACGTCCTCGCGGGCTTCCTCGACTATCTGCGCGCCTCCGTCGCGGCCAAAACCGAAGGGGTGCCGGAAGCCCAGGCGCGAGTCCCCGGCGTGCCGTCGGGGACGAACCTGCTCGGCCTGCTCAGCCATCTGACCGCAGTGGAACGGCATTGGCTGCTCGGCGAGCGCTGCACCGACTGAAAAGCGACGTTTCACCCGGCCCCCGACGCCACGACAGCGACGATTCTCGCCGCCTACCGGGAAACCATCGCCGAGACGAGGGCCGAGATCGCGTCCTGGGACGACCTCGCCGAAGCCGGCCCACGTTCGGCGTCGCGGCGATGGACGCTGACCCACCTGATCGAGGAAACCACGCGGCAGGCGGGACACGCCGACATCCTGCGAGAGCTGATCGACGGCTCCACCGGACGCTGAACACCGAAACGGAGAACCACCCCATGCTTCACCGGACCTTCCGGCGGACCGCCGCCGCGTTCGGCGCCGCCCTCATCCTGATGACGGCGGCGTGCGGAACGGCTGCCGATTCTTCGCCCGCCTACGAGCACATCACCCGCGGCGACGCGGCTTTCGCGCAGCGGTTCCGCCATGAGTTCGCCGACGTCGACGGCGTGAAGATGCACTACGTCACCGGCGGAAAGGGAGCACCGCTCGTCCTGCTGCACGGCTGGCCGCAGACCTGGTACGGCTGGCACCGGGTCATGCCCGCGCTGGCCGAGCACTTCACGGTGTACGCCCTCGACTTGCCCGGCCTCGGCGACAGCACCGGCGCGCCACCGAGTTACGACAAGGCCACCCTCGCCCGCTACGTGCACGGTCTCGTCGCTGGACGGCTCGGCCTGCGCGAAGCGCGGATCGTCGGGCACGATCTCGGTGCCGCGGTCGCCTTCCAGTACGCCGCGCAGTTCCCCGGCGACCTGACCCGCCTCGCCTATCTCGATCTGCCGTTGCCGGGACCCGCGCTCGACGCGACGGCCTATCGGAACCTGAGCTGGCACATCGCCTTCCACTCGCAGAAAACGGTTCCCGAAGCCGTCGTCAATGACGACGTCCGCGAATACCTTTCGCTGTTCTATCCTCAGGTCGCGTACTCGGGGACGGCTTTCGGCGGGCCGGGAGCGCCGTCGCCCTTCGACGAAGCCGAGATCGGCGAGTACGCCCGCACCTACGGCAGACCCGAGGTGCTGCACGGAGGATTCGAGCTCTACCGCACGCTCGGCCAGGATGTGACCGCCAACGTCGGCGCGAAACCGATCACCACCCCGACCCTGCTGATGACCGCCGAAGGACTGCTCGAACCACAGAAGGCCACACTGGCACCCCGCGTCGCCAACCTCGTCCGCGCGGTCGAGGTGCCCCGGGCGGGACATTGGCTCGCCGAAGAGAATCCGGATTTCGTGACCGCTGAATTGATCGGTTTTCTGAAGGGTTGAGCCGACCCGGGTGAGTTTCGCCCGCTGGGCAAGGGGTATGCGTGGACATGACCGACTACAGCCATACCGCCACGATCGATATGCCGGCCGCCGAGTTGTTCGCCTTCCTGCGCGAACCGCGCAATCTGCCGCGCTATTTCCCGCAAATGAGCCAGGCCGAACCCGAGGGCGGCGACGCCGTCCACGTCGAAGCCGATGTCCATGGTGAGCACGTCGAGGGGGAGGCGTGGCTGAAGGTCGACGAAAAGAGTCGCTCACTGCGCTGGGGCGCCCAGGGGCCACACGACTACCAGGGGGAGCTGGCGATCGAGGACGCCGGGCCCGCGTCGTCTCGGCTGACGGTGACCCTGCACAGCGTCCGCGACGCCGACGACCAGGAGGTTCAGCGGGGACTGGAGGAGACGGTCGCCGCGCTCGCGCATACGGCGGTCGCGGATTCCGATGTCGCGGCCGCCGAAGAAGAAGGCGGCTGGACCGGGCGCTGAAGACGACGACGATGGCGGGGAGCGGCCGCTCCCCGCCATCGCGCGGTGTGCGTCAGGACCGGGTCAGCGTGACCCCGTAGTTGTTCGCCGCGTCCACGACGGGCTGGTAATACGAGTACGAACCGGTGGCGTTGGAGCCCTGGTTGTAACCGCAGTCGTGCCCGTCGTTGGGGCCGCCGGAGGTCATCCCCTGCGCGGTGTTGCCCGCGATGTAGGCGCCGCCACTGTCACCGCCTTCGGTGCAGACGGTCGACTTGGCCAGCCCCGAGGTGGCGACGCTTTCACCGCTGTAGCGGACAGTCTGGTTGTACGCGGAGATCTTGCCGCAGGTCCAGCCGGTGGTGTTGCCCGCCTTGCACAGCGTCGTGCCGACCGGCGCCTTCGAGCTGCCGGTGATCCGGACCGTGGTGCCCTTGCGGGTGTCGACGTAGCCCCGGCCGGTGTCCTCGTCGTCGATGTCCATCAGGCCCATGTCGGCCGACGGGAACTCGGTGGCGACGCCACGGCCGATGTGGACGCCGTCGCGGTTGAGGATGTCGGGGTTGCCCTCGACGCAGTGTCCGGCGGTGAGCAGCACGTTGTCGCCGTCACTGGTGGTGCCGGGGAAGCCGAGTGAACAGTTCGTGCCGGGGTCGAGATCCATGATCTGGCCGGGGATGACGTCGGCTTGGGTGGTGTTGCCGTTGGCGATTCCGGTTCGGACGGTCACCCCGGACAGCGCCGAAAGCCGCCGGACGAGGGCGCTGCCGGCGTCGGGCGCCACGGTGACGACGACCTGGTCCGCCGCGAGTTCCGGGCCCCAGGACTGCACCTGGGTGACGTCGGCGCCGATGACGTCGCCGACGCGGGCCGACAAGGCGTCCAGCGCCTTTTCCCCGCGGACGGCGGTGCGCGGCGTGAGACCGGCGGAGCGGAGCGCCTGCGCGGATCCGGCGTCGGCGGCGTTGACCACGAGTGCGCCCGCGTCGTCGAAGTACGCGCCGTCGGTGCGGAGGCCGCGTGCTCTGATGTTTTCGAGCGACGAGATCAGGTTCTTCTCGTGGTCCAGCTTCTGCGCGGCCTGGAGTGGGCTGATCCGCAAGGTCGCGGCGAGGGTCTCGAGCATCGTCTGGTCGTAGGCGCTGGACGGCTGCGTGGGAGCGGCGGTCGCCGGGACGGCGAGGGCACCGATTCCGGCGCAGACGCTCAAGAGAGTGAGCATGACGGGTCCGCGAATTCGCATGCGAATTTCCTTCGCTAAAGGAGGGTACGACGAACCGCCGGATATTCGGAAATGGCAGGGACCGGGCGGTTCATCTCGACGTGACGCACATTACGAGCGTCCGGCTAGCGCGTCGTAGCGCCGAAAGTAGGTTCCATGATCGGCGCCCTACTTTCGTATGCGGAAATTGCTTCGTGCATTCGCTTTGCGCGAAAGTGTCATTGTCCGAAAAGTGTCAGCCGCGATTCGAGGTAGGCGTCCAGTGCGGCGGCGCCGGCGAGCAGGGCGCGGCCCCTGGCCGCGAGGCGGTCGTGCCAGTCGCGCAGCGCCGATTCGAGTGGCACGACACCGCCTGCCGAGCGGACCTGCTCGATCAGCGGCGCGATCCGCTCCAGCGGGTAGCCGCCGCGCCTGAGCTGGCGGGTCAGCTTGGCGTCGCGCACGTCGGCCGCGCTGTAGACGCGGTAGCCCGTCCGCGGATCGCGCTCCGGCTTCAGGAGACCGGCGCGTTCCCATTTGCGCAGGGTGGCGGGCCGGATGCCGAGTTTCCCGGCCAGCGGCCCGACGAACAGGTCGCCGCGTTCCTGCGGCACGGGTTCGAGATCCCGGAGCGCGGCGGTGGCGGCTTGGAGGGTGCGACGGTCGTCGAGCAGCTGGGCGTGACTCTCGTCGATGAGCCGGAGCGCGTCTTCGATCGCGCCCCGGTTGACCGCCTCCATGATCGCTGTCGCCGTCGCGTGGCCGTGTCCGGGGACGAGCGCGAGGAACGCGCGGAGGGCTAACGCGTGCAACGGCGTGTAGGCACGGTATCCGTGGGGGCCGCGTTCGGCGGCGGGGAGGATGCCGTCCGCTTCGTAGTTGCGGACCGCCTGCGTGGACAACCCGTGCTCGCGCGCCAGATCGACCGGCCGTAGCCGCTCGCGGTTTTGAAGGTTTCGCCCCACTGTCCTGCCATTGTCGCTGGAAGGTGCCAACCGGCGGTTCAACGATACAGTCGAGGAAATGACGACGGACGGAAACCTGACGATCGAACTCGACCTCGCGGAGTTGCGCGAGGTCACGGCCTTCGCTGTCGCTTGCGCGAAGCCTGCCTTGGTGCTTTTCGAGCGTGACTTCCCGGAGGATCCACGCCCGCGTGCCGTACTCGACGAGGCACGGCTGTTCGCTGCCGGCGGCAAGCGAACGAAGGCGTTGCGGGTGACCGCTTTGGCCGCGCACCGGGCGGCGCGGATGGCTCGTGAAGAGGGTCGTGAAGCCGCGTTCGAGGCGGCCCGCGCCGCCGGTCACGCGGGAGCGTCCGCGTACCTGCACCCACTGGCGAAGGCGACGCAGGTCCTGCACATCCTGGGAGCCGCCGCCGACGCCGCCCGCGCCTTCGAACTCGACGCGGACGGCGATCCGGCTGCCGGCTCCCGCTACCTCGAGAAGGCGAGGGCGCTCGCCGGTCCGGTCGTGGTGGACGTCCTGACGCGGTATCCGGACGCCCCGGGCGGCGGTGGCCGGGCGGGGGAACTGCTGCGGACGCTGGACATTTCGCTTCGGCGACAGGCTCGCTAGACAGGCGAACACCGTGGCGCTCACTCGCGCGAGGATTCCGCCTTTCGTTCGAAGCGGGTACGGGCCAGCCTGTAGGCGGTGTCAAGCAGTTCCCCGGTCGCCACGTCGGTCTTCGGGCCGGGGTTGACCACGGCCAGCCAGCCCGCGGTTCCGTAGACGGGGTGGGCGAGCACAGTGTCGACGACGTCGGCCTCGGTTTCACCCGCTTCCCGGGGCGAGCGGCCGAGCCGCCGGATGAACTCCTCCTTCCCGGCGTGGATGTTCACGCGGAAGGTGTCTGGCCGGTCGAGGCGCGACGCCTCGTCGCCGGGATAGTTCTTGGTCACCACCGTCGCGAAAGGCTGGACGTTCGTCGGGACGACACCGTCGGGGGAGTAGTAGAAGAACGCGTCTCCCCAGCTGAGCTCCGGCCAGTCGTCGCCGGGCGCGGGTGTGAGGGTCAGGACGCCGTCGAGGCCAGAAACGAAGCCGATGATCTCGTCGATGCTCATGTGCTCAAGCTTCACATTAAAGTGCTTGTGGAGGGTTCAAGGTCGTTGTCCATGGAGCGAAGGTGTCAAGTCTCAACTCGGCGGGAATACGTACCGCGGCGATCGCGCGCCGGGTGGGGTATTCCGTCCAGCAGGTGCGCAACCTGGAGCGTGACGGCGTGCTCCCGCCGGCGGCGCGGACGTCCTCTGGCTACCGGAGCTACGGGGAGATCCATCTCCGGGCCGCGCTGGCCTACCGCGCGCTCGCCGCCGGAGTGGGGCCGGTCGAGGCCAGGAAGATCGTCCGCGCCGCGCATCGGGAACCGATCGCGCGGGTACTGGCCCTCCTCGACGCGGCCCACGCCGCGCTCGCCACCGAGCGCGCGGAGCTGCGGGAGGCCAGGGAAGCCGTCCGGGTGATCTCCGGCGAGCCGATCGACGACGTACGCGGTTCCGACGCGATGAGCGTCTCCGAACTCGCGACAGCGCTCGGCCTGCGCCCCTCGACGCTGCGGCACTGGGACGCGGAACGGCTCGTCGTTCCCGGCCGCGACTCGCGGGGAACGCGGCGGTACACCCCGGCGCAGGTGCGGGACGCGCGGATCGTGCACCAGCTGCGGCTGGCCGGATACCGCGTCGAGCCCCTGCGGGCGCTGATGCCGGAACTACGGCGATCCCGGCGGCTGGAGGACGTCGCCGCCGCGCTGGCCGCCAGGGACGACGCCATCACGGCCCGCTCGCGAGCCCTTTTCGATGGCACCGCGGCGCTTTCCGCCGTGTTGTCCTCGGCGCCGGCCGGTCGTGAGTGATTTGGGTCGTTCTCTTGAGGGGTAAGGCAAAGTTGTCGTGGTCGGCACGTCCGCGTTGCGCGTTCCCCTCGAAGCCGACGCCCGCCCTCATGTCCCCGATGCGGCATTGGAGACATCAGACCGCGACGCGAGCCGACGTCGCGCGCAACACGCCACGTTCGCCTTACCCCTCAATAACCGTCCTTATCACTCACGACCAGCCGGACCGGTCAGCGAGTGCAGCGCCAGAACACCGTCGCGTCGTACGGCGAGATGACGAGCTTGAAGTATTCGTCGCAGTCCGAGAAACCGGCTCGCTCCGCCTGATCTTTGGCGTCCTGGCGGGCATAGAAGAGCGCGAGGCCGAAGTCGCTCGACCCGTGGCCGACGAATTCCCTGGTCTCCAGCGCACTCGCGGAAGCCGGACTGGTGAGCGTGCCCATGATGGTGGCCGCGCCGATCAGGCCGAGCAATGTTTTCCTCATGATTACCACGCTAGGGCGAGACCGGCTCGCGGTTCGCCTGCTGGATGGGCGCTCCTGCGGCCTCCGTCCGTCGTAGGCGGGTTCGCACGATATGCGACCGCGGGTGTGAAAACGGTCATCTTCACGCCATTTCTTCTTCTCGCAAGATAGGCACCCAGCGTGCCTTGGGCGGCCGCGCGCGGTCGGTGACGGCGGCGTGGTCGACGCGATCGACCTTTCCGGTCCGATGATCGACGAGTACGACGTCGTGTGCAGTCCGCGCTCGGCATCTTCTTCTTCCCGACATGACGGCCGGAACCGAACGGCTGATCAGCCGGGCGCGTCCCGGCGGCCGGGTCGTGTCCACCAGCTGGCGCGAGGGGGCGATGGCGACGGCGGGCCGCCACGTCGGCCGTGCCGTGGCCGCGGTCTGTCCGATGTGGACGCCGAGGTGAACGAACTGCCGCTGACCCTGACCCCGAAGTGGCCTGGCTGGTCATCATCGGGTCCGGCGCCGCCCGCGTTTAGTCCTCTGAATGCGGTCTTTGTGTCCTGCAAGTACCGCGTCCAGAGGACTAAACGCGGGCGGCGAGGGATTTCGGTGTACATTCGTTCACTCAAACCGGGTGAACGGCGGGATCAGGTGCGACCAGTCAAGGACTCCTCTGCTCAGGAGCGCGGGCAAGGGCCGTTCGGCTCGTGGCTGCTCGGCCCGCTGTACCAGGACGTGGCCGTGTTGCGCCGCCGCGTCCAGGGTCTGCTCACCGGGACGCTGATCGCGACCAACGTCATCGGCGCGCTGGTCGTGGTGGGGCTGGCCGCCCTGCTCATGCCCGCTCCCGGCATGTCCGGCGAGCTGGTCCGGGTCACCGCGATCACGGTGCCCGTGTACGTGGTCTCCGCGGTCGTCGTCGGCGCGCTGTGGGGCACCCGCGGCGCGCTGCGGACGTTGCGCTGGGCGGCCGACGGCCGGACGCCGACCGACGCGGAGCGCGTCGCGAGCCTGCGGGTCCCGTTGCGGCTCACGCTGGTCCAAGCGGTGCTGTGGGGTGTCGCGACCGCGGTGTTCGGTGTGCTGGCGGCGCTGGTGCAGCCGAAGGTCGTGCTGACCGAACTGCTCGTCGTCGCGTTCGCCGGCGTGGTCGTCTGCGCGATCGCCTATCTGGCGGGCGAGTTCATCCTGCGGCCGTACGCCGCCTTGGCCTTGGCGGGCACTGCGCCCGCGCGGCCGCTCAGCGGTGGGGTGAACCTGCGGATGCTGCTGTTCTGGTGCCTCGGCACCGGGGTGCCGGTGGCCGGGCTGGTGGTCACGGCGGTGCTGGCCTGGGTGCGCGGTGACGTGTCGACGACGAAGCTCGCGGTCTCCGTCATCGCGCTCGGCATGGTGGTGCTGTGTTTCGGCCTGCTGGTGACCGTGTTCACCGCTCGCTCCGTGGTGAACCCGATCCGGTCGGTGCAGCACGCGCTGGGCCGGGTGCGGGCCGGTGACTTCGCCGTGGAGATCCCGGTCTACGACGGCACCGAACTCGGCCTGCTGCAAGCGGGCTTCAACGGGATGGCCGCCGGACTGGCCGAACGCGAACGTTTGCGCGACCTGTTCGGCAGGCACGTCGGCGAGGAGGTCGCGATCGAGGCGATGCGCACGTCGGCCGAACTCGGCGGCACGGTGCGGACGGTGTCGGTGCTGTTCGTCGATCTGATCGGCTCGACCACGCTGGCCGCGAGTCGCCCGCCCGAAGAGGTCGTCGGACTGCTCAACCGGTTCTTCGCGGTGGTGGTCGACGAGGTGGACCGCAACCACGGGCTGGTCAACAAGTTCGTCGGTGACGCCGCGCTCGCGATCTTCGGCGCGCCGGTGCGCTTGGCGGACCACGCGTCGCTCGCGTTGTCCACCGGCCGCGCGATCGGGCGCAGGCTGGCGGCGGAGGTGCCGGAATGCCCGGCCGGGATCGGGGTGGCGACCGGCGAGGTGGTGGCCGGGAACGTCGGCGACCCGCGGCGGTTCGAGTACACGGTGATCGGCGACCCGGTCAACGAAGCCGCCCGGCTGACCGAACTGGCGAAGAACGTCGAAGCCCGGTTGCTCGCTTCGTGGACGGCGATCGAGTCGGCGTCCGAAGCCGAGGCCGCGCATTGGAAGGCGACCGAGGACGTCACCTTGCGGGGCCGCACCCGGCCCACGACGCTCGCGACACCGAAGTCCTGAACCACCGAAGTCCTGAACCCCGGCGCCGTGCCGGATTCACAGCCCTTGTGAACGGGTCGTGAATCTTGCGCGGAGGCCGCGTCTCGTCAGCCGCGAACCACGATCTTCCTGGCCCGCGTGGCGATCCGGGTTCTGTGAACGATCACAGCGTTTCCCTGGCGCCCGACGAGGCCGTTGTCCCCGGAATCGGGACGGCGCACGGTGATCTCCCCATCCCCGTGTCGAAGGAGACAGCCGTGAAGAGACTATCGAGGGCCGCGCTGGCGACCGGAGCCGCCGTCTTCGCGCTGAGCATGGTGCCCGCCACCGCCCTCGCGCAGCCCGACGGCGCAGGCGACCGGCCCAGCGGGCTGATCCAGACCCAGACGCACACTCAGGTCCGCGAAGTCACGCCGGTGGCGGGGACCGCGACCACGGTCGCCGCGTCTGCCGCCTCCAAACAGCTGAACTACACCCAGCAGGTGCAGCAGTACAACCAGTGGTGCTGGGCCGCGGACGGTTCGAGCATCGAACAGGCGATGGGCGGAGGCGCCAGCCAGGCCCAGTTCTGCGCCGCGGGCAAGGGAACCTCGGCCGGGTACTGCCCGAACCAGCCTGCCCAGATCCCCGAGATCATCCGCGGCTTCCGTGGCACGGGTTTCTCCGCCCAGGACGCGGGCGGTCCCATCGGCTTCACCTCGGTCGTCAGCCAGATCGACTCCGGAATCCTGAACCTGACGGGGATCTACTGGACTTCGGGTGGCGGCCATGCCGAAGTGATCTACGGCTATGACACGACGAACCAGTCGATCATGGTCGGCGACCCGTGGCCGACGTATCAGCGCTACCAGACCTGGAACTACAACCAGTACCGGAGCAACGGCCAGTTCCGCTGGAACGACACCATCGTCAACATCCGGAAGGGCTGAGCCGCGGTCATGAACAGGATCTGCCGGAAGTTCTCCGGTTGTCTCGTGGTGGCCGTCGCGATGCTCCTGCCCGCCACACTGCCCGCCGCGGCGAGCGAGGGAGTCGTCCCGCCCTCGGCCGACGAGCTCGCGGCCGCCGTGCGCGTCGCCGGGCAGCCGAACGCGATCGGTCTCGCGAGATCGAACTTCCGGCAGGTCCACCACCTCGAACCACGACAGATCACGATGGCGGACAAGGGTTTCCCGGTCTACACCCTCAATCCCGACTTCGTCAGGGGCATCGCCGACGCACCGGCGGGCGTACTGAGATCCGTCGCCGTCACGGCCACTGCGGATTCCGGTCAGAAGGCGACGCTGCAGGCGATGCCGGACAGTCAGGGAACATGGGTCGCGGCGGGTGTGTTCTCCGGGAACGACGAAGAGACCCTGAGCGCGCGGCTGCGTCCCGGTTCGGTTCTGCTCAACGAGCCCCAGATCAACGGCTGGTACGAACTGGGGCCGGACGGCGTGGTGCTCCTGCGGGCGAGTCTGCCGCAGTCGCCGGTGGGTGAGTTCGTCTCGCTTCCCGAATACCAGCGGGCGGTCCACGGCCGCTACGCGGACAAGCTGCCGGGATCGGACTATCAGCGCAATCGGGGGATCGGCTTCGCGCAAGCGGGTTCCGCGCCCGTGGAAAGCGGCCCGCCGCTCGCGCTCGTGGTCGGCCTGATCGTCGCCGGTGTCGTCGTGGTGGGAGCGGTGGTGTTCGTGGTGCGCCGGAAGCGCCGGCTCACTCCCAGATGAGATCGATCCCCGCGATCCCGACGTCGAGACCCTCGAAGTAGGCGCTGACCGAAGCACCCGGGCCCGGGTGCAGCGGCTCGCTGACCACGGGGGCCAGTTCTTCCCGTTCGCGTACGGTTTTGACGCATCTGGCCGGAATCGCGTCTGCGTCGAAACGCAAGCGAAGCAGGTAGGCCGACATACGAGACCGCACTGTCCGGTGAAAGCACGTCGAACGAATGGACGCGGCCAGCCGCAGGGTGAACGCGAAGGTATGCGTTTCCCCTTCGGCCAAGCCGCGATCGAAAAGGAGCTCGAACACCATGCCCGGCGACGAGGTGCTTCGGCGCACTCTGCCTTTCCGGCAGCCGTCGGCGGCGAAGACCGTGGTGGCCTCCATGTCGGTACCGGGTTCGTCCTGGTGGGTCACCACGAAGCCGTCCGCGCCGGATTCCCGCGCCCGCACCACCATGGTCGAGGCGATCTCCGCGATCCGCCCTTGCACGGTCATGGTCAGCACGTCGACGACGGTCACGACATCGAGCTTCGCGTTCACCGCCGCACCGGGGGATTCGCTCAGCTCGTCCAGCAGGGTGCAGGTTTCGGACCAGCTCTGCCGCAGTTCCGTCAGCGATGGCCTGCGGTCGCCTTCACCGGGACGGCGTTGCGGGCCGATCAGGACGACCAGGCTGTCCGGGGCGAGGCCCAGCACCGCTTCGAGCGCGCGAACGACGTCGAGCGAGCGTGGCGTCGACGGATGCCGGAGTCCGCGCCGCCAATAGCTCAACGTCGACTCGGCCACGGAAACACCGCGCGCCGCCAGATGCGCCCGGATGCGGGACAAGGCCAGTCCGCGATGATCCACCGCTTCGGAAAGCGCGCGGGAGAAAGGACCGGACCTGACCGTGCTCGCCGTGCCGGGTTCCTTGCGTTGCTGGTACATGGGCACCCCCACCACGCCGGGTTGGCGCACAGCATGCGCAGTCCGGCGGCGGACGGCAACCGTCTAAGGTCGAAAACTGGACTTTCTTGCGCATTCGAGCCGCAGGTTGTGGAGGCCGCGCAGCGTCACCATGTCGAGCGCCTCCGCGACCAACGAGCGGATCACCCGGCCCTGGTCTCCGGGACGAGCAGGTTCTCGAGCATCTTTCGATCCTATGGTGTTCAAGTGACTGTCGACGCGATGATCGAAGACCTCAGGACGCTTGTCGAAATCGAGTCCCCCTCGGGGGACATCGAGGCCTTGACGGCGTCTGCCGAAGCGGTGGCCGCCCTGGTCGGGAAGCGCCTCGGCGGAACGGCGACCCTGGTGGAAAGTGCCGCGGGGCCCCATGTCCGGTGGTCCGGCGGGGGTGCGCCCCGGGTGCTGATCCTCGGGCACCACGACACCGTGTTCCCGATCGGGACGCTGGAACGCCGCCCGTTCGCGGTGGCCGACGGGCGCGTGACCGGACCCGGGGTGTTCGACATGCTCGGTGGACTGGTGCAGGCGATCCACGGCCTGGCGGCGCTCGACGACCTGACCGGCGTCGAGATCCTGGTGACAGCCGACGAGGAAACGGGCTCGCACGAGTCCAGGGCGCTCATCGAGGAACGGGCGCGCGCGTGCGGCGCGGTGCTCGTGTTCGAAGGCGCGGCCGACGGGGGAGGCCTCAAGATCGGCCGCAAGGGCTGCGGCACGTTCCAGGTCGTCGTCAAAGGGCGGGCCTCGCATGCCGGCCTCGAACCCGAAGCCGGGGTGAACGCGCTGACCGAAGCCGCGTACCAGGTGCTGGACATCGTGGCGATCGGCAGGCCCGAAAGCGGCACGACCGTCACCCCGACGGTGGCGAGCGCGGGGACCGCGAGCAACGTCGTCCCCGCCGAGGCGACCGTCGTCGTGGACGCCCGCGTCGAGTCCGCCGCCGAAAAGGAACGCGTCGAGGCGGCGTTCGCCGCGCTGTCCCCGCGTCTCGACGGCGCGGAGATCACGGTGCTGGGTGGGATCCACCGGCCCCCGATGCCCGAATCGGCCGCCGCGGGCCTGTTCGCCGTGGCCAAAGGACTGTTGCCCGGAGTCGACGGCGTCGCGGTCGGTGGTGGCAGTGACGGCAACTTGACGGCCGCGCTCGGCATCCCGACCCTCGACGGTCTGGGCGCTGTCGGGGGCGGTGCCCACGCGGACCATGAATACCTGCTGGTCGATGCGATGGTGGAGCGGGCGAATCTGGTCACCGGTCTGGTGCGGGCGATCCGGGCCTGAGCGACTTGGGTCGTAGGTCGCGGAGGTCGTGAGTGGCGATTCGGGTTAGAACCAAGAGTGTTCTAGGTACCTACCGCGGGTGAGTCCGGTAGCGGCCGGTTCGTGAAGGACTCCTTGAGGCACCCAGAGTCCCTCAAAGTTCCTTCACTCGGTCCCGGAAGGCCATCACGAGCCTCAGCAGCACCACCGGTCACAACAGTGGCGCGTGAAGCCCCCCTTCCCTCGGCTCAGCCGAGGAAACTCGACCTTCACACCTTCCCCAGTACATGAAGGCCCCCTTCCTTGCGCCAGGCGCAAGGAAGGGGGCCATCACGTACTTCACGCAAGGCCGCACGCCACGAGTAGGTACCTAAGAGACGGTTCGTTAGAACCCGAATCGCCACTCACGACCTGGCGACGTCACCTCACGCGACGGCGGTCCCCTCGAGTTCCACCATCAGGGACGGGATCGCCAGCCGGGTCACCCCGAGCATCGTGGTGGTCGGTGCCACCCCGGCGGCGCCCAGCCGCGCCGCCAGCACGCCGTAGTGCTGGAAAAGCAGATCGACGTCGGTGGTGTAGACGCTGAGCCGGACGAGGTTGCCCAGGCCCATGCCCGCCTCGCCGAGAACGGCCTCCAAGTTGTCGAGGCTCAGCGCCAGCTGCGCCGCCATGTCCCCGTCGTGCCGGGGTTCACCTTCGCCGCTCATCGCGGTCTGCCCGGCGCAGTACAGGGTCCGGGTCTGCCCGGTGACGATCTCGCCCTGGTGGTAGCCCATCGCCACCGACCACGGCCACGGGTTGACCGCCGTTCGTTCCATTGCCACTTCTGCTCCATTCGTTTTCAGCTGCGGTGGAAGCCTCCCAACGAATCACGACATCCTGTGTCGTGTATTCCGCTAGGGTTTCCGGATGCGTGCCGACCGGTTGGTTTCGCTGGTCCTGCTGTTGCGCCAGCGCGGCCGGCTGTCCGCCGCCACGCTGTCCCGCGAGCTGGAGGTCTCCACCCGCACCGTGCTGCGCGACATCGAGGCGCTGTCCGTGGCGGGTGTGCCGGTGTACGCCGAACGCGGCAGGCACGGCGGGTTCGCGTTGCTGCCCGGTTTCCAGACCGAACTCACCGGGCTGACGCACGACGAGGCCCTCGCCCTGCTGATCGCCGGATCGAGGCGTGGCGCGCAGGCGTTCGGCCTCGGCTCGGCGCTCGCTTCGGCCATGCTCAAGGTGGTCGACGCGCTCCCCGAAAGCCATCGTGACACCGCGGCCGGCGTGGCCGAACGGTTGCTCATCGACCCGGCGACAGACCTGCTCACGCGTCGCGTGGCCGCCGAGGAGGTGCCCGACGCCATCGTTGGCGAGATCCGGCGCGCGGTGTTCGCCGGGCACAAGCTGCGTATCCGTTACGCGGCAACAGGTCAGGCGCCGCAGTGGCGCACCGTCGACCCGATCGGCATGGTCACCGTGCGCGAGCAGGGCTACTTGCTGGCCACGAGATCCGGCGCGGATCGCACCTACCGGCTGTCCCGGGTCTCGGCAGCCGAGGAACTCGACGAACCCGCGGAGCGGCCGGACCGGATCGATCTGGACCGGGCCTGGCGGGAGCGCGGCACGCGGTTCCGGACCGGCGGCGACCAGATCGCCGTGCTGGTCCGGATCGACCCGAGGCGGCGGGAGGAGTTGCTGGACACCGCGCTGGCCGTCCGGTCCGAAGAGGTCGACGCGGACGGCCGGCTACGGCTGGAGGTGACCTTCCAGGACGCGCGGCACGCCGAATGGGCGCTGTGGCAGCTCGCCACGAGCGCGGAGGCTCTCGCTCCGGAGTCGTTGCGTACCGCCCTGCGCGACCGCGCGACTGCCCTCACTGCCTGCTACGTCGCGCCGTCCGATTGCTAACTCGCTAGTTCTTGCCCGATTTCGGGCAAGAACTAGCGTTTCGACATCCCGCTGTGCATGATGGGGACCGTGGAGGACGCGGAGCTCGTCGAGCAGGTGGCCTTGTCGACGGGGCTGTCGACGGCCATCGCCGCGCGCGTCGTCGAGGACGTCCTGGCGTTCTACCGGCAACCGGTCGAGCAGTACGTCCGGACGAGGCACACCCAGTTGCAGTCGGAGGGCAGGAAGAACCCCGAGATCTTCCCGCTGATCGCCGAGGAACTGGGCCGTCGGCTCGTCGCGCCTCCCGATCTGTCCGAGCGGCAGCTACGCCGCATCGTCTACGGCTGACGGAGCACGCCGCGAGGCCTGGGCCTGCGCGGGAAACCGTCCGTTCTTCTTTGTGAGGTTGACTCGTCATGTGCGGAATCGTCGGCTACATCGGCGGCCAGAACGCCGCCCCGATCCTGATCGAGGGGCTGACGCGGCTGGAGTATCGCGGCTACGACTCGGCCGGGATCTCGGTACTGGGCGGCAAAGGCGCCCAGGTGCACCGGATCGTGGGGCGCGTGCGGAATCTGACCGCGGCCCTGCCCAAGCGGCTCGCGGGCAAGGTCGGCATCGGGCATACGAGGTGGGCGACGCACGGTCCGGCGACGGAGGCGAACGCGCATCCGCACGTCTCCGAGGACGGCCGGATCTCCGTGGTGCACAACGGGATCATCGACAACGCCGTCAGCCTGCGCGAGCAACTCGCCCACGCCGGGGTGAAGCTGACCTCCGAGACCGACACCGAGGTGCTCGCCCATCTCATCGCGCGGTCGGACGCGAAGACCCTCGAAGACGCGGTCGTCGAAGCCGTTTCCCGGATCACCGGTACTTACGCGATCGCAGTGACCGACACCGAGCACCCCGACCGCGTCGTGGTCGCGCGGAACGGTTCGCCGTTGATCATCGGTGTCGGTGACCGGGAGATGTTCGTGGCCAGCGACCTGTCCGCGCTGGTCCGCCACACCTCGCAGGTCGTGCATCTCGACGACGGCGAGTTCGCCAGCGTCTCGGCCACGGGTTACCGCACCTTCACCGTCGACGAAAGCGACACCGGCAAGGCCGCGACCGCGATCGACATCAAGGCCGACGACCTCGATCTGGCCGGGCACCGGCATTACATGTACAAGGAGATCCAGGAGCAGTCGGAATCCTTGGAGCGGATGATCCGCGGCCGTCTCGACGACCGGTTCGGGGTGTCCCGTTTGGACGGTCTGAACCTGACCCCTCGTGACCTGCGCGGGTTCGCCAGGGTGAAAATCCTCGGTTGTGGCTCGGCGTATTACGCGGGCCAGATCGGCGCGACCATGATCGAGGAGCTGGCGCGGGTCCCGGCCGACGCCGAGGCCGCGTCGGAATTCCGTTACCGCAACCCCATCATCGAAGCGGACACCCTCTACATCGCGGTCAGTCAGTCCGGCGAGACCGCGGACACCGCCTTCGCCGTCGAAGAGGTCAAGCGCAAGGGCGGCCGGGTGGTCGGTCTGGTCAACGTCGTCGGCTCGACCATCGCGCGGGCCTGCGAGGGTGGTCTGTACCTGCACGCCGGTCCCGAGATCGCGGTCGCCTCGACCAAGGCGCTCACCAACATGGCCGTCGGGTTCGCGATGATCGCGCTGGCGCTGGGCCGGGTCCGCGATCTGTCCAACGCGGACGGACAGCGGATCGTCGCGGCGATCCGGGCCCTGCCCCGGCAGGTCGCGGAGATCGTGGCGGCGGAGGCGGAGATCGCCGGGCACGCCAAGACGTGCGCGGACGCGCGGAGCCTGTTCTTCGTCGGCCGGGTCCGGGGATTCCCGGTGGCGCGGGAAGGCGCGCAGAAGTTCAAGGAGATCTCGTACCGGCACGCCGAGGCCTACCAGACCTCGGAACTCAAGCACGGACCGCTCGCGCTGATCGACGACTCGGTGCCGACGGTCGCCATCGTGCCGTTCGACGACCTCGCCGACCGGAACCTCGCCGCGGTGCAGCAGATCAAGGCCCGCAAGGGTCCGGTACTGGCGATCACGCACGACGACGTGGACTTCGGCGAACTCGACGTGCCGCGGTTCGTGGTCCCGCGTTCGGAGCCGGAACTCGACCCGATCCTGCTCACGATCCCGCTGCAGCTGCTGGCCTACCACGCCGCGCTGATTCTCGGCCACGACATCGACAAGCCGCGGAACCTCGCGAAATCCGTCACCGTGGAGTGAGCCCGGCTCGGCGGGGGAGATTTCTTCGGGTTCCATCGTCACCACCGTCCCGCGAAATCCCTGCTCGTCGGCGATTCGACCGCCGCGGTCGCCGCCGCCGTGGCGACCGCGGCCGCGCTGCCCCTGGTGCTGGTGCGGGATGTGCTCGCGGACGCGTCCACGGTCACCGAACTGCTGCTGATGTTGACTCATGTGGTCGCGGCCGCGATCGTCATCCCGGTCATCGCCCGCCGTCTGTCCGCCTGAGCACGCCGATCCCATGAGGGAGCCCGCCATGAGGCAGTACCTGCTCGCCGTCCAGTTCGACGAAAGCGCGCCGCCGGAGCCCGAGGAGGAGGTGCGGGCGATGATGGCCAGGACGGGCAAGGTCACCGACGAGATGAAGGCCGCCGGTTCCTGGGTGTTCGTCGGCGGCCTGCAGCACTCGGACGCCTCCACGGTCGTCCGCCCCGCCAACGGACAGACCGCGATCACCGACGGCCCGTTCGCCGAGACGAAGGAACAGCTCGGCGGGTTCTGGGTGATCCAGGTCGAAGACCTCGACCAGGCGCTGGCGTGGGCCGAGAAGTGCGCATTGGCCTGCGGGCAGCCGATCGAGGTCCGCCCGTTCGACGACGGGTCACGCCGGCGCTGATGGATCTGGACAGCGTTTACCGGGCGGAGTACGGCCGTTGCGTGGCCACGCTGACGCGTTTCCTCGGCGACATCGGGCTCGCCGAGGAAGCCGTGCAGGACGCGTTCGCGGTGGCCGTCCAGAAATGGGACGAGGCGCCGCCGAATCCCGGCGCGTGGATCGTGACCACCGCCCGCAACCGGGCGATCGACCGGCTCCGGCGGGAGTCCACCAGGGAAGCCCGGCACGCGCAAGCGTTGCTGCTGAGCCAATCCGACGAGCCGGAGGAGGTGGGACCGGTGCGCGACGACCAGCTCCGCATGATCTTCACCTGCTGCCATCCGGCGCTTTCGCCGCTCGCGCGGACCGCGCTCACCCTGCGCCTGATCGGCGGGCTGGAGGTGGCGGAGATCGCGCGGGCGTACCTCGTCCCGGAGGTGACCGTCGCCCAGCGGATCGTCCGCGCGAAGAAGAAGATCCGCGACGCGGGCATTCCGTACCGGGTGCCGGGAGACGCCGAACTCCCCGAGCGGCTGGTCTCCGTCCTCACCGTGCTCTACCTCGTTTTCAACGAGGGCTACACGTCGACGTCGGGGGAGCTGCTGCGGACGGACCTGTGCCTGGAGGCGGTCCGTCTCGCCAGGGCGCTCGCCGAGCTGATGCCCGACGAGCCGGAGGTGACCGGCCTGCTGGCACTGCTCCTGCTGACTGAAGCCCGCCGTCCCGCGCGGGTAGGACCTTCCGGGGAGCTGGTCGTGCTCGCGGAGCAGGACCGGTCACTGTGGAACCGGGAACTGATCGCCCAGGGGCACGACCTGGTGCGCCGATGTCTGCGCCGTGACCGGCCGGGGCCGTACCAGATCCAGGCCGCGATCAACGCGGTCCACACGGACGGGCAGGCGACCGACTGGGCGCAGGTGCTCGCGCTCTACGACCAGCTCCTGCACTTCAGCCCGTCGCCGGTCGTCGCGCTCAACCGCGCGGTCGCCGTCGCCGAGGTGCACGGTCCGGCGGCGGCGCTGTCGGCCGTCGACGAGCTTGACCTTCCGGACTACCACCTGCTGCCCGCCACTCGGGCGGACCTGCTCGCCCGCCTCGGCCGGACCGCCGACGCCGTCGCCGCTTACGAAGAGGCGATCGCCTTGGTCACCAACGACACCGAGCGAACCTTCCTGCACACCCGGCGCGCGAGTCTCGTGAGTGGTGATGACGGTTATTGAGGGGTGAGGCAAATGTGGCGCGTTCGGGTGGGATGGGGCTTGGGTGACGTGGCACGGCACTCGCGTGCTCGAAGACGGATCTCGTGTGCTTGGAGGCGTAACACCCGAGTGCGGTATCCAAACACGCGAGTCCCGTCTCTGAGCACGCGAGTTACGCCTTCGCTCCGCTCGACACCCCGGCGAACGGGCCCTTTCACGACACGCCACGTTTGCCTTAGCCGCGATAGCCCGGTTCGCCGCTCACGACACGGCGAGCGGTCCGAACACGAGGGTCCCCGGCGCGTCAGCGTCGTCGCCCGCCCAGAATTCCAGCCACAGCGCGGCGAACTCGGTCCGCGACAGCCTGCCGTCGCCGTCGGAGTCCAGCAGCGGGAACGTGGTGTCGGTGTCGGTGGGACGGCCGCTCCAGGCCTCGATCATCCGGCGGTACTCCGTCGCGGAGATCAGGTCGTCCCCGTTCTCGTCGATCGCTTCGAACATGGCATCGGCCGTCGCGGTCACGGCCTCCGGCGTGTCCGGCAGCTTGTCCACCACCAGCAGCACCTCGTCGAGGGAGACCTTGTCGTCGCGGTCGAGGTCCGAGGCGGCCAGCAACGTCGACCACCAGCTCAGCATGATGCCGGTCAGCCGTCGCTCGTCGCCCGGGCCACGCAGCCGCGCCCAGCGCTCGGCGAGGGCCTGAAAGTCTTGCTCCTGAAGGAAACCGTCACCGTCGACGTCCATCGCGGCGAAGACCCCCGAAATCTTGCGCCGTTGCAAGTCACTTGCCATGCGTCCGAACGATAGGACCGGATGCCGTAGGGACGCATCGGCCATTCAGGGGCCACGGCGACCCACTAACGGGGGACGGCGCCATCGGTGAGCGCCCCGAGGACCTTGCCCAGCGCGGACTGCGCCACCGCCGAGGTGTACGGGCCGACGGCGACCAGCGACGCGATCAGCGCGGAAGCCTCACCGGGCGTCAGCGAAATCGGCGGCAGCGCGGACCGGGCGTCGATGCCGTATCCACCGCGAGGTCCGCGGTGGATGGTGATGGGAACGCCCACCTCGCGCAGCCGGGTGATGTCGCGCTCCACGGTCCGCAGGCTCACCCCGGTCGCCGTCGCGAGGTCCGCACCGGCCACCCGGCGCGGCGCCCGCACCCGCAGCAGTTCGATGATCGCGTGCTGCCGCTCGACCAGGGGCGCCGCCTGGTGCAACTGGGTCATCCCCGCGATTCCCCCGGAACCGACCAGCCGCTGGGGCATTTCCGCTCCCTCGAGTTCGAATAACCGACCCGGCTATGACGTCTATTGGATCTTAGGCTGATTTCCCTTCTCCGATTGGACTTTCATGCCTTCACCGTTCGCGTTTCCCGGCGACTTCCGGCGGTTGTGGATCGGTCAGACGATCAGCGCGTTCGGGGACAAGGTGTCGCGGATCGCCCTGCCGACCGTCGCCTTGCTCAGCCTCGGCGGAACCGCGTGGGACGTCGGCCTGCTGGCCACGCTGCGCTTCGTGCCGTTCGTGCTGCTCGGTTCGGTGGCGGGGGTGTGGGTCGACCGGGTGTCGAAGCGGCGGACGATGATCCTCGCCGACATCGGCAGGCTGGTGGCGATGGGGTCCGTTCCGGTCGCGTACCTGTTCGACGCGCTCACGCTCGGCCACTTGTTCGTCGTGGCCGGAGTCGTGGGGGTGCTGACGGTGTTCTTCGAAGTCGCCGCGCAGTCCTATCTGCCGATCCTCGCCGGACCGCGGGGGATCGTCGCGGGCAACGAACGGCTGCAGACCTCCCGGGCGGTGGCCGAGGTCGGTGGCGCGGCCGCCGCGGGCGGGTTGATGCAGCTCCTCGGCACCGCACTGGCGATCCTGGCCAACGCGCTGTCGTTCCTCGCCTCGCTGGTGTCCCTGACGCTGATGCGTCACCGCGAGCCGGTCGCGATCAAGCCGGACGAGCCGCGTTCGGCACTCAGCGAGGCCAAGGAGGGCCTCGCGGTGTTGCTGTCCGACGTGCGGCTGCGCAACCTGATGTTCGCGAGCACTACGGTGAATCTGGGTTTGGCGATGGCTAACACACTGGTGCTGGTCTTCGCCTACGAACACGGAAAACTGAGCCCGGGAGCCGTCGGTCTCGCGTTCGCGATCGGCACGGCCGGGCTCATCCTGGGGGCGGTGTCGACCGGGGCGATCGTCCGCGGCCTCACGCTCGGCCGGACACTGGCGATGTCGATCCTCGTGACCGGCCTGGGCTTCCTCATCCTGCCCGTCGGTGGGCCAGGTGCGGCGCTGACCACCTTGATCGTGAGCCAGTTCCTCGTCGGATTCGCCGACTCGGTCTTCAGCATCGTCGTGCTCAGCCTGGTCCAGCGGATCACCCCGCCGGAGATGATGGGGCGGGTGAACGGGACCGCGCTTTCGGTGGTGTTCGGTACCGGGACCCTCGGTGGGGTCGCCGGCGGCCTCGTCGGCACGGTGGTCGGCGTTCTGCCCGGAGTGGTTTTCGCCTCGGCGATCATCTGCTGCGGTGCGGCTTTCGTCCTGGTCAAGCCCTTGCGGACGATTCGGGACGGGGCGAGCGAGCCGGTGGCGAGTTCGGCGAATCCGCCCCACCGGACGCCAGGCGTGAGACCATGAGGCTGACGGCTTGGACCCTGGACGGAGGGAGAAGGATGACCGCCGGAATCGAGCGCGCGGCGCACGCCTACTGCCCTGTCTGCAACCCCGGTCCCGGCCGCGGCGACCCGGTCACCGCGCTCTGCGGCGCCACCCATCCCTTCTGGGGTCGTCGCGAGCGACCGGTGAACAATTGTCCCTCGTGCGAAGCTCTCGCCGCGAAGACGGTCTACCCCTGCGGCCATACAGGGAGCGAGCGATGAAGGCAGGAAGTTAAGGATCGCCGTGTCCGGGGTACTAGATCGGTGTGACCCTCCCGACGGGTCAAGGAGAACATGGAGGTCCCCCGTGTCCACCGAGCAAGCCGCGCGGACCGGTGGCCAGGTCGAGAGCCTGACGCTGGACGTCGGCACCGACGTCACCGAGTCCGCGCGAGTGCGCGCTTGGGCGCGGGCTGGACTCGCCCACCTCACCGAAGAGGCCATGGCGGACACCATCCTCGTGCTGGACGAACTGGTTTCCAACGCGTTGCGGCACGGCAAATCGCCGCGGCGGGTGCGGTTGACGCGGTCACCCGGGCTCGTGCGTATCGATGTCGACGACGCCGAAAGGACGCCCGCCGCCCCACGTCCACCGTCGGAGGACGGTGGACGTGGCCTCGCCCTGATCGATGCCTGCTCCTCGGCGTGGGGGCAGGAAGTCCGCGACGACGGCAAGACCGTGTGGGCCGAACTCACCCACCCCGAGACCGTTTCGGATCCGGCTTGAGGGGTACCCGTAGGCACCGGACGACAACGAACGGAGGCCCGATGAACGACAAAGCCGAGAACAAGGCTGAAGAACTCAAAGGCAAAGCCAAGGAAGCCGTCGGGAACGCCACGGACAACGAGCAGTGGCAGGCCGAAGGCAAGGCCGAGCAGGGCAAGGCCAACGTGAAGCAGGCCGGGGAGAAGATCAAGGACGCCGTGAAGGGCGTTCGGGACTGAGAGAGTGACCGATGAGGGTCCGCCCGAGGGCGGGCCCTTTTTCGTGTGACCGGCAGGTCACTGCGGCACGGTCCGGCCCATGGAGTCCCGCGAGTTCGACGGCGTCAAGGTACGGCGTCCCTCGGTCGAGCGTGACGGGCTCGAGCGCGAGACCACCTTGTTCGAGGGCGACTTCGATTTCGACTCCGTCCATCTCGACGGCGGTGACCAGGACGGCGTCCGCGGTGGAGGGGAGATCGTGCACTCCCTCGTCTCGGACGTGAACCTGGCGAACGCCCGGCTGGACCGGTTGACGCTGTCCGACGTCGTCTTCGAGGGCGTCGACCTGTCCAACGCGGCGATCCGCGAGCTGACGGCGCGCCGCGTCGAATCCTTCGCTGCCGCGCGATCGGCCTGGGCGTTTCGCTCGGTTCCGCGGCCGACCTCTACGTCGAGGGCTCGCGGTTCGATTACGCGTCGGTGGACGTTGTCCGGGTGATTCGCGGCGACGGCCGCGCTCCCGGGCTGGCTCGACGCGGCGATCCGTTCGGGCGCCGACGCCCAGTGTTCACTTATCCGGGCGCGGGCCAATTTTTATACCGATGACAGCTTGCCCGATCACGACAAAATAGCAGAATCCCTTACCTGGAAACGAGTCCTGGCCTGTCTGGCGTTCCTTTCCCGGTGACGCGGGAACATGCCACGAACCGGCTGGAGCGTGCAGGAAGGTCCCGGCCGGATAGTGGCGCGCGCCCCGTTCACGCCTGTCCACAGTGGACGAATACGGATCCCGGGGAAGATTTCGCGAACGGGGGATTCCTTGACGGAGACGGCTGGGCTGGTCGTGAGTGGCGATTCGGGTTCTATTGAGGGGTAAGGCGAACGTGGCGTGTTGCGCGCGACGTCGGCTCGCGTCGCGGTCTGATGTCTCCAATGCGGCATTGGGGACATGAGGGCGGGCGTCGGCTTCGAGGGGAACGCGCAACGCAGAGGCGCCGACCACGACAACTTCGCCTTAATCCTCGATAACCCGAATCGCCACTCACGACCTTGTCTGCGTACTGGAGAAGGTGTGAAGGTCGGCGGTCAACCTCCGCCGCCGGTTCCGGGCACGAACCGGGATGGCACCGGGTGTCTATCGGCGGGCGTTCCGGGGCTCTCGTTCGCCTTGAGCGGAACAGCGCGCTCGGCCGCCGTTCCGCTGTCACGATGACCGTATGGCGGACATCCTCCCTTTCCACCAGAAGCGTGCTTCGACCGAAACCCACGAGCCGGAACCGCTGTGGCGTGACGTGCTCGGCCAGAGCCTGCGCGCGGCCAGGGAGGAGCAGGGTGGCCGCCTCGTCGACGTCGCGGAGCGCGCCGGGATCTCCCCGCAGTACCTGTCGGAAATCGAGCGCGGCCGCAAAGAGCCTTCCAGCGAGATGATCGCCGCGGTCGCCGGCGCGCTCGGGGTCGACCTGGCGGATCTGCTCGTCGGCATCGCGGGCACGGTCCGGCGCCGCCGCGGCACGGGTCTCGCGGTCGGCCGCCGTCCGGCGGGACCCGTGCTCCTGGCCGCCTGAGCCCTCAGCTCCGCTGATCGAGGACGCGGTCCGCGAGCCCGTAGGCGACGGCACCCGCCGCGTCGAACACGCGGTCCCGGTCGGTGTCGTGCCGGAGGTCCGCGACGGCGCGACCGGTGTGCACGGAAAGGATCTCCTCGAGCTGCGTCCGCACGCGCACGACCTCGTCGGCCTGGAGGATGAGGTCGGGGATCGTGCCGCGCCCCTGCGCCGCGGGCTGGTGCAGCACCACGCGGGTATGCGGCAGCACGAACCGGTGCCCCGCCTCGCCCGCGGCCAGCAGGATCGCGCCCGCCGCGACGGCCTGGCCGACACAGGTCGTCGCCACCGGCGCCTTGATGAAGCGCATGGTGTCGTACAGCGCGAGCATCGCCGACGGGTCGCCGCCCTCGGAGTTGATGTAGAGGTTGATCTCCTGCTCCGGGTTGTCGGCCTCCAGGTAGAGCAGCTGGGTGATCAACGCGTTCGCCACGCCGGAGTCGATCGCCGTGCCGAGATAGATGATCCGCTCCGACAGCAGATGCGAGTAGACGTCCATGATCCGCTCGCCGGCGGGGCTGCGGGAGATGACGTTGGGGATGGTGTAGGTGCTCATGCGCCGACACCCCTTTCCGAGCCGAGGCCGAGCCTGTGGGTGCGGACGGGAACGACCTGGTCGAGACTTTCGACGATGTGGTCGATGAAGCCGTACTCGCGCGCTTGTTCGGTGGTGAACCAGCGATCGTGCAGGGAATCGGCGAAGATCCGGTCGATGGGCTGGCCGGTGTCCTCCGCGATGAGGCCGAGCACGGTGTCGCGCGTGTAGCGCAGATCGTCCGCCTGTACCTCCACTTCGACGGCCGAACCGCCGATGCCCGCCGAGCCCTGGTGCATCAAGATCCGCGCGTGCGGCAGGGCGAACCGTTTGCCCGGGGTGCCCGCGGACAGCAGGAACTGCCCGGCACTGCACGCCAGTCCCAGCGCGAGGGTGGCGACGTCGCACGGCACGAGCCGCATCACGTCGCGAATGGCCAACATCGAGGGGACCGATCCGCCGGGGGAGTGGATCCACAACGCGATGTCCTTGCGGGGATCTTCGGCGGCCAGCGACAGCAGCTGCGTGGTGAGCACCGTCCCGTTGTCGTCGTCGAGCACGCCGTCGAGGACGAGCACACGCTGGCTGAAGAACCGTTCCCGGAGCCGGTGGTCGAAGAGTGGTTGTTTCTCGTGATCGCTCATGCCCCGACCATGCCGCCGGAGCCGCGCCGTCCGCCGGTTTCTCTGCTGTGAGCGGATCAGCCCACAGCAGGACGCTCCACTGTGGACCGCCGGGCCGGGACGAACCAGACGGTGATGGTCAAGGCGACGGCCAGGATCACGGCGATGCGATCGAGGGTGAGACCCGGTTCCAGGGTGAGGGCGAAGTGCTCCCGTTCGTGGGAGACGTCGAGCAGCACCACGGCGAGCACGGTCAGCGCGCCGGCGGTGGTGAGCACGGCCTGTCCGGGCCGGACCCTGGCGAACAAGAGCCCGCCACCGACCACCCAGAGCACACCGGCCACGACGATGCCGACGCGAGCCAGCAGCACCGGTGGCCAGAGCAGGTCGAACAGGTAGTACGCGTGGTGGATCATCATCGCGTCGGCCAGCACGAAGAAACCGAACAGCATGCTCGCCACGCCGGCCAGGATCGCGAACACGGAGGGCGGGGTCAGCCCTGGCCGCTGGGGCGCCGGGGACTCGACTCCGCTGGTGGCCTGGGCCAACAGCGGAAGCGCCTGATCCGGCAGCATGCGCGCCTGTGGCGATTTCACCAGCAGCCCGCGGATGGCGTCCGCGAGAGCCCCGTACGTCCGGTGGAAGGGCGGCTGCTCGTTGACGACGGCGTACAGCGTGGCCGCGACATTCATCCGCTGGAACGGATTCCCGCCTTCGCTCGCGCTGAGGAGGGTCACGCCGAGCGACCAGAGATCGGCGTGCGGGGTGCCGCCATGCCCCGCGATCGTTTCCGGGGCGAGGAAGGCCGGTGTGCCTGACGGGTCGAGGACCGTGGCGATCCCGAAGCCGGTCAGCTTCACCGCGCCGTCGGGACCGACCAGGATGTTCGCGGGCCGCACGTCCCCGTGCACGACGCCCGCCGTATGCGCGGCGGCGAGCGCGCCGAGCACCTGCCCGCCGATCGCGGCCACGAAGCGCGGCGGCAACGGGCCCGAAGAGGTCAGGTCTTCCAGGGTCCGTGCTTCCACCAGGTCCGTCACGAGGAACGCTGTCCGGTCGTCGGCGACGACGTCGTGGACGGGCAGCACCGACGGATGGTTCACCACCACGCCGGCCGCACGCCGGAGCCGCTCCACGAGCGTCGCGCGGGCGGGCTCGTCGATCGTGGGCAGCGGCAGTTCCCTGATCGCGACCTGGCGGCCGTCGGGTCCGTCCTCGGCACGCCACAGCACGGCCGTTCCCTCGCCGCCCAGCTTCTCGAGCAGGGTGTAGCGCTCGGCGATCGTGTGGGGAACTGCGGTCACAGTCGGTCTCCTCGAATCCTGAAGGGTCTTCGAGGGGACGCTAACCAGTGGTCATGAAAAACCGATGAAATGGCCGATCGTCCATAAGGGCCGGAGAAGGCTGGATATATTCCCAGCCATGCTGACCTTGGCGGCCCTGGTCGCGGATCCGGACCTCGAACTCCGGGTGGTCGTGCCCGGCCGCGACGGGGCGCTGACCGGGCAGGTGCTGTGGGTGCACAACACCGAGCTGCCCGATCCCGGGCCGTACGTGCGTGAGCGCGAGGTCGTGCTGACCAACGGCCTGTGGCTGGACGGCGTCGATCCGGCGGACTTCGTCGCGCGGGTGGTCCGCGCGGGAGCGGCGGGGATCATCTTCGGGCTGCGCGTCGAGCAGCCCGACACCCCTCCGGCGCTCGCCGAGGCGTGCCGTGTGGCCGGGCTGCCGCTGCTGGAGATTTCGGTGGCGGTGCCGTTCACGGCGGTCACCCGCGCCGCGGCGGCGATCCAGGCCAAGGGCAGGCAGAACGCACTGATGTCGCTGGTGCGCCGAGGCGATGAGCTGACCTCGGCGTTGTCTAGGGGCGACGGCGCTTCCGGGGTGTTGGCGGTCCTGCGCGCGGAGCACGAGCTGCCGCTGGCGGTCGTGGACCGGATGGGCCGGGAGCTGGCGTCGGCCGGTGCCGGGCTGGACGCCGGGCAGCTACGCGCCGCGGCGGAGGCCTTGGCAGGGCATCCGCCTCCGCTGGAGGTGGACCTGGGTGCGGGGACGCGGGCGGCGTTGTTCCCGGTCGGCGCGATCGGTGACGCCGACGCCGCGCTGCTCTGTCTTCGTCCCGTGGCCGAGCTGACGCAGGGGGAGCGGGACGCGCTGGAGCAGACCGCCCGTTACCTCAGCCTGGAGGTGGCCCGGCACCAGGCGGTGCAGGCCATCGAGATGCGGTTCGCCGTCGAGCTGCTGGACATGGTGCTTTCCGGCGCGCAGCGGGTCGCGGAGGTGCCCGGCAGGCTGCGGGCGTTCGGGGTCGACCCGGACGGGCCCCTCGCGGTGTTCGCGCTGGCGTTCGCGGGCGACGACGACGCCGCGACCCGGCCGGGGATGGCGGAGGCCGTGACGGATTTCCTGCTGGCGGACGGGCTGCCCGCGGTGGTGGCGGCGGGCAGCCGGGACATCGTGGCGGTGCTGTCCTGGCGACCGGGCACCCGGTCGCCCGCCACCTTCGCGCCCCGGCTGGCGGCGGCGGTGTCACACCGGCTCGGCGGCGGGCGCGTGGTCGTCGGGCTGGCCGATCCCGTCTCCGGCGCGGCCGATTTGCGCACGCCGTTGTCGCGCAGCCGCGAAGCCTGCCGCGTGCTCCGTGGCAGGCGCGGCGGCCCGGTGGCGGCGAGCTTCGCCGAACTCGGTAGCTATCGGCTGCTGCTGGAATCGCACGACGAGCAGTGGCGGCGGACCTTCGCCGACGCCCTGCTCGGTCCGCTGCGCGAGCACGACCGCGCCCGCGACGGCGCGCTGGAGACGACGCTGCGGGCGTTCCTCGACCACGACGGCCAGTGGGCGGCCACCGCCGCCGCCCTGTACGTGCACGTCAACACCTTGCGCAACCGGCTGGCGAAGGTCACCGAGCTGACCGGCCGGGACGTCGGGCGGACCGCCGACCGGGTCGACCTGTTCCTGGCGCTGGAGGCGACTCAGTCCGGGTAGACCGCCGGGTCGGCTTCCAGCCGCCGCAAGGGTTCGGCGGGCAGGGCCGGATCGGCCAGCGCCGCGGCCGCCACGTCCCGGCACCGCGCGAACCGGACGTCGCCGAGCCCGAGGCCGAACTCGATGAGCGCCCGTACCGCGGCCAGCCGTCCCGGCCTGCCCGACAGGAACGGGTGGAGACACAGGTTGAACAGACACCGATGGCGGCGCATCGCGTCCAGTTCCGCGCGCCACATCTCCAGCACCCGCACCGGTGACGCGATGATCGAACCGATCTGCGGCGCGGGTAGGAACGCGTACTGTTCCCAGTCGTCGAGCGACCAATGCACCGGCAGCTCGGCGATCCGGCCCGCCCCGGTCTCGATCAGGTAGGGGCGGTCGTCGGCCATCAACGACGAGTCGTAGCTCAGACCGTGTTCGGCCACCAGGCCCGGAGTGTCCCAAGTGGACTCCCAGCCCGCCGCGCGATGCCCGCTGACCTCGATGCCCTGACTCGCGAAGACCGCCATGCCGCGCTCGAAATCGGCCCGCTGTTCGGCGGCGGACAACGTCGTCGGCGGCCGGTGGCTGTAGGAGTGGTGGGCCACCTCGTGCCCGCGTTCCACGATCGCGGCGGCCAGGCCGGGCCGCTGTTCGGCGACCCAGCCCGGTACGAAGAACGTCGCCGGCACACTCAGTTCGTCGAGGAGGTCGAGGATGCGCGGCACCCCGACCCGGGGCCCGTACGCCTGATGGGACATGGTCGAGAGGTGATCTGCGTAGCCCCGCCCTCGCGCGAGGATCGGGGACTCCGCGTCCACGTCGAAGGTCAGGGTCGCCACCGCGGCCGCGCCGCCGTGCCAGCTTGATTCCGTCACGCCTGCCGACTCTCCCGCCACCGGCGCGCGTTCGCCACCGTGACGGTCGGGGTGACCATCGCGCGGTCGAATTCGGCGAGCGGTTCCGCCGCGGCGACGCGGGCGGGCAGATCCGGGTTGGCCAGCGCGCCGTGCCCGAGGGAAAGCAGGTCGGCGTGCGCGCCGGCGAGGACCTCGTGCGCCTGGGTGAGGTCGTGCATCCCGCCGTTGGCGATCACCGGCAGACCGGTGACCTGACGGGCCAGGGAGGTGACGGTGCCGCCATCGGCCAGCTTCGCGGTCTCCAGCCAGTTCCGCCCCTCGCTGGCGATGTGCAGGAAGTCCGCGCCCGCCTCGGCGACCGCCGCGAAGATCACCTCGGCGTCGTCGCGGCCGCCGGGCCAGCGGTAGGTGAAGTCGTTGACCTTCGTCTGCGACAGCCGTACCCCGGTCAGCAGATCCGGGACGGCTTCCGCGACGGCGGACACGACCCGGGCGGTCAGCCGGATCCGGTTGGCGACCGGTCCGCCGTATTCGTCGGTGCGCTGATTGGTGTAGTCGGTGAGGAACTGGTCGAGCAGGTAACCGTTGGCCGCGTGCACCTCGACGCCGTCGAACCCGGCTTGGCGGGCGCGCTCGGCCGCGGCGGCGAAGCCGTCGACGACGTCGTCGATCTCGGCCGTGGTCAGCTCCCGGGGAACGCCCCACGGCCCGGAACCGCCGTACGCGCTCATCATCTTCCCGCGCGGCTTGACGGCCGAAGGACCGACGGTGTGCTCCTGATGCGGATTGCCCTGCGAAATCGCTCCCGCGTGCATGAGCTGGGCGATCATCCGCCCACCCGCCGCGCGGACTCCGGCGGTGACCACACGCCAGCCCGCGACATGTTCGTCACGCGCGAGCCCCGGCTGGTTGAGGTACCCCTGGCTGGCCGCCGTGTCGGGATAGGTGCCCTCGCTGAACACGAGGCCGAAGCCGCCACGAGCGAATTCGGCGTAGTAGTCGGCCATTTCGCCGGTCGGCGTGCCGTCGGGCCGCGCGGAGACGCGGGACATGGGCGCGACGGCATAGCGGTTGCGCAGGGCGAGGCCGCCGAGCGTGATCGGCGCCAGTGCGGGGTGGGCGTGGTCGACGGTGGTGGTCATGACAGGTTTCCTCCATTGTGGACGGTTTCGATGGCGAGCGGGGAGAGGCGGGCGTCGCTGATCTGGACGAGGTCCTGCGGGCAGGCGGAGACCACGACGACGCAGTCCACTTCGGCCCGCAGCGTCACCGCGTCGCCCTGCCGCGACGACGCGGTGAGCCAGCGCAACCGCCCGTCCTCGCCGACGGGGACGCGCATGAAGACGTTGATCGGCTGGGGAGTCGGGCCCGCGAAGCTCAGGCCGATCCCGTCGAGCGCCTCCCGCAGGTTCACCGCGCAGGATCGGTGACCCGGCGCCCCCAGCGCGGCGTACCGTGCCGGGTCGCAGGCCGGGATCAGCATGTCGTGCTCGCCGGGGGAGGTGTCCTCGACCAGGGTCAGGATGGGACGGCGCCGATCGGTCACGAAGGGCTCGCCGACGGCGGGGAACAGCCTGTCGGTCGCGACACGGGTGTGGGCGGCGCTGTGATGCTCGGTCAGTCCGGCTCCCGTGCCGGCGTCGGTGAACGCGAACACGTCGCCGACCTGGCCCCCTTCGACGTCGATCACCCGGACGAGGTCTCCGGCGGCGACCCGGACGGCCTTGGCGGTGCCCGGTGGGACTTGCGTTCTGCTCATGTCACTAGCAAACAGGGGTCGGCAGGAGGTTCGCCATGGAGGAACATCCACAGATTGGCGGCTCGGGTGTAGTTATCTCTGGGTCCTCGTGAGTGGTAATGACGGTTCTAACCGTCATTACCACTCGCGAGACTTGACCCAGCTACTTTCGACTTTGACCATTTTCGCAGTACCGGGTTAGTGTTCGGCGATGGAAGACGTGGACGCGGCCGGACTGGACTTCTGGTCGTTCGTGGCGCTGGCCAACCGGCGGCTCGCGCAGGAGTACGGCTTCCGTCACCAGTTGGCGACCGAGGTGCTGCTGACCCTCAATCGCGCCTCTGACCTGGTGACTTACGATCTCGAAGCCGCGGTGCACCGGCCACGCGGCCGGTCGTGGTCGGCGTTCCGGCTGCTGTTCGTCGTCTGGCTCGCCGGGCCGCTCGAACCGACGAGCGCGGCCCGGTTGACCGGGATGAGCCGGGCGGCGGTGTCGAATCTGGTCAAGACGCTGGTCGCGGAGGGGATGCTGCATCGGGTCCCGGACGAGCGCGACGGCCGTTCGGTGCAGCTGTCGCTGACCGACGTGGGGCACGAGGAGATGGTCTCGGTCTTCCGCGAGCACAACGAGCGCGAATTCGGCTGGACGAACGCGTTGACCGAGACCGAACAGCGCATCCTCGTGATGCTGCTGGGCAAGCTGATCACGAGTCGCGCCGAGTTCGGCACCCGCAGCCGTAACTAGGCCTTCCCGTCGCGAGGAAGTCCGGACTACGCTGCCCGAAGGGTAGTCAAAGTGTGAACTAAATCGGCGAGGAGGAGACCATGGTGGACGGCGGACGGATTCCCGCGCTCTTCGCCGGGTTGTGCGACGACGCCGCGGTGTTCCCGCCGGGGCTGGCCCCGTTGCCGGACGCCGTCGCCGCGCACGACGACCACGTCTCCGCCTGGTACGCCGACCTCGTCGGCCCGCTCGTCATCGCCGCCACCGCGCTCGGCGACCTCGCCGAAGTGCTGGGAGACCGGGCGGCCCCGCTGCGGGTCTCGGTGACCCTGCCCGGCGGACCCGCGCGGCTCGACGGCGTACTCGAAGCCGTCGCCGACCTGCCGGTCGAACTCGACGCCCTGGAGATCGCCGTTCCGGACGGGCTGGGGCCGGCCGAGGTGCTCGCCGCGATCGGCGGCGCCACCGCCCCGGTGTTCGTCGAGATCCCGCGTGACGACCGGCGGATCCCGTTGCTGAGGGCCCTTTCCGGCACCGGCCACCGCGCGAAGTTCCGCACCGGCGGCGTCCGCGCCGAGCTGTACCCCGACGAGGCCGAACTCGCCGCCGCGGTCCGGGCGGCGGTCGAAGCCGGTGTCCCGTTCAAGGCCACCGCCGGGCTGCACCACGCGCTTCGCAACACCGACCCGGAAACCGGCTTCGAGCAGCACGGGTTCCTGAACCTGTTGCTCGCCACCGACGCCGTCCTCCATGCCGATGGCGATCCCGAAGCCCTGCTCGCCGAACGAGACGGCGCTGTCGTCGCCGCACGGCTCGAGGCGCTGGACGCGGATCGCGTCTCCGCCGCCCGCGCGGCGTTCACGTCCTTCGGCACCTGCAGTATCACCGACCCCCTGACCGAGCTGACCGGCCTCGGCCTGCTCGCGACGCCCCGAGGAGAGGCATGACCACGATCGACATCCCCGCCGGCTCCCTGTTCGGTATCGGCAACCTGCCCTATGGCGTGTTCTCCGCCGGCGGTGATTCCCCGCGTGTCGGCGTCCGCGTCGGGGACTCGGTCCTCGACCTGGCGGCGGCGCTCGGTGACGACGTGTTCGCCGCGCCGTCGCTGAACCCGTTCATGGCACAGGGATACGACCGCTGGGTGGCGGTCCGGGAACGGATCCGCGAGCTGGTCTCCGGGGAAATCCCCGACGGCGCGGTGTATCCGGTCGGACAGGTGAGGGTGCACCTGCCGTTCGAAGTCGCGGACTACGTCGACTTCTACGCCTCCGAACATCACGCGTCGAACGTCGGCAGGCTCTTCCGCCCCGACGCGGAACCGTTGCTGCCCAACTGGAAGCACCTCCCGGTCGGTTACCACGGGCGGTCCGGCACGGTCCTGGTCTCCGGCACGGACATCGTGCGCCCGAGCGGTCAGCGCAAGGCCCCGGCCGACGCGTCGCCGGTGTTCGGGCCGAGCACGCGGCTCGACATCGAAGCGGAACTGGGTTTCGTCGTCGGCACGGGAACCCCGCTGAACACCCCGATCACCCCGGATGCCTTCTCCCGGCACGTTTTCGGTGTCGTCCTCCTCAACGACTGGTCGGCCCGCGACATCCAGGCGTGGGAATACGTTCCGCTGGGCCCGCATCTCGGAAAGAGCTTCGCGACGTCGATTTCCCCTTGGGTGGTGCCGATCCTGGCGTTGGAGGCCGCGCGGATCCCGCTGCCTGGCCAGACGGATCCGGAACCGCTGCCGTACCTGCGGGAAAGCGCCCCGTGGGGCCTCGACATCGACCTGGTCGTCGAATGGAACGGCGAGGAGGTCGCCCGCCCGCCGTTCCGCGAGATGTACTGGTCGCCCGCCCAGATGCTGGCGCATCTGACGATCAACGGCGCCTCAGCGCGCACGGGAGACCTGTACGGCTCCGGAACGATTTCCGGGCCGGAGAAGCACCAGCGCGGCGCGTTCCTCGAATTGTCCTGGGGCGGCAAGGAACCGCTCACGGTCAAGGGGGAGGAGCGCACCTTCCTGCTGGACGGCGACGAGGTCGTGATCACCGGCTCCGCGCCGGGCGCGGACGGCGCGAGGATCGGGTTCGGCGAGGTCCGGGGCCGCGTCCTGCCCGCGGGCTGAAGAGAGCCGCCTCGTTCCGACGATGCGAAAGTCACCTTCGCGTCGTTAGAGCGAGGTCGTGTCCCGCAAGGTTTCCGCCGCGATCGTTCCGTCGGTGATGTCTCCCGCGAGCGCCGTCGGCGTCCGCCCGGTCCGGGCGCTGTACGCGGCCAAGGCCGAGCGCGCGGCTTCCGGGGTGATCGCCAGTGTCGCGGCGATGATGCCCACCGCCTGGCCGATCCGCGCCCGGTCGTTCATCGTCCTCAGGGTGATCTCCGCGAGCCGTTCCACTCGCCGCTGGTCGCGTTCCTGGGTGAGGCCGAGCACCGCGAGGTCGGCGAGTGCCTGTGCCTGGTGCCGCTGCCTCGAAGACAGGGTGGCCGGTGCGGAGTGGAAGAGATTGAGCCCGCCGATGGCGTGGTCGGTCAAGCGGAGCGGAAACGCGTGCGCCGCGTGGAATCCTTCGCCCATCGCGGCGGTCGTGAACTTCGGCCACCGGGATTCGGTTGCGAAATCGGAACTGCTGACGACGGCGTTCTCGCCGATGCAAGCGAGGCAAGGCCCTTCGCGGACGAGGGCCTGCATCAGTTCGGTGAACCGGGAGCGTTCGTCGGAGGAACAGAGAACCTCGAAGCCGCCGCCAGGATCACGCACCAGTATTCCGGCGGCTTCCACGCCGAGGCCACCGACGCAGGCGTCGACGACGGCTCGCGACACGGTGAGCCCGTCATGACGGGCCACCAGCAAAGCAGTGATCTCCGCGACCGTGTCGCCGAACTGGTCCGTGGCCGGGCTGTTCACCCCGTCAGCATACGGCCACGGAGTGACGGCGGCCGGTCGGCTCTCATTCTTGGGTCGAGTCGAACCGCAGCTGGCGGTCGAGCACCGCCTTGGCGACCTCGGTCACCGGGCGCCGATTGCTGAAGGCGTGGGCACGGAGCCGCAGCAGGGCGTCTTCGAGGCTGATCTTCAGTTCGGTGGCGAGCATCCCGGTCGCCACGTTCACTTCGTCGTAGTAGCCGACGACGTCGGGCTGTGCCCATCGCGCGTACCGGTGCCCCTTACCGCCGCTGTCGGTCAGCAACGCGGTCGTCGCGAGAGAGGCCAGTGCGAGGCCGTCTCTCAGTTCCTCCGTGGGCAACGGACCGGGCGCGCGACGATAGAGGTCCAGCGTGCCCAGCAGGATCGCACCGACCTGCAGGGGGAAGGCGAACGCCGCGTGGAGGCCGTACTCGGCGGCGGCGTCCGCGAAGCCCGGCCAGCGTTGTTCGTCGACAGTGAGGTCGCTGACCAGCACGGGGCCACCGGATGCGTAGGCTTCGGCACCGGGACCTTCACCGACGGTGTACTGCAGTTCCTCCAGCGAGGCCGCCCAATAGCCGTCCGCGGCGATCAGCTCCTGCTCGTGATCGCGCACGCGCAGGGAGATCGCGGCACCGTCGATGGTGAGTACTTCGACGGCGATTGTGCAGACCACACCGACCCAGCCATCTCCGGAGCCCCGGTCAGAGACCCGTTCGGTGACGAGTCGCCACAGCCGTTCCTGGCGCCGACCGTCCACCGCCCGCAACCTCCGTGATGAGAACCCGGTCGTAATCACTGCCTCGAGGTCCCATCATCGCGCACCGGGCTCACCCTGTCGCACTCACGAGCGAATTCGGCCTTCGCCATCGCGTACGGTGCGGGTCATCCAGTGTCGTCACGGGCCGTTGTCAACGGAACCGGGAGCCACCGGCGGAGGTGTCCCGGACGAACCTGACCGCGACGTCGTGGAGTTTCGTGTTGGTGTGCTGGGACTCGGTGATGAGGCGCTGGAAGGCTTCTTCCGCGGTGATCCGGTGCGCCGCCATCAGGATGCCCTTGGCCTGTTCGATCACCGCCCGGCTGTGGATGGCGGACTCGAGCTGGCGGGTGACGGTGTGCGCGTCCTGGTACTTGCGCCTGGTCCTCAGTCCGAAAGCGACGACCGTGGTGTAGAGCCGGAGCAGGTGCGAGTCGTCGTCCTCGAAACCTTCGCTGCCGAAGCCGAAGAGGTTCAAGGCCCCGGTCAGGTTCTCGTCGACATCGAGAGGAGCGGAGAGGTAGCTGCCGACACCGGCTTCCTCAGCGGAGGCGATGAAGCGCGGCCATGCCTCACGATCGTTCTCCACGGAGAGCCGGACGATCCGGCCGGTGCGCGCGGCGCGCAGGCAGGGACCGTCGCCGAGGTCGTACTGGACGCGGTCGACGGCGAACGCGCGAGGGTCCGTCCCCGCGGCCGTTTCGGCCTCCTCGCCGCGGATGACCGTGATACTGGCCATGTCGGCCTCCGGTATCATCCCCACCGCCTCGGCGCAGACGGAGTTCAGGACCACCGTCTCGTCCGATTCGTTTTCCAGCGCGCTGGTCAGTGCGGCCACCGTAGTGGCGAGTGTGTCCAGATGATCGGCGAAGGGTACGCGGCGCGCCATCGCGGGCTACTCCTTCCTCCGGCGACAGCAAGCTGGCGGCCCTCCGGCACGCCTGAGAAACCGCTGAGGCCCAACGGATGGGCCGATTTTACCCTGGCGAGAATCGGGCGGCAAAAGTTGATCAAGGGTGCGCGCGAAAAGGCGCCGACCGGAGTACGGTCGGCGCCCTCTCGGTTACTTACCCGCCTTCGCCTCCGGAATCCCGTTCGGCGGCGGCGAATCGTTGGCCGCCGAGTCGTTCGCCTCGATCGGGGCGTCACCGATGTCCGTCACGAGAACCGGCGTCAGGTCCTTGCCGACACCGCCCTGGAGTTCGACCACCGACATGCCGGAGATGCCCATGTGGCTGTCCGCGGTGTAGCGGAACGGCGCCAGGCCCGGACCTTCGAACGTCTTGCCGGACTGCTGGATCGCCTCGACGACCCGCTCGCGGGTCAGGTCCCGTCCGGCCGCCTGCAACGCCTGGACGAAGGTGTACGCCTGCGCCATCCCGTAGATCCGGTAGTTCGTCAGGTCGCCGCCCTTGCCGTGCGCGCCCCAGACCTTCTGCCACAGCTTGGTCCACGCGTTGCCGGGAGCGTCGACGCCCGGCAGGTACTCGGTGGTGAGGACGCCGTCGATGAGCGACGCGCCGTTGGTCACCTTGCCTTCGGAGAACCGCGCGAGCAGGGAACCGACCAGTGCCGGGTCGGAGCCGACGTTGCTGTAGAACCACTTCGGCTTGAAACCGATCTTCAACGACGCCAGCTGCGACAGCGCGGTGTAGGACGGGACATTGAAGCCCAGCACCAGATCCACGCCCGCTGCCTTGAGCTTCGCGATCTGCGGTGCGATGTCGGTGTTGCCCGGCGAGTATTTCGCGACCTCCACGATCTGCTTGTCGAGGTAGCGGCGCGCGCCCTTCTCGCCGTCGCGGCCGAAGTCGTCGTCCTGGACGAACAGGCCGACCTTGGCGTTCGGCAGGTTCTTCCGGACCCAGTCGCCGATGATCTTGCCTTCGATCTCGTAGTCCGGCTGCCAGCCGAAGGTGAACGGCGCCTTCTTGGGGTCGTCGCCCCACCGCAGCGATCCTGACGACACGAACAGGTCCGGGACCTTCGAGTTGTTCAGGAAGTCGACGACGGCGCTGTGCGTCGGTGTGCCGAGACCGCCGACCATCGCGAAGATCTCGTCCTTGAGCACCAGTTCGTTGGTGACCGCGCTGGTGTTCGTCGGGTTGTACCCGTCGTCCTTGACGACGAACTCGATCTTGCGGCCGTTGATCCCGCCGTTCGCGTTCACGTAGTCGTAGTAGGCCTGGTGGCCACTCGGGATCTCGCTGTAGCCCGGCGCGGCGACGCCGGTCAGCGGGAAATGGGCGCCGATCTTGATGGTGGTGTCGGTGACGCCGACGGTCGAGCCCTTCTGTTCGCCCTCGGGTCTGCCGCCCGCCCCGCAAGCGGCGGTGACCGTGACGGCCAGGAGCACGGCCACGGCCTGGTACCAGCGTTTCATGTACTTCGCCTCCGGTTGATGAGTTTCCGCAGCCCGCCGGTGAGGCCGGCCGGTGCGAGCAGCACGATCAGGACGGTGACCAGGCCGTAGATCAACGGCGCCAGATGCGCGGCCTGGACGTCGGACAGGCCGAGGTCCGTTCCCGTGCCGGTCACCAGCGGCGGCAGGAACGTCAAGAGCGCCGCCCCCGCGAGCGCGCCGGTGAGCGTCCCCAGACCGCCGAGCACCACGGCGGACACCAGCGACAGCGACAACGTCAGCGCGAACCCGCTCGGCGCCGCGAGCCGCGCCGACAACGCCATCAGCGCCCCGGCGAGCCCCGCGCAGCCCGCGCTGACCACGAAGGCGCCCACCCGGGTGCGGCCGAGGTCGATCCCGGCCAGTTCGGCGGCGACGTCCTCGTCGCGCACCGCCCGCCAGTTGCGGCCGACGCGGCTGCGGGAGAGATTCGCCAGCAGGACGAACACGATGATCACGGCGAGCCAGGAAAGGTAGGCGAGGTACCGGATCGGCGTGAGGTCCTGGCCGGTGACGAAGAACACGGCGTCCGCCAGCCAGGCGGGGATCTCCGGCATCCGGACGGAGAGTCCTTGGTCGCCACCGAGTGTTTCGCCGAAGAACAAGGGGATCCCGGGCACGGCGACGGCGAGCGCGAGCGTGGCACCGGCGAGATACGGTCCGTGCAACCGGGCCGCGGCGACGCCGACCAGCGCGCCGACGGCCAGGGTGACCACCACCGCGAGGAGGAGGATCACGGGCAGTGGCAAGGCCGCCGGCTTCAGCAGCAGCGCGGTCGCATAAGCGCCGACCGCCATGAGCGCGCCGTGGCCGAGTGACAGTTGCCCGTTCAGTCCCGTCAGGACGGTCAGACCGCCGGCCGCGATCGCGAAGTACGCCATCGCGGTCAACTGCGCGTTGAGGAACGGGCCGGTGGTCTCCAGGACGAGCACCACGACGACCAGCGCGGCGAGCGCGAGGAGCAGATGTCTGCGCAGCACGTCAGACCCTCCGTTCCCGGACACTGGCGAACAGGCCGCCGGGTTTGAGCAACAGCACCACCATGAGGATCGCCAGCGCGGCGAGCGGCACCAGTTCCGAGCCGACGTAACCGCTGACCAGGCTCAGTGACAGGCCCAGCACGATCCCGCCGACCACCGCGCCGACCGGGCTGTCCAGGCCGCCGAGTACCGCCGCGACGAACCCGTACACCACTACACCGTCCATATAGGACGGATGGACGAGGCCGCCGCCCGCGATCAGCAGTCCCGCCAGGGAACCGGCGAGCGCGGCGAGCGCCCAGCCGAGCGTGAGCATCCGCCCGACCCGCACGCCGAGCAGCCGCGCCACCTCCTGGTCGAACGCCGCCGCGCGCATCCGCAGGCCCAGATCGGTACCGCGGAACAACAGCACCAATCCCGTCAGCACCACCGCGACGGCGACGATGGTGAACACACCGAACCCGGTGAGCGCGATCGTCGTGCCACCGACCTGGAAACCGGTGAGCCCGAACGGCGCGGGAAACGAGCGGTACCGCGAGCCGAAAATCAGTGCCGCCAGCGCGTGCAGCACGATGAACAACCCGAGCGTCAGGATCACGGCGTTGATCTCGGCCTTGCCGGAGACGAACCGGACCACGAACCGTTCCACCACCGCGCCGAGCACCAGTCCCGAAAGCAGAGCGACGGCGAAACCGAGCCAGTACGACCAGCCGGCGTCGATCAGCACCAGCGCGATATAGGTGGTGATCATCGCCATCGGCGCCTGCGCGAAGTTCACGATCCGCGTCGCGCGCCAGATCAGCACCAGCGCCAGGGCGAACGCGGCGTAGACCACGCCGAGCGTCAGGCCGGTGAGCGCGGTGGTCAGCAGTTGCTGCACGAAGCTCCCTTTCAGAATCCGAGGTAGGCGTGCCGCAGGCCGTCGTCCGAGACGAGCGCGGCCGCGTCCCGCCGGACGACGACCTGGCCGAGGTTGAGCACGACGCCGTGGTCGGCGATGGACAGCGCGCTGCGCGCGTTCTGCTCGACCAGCACGACGGCCAGCCCGTCGAGGACGAGACCGCGCAGCAGCTCGAAGATCTGCGCCACGATCCGCGGCGCGAGGCCCAGCGACGGCTCGTCCAGCAGGAGCACCTTCGGCCGGGACAGCAGCGCGCGGCCGATCACCAGCATCTGCCGTTCCCCGCCGGAAAGGACGTGCGCGAGCCCGTTCTTGCGGTCGGCGAGCACCGGGAACAGGTCGTAGACGCGGCGCAGATCGGCCGCCGTCGCGCGGTAGCGCGCCCCCAGCGAGCCCAGCCGCAGGTTCTCCTCGACGGTCAGTTCGGCCAGCACGCCGCGACCTTCGGGCACATGCGCCAGCCCGAGCTCGGGAAGGTCCTCAGTGGACACTTCGGTCAGGTCGCGGCCCGCCAGGGTGACCCGGCCGCCCGAGGGCCGGACGAGACCGGAAATGGTGCGCAGCAAGGTGGTTTTGCCGGCGCCGTTCGCGCCGAGCACCGCGGTGATCTCGCCGGGCGCGACGGACAGGCTCACGGAGTCGAGCGCCCGGACCGGGCCGTAGCTCGCCGAGAGGTGCTCAACGGTCAGCACCGGCCACCTCCTCGCCGAGGTAGGCCGCCTGCACCGCCGGGTTCGCGCGGATCTCCGAAGGCGTGCCGTGGGCGATCACCTTGCCGAAGTCCAGTACGACGATCTCGTCGCACACTCCCATCACGAGATCCATGTGGTGTTCCACGAGCATCACCGACATGCGTTCGGTCAAGCCGCGCACCAGCTTTCCGACGTCGGCGATCTCGGCGGCCGAGAGCCCGCCCGCCGGTTCGTCGAGCAGCAGCAGATCCGGTTCGCCGACCAGCGCCCGCGCGAGGGCGACCCGTTTGCGGACCGGGTAGGGGAGGCTCGCGGGGTAGCGGTGGGCGACGTCGGCGATGTCGAAGTCGTCGAGATACGCCATCGCCCGCTCGGTCAGCGCCTTCTCGTCCCGCGTCCGGCGCGGCAGGCCCAGCAGTGACGACCAGAAGCCCGCCTTCGCGTGCCTGTCCGCGCCCACCAGGACGTTGTCCAGCACCGTCATCCGGTCGAACAGGCCGAGTTCCTGCAGGCTGCGGGCGATGCCGAGGCCGGCGAGGTGATGCGGGCGCAGCCGGTGCAGTTCCGTGCCGCGCCAGGTCAGCGTGCCGGTGTCCGGCCGGACGAAACCGCACGCGACGTTGAACAGTGTGGTCTTACCCGCCCCGTTCGGGCCGATCACGCCGAGCACCCGGCCCGGGGCGACGGTCAGGGAGACGCCGGACAGCGCGACGAGACCGCCGAAGGTCACCGATACGCCGGACATCTCGAAGGTCGACAGGGTCACGCAGGAGCTCCCAACGGCGGAAGGGGACGGGGATGGAGATCAGGTCCCGGCGCGGACGCGCCGGGACCTGACGTTTTTCAGGCGTGCGGGCAGGTGTCCCGGTAGTCGCTGATCGTGCGGTCGTCCGGCGCCGGGCAGAGGAACTGCTCGTAGCGGGTGTCGTTGTCCACGAACCGCTTCAGCCACGAGATCGTGTACTTGGCCATGGTCGTGTTCGAGGTGTTCGGGAAGAAGTGGCTCGCGTTGTCCAGTTCCATGTACGCCTTCTCCGCCGAGGCGGGAATGCTGGTGTAGAACGGGATCGAATGCGAAGACACCGGTGCGACGCTGTCGGATTCACCGCCGATGATGAACGTCGGCACCCGCAGCGAGGACCACGACTTCTGCGTGTTCCACGGCGCGAGCGGGACGGCCGCCTGCAGCGACGGCCGATCCTGTGCCGCCTCGAGCGAGCCGCCGCCGCCCATCGAGTGCCCCGCGACCGCGAGGCGGGTGTTGTCGATGCGCGAGCGGACGGTGCTGCGCTGGGTCAGGTAGTCGAGGGCGGCCAGTAGCTGGTTGCCCCGGCTCTCGGGCTGGTCGTAGATCGAGTTGGTGTCGATGGTGAACACGACGAAACCTTGCGACGCCAGCCGCGGGCCGATCCACGCGATGCTCGACTGGCTCGCGGTGTAGCCCGGCGAGACGGCGACAGCGCCGAAGGTGCCCTGCGCGGTGCTGGTCGGGTAGTAGATGGTGCCGCCGCCGAAACCGGTGACGGAAACGCGGGAGACCGAAACCTCGGACACCGCGAACGAGCCGCGGGAGGCTTCGATGCTGCTTTCCGTCGGGGCCGGCCCCCGCTCGTAGGGGTTGTCGGCCGCGTGCGCCGTTGGAGCGATAGCGAGCGCGGCGACCGTCGCCAGTCCACAAAGGATCCGGGTCGTATTACGCATAGTGCCCTCTCCGTTCGCCATTGAACACAGTCCGTGGTGATGGACTGTGGCAAACGGGCACCGGGGGCTGCATCGGTGAAATCGCCAGTCTTCGTCCGCGGCCACGCCCGCCGGGCTCACCGCCCGTACGATCGGCGATCGTGAATCCCTCAGCCGAGGACATAGTCCGCACGGCGGCGCGGTGGATCGACCGCGGACTCCGCGTCGACACCTCCGCCTTCGCCCAAGACCTTGGCATCTCGCGCAGCACCCTGTTCCGTCGCGTCGGCAACCGGGAAGACCTGCTGGGTGATGCCCTCTATTACCTGTCCGAGCGCACCCTGACGGCCGCCGTGCGCACCTGGGAGCGCGAAGAGGGCGATGTGGTGCGCAATGCGGCGGGTGAACTGCGCTGTCTCGCGATCATGCGCGACTACCGGTCGGCACTGGCGGCGAGCACCGGGTTCCGGCGCTTCCTCGACGACGAGCCGGTGCTGGCGATCCGGCTGCTCACCGACCCGCACGGGCGGGTCCAGCCGAGGGTGATCGCGGCGCACGTCGACCTGCTGCGCCGCGACGTCGACGACGGCGGATTCGTGCCCGCGGTCAGCCTGGACAGCCTCTGCTACGCGATCGTCCGGCTGGGGGAGGCGTTCCTGTATTCGGACGTCCTCGCGGCACGGACACCCGATCTCGACGCGGCGTCGACGCTGCTCGGCGCACTCGTGGAAGGCCGGGTGCCGAGCAAGATCCCGTGAAAGACCTTCCCGTGAAGACCTTGTGAAACACTTGCGCCTGGTGTTTCATCGAGGGGGATTTCGAGGAGGCGCCGATGCCCGTCCGGGACGTCGTGTACCCGCTGCGGGGCAGGGACGACCTCTTCGGTGGGCTGCGGTCGGTCGCCGGGCAGGCCGTGCTGGTCCGCGGCGCGGAAGGCCTCGGCAAATCGGCGCTGCTCACTGAGCTGCGTGGCGCGTCCGGTGTCCGCCTGCTCGGCGTGCGGGGGATGCGGGCGGAGCGGTCGCTGCCGTTCGGGGCGCTGCACCGCCTCTTCGGGGCCGCGGTCTCCGGCGGCGAGGAAGCGTATCGGCGGCTGAGCGAGCTTCCGGAACCGGCGATCTGCTGGGTGGACGACGCGCAATGGGTCGACGCGGAGTCCTTGGCGGCGTTGGGTTTCGCGGCCCGGAGGCTGGCCGGATCCTCGGTCGGGATGGTGCTCGCGTCACGGTCCGGATCCGACGAGTTCGAGTGCGTGGAACTGGCCCCGCTGACCGATGAAGCGGCGGATCTGCTGCTGCGCGACCGAGGCGTGCCCGGCGGGGTGCGTCCGCAGCTGGTCGAACTGGGCGGCGGGAACCCGGCGGACCTGGTCGCGTTGGCGGCGCAGCTCACCCCGGCGCAGGCCGCGGGCCGGGAGCCGGTGTCGCCGGTCCTGCGGGAACGGCTGGCGGGTTACGCGGCCCGGCTGGACGCGATGCCCTCGGGCGAACGCGTCCGGTTCTTGGCCGGTTTCCTGGATTCCGCGGCGAGCGTGGTGACTCAAGCGACGTGGTCCGCGGCGGCGTCACCGGCGGATCGCCGGGCGGCGCACGCGCGGCTGGCTTCCGACGGTGAAGGGCCGGAGGTGCTCTGGCACCGCGCGATGGCGACCGACGCGCCGTCCGTGCCCCTCGCCGACGCGCTCGCCGCCGCACCCGCGGCGGATCACGCGGCTTCGGCGCGTCAGCTCGAACGCGCCGCCGCCTTGACCGCCGACCCACGGGTGCGGGCGACCAGGTTGCTGGCCGCCGCCGACGCCGCCTGGCAGGCGGGCAGGCCGGGCTGGGCACGGCTGTTGCTGTCGCGGGTCGACGCCGAACCGGGCGCCGTGGCGTTGCTGCACGGAGAGATCGAACTGCGCGACGGCGATCCCGCGGTCGCCACCCATGAACTGGGCACGGCGGCGGAACTGCTGCCCGATCCGGCCGAGGCACTCCTGATGGCGGGCGAGGCACGGCGGCTCGGCGGCGACCTGAGCGGGTACCGGAAACTGGCGCGGACGGTCCCCGCCGGAGAGGGGCTGGCCTTCTCGCATTTCAGCGGTCTCACTTCGGTCTACGCGGGCCGTCACGACGACGCCGTCGAGCCGTTGGATGACGCCGTCCGCAGGGGGATGGCCGACGACGACGTCGCCGGAGCCGTCTGGGCCGCCGAAGCCGCCTTCGCGCGTGGACACGCCGAACGAGCCCACGAGTACGCGGCGGCGGCCGTGAGCCGCGCGCGGCTCGGCAGACGGCACGCGGAACTGCCGTGGGCGCTGATCTACCTCTCGCTTTCGGCCATCGCGCTCGACCGCATCCCGTGCGCACGGGCGGCGTCGCGTGAGGGCCTGCTCGCGCCGCACAACCTGCGGATGGAGCACCTCACCCTGCTCGGGCTCGCCGCCGCGCTCCTGGGTGAACGGGCCCCCGAACTGGACGAGGCCACCGAGGGGATCGCCGAACGCGGTCTCGGCAGGCCCGCCGCCGTCGCCGCGTGGGCGAACGCCTGCCTCGACCTCGCGGACGACCGGCCGGACGACGCGCTGAGCAGGCTCGAAGACCTCGCGTCGGGGGTTTCCGGCGACCAGCCGGTGATTCGCGTGCTCGCCACCCCGCAACTGGTCGAAGCCGCCGTGCTCGCCGGGCGGCCCGAACGTGCGCTCACGGCGCTGGCGGTGTTCGACCAGTGGACGCTGGCCGGCGCGGAACCCTGCTGGCTCGCGCTGAGCCACCGATGTCACGCGCTGACCGCGACGGACCCCGCCGTGGGAGAACAACAATTTCAGCGGGCCATCGAAGCTCACCGTCGGGCAGGCGGTGCGGTGGAGCTCGCCAGGACCCGCTTCGCGTATGCCACGTCGCTGCGCCGTCACCGGCGGACCCGGGACGCGCGCGATCAGTTCCGCGATGCCTTGCGCGGCTTCGAAAGCGTCGGCGCGACCCGGTTCGCCGAACGGGCCCGCGCCGGGCTGCGGGCGACCGGCGAGACCGTCTCCACGCCGCACCGATCGCTCGCTGGGCTCACCCCGCAGCAAGACGCCATCACCCGGCTGGTCGCGGCGGGGGAGACGAACAAGGAGATCGCGCGGCGGCTGGTGATCAGCCACCGGACCGTCGATCACCACCTGCGCAACATCTTCACCGCGCTGGGCGTGCGCTCACGCGTGGAACTCGCGCGCCGCGTCACCGACGCGTGACCCGCGCATTTAGAGGACTAAACGCGGGAGGTGGGCTGCGCGTTCACCGCATTTAGAGGACTAAATGCGAGGGTAGGCATGCCGTCTCGTCTCCGTGAAGGCCTCCTTCCCTACCCTGACCTGCGCGAGGGTGACGGTTCAGCGGATGCCGAGATCGACGGTGAAGGAATCGGGACACTCGACGTCCCGATTCCTTCACCGTCGCCACCTCGTCACACCCGGCGAGGATCAGCCGGCTCTTGACTGTCCATAAGAGACACTTCTCGCGACTTTGACGCCCGTTTCAGGCGGTTTGCGCGGTTTCGCGGTGGGGTCGTGAGTGATTTGGGTCTTCTAACCCTCATTATCACTCACGACCCCGCGTGGAATCGGACAAAGTGATGCCAATCGGGCATCCAGTCGCCACTATGTGTCCTTTGTGGACACTGAAGCCCGGTTGGCTCCCAGAATCAGGGCCGCACGGGCCCCACCTGCCGCGTTTAGTCCTCTAGATGCGGGAGGTGGGCTGCGCGTTCACCGCATTTAGAGGACTAAACGCGGGGGCAGGCGAGCACCGGCGCCTGCGGACGGCCGTCGCCGTGCAGGTCGCTCAACGGAACCCTCGCCAGGCCGAGGATCGCCTGCGCGGTCGCGCGCGGGGCGGTCGACGGGTTCAGGCCGGTGGCGTCGTAGGCGATCGCGCCGCGGTCCGCCGCCGCGCCGGTGCAGCCGATCTGCAGCGAACGCAGGAATTCGCGGGCCTTGACCGCGGCGGCGGGACGGTGACCCGCCAGCGCTTGGGCGGCGAGGCCGGTGCTGTTGGCGTTGGGCGCGTTGGTGCCGAAGCCGAAACCGCCGTTCGCGTGCTGCTTGGTGACCAGCCACGCGGTGCCTTCGGCGGCGTTCACCGCGTCACCGGTGGCGCGCAACGCCTGCACGACCGTCGCGGTCGCGTCGACGTCGCTCGTGCACGTCTCCTCGCCGAAGTTCTGCGGGAAACCGCCGTCCGCGCATTGCGCGCCCGCGAGGAAGGTGACGGCGGACGCTGGAGCACCGCCGGGAGTGCGGTCTAGCGCGAGCAACGCGAGCGACTGCGAAAGAGCGTTGGAGTAGTCACCGAATCCGGACCGGTCGGAGAACCGGCCGGACGGCGTGAGCAGCGAGAGCAGCCCCGCCTTCAGGTCGGCGCCGCCGAACGACGCCGGGTTCTCGCCCCGGATCTGCGCGGCGAGCATCAGTTTGGCGTGCGCGCCCGCGTACGCCTCGTTGCCGCTTCCGATGTAGCCGGTGGTGATCTCCGGCTTCGCCAGCCACGCGATCGCCTTGCCCGCGTTCGTGTCCGACACCCCGGCGGCGGCGAACGCGAAGACGGCGTCGATCGTCAGGCCCTGGTCGGGGAACTTCTGGCCGCCGAAGTCGGCTTCGAACCGTTCCCCGTCGATCAGCTGCCTGGCGAGCCAGCCCGCGGCGGCGTCCGCCTTGTTCTGGGTGGCCGCGGCCGCCGGAGCGGCGACCAGCCCGATGCCGCACAGCATGGCGACGGCGAGGACCAAACGTCTCATGAGAACCCTTTCCCGCATTTCCACGACAGGAGTCGGTGGTGACACCGCGCGACGTGGGTGACCGGGCTCGCCGGGAAGGCATACCGTTGCGGGACAGCGCCGGACTCTCACCGGACTTCCCCCACGACCGCGCTGAATCGGACGATCCGAAGAGTCTCATCCTCGCGGGGTCCCGCGGTACCGCCGGGCGCGAGCGGCGATGTGATCCTGGCAACGACCTGGTCAGCGGTGCCTGCCGCCGGTGATCGGGTGTTAACCTCGGCGGGCTCGACAACTCAACACCGCCGCCCGTGACGGGGAAGCCGGTCGAAATCCGGCGCTGTCGCGCAACCGTGGGCCCCTTAACCGGGGCGAGCCGGGATACCGAACGGGCGGATGAACGACCAGAAGTCCGAACCACTGTCGCGATAAACAGGGGTGACCGCGGCGTCCGCGCCTGTCCTCCTTCGTGCCCGCAAAGGAGGAGTACATGCGCCGCGGATATCTGGCCGCCTTGTCCTTCGCCGTCAGCGTCGGCCTGGTCGCCGCGCTGCTCACGGGCACGGCGACGGCCGCGAGCGACCGTGACGCGGCGCAGGCGAATTCCCGCTGGCTCGCGACGAAACTGAAGCCGGACGGCACCCTGGACGATCCCCACGGCGGGGCGTTGCCCGACCACGGGCTGATGCTCGACGTGCTGTTCGCGATGTACGCGTCGGGCGAAGGGACGCGCGCCGAACCGATCGTGAAGTTCCTCGACGACCAGGGACACGCCACCGACTTCTTCACCTGGGACGGGTTGGTCCCCGGTGCCGGGTACGACGCGGTCATCGTCGGCGGCGCGGTGGCGAAAACGCTGGTCGCCGCCCAGATCTCCGGCCGCGACCCGCGAAACTTCGACGGCCACGACATGGTCGCCGAGACCAAGGCCGCGATCATGCGCAAGGGCCCCGACAAGGGCCGGGTCAGCGATTACTCGAAAGACCCCGCTCTGGCCGACGCCGTGACCAACAACGCCAACATGTTCGCGCAGGCGCTCGGTGTCATCGGGCTCGCGGCGGCGGGTGAGAACGATCGGCTCGCCATCGACAAACTGCTGACCCAGCAGTGTTCCGAGGGCTACTTCCGCGTGTTCTTCGGCGAAGTCAAGACGACCGAGGTCGGCGACCACGTCAAGCCGGGTGGCTTCAAGATCTCGACCTGTGACGAGGGCAAGCCGTTCGACCAGTCCTCGCCGGACGGCGACGCCACCGGACTCGCGCTGTCGGCACTGGTGGCCGCGCGGAAGGCGGGTGCGACCGGGCTCGACGGGCCGATCGCCAGAACCGTCTCCTGGCTCACCGCGCACCAAAGCGCGGACGGCGGCTGGGGTGGCGGCGTCGGCACTGAAGCCCCGAACACCAACAGCACCGGCCTGATCGTCCAAGCGCTCGCCGACGCCGGCGGCGCGGATGCGGCGGTGGACCGCGGGGTGCGTTTCCTCAAGTCCGCGCAGGCGACCGCCGCGGCCGACGCCGGGAACTCCCTCGCCCGCGATCTCGGCGCGATCGCTTACGATCCGGCGGCTTACGAAGCCGCGCGCACCACCGGGATCAGCGGGCTCGACACGTGGATCCGCTCCGGCGCCCAGGCCTCGCTCGGGCTGGCGCAGACCGGGTTCTACGCGCTGGCGAAGGGCGCCGGGCCGCCGCCGGCGAGCAGCGTGGCGGAACCGGCCACGATCACCGTCACACCGCCGATGGCCAAGCCGAAAACCGCACGCGCGCAAAAGAACAGCACGTCGGCACCGAAGAAGACCACCGTGCTGAAGGCGGCCCCAGGCACGGTGGTCTCGCCGTCCGCGGCGACACCCGCCGCCCGGCTGGGCGCCTACCTGGCGAACCACCTGACCGGCGGCGACCACGTCGAGGTCACCGAGGACGGCAAGACCTACGTCGATTACGACGCCACCGCGGATCTCGTACTCGCGTTGCGGGCACTGGACGAGCAGCCGGACGCGGTCGTTCGCGCGTCGCGATTCCTGCTCACGCCGGAAGCCGTGCAGGCCTACGCGCACGGCGCACCGTATGAACAAGGTGGGGCGTCCTACGCCGAACCGCTCGCGAAGCTCGTGCTCGTCGCCGAGTTCGCGAAGTCGGCCGACCTCGCGCTTCAGTTGCGGGCCGAGCTGGTGAAACTCCGTAGCGAGGACGGCACATTCACCGATACCGGTTCCTTCGCCGACGCGGACGAGACGGTCGAACGCCACACGTGGGCCCTCCTCGCCACCGCCGCCGATCCCGGTGCCGCGGTCGAACTGCTCCTTTCACGCCAGTGCGCCGACGGCACGTTCCCGAAGCACCTCGACACCATCGAGTGCGGCTCCGGCGATCTCGACGCGACGGCCTCGGCGGTCACGGCGCTGGCCGCCCGGCCGTTCACCGACGCCGCACCCGCCACGAAACGACCGGACGGCTGGTCCGAGCGGCGCGTGTCGGCCGTGGTCTCCGCGGTGAAGGCGCTCGGCGTCCGGCCGACCGGCGAGGGATTGGTGACCGGCGAGGCGGGGCAACCGGACGTCGCGCTCAGCGCTTCGGTGGCCGCCGCCCGGCAAGTGGCGGGGCTGGACGCGAGCGGCACCGCGCGTTCGCTGGCCAAGCTCGTACAGGCCGACGGCGGATTCACCGATTTTGCGACGAGCCTGGCCGCCGCGCCGGGTGTCGCGGGCCGGTCGTGGCTCACCGCCGCCGATTCGCCGTTGTCGCCCGCGCTCCGGCTGCCGCTTTCGGAAGCCGACGCCGCTTCCGGCACACAGTTGCAAGCCACCGCTCAGCCCGCCTGGCCGTCCTGGCTGATGTGGGGCCTGACCGGACTGGCCGGATCGCTGCTGCTCGCGGCGATCGCCTTAATTTTCCTGCTTCGCCGATTCATCAAGACCAAGGGGGTCTCGTCATGAGAAAACTGCTCGCCGTCACGTCCGTCCTCATCGGACTGACGATCGCCGTACCCGCGACCGCGCAGGCGGTCGACCCGGCCAAGGGCTACAACGGGGTCTGCACCGGCGCCGACGCCCGCACCGGGGTCACCGTCGTCGTCGACTTCCAGGAACTGGACGGCAACGGCGGCACCGCCGCGCCGACGATCACGCGCTGCTCGCCCAACGCCAGCCCCGGCACCGCCCGCACCGGCATCAAAGCCTTGCAGGACGCGGGAATCGCCGTCGCCGGCACCGCGAAGTGGGGCCTCGGTTTCGTCTGCCGCCTGGAGGGCCGCCCGGCCGCGACGGAAACCCTTCCGCTCTCGACCAACCCGAACTACAAGGAAGCGTGCGTGCTCACCCCGTCGCCGGTCGCGTACTGGGGTTACTGGTACGCCGACGGTTCCGGTTCCGCATGGACCTACAGCAGCCAGGGCGCGCTCAACCGCACCGTCGTTCCCGGCGGCTTCGAAGGCTGGTCGTTCTCGCTGAACAAGTCCTCTTCGACCAACCCGCCGCCCGGGGTCACGCCGTCGAACCCGGCTCGCACCGTCCAATGAGGAGTATCTTCGGTGCGGTGGCGGCGATCTTCCTGATCGTCGCCACTTCGCCGTCCGCGCACGCGATCGACCAGGGCAAGGGGCATCCCGGCTTCTGCAAGGACGGCACCGGGGTCACCGTGGTCGTCGACTTCCAGCAGCTCGGCGGCACGACCATCGTGCGCTGCAATCCCCAGCCCACCCGCGGCACCGGGCTGGACGCGCTCAAGGGCGCGGGTTTCCAGATCGCCGGTGTGCAGCGCTGGGGTGAGTCGTTCGTCTGCCGGATCGAGAACCGGCCGTCCGCGACCGAGCAGCTTCCGGTCGCCGGGCGCGAGCAGTACCGCGAGATGTGCGTCGACACGCCTCCCGTCGGGGCGTACTGGTCCTATTGGCAAGCTTCGAACAACTGCGCGTGGGACTACAGCCAATGGGGGGTGAAGAACCGTGACTTCATCCCCGGCGGGTTCGAGGGCTGGTCATTCTCGCTGAACGCCACCACGGCGAACAACCCGGTCCCGCGGATCTCCGCGGTGCGACCGGGTACCGAGAGCCAGCCCTGCGCGCCACCTGAGGAGGCGAAGCCGGCCACCGGTGATCCCGCCGAACGGCAGGGCCAACGGCCGCAGGCCGGAAACGGGCAGGAGCCGGGCCAAGGGGAACAACCGACCGCGGGCCAGGGTGCGGGCGAGCCGCCTGCCGCGGGGCAAAGTGCCGGCGCGCTGCCGCCGCCCAAGCCGCGTCCGAGCGCGTCGGCGCGGCCGAAGGCGAACGACCCTTCGGGCAACGTCGCGTTCACCGGTGGGGAGAACGCCGAGGACGTCACCGCGATGATCGACCACGAATCCGGTGCGAGCGACTGGGCACCCTGGGCGGCGGTCGCGGCCGTCCTGGCGTTGTGCGTGGCCGGATTCCTGGTGGCACGCAGCCGTAAACGCGCACAGGGAAACTGATGACGTCGTACTTCCTGCCGCGCGACCTGCATCCGGCCGCCTGGTGGGTGTGGGCGCTGGGCCTCGCCGTCGCGGCGGCCAGGACGACGAATCCGTGGCTGCTGCTGACCATTGTGGCGGTCGCGGGATACGTCGTCGTGGCCCGGCGCACCGAGGCTCCGTGGGCCTTGGCGTTCCGGCTCTACCTCTACCTCGGCGCGATCATCGTGGCGGTCCGGGTGTTCTTCCGGTTGGTGTTCGGCGGTGCCGAAGGCTCCACGATCATCCTGCGGCTGCCCGAAATCCCGCTGCCCGCGTGGGCGGCGGGTATCCGGCTGTTCGGCGACGTTTCCGCGGAATCGTTGCTGGGCGGGCTCTACGACGGGATGCGGCTGGCCGCGATGGTGATCTGCCTCGGCGCGGCCAACGCGCTGGCGAACCCGAAACGCCTGCTCAAGGCGATGCCGCCCGCGTTGTACGAGGTGGGTACCGCGGTGATCGTCGCGCTGTCGGTGTTCCCGCAGCTGGCCGAGAGCGTGCTGCGGGTCCGGCGTGCCCGCAAACTGCGGGGCGGTTCGGGCAAGAAGATGAAGGCCTTGCACGCCGTTCTGATCCCGGTCCTGGAGGACGCGCTGTCCCGCTCGCTGCAGCTCGCCGCCTCGATGGACTCGCGCGGCTACGGACGGGCGGGGACGCTCGAAGCGCGCGCCCGGCTGCTGACCGGCACGCTGATGATCGTCGGCCTGCTCGGGGTCTGCGTCGGCGTTTACGCCACTTTGGACGGCTCGACCCCCAGATTCCTGGCCGCACCGGTGCTTTCCGCCGGCGTGGTGATCGGGCTCGCCGGATTCTGGTCCGCGGGCAAACGGGTCCAGCGCACCTGCTACCGGACCGATCGCTGGCACCTGGCGGAACTCGTCGTCGCCGCGAGCGGAATCGGGGTCGCGGGCGTCCTGTTCATGACCTCCAGCGTGAACCCGATGGACCTCAACCCGTCGCTGCTCCACCTGTCCTGGCCGTCGCTGTCGTGGGGGCCGTTGTTCGGGGTACTGGCCGGAGTGCTGCCCGCCTTCCTCACCCCGGTCCCCGAACCTCCGTACGCCGCGCTCGAAGAAGAAGTGCACGCATGATCGAACTGAATCAGGTCTCCTTCACTTACCGCGGCCGCTCCGAACCGGTGCTGTCCGACGTGACGCTGTCCATCGGTGAGGGCGAACTCGTGCTCTTCGCCGGCCAGACCGGGGCGGGCAAATCGACGCTGCTCGGCACGATCAACGGCCTCGTCCCGCATTTCACCGGCGGCCATCTCGAAGGCACGGTGTCCGTCGACGGCGTCACGACGAGGTCGCGGCCGCCACGCGAGTTCGCTCATCTGGTCGGCGTGGTCGGACAGGACCCGCTCGCGGGCTTCGTCACCGACACCGTCGAGGACGAATTGGCGTACGGCATGGAACAGCTCGGCCTCGATCCGCAGGTGATGCGCCGCCGCGTCGAGGAGACGCTGGACCTCCTCGGCATCGCGGAACTGCGCAGGCGCGCGTTGCGGACCCTGTCCGGCGGGCAGCAGCAGCGAGTGGCGATCGGCTCGGTGCTCACCACCCATCCGAAGGTGCTCGTGCTGGACGAACCGACGTCCGCGCTGGACCCGACCGCGGCCGAGGAGGTGCTGGCGACGCTGGCCAGGCTGGTCGAGGACCTCGGCACGACGGTGCTGATGGCCGAACACCGCATGGAACGCGTCATCCCGTTCGCGGACCGGATGATCTACCTTCCGGGTACCGGGGGAGTGGTGGACGGCCCGCCGCCCGAGGTGCTGAGGGACATGCCCATCGCGCCGCCCATCGTCCAATTAGGACGAATGGCGGGATGGGATCCGCTGCCGATGACGGTGCGCGATGCCCGCCGACGCGCTTCCTCGCTGTCACTGGGGACTCCGCCGGTCCGGACCGCGAGTGAGGGCGAGGAGGTGCTCGCCGCGTCCGGGATCGTGGTCCGGTACGGGCCGAAGGTCGCGGTGCGGGAGATCGATCTCGCCCTGCGGGCGGGCGAGGTGCTGGCGATGATGGGCCGCAACGGATCCGGCAAGTCGTCGCTGCTGTGGGCGGTACAGGGCTCGGGCCCACGGCAGGGCGGCAAGGTCACCGTCGAGGGCAAGGATCCGAAGACGTTGAGCAGCTCGGCGGCCCGCGCACTCGTCGGAATGGTGCCGCAGACCGCGAGCAACCTGCTCTACCTGCAGACCGTCGCCGCCGAATGCGAGGCCGCCGACGCGGAATCGGGGGCGGAACCGGGTTGTTGCCGCGCGCTGCTCGACAGGCTCGCTCCGGGGATCGATCCCGACTCGCATCCGCGCGACCTCTCGGAGGGGCAACGGCTCGCGCTCGTGCTCGCGGTGCAGTTGTCGGCCGCGCCCCGGATCATGCTGCTGGACGAACCCACCCGAGGCCTCGACTACACGGCGAAAGCCGCGCTGGCGCAGATGATCGCGTCACTGACCGCCGAGGGCAAAGCGGTCGTCGTGGCCACGCACGACGTCGAGTTCGTCGCGACGGTCGCGCGGCGCGTCGTCGTGATGGCGGAAGGAGAGATCGTCTCCGACGGCCCGACCGCCGAGGTGCTGGGCGGCTCGCCGGCGTTCGCGACGCAGGTCGCCAAGATCCTCGGCGAACCGTGGCTCACCGTCGACGACGTCCGCTCGGCGCTCGCACAGGAGGTCGGGTGACCACCGCGCCCGCGGTCCGGCTGGGGCCGCGCTCGGCGCTGGTGCTCGCGCTCGCGTCGCTCGCGGGATCGATGATGTTCCTGTGGCCGCTCCTGGTCCGCGTCGAACCGCAGGCGACGCAGCACAGCACGGACGCGCCGTTCGTGTTCATCGGGCTCCTCCCGGTCCTGATCGTCATCGTGCTGGCCGAGATGTCCGAAGGGGGCATGGATTCCAAGGCCCTCGCGATGCTCGGGGTGCTTTCGGCGGTGAACGCGGCGTTGCGTCCACTGGGGGCGGGGACCGCGGGGATCGAGACCGTGTTCTTCATCCTGGTGCTGGCAGGGCGGGTGCTCGGGCCCGGATTCGGTTTCGTGCTGGGCTGTACGTCGATGTTCGCTTCCGCGTTGCTGACCGCCGGCGTCGGGCCGTGGTTGCCGTTCCAGATGATGTGCTCGGCGTGGATCGGGATGGGCGCGGGACTGCTGCCGCGCCGTGTCACCGGCAAGGCCGAGATCGCGATGCTGGTCGGCTACGGGATCTTCGTCGCGTATGTGTTCGGATTCTTGATGAACCTGTGGTTCTGGCCGTTCATCACCGCCGCCGAAGTGCCGTACCACGACGGCCACATCTCCTACGTGCCCGGCGCCCCGGTGCTGGAGAATCTGCACCGGTTCGCCGTGTTCACGCTGCTGACTTCGACGGCCGGATGGGATACCGGGCGGGCGATCACCAACGCGGTGGCGATCCTGGTGCTGGGGCCCGCCGTACTCGCGACGTTGCGCCGGGCCTCGCGGAAGGCATCCTTCGGTCTCCCGGCTCGTGAGTGGCAATGAGGGTTATTGGGGGGTGAGGCAAACGTGGCGTCTGAGGCTTCCGGTGAGGGGTGGGTCAGGGTGGTCGTGGGGGGGGGGTCGGGGGTTTGACCCAAACCCCACCCCCCACCCACCCTCCCCAAGCGCAAC